>JAGWBP010000004.1:37034-100057 GCA_021295835.1 Gemmatimonadota bacterium | reverse complement strand
GAGGACGGCGTCTGCCGCATCCTGAGCAACGCCCGGTGCCTCTCGGAGGGCGTCGATGTCCCCGCCCTCGACGCCGTCTTCTTCATGGCGGCGCGCAAGTCGCCGGTCGAGATCGTGCAGGCGGTCGGGCGCGTCATGCGGAAGTCGGAGGGCAAGAAGTACGGCTACATTGTGCTGCCTGTGGCGATCCCGCCGGGGGTGGCCCCCGAAAAGGCGCTGAACGACAACAAGCGCTTCGGCACCGTGTGGGGGGTTCTCCGCGCGCTCCGGTCCCACGACGACCGCTTCGACGCCGAGATCAACCGTATCGACCTGAACGAGCGGAAGCCGGACCGGATCATCGTTGACGGCGACATCGACCCCGGTGGGGACGACCAGTTGCCCTTCGACTTTCCGCCCCTCGACGTCTCTCCCGACCGAAAGGTGCGGAGACCGAAAGTACTGGGAGACCTGGGCCAAGGACATTGCCGACATCTTCGCTCGTCTGGTCGAGCGGATCGGCCGACTGCTCGAGAATCCGGCCAACGAGGCGCTGCTGGAGTGGTTCGAGGGCTTCCACGAGGAGCTGCGCGGCTCGATAAACGAGTCGGTGACGGAAGACGCGGCCATCGACATGATCGCGCAGCACATCCTCACCGTGCCCGTCTTCGAGGCGCTCTTTCGAGGGATACGACTTCGCGAGCGGCAACCCCATCGCGACAGCCCTGGACGAACTCCGGCGCGATTTCGGAGAGTTCGGCCTGGAGAACGAAATCCGCGATATGGCCCCGTTCTACGAGAGCGTCCGCCGCCGCGCACGGGGCCTCGACAACAGCGCCGCCCGCCAGCAGGTGCTGAAGGAGCTCTACGAGCACTTCTTCCGAGTGGCACTCAAGAGGCAGGCGGAACGGCTGGGGATCGTCTACACCCCAACCGAGGTGGTGGATTTCATTCTGCGCAGCGCTGACCATGTTCTGCGCGAAGAGTTTGGCCGGGGGCTCAGTGACGCCGGAGTCCACGTCCTCGACCCCTTCACGGGAACCGGCATCTTCCTGGCTCGTCTGCTCCAGTTGGGGTTGGTGGAGGAGGCCGACTTGAAACGGAAGTTTCGGAGTGAGCTCCATGCGAACGAGGTCGTGCTGCTCGCGTACTACATCGCGGCGGTGAACATCGAGGAAGCGTACCGAGGGCGGTGTGGGACGGACGCCGCCTACGAACCATTCGGCGGGATCGTGCTGGCCGACACCTTCAACCTGAACAATCCCCAGACGGGCGTCTTCCTGTCTGAGAACAGCGAGCGCGCCCGGCGGCAGGAGGAGGTGCCCATCCAGGTGATTGTGGGGAATCCACCGTGGTCGGCGTGGCAGAAGAGTTCGGCGGACGACGACCCGAACGTGAGCTACCCGGAGATGGAGGGCCGCATCGCCGAGACCTATGCGGCGCGGGCAAAAGCGATCCTGAAGAGCAGCCTGTATGACACGTACAAGATGGCCATTCGCTGGGCGTCGGACCGGATCGGGGAGCAGGGTGTAGTCGCTTTCGTGACCAACGGCTCGTGGATCGATGGGAACGCGGATTCGGGGGTCCGGGCTTGTCTGGCGGAGGAGTTCACGTCCATTCACGTGGTGAATCTGCGGGGGAACGCCAGGACATCCGGAAAGCGGAGGCGCCAAGAGGGTGACAACGTCTTCGGACAGGGTTCCCGTGCACCGGTAGCGATCACGATCTTGGTGCGGAAGACAGCGAGTCGGCACAAGGGATGCCTCATCCTGTATCACGATATTGGCGATTGCCTTAAGCGAGAGAAGAAGCTGGGGATCCTGGGCGACGCGGAGTCGATTGCCGGGATCGCCCGGGCCAACGAGAAGTCCGCGTGGCGCGAGATCCATGCAGACGAACACCATGACTGGATCGGGCAGCGGGACGCGGCGTTCCAGGATCTCTACCCGATTGGGACGAAGGCGGCAAAGGCGGGGAAGGCCGATGATGTGGTGTTCCGGTTGTACAGTAGAGGGTATGCGACGAGTCGAGATAGCTATACGTACAACTTCTCGTATACTTCCTGCTCGGCAAATGCCCAAGCGATGGTGCGAGACTACATGGGTGCGATGGTTCTTCGTGAGCGCCGCCCAGACTATTCTGTAGAAGCCGCTGCGAACGAGCATTCGTCGGATGTCAGGTGGGATCGCGAGTTAAAGAACAACCTGCGGCGGGGCAGGAGTACTTCGTATTCGGCGGACAGGATCCGCCGGACTCAATACAGGCCGTTCGTTCGATCCCACTGTTACGTGGACTATGTGTTGGTCAACAACAAGTACCAACAGGATCGGATCTTTCCTCTCGGCGATCACGCCAACCGGGCCATCTGTATTTCCGGTAAAGGCTCCACCAAGCCTTTCTCGGCCCTCGTCGTGGACCGCATGCCCGATCTCCACTGCGTGTCGTTCGGCCAGTGCTTCCCCCGCTGGCGCTACGAACAGCCGGACGCCCACCAGCGCGATCTGCTCACCGGCCACCAGGACCTCGTCCGGATCGACAACATCCCGGAGACGGCCTTGCGGAGGTTCCGCGTCGAGTACGGAGACCGTTCGATCACCGCAGACGACATCTTCAACTACGTGTACGGCGTCCTCCACTCCCCTCACTACCGCGCCCGCTTCGCCAACGACCTCGCCAAGGGCCTGCCGCGCATCCCCTTCGCCCTGGACTTCCGTGCCTTCGCCGATGCTGGAACGGTGCTCGCGGAACTACACCTGAATTACGAGGACGCCGACTTCCCGGAGTATCCGCTCCAAGTGGTGTCTTCGACGGGTCTGCGCCTCAAGCGCGATGACTACCGCCTGGGAACCCGTCCCATGCGCTTCGCGGACAAGGAGCAACGCGACACCCTGATCGTCAACGACCGCGTGCAATTGGCCGGCATCCCCCCGGAAGCCCACCGCTACGTCGTCAACGGGCGGACGCCCCTGGAGTGGCTGATGTACTACTACAAGGCGGCCACCGACAAGCGTAGCGGCATCGTGAACGACGCCAACGAGTGGTTCACCGACCCGCGCGACCTGCTCACGACGATCCAGCGGATTGTCTACCTCAGCATCGAGACCGCGAGGATCGTGGATGAGCTGCCGGATCCGCTTCCGGCGGAAATGACGGAATTCGCGTTTGAGCTGGGAGACCGGTAGCCGCCATGTACGTGAAGAGGATTCGGCTCGAGAACTACGGCCCCATCTCGAACCTGGATATCGAGCTACCGTTCGCCGATGACCGCCCGAAGCCCGTCGTGCTGGTTGGTGAGAACGGCTCAGGCAAGAGCATCGTTCTATCCCACATCGTCAACGGCATGCTAGAGGCCAAGCATGTCGCGTACCCAGGGTCTCGTGAACTTGACAAGAACAAGGTCTTCAAGCTCCGGGACAGTCAGTATATCGCTGTTGGCTCCGAGTACTATTACGGACGCGTCGATTTCGAGCGAAATCGCTCCATCGAAGAGATCTTTCTGAATAGCCGCAAGGAATCTGAACCCAATCCTCCCATGGAGGAAGGAACGCCAGCGCACTCACTGTGGCAGTCAGTGCCTGTGGGCAACAATGATCGCTATCTACCCAACTTCGCTGAATCGACAACTGACTCGGGCCGATTAGTCGTGGCCGATTTGGTTTCCGCGAACTGTCTGCTCTACTTTCCGGCCGACCGCTTCGAGGAACCGGCGTGGCTGAATCGAGCCAATTTCCTGGCTCAACCTAGCCACACGGTCCGCACTCGGGTTATGGGAGAAACAGATCGTAGAGTACTAGTCTCTTCGCCACTCCGTGCTCTTCAAGACTGGTTGTTCAGCGTTGCCTATGACCGAGCTGCTTTCGAGGCCAAGACGGCCCAGTTCCCCGTAGGTGCTCCCGAGCGTCAAGTGCATTTGCCACTCTGGCTCGGGTACGAGGGTGACGCCACTAAGGTCTACGAACTCGCTCTCAACGTTGTCAAACGGATAGTTCAAAAGGCGACTCCTGTTTCCAGGCTCGGAATCGGGGGCCGACATCGTCGAAATCTGTCCATCATGTCGAACAACAACGTTGCCGTTCCCAGCATCTTCCAGCTCCCTAGCGGAGAAGCTGCCCTGCTGACCCTTTTTCTTTCGATCCTGCGCGACTTCGACTTCCGAGAGGACCGAAGCGTGCCGTTCTCGAGTCCCAAAGATGTGCGCGGGCTCGTGGTCATCGACGAGGTGGACCTCCACCTTCACGCGAAATACCAGGACGAAGTTCTTCCAAAGCTAATCAGCATGTTCCCACGCGTGCAGTTCGTCATGACCACCCACTCGCCTCTGTTCGTTCTCGGATTGGCCAAGGTGCTCGGCGAAGAAGGGTTCGGCCTTCATGAGCTTCCGTCAGGCTCCCCAATTGCCCCTGAGGAATTCGGTGAGTTCGGCGAAGCGTACCAGGCCTTCAGGAATACGACATCTTATCGGAGCGACGTAGGTCGGCAGATCGAGGCAGCCCAGCGTCCCATCCTGTTTGTTGAGGGGTCGACGGACTGCCAATACCTGTCCAAGGCTGCGAGTCTTCATGAGAAGAAGGACGTTCTTGATCGATTTGACCTTAGACCATCCGGGGGAATCGGCCAACTGGGGAAGTTATGGAAGCCGCTGGAAACACTCTCGAAAGCGGGAACGATCCGGCACATGGTGGTACTTCTTCACGATCCGGAGTCGAATGCCCAGCGAGCGAGCCACGGAAAAGTCCACCGGCTCATCATGCCGAAGTGCACCAATCACCCGATCGCCAATGGCATCGAGCACCTGTTCGACCGGCGTACGTTGGAGATGGCCCGCGAACACAAAGTGGCATTCATTAACGTTGACGAGGGACACCACAGTACCATTCGAGGCGTGCGAAGGACCGTGCCAGAGAAGTGGAGCGTGGACCCGAATGAGAAGACGAACCTCTGCAACTGGCTCTGCGAGAACGGAACTGCAGAGGGCTTTCAGCACTTCGAGGCGATCTTCGCCATGCTGGAGGAGGTGCTCGCGGCATCCGAGGCGACGGCAAGTCACGAAAGCTGAGGGCAGCCATGACCACCCCCTACTCCGACCTGGACCTCGAAGCCATGATGGCCGACCTCCACCCCGAACTCGTCGAGCGCAAGGAGTCGCTCAGGAAGGCCCCGCCGGGTAGGGACGGTCCCATCGAGAGGATCCGGCACGCGGTCTTGCAGCCCGCAGATGCGCCTGCCAGCGGGGCGCTTCGCCGCTCTCGGTGCTCGCGCGAGATTGTCCCCGCGCTGCTGGTTTCGCCGGATCGGAATAGCCGGTGTCTTCACTGCTCAGCGCGCAGCATCCCGTTCTTCGGTGCGAAGCGCACGATGTCGCGCCGGTTGCGAAGCCGAGGCTAGGTCTTGGCCCAGCCGATGTAGCCCTCGACGGTCTTCGGGCTGAGGAACATCTCCTCGGCCGCCTCGGAGGCCGAATACCCCTGCGCCCAGATCAAGGAGTGGGACGCCGACCGCCGCGCCGAGGAAATCGAGCGGTCGATCCAGGACGATGTCGCCGCGCTGCAGCGCCTGATCCACGCAACCGACCAGAGGCGCTGATCATGAAACGGAGTTGGACGCTGCACACCGTAGCGGGATGGCGGCGCGAGTCCGCCCGACGGCATGAGCGCGATTCCGGTGAGGACGCTGGGTACATATCCATGGTCATTGGAAATACCATAAATCCCTCGACGACCTGATCCGCCGTCCCGAAATACCCTTGCAGAGATCGCCAACGTGCCATGCCTCGCCGATCTCCTAGAGAATCGATCAATAGTGGACATTCAATCGGACATGCTATAGTATCATAATCCTCCGCCACCCCAGACGGGAAGCCGCCCGACCATGACGGACGACCGCCGGTTCCACCGCACGCACCCGTGGATCAGCTTCCGGCACCATCTGGAGCGCGCCGACCCCCTCCACTGGTCGCTGCTGGGCGAGGCAGCCGCCAGGTGCGATCAGGTCGCGCAGGCCGTTCTCCCGCCTGCCGACGCCTGGAGCATGCACCGCCTCTATCTGGTGAAGGGCGTCCGGGGCACGACGGCGATCGAGGGGAACACGCTGAGCGAGGAGCAGATCGCGGCCCATGTGGAGGGGCGGCTCGACCTTCCGTCGTCCCAGGAGTACCTGAAGACGGAAGTCGACAACGTGCTCGGGGCGGTCAACGACGTCTTCGAGGGGATCATGGGAGGCGGCCCGCCGACGCTGACGCCGGACTGGATCGCCGGGGCCAACCGCCGCCTGCTAGAGGGTCTCGAAGATCACCTGGAGCGCGGTGTCGTGCCCGGGGAGATTCCCGCGCACCCGGTCGGAGTCCTTCGCTACCGGGGCGCTCCCCGCGAGGACTGCGCCTTCCTGCTGGGCCGGCTCTGCGAGTGGCTGGAGGGAGACGGCTGGCCAGTGCGCCCCGATCGGCGCGAGGACCGCACCGCGTCGGCGATTCTGCGCGCCGTCTACCTGCACCTGTACCTCGCGTGGATCCACCCCTTCGGCGACGGGAATGGGCGCACCGCCCGGCTGGCCGAGTTCATGGTCCTTGCCCGGGAGGGCGTGCCGTCGCCCTCTGCCCATCTGCTCAGCAACCACTACAGCCTCACGCGGGCGGAGTACTACCGACAGTTGGATCGCTCCAGCCGGGCGAACTCGGGTCGCGGGGATCCCCTCGGCTTCCTGCTCTACTCTCTGAGGGGGTTCGTCGACGGTCTGCGGGAGCAGGCCCGACACCTCGCCGACATCCAGCTGAGGCTGGCCTGGGAGCACTTCGTCTACGGCGAATTCCGACGGATGCGGTCGTCAACGGCCATGAGGCGGCGCCGCGAAGTGGCCCTGGTGCTGGGCCGGAGCGGCTCGACGGTCCCCAGACGGGCGATACCGGAGCTGAATGCCGATCTGGCCAGGTCGTATGCGCAAAAGACCGGCAAGACGCTGACGCGGGACATGAACTGGCTCGTGCGGCGCGAGCTGCTCGAGAGAGGGCGGGAAGGCTACCGGGCGAAGGTGGAGTCGATGCGCGCCTTCCAGCCAGCGCGGGCCGGAGGAGAGGTTCGGGGCGAGACAGGCTGACGGGACCGGGCCCACTGGCCCCCGAGGCGCTGAGCGCCCAGCACATGGCCGAGATGGAGGCTTCGGGCATCCCCGTCGGCGCGCTTCGGCGAGACGGGGCTGCTAGCAGGCCACCGCCGGACCGTGCGAGTGACCGAGATCACCAGGGGCATGTCGCTCAAGCGCAGCACGCGCCTGGACGGCACGCATCACAATTGTGGTGCCACGCCGTCTAGAATGCTTACCTTGTTGCGATAAGCAAGGCGATGCTGTACTCTGCAAGCCGAATGGAGGTGCGGCATGCTCGAATCCGCTGTGACGAAAAAGGGACAGACCACGCTTCCCAAGCCCGTCCGGGACACGCTGGGCGTGAAGGCTGGTGACCGCGTGCGCTACGTCGTTCTTGACGGCGAGGTGCGCATTCTGCCAGTGCGCCCCATCCGGCGGCTGTTCGGCGTACTGAAGCACGACGGCCCACCCGTCACCGTGGAGGAAATGAAGCGAGCCGTAGCCGACAGGGCTTCCGAAGATTGATCGCCCTCGACACCAACGTCCTCGTCCGCTACCTGGTGCGCGACGACGAGCGCCGGGCGGAGCCCGCTCGCGCGTTGTTGGAGTCGCTTACGACCGAACGTCCGGGCTATGCCTGCCGCGAGGTTGTCGTCGAGCTCGTCTGGGTCCTGGAACGGGCGTATGGGGTTTCCCGCGAACGCATTGCGACGATCCTGCAGGAACTCGTGGCGACGCAGAGTCTCGTTGTCGAGGCCGGGGACGACGTGGCCCGAGCCGCAATTCGCTACGGGGCGGGCGGCCCGGGATTCGCGGATCTGATGGTTCTTGCCGCGGCGGAGCGGTCCGGAGCGCGGCCGCTCTACACCTTTGACCGGAGGGCGGCGCGACTGGAGGGTGTCGAGTTGCTGCGATGATTTCCTATTCCTCGGACGGAGGGCGCAATTCATGGCCAGTGGGCACCCCTTACCGGGCGATGAAGCCGTCCGATCCCATGTGGAACCATCGCCGCAACGGGGGATCGATCTGGATCTCTCGTCCGCCGGACGAGGCCTGCAGCAGACCTTGCTTCTTCTGGCATACATGTACGCGAATCCGGGCGCCGTGCTGCTGCTGGACGAACCGGACGCGCACCTCGAGATCCTGCGGCAGCGACAGATCTACCAGCTCCTGACCGAGACGGCCGAGGAGGCTGGCAGCCAGATCATTGCGGCCAGCCACTCCGAGGTGTTGCTCAACGAGGCGGCCGGCCGCGCCGGCTGGACAACCGCGGCGGCCAGCTCCTGAAGATCGGCTTCGAGCACTACTAGCCAGGCAGAACAGACCGGATGGGCCCTCTTCGTGAAGGGATCGACCGACAGGACGATACATGTAAGTGGTTTATTCACAATGGGATGTGCCGAATGCGCATTGGCTGTTATCACTGTTGATATTCTCTTTCTGACCGATTTCCTTGGACCTCAAGAGAGGTCCGCGGACGAGTGCGAGGATCCGCTCGCCGCGCCTGCCCCCAACAGCGGATGGACTCCACGGCTTGACCGAATGCTTACTGGCGGACGTGGCGGACTCGGAAGTCGCGAGGCGTAGGGCAGTCGGTCACGGGAAGAAAAGGTTAGTTATGAGCGTTCCAACTAGGAAGGCCGCCAGCGCTACGCCTAGTGTGGCTCGACGACTCCGCAAGCGAAAGGCACCAAACCTCCCGAATAGGAGTCCCGAAGCCGCGAGAAGATAGCCGAGGTTTGCCAGACCGTGTCCGAGCGCCGTTAGCCCGCTGCTCGGATGAGCGCTCGCTGCGGCCTCTTGGTAGACTGATATACCAGCAACGAACGGATAAAGGAGGGCAACGGTGCTGGGCCACGGGAACTTGCGGCGGATGCCCATGAACTTGCGCACCGTTGGCTGACCAACGGCGTTATATGCGAAATTGAGCGTAGCCAATTGGATCAGCGCAAATGCGAGGTCGTGTCCGGCAACGGGCATCTTCGCCTCGTCTATAGGAACCTTGAACGACAGGCCAAACGTCTCGTTGCACACACCCAAAATGGCGTTGACAGCATCACGGCAGGTGGATGTCTGCCAGAAGTCTCGACGCACCAGTAGTTGCGCGTTCAAGTCGTCAACGTACTTCACAACCATGGGCTGCAGATTTCCTGGGAGTTGCGAAGTCTCCCAACTCACCGCACGGCGCAACTGGGTAGCGCTCTGACGTTCGAGGTGATGGCCGACCAGATCGCGGAACGGCCGCTCCCCGGCGTTACACAAGAATTGAGGCAACCAAATGGAACGCTCATCGCTTTGTGTTGTTCTCATGGGAGCAGCAGGTCTTTGGAAACAGGATTGATGCGTCCGCGGCCTTTGACGACTCAAATGCCGACCGATGAAGCGAGAGAGCCGGGAGAAGCTCGTCAGCTAAGGAACGTATCGCCCACCCTTCTCCAAGAGCGCCCTGTAGTAGAGTTTCCCCTCGTCACCGCAGCGCAGGTATGCGACCCAGCTTTTCTCAACGAGCGGTCCAGCAAGCTCGCAATTCCCAAGGTTGGGTAGCGTGAAGCCTACGACGCGAGCTTTGGTGTCAAGTAATCCTGGTGCCTTGATACCCTCGGCTCTCGTCATGAAATAGCATGGGGCTCCTTCATCGGCCAACCACCAGAGGTTGCAGGGGTCAGGATCCGAGTCCCAGATGGACATCGTGGCATGGAAGGTCTCTGAGAATAGATCTTGGTCTATCACGGAGACCCCGACGGTGTCCGCAGCAGCCCCGTCTGCTGTTTCGAGAGCCACTCGCAAAGCGGTGCCGGACCACACTTCCTCGGAAATCCACTCCCCTCGCTCCTCTTCGTAATGCCCTGTGTCGCAGGCGGATAGCAACGCGAGCGCGACGATCAAGGATACATGTGGGCCAAGGGGAGAACGGCTGGGAAACATCGGTACACCTCCTACACACTTATGGGTCGGCTCTTGTATTCGGCAGGCAACCCGGCTCAGGGTTTCATCCATGGGCATCACCTCCTTCGGGATCACGCTCTCTCTTCGTCGCTGGAGTGGTGATGATGAAGACAGCCTCCAGAGCGGAGCACGGGTTGTAGACCATGTCCGCGGGCTGCTATAGGCCAGCCGAAGGGTCTTCCAGGTCGGCGATCTCCGGGCGCGGCACGCACACTGTGGCGCCCTTGCCAATCCCCAGCTTCGCACCCAACCGCCGCCACCAGCTCCGCTTCTCCTCGCCCTCCCCTTCGTCGCGCTCCAACTCCGGGCGAGGTGCCAGCGAGCTGAGCGGTTGGAGGACTGCCGCTCCCGCCGCCGGGTGCACACTCATGACAGGCCTCACCGAAGCGAGCGCACTCAGTGTTTCAGAATTTGGGATGGCGAAGGCGGCTGCCGGTTCGCCTGTTCCCGCACTCTCCGTTGGCTCTGTCGAGGAGCTAGGCGACTCGCCCGCCAGAGCGACGGGCGCTTCTCCCTGTCTGGGTTCCTGCAGCTCCTCCGAGGCGGTCGGGACCTCGGAGGGTCGCGCCTCGAGCAGGACCGGGCGGGGCACCTCGGGATCGGGGAGCTCCTCGATCCTCAACAGCACGATGGTCTCCTCCGGCAGCTTCACGGGGGAAGCGCTCGGCAACGACGCCAGGGCCGCTGGCTCCGGTGGCCGAAGGGCAATCTTGGCGAGCACGAAGACGTGCAGCGCGGCCGAAACGGCCAGTCCCGCTCCCAGCCCGACCCTGTATCGCTCGGATCTCTGCACGCCCGGCCCCTTCGAGCATCTTGTCGTAACTCCTGCGCGCTCCGCTGCGCACCCCAATACCCCACGGGTTTGGTGGGGGTTCCGCTCCCTACGCCAGGAAATCTACACCCACAACTGGTGTCACCTACCGTCCCCTGGCAGTCGTTTGCGCTCCCGCTTCTCCGAGCGCCTCCTCCTCCTTGCCTCGCGTTTCGACTCGCCGGGCCTCCTCGTCTCGATCGACACCTCGCCGAGGATCGACCACCCCTCCACCTGCACGACCGGCTCGCCCGGTACCGCTGGGACGGGGCTCTGGGCACTATGCTCGAATGTGCCCAGGACGGTGGAGCCCCCTGAGCGGACACGCATCCCCGGAGGCACGACGAGCTCGACGCCACCCAACACCGCCACGACCGAAAGGGTGGTGCGGCCTGGACCGAGGCGGGCCTCGCGAAGGTCGATGACGACGGACCCCATGACCGCCACGAAGGTGTTGGTCCTCGCCGGTATCCACTCACCGGTGCGCTTGACCTCGCCGAAGACGGCGACCGCCCGGTCGGCTGCCCTGACCTCGGCCGGTGCCGCGGAGCCCCTCGCGTGCACCCCAGAGGCTGCGCTCCCCTCCCGCCGTGCCAAGGCGCCGCCGATCTCCAGGCCGTCGATCGCCCGGCCCACCTCGGCGATCGTGGCCGCCTCGTGCGCCAGTCCGACCCGCCGCTCGAAGTCGTCGACCGAGAGGAGATCGCGAGCGAAGCAGTCGCTGAGCAGTGCGACCGTCTCGGTGCGCACCTCCTCCAACCGAGGCTCCTGCGCCACCCCGTTAGCCGGCCTCCACGGCCACCCCGCTCGGGCACGCGACGCCAGTTCCCCCGTGTCCGCAGTACCCGCCGGGGTTCTTGGCGAGGTACTGCTGGTGGTAGTCCTCGGCGTAGTAGAACTCAGGGGCCGGAGCGATCTCGGTGGTGATGGTGCCGAGCCCGGCGCGCTCCAGCTCCGCCTGGTACAGCTCGCGGGAAGAAAGAGCGCGTCGACGCTGGCCGTCGCCCACGGGGTATAACGCCGAGCGGTACTGCGTTCCCACGTCGGCGCCCTGGCGCATCCCCTGGGTGGGGTCGTGTCCCTCCCAGAAGGCGGCCAGCAGAGTGCGGTAGCGCACTCGATCGGGGTCGTAGAGGACGAGCACGGTCTCGGCGTGGCCGGTCTGGCCGCTGCACACCTCTTGGTAGGTCGGGTTCGGCGTCGTGCCCCCCTGGTAGCCGACCGCGGTCGAGTACACGCCTGCAAGCTCCCAGAAGCGGCGCTCCGCCCCCCAGAAGCACCCCATCGCGAAGTAGGAGCGTTGCAGTCCGTCGGGCAATGGCGGCCTGATCCGATTCCCGCTGACAAAGTGGGTGGCCGGGACGACAAGCGGCTCGGCACGTCCGGGGAGCGCCTCCCCGGCACGCGGAAGCTCCGATTTCCAGCGGCGCAATATCGTCATGAGACTTGAGTCCTTGGCCTCGTCGCACTGCGGGTTCCAAATGCTCCGCTTGCAAGATAAACGATGCGCGGGGCGAAGCTGGGGACTAGGTGGTAGGTTACATGATCCGGTCCCGCCCGTCGGCGGGAAGCTCCAACCTGGTCAGTTCAAAGAAGGGGGTCTCATGGGGGACGCTCTGTACACGGCGCGCGCCACCGTCGTCAAGGTGGACGGCGTGCATCGGCGCGCGACTCTGGAAGATGGCACCGAGATGGACTTCGGGGTTCACGGCGCGATCAAGTCTCTCTACCGCCTCGACTCCGAGCCCGATCGCCCGCTGCCGGTCGACTACCTGGTGGCGGCGGCCGCCGGTTGACTACTCGGGACCCTAAACGGCGCACTGGAGGTGCGCGGGATTCCGATCGCCGACGGAGCGATTGGCGCGACTGCGGAGGGTGTCAACGAGGTGGTGGACCGAGTCGTGGTCCTCACCGGCATCCACATCCACTATAGGATCGGCCTCCCGCCGGGCGCCGATCGTGAGAAGGTGGACCGGGCGCTCGCCACGCACGTCGCCAAGTGCCCCACGGCCCAGACCCTCAAGGGTGCCGTCAAGGTGACCTGGAACGCCGAGATGAGCTCCTGATCCCCTGAGTCGCGTACCCCCAGCCCGTGGGAGCTTTGTCCACTGGCTGCTAGTCCCCAAATGCGATTCCCAGCCGCCGGGCGGCGACGAGCACCTCGTGGTCCGGCGGCACCATCTTGATCCGCGCCACTGCCTCGGAGAGCGGCACCGCCTTGACCACCGGAGGATCGAGAGCCACCATGCACCCGAAGCGACCTTCGGCGGCCAAGTCGACTGCGGCGCTGCCGAAGCGGAGCGAGAGGAGGCGGTCGAAGGCTATGGGGCGGCCGCCCCGCTGCAGGTGCCCCAGGACCAGGCTTCGCGACTCGCGCCCCGTGAGCTCCTCGAGATGGCGAGCGACCCGCTTCGCGACTCCACCCAGCCGCTTGGACCCACCCGGTCTCGGGTCGTCGAGATAGGAGGGCTTCCTCCCCTTCGCCGGGATCGCGCCCTCCGCCACGACCACGATCGCGAACTCCGGACCCTCGTCGTAGCGCCGACGGATGTGCCGGGCGACCTTCTCGATGTCGAAGGGTATCTCGGGGATCAGGATCGCCTCGGCGGTCGAGGCGAAGCCGGCGAAAAGAGCGATCCAGCCCGCGTGGCGGCCCATCAGCTCGACAACCATGATCCGTTGGTGTGCGGCCGCGGTCGAGTGCAGCTTGTCTATGGCGTCGGTGGCGGTCTGCACCGCAGTGTGGAAGCCGAAGGTGACCGACGTCGCCTCGAGGTCGTTGTCGATCGTCTTCGGCACTCCGATCACGCGGAGACCCTTCGCCGCGAGTTCGCTTGCGATCCTGAGCGTGCCGTCGCCCCCCACCGCCACGAGGCAGTCTACCCTCAGGCTCCGCATCCTCTCGAGCACTTCGTCGGACCTGTCGACCACGCGCACCGTGCCGTCCGGATCCGTCACCGCGAAGGAAAAGGGGCTGCCGCGGTTGGTGGTGCCGAGCATCGTCCCGCCCAGATGGGTGACGCCGCGCACCGCCGCGCCGTCGAGCGGCACCACGCCTCCGGGGTGGAAGAGCCCGTCATATCCGCGACGGATCCCGACCACCTCCCACCCCCGCCGCTCGGCCGCAAGCACCGCCGCCCGCACCACGGCGTTCAGGCCGGGAGCGTCCCCTCCGCCGGTGTTGATGGCAATGCGCATGGTCGTCGACTTCGAGAGGGAAGTGGATCGGGAATCGGAGTGCGCAGCTGGTCCCGGCGAAGACTGTAACGACTTGGGTCGCGACACGCGACCGGATGGCCGGCCTTCGAGACGACCGGGGGCCAAGCAGTCCGGGTCCTCTTCGCGGGCCGCCCCACTGGCACTTCTGCGGCTCCCCGCTCATACTCACCTCTCATTGGACAACGCTATACCTTTACCGGCGCTCTCCTGTTGTCGTATCTTGCAGTGGGGACAGTTGCTTCCAGGGCCCGTCCGCCCGCCGACCCGGAGAAGAGATGTCCAGTTCTCGGTTGCTGCTAGCCGCGCTCGTCTTTGTCGCCTGCCGCCCGGTACCTCCTGCGGAGCCTCTACCGCCACCTGGCCCGACGCCAGCCGAGATCGAGGCGCGTCGCGTCGCCGACTCGATCGCCGAGGCCGAGCGCATGGCCCAAATAGCGGCTGCCGAGGAGGAGCGGGCTCGCGCAGAACGCGCAGAGCGGGCGAGGCAGCTGCGCGCAATCATCGAGGAGACCGTTTACTTCGACTACGACGCCTCCGACATCCGCAGCGACACCAAGGACAAGCTCCTGGCAAAGATCGAGATCCTGCGTGACTACCCGGGCATAGGGCTGCGTCTGGAGGGACATGCCGACGAGCGCGGTACATCGGAGTACAACATCGTCCTCGGGAGTGAGCGCAACGAGGCTGTGCTCGGGTACCTGACCGCGTACAGCCTCGACCGGTCGCGCTTCATTACGGTCTCCTACGGCGAGGAGGTGCCGGTTGCACTGGGCTCGACCGAGGGCGCGTGGGCGCGCAATCGGCGAGTGGAGTTCGTCATCGTCAGCGGTGCCGAGGCCTTGGATCCGTAGCGGGGCAGGGAAAGCTGGGGAAGCGATGCGCGCGTTTCTCGATCCGAATTCCCGGGGTCTGCCGTGGGCAGCGGTCCTGCTCTTCGCTTCCTCGGCGTGCGCCAGCACCGGGTCGGTCGCCGAAGTGCGCACGGAGGTGCGCACCCTGGCGGCGCGGCAGGACTCGATTCTCGCAGAGCTGCGAACTTCGGTCCTCGTCCAGCACGGTGCCGCGATGGACTCGTTGGCGGCGCTGGCGGACCAGATCTTCGCCCATCGGGGAAGGACCAACAACGTCCTCACGTCGATCCGGGACGAGCAGCTTCGCCTTAGCGAGGTGGTTGGGACCAGCGAGCGGCGCATGGATCAGCTCGAACGGAATCTCGAGGACCGGCTGCGGCGCGTCGAGAGCCCCCTGCAGGCGCCGCCCACCGCCGCCGACACCGCCGGAGCGCCCGCGGCCGAGCGCCCTGACACGGTTCTTCCTGACGCGACAGCGCCCGACCGGGCGCTCTACAGGGCAGCAGTCGGCAACTTTGAGCGGGACCTGCGGACTTCGGCGCGGCTCGGCTTCACGCAGCTGATCGAGACCTACCCCCGGAGCCAGCTCGCGCCTGCGGCCTACCTGCACCTGGGCGAGCTCCTGACGCTCGACGGAGAGTTGTCGGCGGCGGTCGAGAACTACCTCGAGATTCCCAAGCTCTACCCCGCAGCAGGCGAGGTCGCAGCCGCTCTCTACCGGGCTGGCGAGCTCTGTATCCGGCTTGAGGAGTACGAGCGCGCCCGGGTGTACCTTGAGCGCGTGATCAACACCTATCCGGACGACTGGTTCGCCAACCAAGCCCGGAACAAGCTCGAAGAGATTCCGTGAGGGGCGGCAATGCTCTGTCCCGCCTGCAGCGCCGCATCCAGGGTCGTTGACTCGCGCGCCGCCCGTGGAGGGCGCGCCACCCGCCGCCGTCGCGAGTGCCTAGAGTGTCGGCAGCGCTTTACGACGTACGAGCGCGTCGAGGAGCGCATGCCCAGAGTGCGCAAGGCCGACGGCAGCGCCGAGGACTTCCAGCGCACCAAGCTGGAGGCGAGCATAGCGGTGGCGTGCGCCAAGCGTCCGGTCCCTCCCGGAGCCATCGAGGCCCTAGCCGACCAGGTGGAGGATCGCCTTGCCGGCAGCGCCCGGAGCGAGATCACATCGGCCGAGATCGGCGAGGAGGTAATGGAGGCGCTCAAGCCGCTCGACCGCGTGGCGTATGTCCGCTATGCGTCGGTCTACCGCGACTTCCAGCACATAGCTGCCTTCCAGGAGGTGGTTGACGAGCTGATCGTCGGGGAGCGCCGCGAGAACCGGAGCCGCGCCCAGGTGGAGCTGCCCCTGTACCCGGCCGACGCGGACGAGCCCGGTGCCGAGGTCCTGTGATCCGTCGGCTGCGCGAGGGGCTCCTGGCCCGAGGCGGGAACCCGAAGGCCGAGATGCCCTTCCTGGACCACCTGGAGGAGCTCAGATGGCGGATCCTCTGGGCGATTCTGGCGGTGGTGGTGGGTCTGGCGACGGGACTGGTCCTGGTCTTCAGATTCGACGTGATGGGGATCCTCCTCCAGCCAGGGCGGAGGCTCTTCGGCGAGAGCTGGCTCCCGCTCGCGCTCTCACCCGTCGACAACTTCTTCTTCCCTCTCAAGACCGCGCTCCTGATCGGGCTCGTCCTGGCCTTCCCCATACTCGCCTACCAGACGTGGGCGTTCCTGGCCCCGGCCTTGGAGCCGCGCGAGAAGCGCGCCATCGTGCCAGCGCTGTACCTGGGACTGGTCCTCTTCTGCGCCGGGGTGGCGATGGCCTACTTCGCCTTGATTCCCGTCTCGTTGCGCTTCCTCGTCGGGATGGGTGGGAGCTTCCTCGCCCAGGAGTGGACAGCCAACCTATACTTCGGCTTCATCGTCCAACTGACGGTGGCCATGGGGGTCGTCTTCGAGCTTCCCGTGGTAATCCTGTTGCTCAGTGCGCTGGGACTGGTGACGCCACGCTTCCTGCGGTCGAAGAGGCGCCATGCGGTGGTCGTGGGTCTGATCGTCGCGAGCGTGATGTCGCCGGGCGACTTGATACTGGCTACGGCCCTGATGACTGGCTCCATGGTGCTGCTCTACGAATTCGGTATCCTGCTCTCGGCGATCGTGTGGCGGAAGCGCGGCGAGCAGGGCAGTCGGCAGGACCAGTCGCCGCCCCTCGACTCGGTCCCCCTTCGCCCTGAGCCAGCGGAGACGGGGAGCGATGCGTAGACTAGCGCTGGGAGGCCGAGCGTTCGCCGCGTCCATAGCGGTGGCCGCTTCAGCTCTTTGGTCCACCCCGGTCGATGGTCAGGAGCTCAGTGATTCGCTGCAGGACATCGTGCGCGGCCGGCTGGAGCGGCTAGCCCGGGTGCTCGGCGACTCGACCGGTCTCGTGCCCGACTCTCTCGCCCTCGACTCGGTCCGTGCTCCTGTGGCACCCGACTCGGTGCTCGCGCAGCTCTTCGCTCTTGACGGCTACACCCGAGTCGAGTACGAAGCGGCGGGTGCCACCTTTTCCCCCGAGGCGAGCCTCCTGACGCTGATCGGATCCGAGGCCACGCAAGCCTCGCTCAATCGTGACGGCGTCGCCCTCAGGGCCGACTCGGCACTCGTCTTCGACGAGGGCGCGGGGCGACTCACGACGATCGGGGAGGAGGCGGCCTTCACCCCCGAGGACGGCGAGGAGGTGATCACCAGCCAGATCATCTACGACCTCGACGAGGAGCGTGCCACAGCGATGGGCGCCGAGACGATGACGCGCGCGGGGGCGGGCAACTGGATCGTGAGCGGCGACTGCCCGTGGGTCGACGGCGACGTCTCGTTCTGCCACGACATGCGCTTCACCAGCTGCGAGGAAGAGGAGCCTCACTACCATTTCGTGGCGCGCGAGGTCAAGATGACCCCCGGCGGCACTCTGGTCGCTCGCAACGTCCTCCTCTACTTCGGCGACGTCGGCGTCTTCTGGCTGCCCTTCGTCGCGCAGAGCACCAACCCGGAGCGGCGCTCGGGAGTGCTCCCGGTCCGCTTCTCGGTAAACGACGTGGTACGCACCTCGGACAGCTACTCGCGACGCGTCTCGAACATCGGCTACTACTGGGCGATTAGCGACTACGCCGACGCCCAGGCGACGGTGGACTGGTGGAGCGGCAACTACGTCGGGCTCGACGGGGGCTTTCGATACGATTGGAAACGGCAGTTCCTGAACGGCAACATCGACCTTCGGCGGTACTGGCGCGAGGAGGGCGATTCCGAGCTGGCCATTAACACCGGTCACAGGTGGGAGATCTCGGAGCGCACCCGTGTGCAGGCGTCTCTAACCTACGTCTCCAACTCGTCATTCGTGCGCGAGAACTCCTTCGACCCACGCGAGGTGACCCAGGACATGAGCTCGGAGGCGGGGATCAGCAAGCGCTTTGGCTGGGGCAACCTCTCGATGAATGCCAGCCGCAGGCAGTTTCTCTCCGACGACAAGGTCGAGATGACGCTCCCGGCGATCAGTCTCTCGGTCTCTCCGATCACCCTCTTCCCGGCGGCCCCGGGTCGGGCGCGCTTCTACAACAACGTGAGCTGGTCGAGCTCGGGCAGCCTTTCGCGGAGGGTGCGGGATCTGCCGCCCCAGGAGGCCGACTCATTTTCGCTCCGGATGGCCGACGTCGAGACGGTGCAGGGCGCCTTGAGGACTGGCCTGAACGTCGGCCCGCTCTCGATCTCGCAGAGCGTGCGGCTGAATCGCAACACCGACCGCGACGTCCCCCCCGGCTTCTTCGACCCGGACGAGGCGGCGGAGCTGGCGGGTATTGGGGTGGGGAGCGTCGGCGACCTACAGGGTGCCGCCGTCGCCCAGGAGGCGGGCGACAGCGTCGACCACCAGGAAGAGGAGCTCAGCTGGAGCACATCGATCGGGTACCGACTCAACCTCGTCGGCTCAACCTCGATCACGCCCGCGCTCTCGCTGAGCGGCCGGGCGATTCGCTCCGACACCCTCACCGTCGGCGATGGGGCCTTCGTCTCCGCCCCGACCCGAATTTCCTTCGGCGCTGGCACCAAGGCCGACCTCTACGGCTTCTACTACGGCGACCGGATCCGGCACAAGTGGTCTCCGAGCTTCGACTATTCCTACTCGCCCGAAGTTGAGCCCACCGACCAACAGATCGCCGTCTTCGGCGCCCGGGCGGTCAATCCGCGCAACGAGATTACCCTGGGAATGACGCAGACGATCGAAATGAAGTTGGAGGACGAGGAGGACGAGCCGTCGGCGCAGTCCAGCCGCAGGTCGGCAGGGCCCCGCAGGATGCCGCGGGCGCGCAAGGTCACGATCCTGGGGCTGCGTACCAGCGCTGTCACCTACGACTTCGAGGAGGCCAGCGAAACCGGGTTCCGGAGCCGGGGCTTCGCCGAGAACCTGAGCATCTCCAACCAGATCTCGTCGGACTACCTCCGGGGGCTCGCGCTATCGATGGAGCACGACATCTTCGAATCGCCCGCCGAGGCGGGCGGAGCACTCGTCGCCGCGCCCTTCATGTCGAGGGCGAATCTCAGCTTCTCGCTCAGCCACGAGTCTGCCATCTTCGGGTGGCTGAGGCGGCTGACCGAAGGCGACAGAGAGGACGCGTCGGCCTCCGAAAGCGGGCGCGACATCGACGACGGCGGTGACGACGACCCGACGGGGCTGGAGACGGCCGACCTGGGCGAGTCCACCGTCGTGCCTCGCAGTACCAGTCGGAGTGGGCAGAGACGCCCCCAGTCGCGATCGCGGGGGTCAGTCGGCGAGTGGAGGGCTTCGCTCGCCTACTCGCTGGCGCGCTCGCGCATTGACGAAGCCACCGGGAGTAAGATGATACAGGCTAACGTGGCCTTCCAGCCCACCGAGAAGTGGTCGGTCGACTGGCGGACCTCGTACGATCTCGTCGCGAGCTCCTTCAACGACCATGTCATCCAGCTAAGACGCGAGATGCACCGCTGGGAGGCCAGCTTCGACTTTCGCCAGACTGCGACCGGGAACTGGACCTTCGTATTCGAGGTGGCGCTAACGGACAACCGGGACCTGCACTTCGACTATGAGCAGCGAACCGGCGGATCGTCGCGACGGTAACAGCAGCCCGTTGGACACGTGTCCAGCGCGTGTCACGCCCGCACGAACACGTCGATCAGCGGGAGTAGCTGCCGGCCTTCCCCGGCCGGCAACTCACGGGCCGCCCCCTTGTCGGCGCGGCCCCTCCTTCCGTACTTTCCCTTCATCGTGGTGGTCTCCACTGCATCCCCGCTGAGCCGCTCCGCTCGCCTGTCGAAACTGTAATCTACGCTTTACAATGTGTAACCCATGGTTTACAATTCCCATACCCGTGGCTCCGCTCTGCATTGCTCCTTGGGCCGGTAGCGCGGCTACCAGCCCGTGCTGCCCGCGGATGCGCCTTGGCGGCATTCGAGGGGCGCTGCATCCCCGCTGGCATCCCCCGTGCAGTTGGCCTGGAACGGGAATTGCACAGGATTCAGTGTTCAGTGAGTGATCACCTGTACGTGGTCGGGCGTGTGTCTCCGAGTGGCACCTGCCCGGCCGCCTGCCACCGTTGAAACCACGGACGGAGAATTATGGCTAGCAGAATCGGGAAGAGATGCGGGCTCTCGGCACTGGCTGTGGTTGGACTCGCAGCTTGCGGCAGCGAATTGATGCGGATCGAGGACGTGGCGCCGCCGGTCAACCTCGAGGGCGACTACTACAATCGCGGTGTGGATCTCCTGTGGGAGATGCACAGCGAGTGGGACGGTGAGCCCTTCAGGGTGTACGGCAAGGGGGACACCAGTTCCGAGTACTTCTTCATCGCCGAAGTCACGAGCTGCGCCTCGGGGCAGTGCGTCTACCGCGACATCAACGTCGCCTCGCGGGTGAATTACGAGTACTACGTGGCCGCCGTTGACACCGAGACCGGTGCGGAGTCGGCCAGCTCACACTCCGTCGAGGTCTACGTCCCAACGCCCCAACCTCCGCCTCCGCCCACTTCCCTCGACGCGGTCGCACTCGACGGCGCGGTCTACCTGCACTGGCCCGACGACGGCTCTGCGGCTGACGACTTCGCCGTCTACCGCATCTACACCGTATCGCGCGAGATCTACCTCCTGGGCGAGTCCGACTCGCCGGCCTTTCTCGACGCGTTCGTCGACAACGGCACCACCTACGAGTACTTCGTCACCTCGGTGGACGACCTGGGCCACGAGAGTCTCGGCAGCCACCTGGTGTCGGTCACCCCTCGCCCGGACTACACTGGCGAGCTGGTCTACGCCTATTCGGATGTGCCAGGCAGCTCCGGCTTCCGCTTCCAGGAAACCGACCAGACCCAGGCGGTGATCGATGGCGACAGCGATAACCGTCACTTCCGTATCCACGCCGCCGACGGCCACCTCTGGTTCAGCCCGGGCGAGGGGGTTAGCGTGCACGCGCAGGTCCGGGCGACCTCCGCGCTGACGTGCGGCCCAGGTGCCGACCCCGATTGCGTCTCATGGGACGAGGCGCCGACGACGGGGTACCTCGAGGGGGACATCACCATCGAGGCCGGGTACACCTACATGTTCCACGTCCCGGGCGACGACGGGGAGATGCGCTACGGGGCCGTGCGCGTGACGCACTATAGCGCCTGCCCCTACAACGACCGCTTCGTGATCTTCGACTGGGCGTACCAGACGCAGGCCGGCAATCCAAATCTCTCCACCCTGCCAGACCCTGTTTCGAACGACTTAGGCGGGGAGGGGCAGCAATAGGGCGTCCGCAGGGACGGAGTGAAGCGCGTCATCGAGGCCGTCCCCAACTTCAGCGAGGGTCGCGATCCAGACTTCGCGGCCGCAGCTGCCGGGTGCTTCGCACGGTCGGGGTGCAGTGTGCTGCACACAACCTCCGACCCCGACCACCATCGAAGCGTTGTCACCGTCGTGGGGCCTCCCGCCGCGATCGAAGAGGGTGCCGTAAGGGCAGCCAAACTGGCCCGCGACCGCATCGACATGCGTGCCCATCGGGGGCTTCACCCGCGTGTTGGAGCGCTCGATGTACTTCCCTTCGTGCCCCTCGCCGGGCTCGCAACGGCCGAGGTGGTGCATATTGCGCACCGGGTTAGCGAGCGGATCGGGCGGCTGGGGGTCCCCGTATTCCACTACGCCGAGGCGTCGCGCCCCCCCGGGCGGGGCCTTGGCGAGATTCGCCGAGGGGGCTTCGAGGCGCTCATGGCGCAGGAGGGCGGAGTGGCAGCCCGGAGGCGGAGGCGAGCGGACGTGGTCGGTCTGGAGAGCGCGGGCCGCGTACACGCCTGGGCTCACCCGACAGCCGGGGCCACATGTGTCGGCGCACGCGAAGTGTTGTTGGCGTGGAACGTTGACGTGAAGGAAGTGGGTATCGCCGAGGCCAGGCGGGTGGCAGCGACGCTGCGCGAGTCGGGCGGGGGACACCCGGGCCTGCGTGCGCTGGCGCTCCACCTTCCGCAGCAGGATCGCTTACAGATCTCGATGACGCTGGCCAGACCGGATCTGATCGACCCCATGGTGGTCTTCGCCGACCTGGAGGCCAAGGTACAGAACGAGGGAGGGAGGGTGGCTGGGACCGAGTTGATCGGCATGGCCCCCGACTCGATCGACGACGAGGCCGCCGCCGCGATGCGCATCCGCGACTGGTCACCCGACCGGATGCTGAGCCAACGACTGTTGGCACTCGATGAAGACTGCTGCTAGGGTTCCCGGGACCAATGCGCCGATCCTCCGGGGGGCGTCACGGACCTCCTCGCTCGGTCTCGCCGGGCAGGGACCCGAATGCGCCGAGTGCGCTCTTGGTGCTAATTTGTCGATGGAGCCAGCAGCCCAAGGGTTGCCAGGGCGATTAGCGCCGGGGTACCCCGTCTCGAGCCGGTGGCCGCAAGTACCGACAGCGCACAAGCAAGATCGAAACTACGTGTACCAAGGAGAGGGCCGGTTCCGGGCTCTCCGAGATCCGGGCCCCCGTGAGGGGGCGCCTCGACATGGTCGTCGAGAGGCTCGGCGTGATCGCCGAATCCGACTTCTCGCTGATTGAGGATGTCAGGTCCTATCTGCAACAGGTGCCTGGTAAGCTCTTCAGGCCCACCCTGCTCCTGCTCGCAAGCGAGGTCGAGGGGGAGACGCCGGAGGAGGCGCTGACGCTCGGAGCGGCCATCGAGCTCGTGCACATGGCCACCCTGGTGCACGACGACGCCGTCGACAACTCGGCGCTCCGCCGCGGGATGCCAGCGGTGAATTCGCTCTGGACGCATCAGATCGCGATCATCATGGGCGACTACCTCTACAGCCGCGCCGTCACCGAGCTGGCGCGCCTCGGCGACCTGGAGGCCGTGCGGGTCCTGGCCTCGGCGGCCAACGCGATGAGCGTCGGGGAGATGCGCCAACTGCTCGCCTGCGACGACCTCTCGCACGGTGAGGACAACTACTACCGTCTGATTTCGGCCAAGACCGCGTCGCTGATCTCGGCCGCGTGCGAGCTAGGGGCGCTGGCGGGTCCCCGCAAGCACCGCGCCACCCTCGGGCGCTTCGGACGCCAGCTCGGCATGGCGTTCCAGATCGCCGACGACATCCTGGACTACGTGGGGGAAGAGGAGGTGACCGGTAAGCCCGCCGGCCTCGACCTGCGCGAACACAAGGTCACGCTCCCGCTGATCGGCGCCCTGAGGCGGATGTCCCCCGCCGGAGCGGCCAAGATCCGTAGACTCTTCGAGGTGGCCGAGCCGGGGAACGCCGAGATCGCCGAGGCGATTGCACTGGTTGGGGAGAACGGGGGGATCGGGTACGCGCGCGCCAAGGCACTCGAGTACGCCGACGCGGCCAGGGGAGAGCTCCTCCTCCTGCCGCCCAGCCCCGCCCGCGAGTCCCTCTCCGAGGCGGTGGCGTACTCGGTGAACCGAGCCCGTTGACTGCACCGCGATCGCGGATACCACGACTTCGGCTCTACTGGCGGACTTCCCGGCACTCCGGCCCCCGTGTAGCTTACTGGTCGGAGCACATCGCGGGGGGTGGTCACCCCCATTCGGCCCTCGCAGGCAAGGAGGTGGAGACGTGCCATTCGGACTAGGCATGTGGGAAACGCTGGCGATCCTCGTGGCCTTGCTCCTGCTCTTCGGGGCGAAGCGCCTTCCCGAGATCGGGACCTCGCTCGGCAAGGGGATTCGCGAGTTCAAGTCCTCGGTGCGCGAGATTGAGAACACGGTGCACACCGAGACCAAGCCGCGCTCGGGCGGCGAGAGCGTTCCCCCGCTCAGGTCCGGGGACGAAGGCAGCGCCGAGGAGAGTCAGCGACTGAAGTCCGGCTGATCTCGCGGAGGCGGAGCGCCCGATCCGCGCCCCCCCCACTCGACGGATCAGAAGATCGCGGGAAGTTGGAGCTGTTGCTCTTCCTCGGGGCGGTTGAGGACTTCGTCTCGCCGATCCACTACGTCGGCGCTCTCGCGCAGCCCCTCTATCCAGTTGGACATCCTCTGGTCTCGCAGCGCACCCATCAGCTGGCTGCGCTGCGCGTCTAGCTGCGCCAACCAGGCCGCGCTGTCGGCAGCCTCCCAGGAGACGCGCTCGACTACGAGCACGTTCTGACCGGCGCGCACCGCATCCGAGACCTCGCCCACCTCCAGCCCGAAGGCGGCTCCGATGGCCGCGTTGTAGCGTCCCAGACCGGGGACCTCCTCTACGCGGGAGAATGGCACCGTTTCGCCCACCTCGCCCGCGCCCATCTCGCGCGCCACCTCGTCGAGAGTGCGACCGCTCCGAACCTCGTCGACCAGAGCTCGGGCCTCGGCCATCGCCACCTCGACCTTCTTATCCACCGCGATCGAGCTCCGGATCGAGTGTTCCGCCTCTTCGAGCGTCAGGTAGCGCGAGGGTTCTCTCGAGATCAGCTCCACGGAGTAGAAGGCGTCGCGATTCTCGAACACGGGGCTCGCCTCGCCCTCGGGGATCTCGGGGTCGAAGGCCCAGTCTGCGCCCTCGCTCGCATCGCCGACGCCGGGAATGAAGGGGAAGGTCTCGAGAAACTCGACAGTATCGGCCTCCAGACCGAGAGCAGCGGCCGCCTCGGAAAGAGCGATCGACTCGCCGAGCTCCTCCAGCGAGTCGGCCACGGTGTATAGCTCGATCTCGGAGTCGTCGGTTCGCTCGAAGCGCCGCAGGATGTGCCTCGCGCGCGCGGAGTCCTGGCCCCATCGCTCCATCACCTCGATGATGTGCACCCCGAAGGAGCTGCGAACCGGCGGCGTCACGCGGCCGATCGGGCTGGCGAAGACGGCCGAGTCGAAGGGGAGCACCATCGCGCTCTTGGCGAATACACCCAGATCGCCTCCCTCCGGGGCCGACCCCTCGTCTGCAGACTCCGCTCGCGCCAGCTCGCCGAAGTCCTCTCCGTCGAGGACCGCCTGCCTGAGCTCCTCGATCCTGGTCAGCACCGCCGCGGTGTCGGTGGCCTTCGGGGTCTTCGGGATCGGCACCACCACGACCTTCGCGCTCGCCGCGACGAAGAAGTCCTCCATCTTCTCATCGTAGTAGCCGGCGACCTCGTCCGGAGAGATCTCGAACTCCTCGTCGGAAACGCGAACCAGCGGGTCGAAGGAGACGTAGCGCACGGCGGTCCTCTCGTGCGAGGAGCGATAGGCATCCCACAGATCGCCGTCGGAGACGTATACACCGGATCCGATCTGCCTGAGCAGCTTGGTGCGCGGTATCAGGTTGCGGTAGTACGCCTCGAGGGAGAGGAGGACATCGCGGCTCGCCACCGATATGAAGCGCTGGTACTTGGCGACGTCGAAGACGCCGTCGGTGTGGTAATTCGGGTCGGCGACCACCTCAGGCGGCGGGTAGTAGCGGGCAGCGTTGATCAGCTCCTCGTCGGTCACGACGATCCCGCGTCGCTCGAGCTCCTGCTCGATGACGATGCTGTTCACCATCTCCTCCCACGCGTCGTCCTCGAGCTCCTTGATCTGTGCGCCGGTGATCGGATCCTCCTGGCTCTCCGCGGCCTGGTCGTAGAGGCGCCGGTAGGTGCCCATGTACTGGTCGTACAGGACGGGCGTCCCGTTCACGCTGCCGATCTCGCCAAGCGACCCCGACGACTGCCCCGTTATGTCCATACCCCACTCGAAGAACATCAATCCGGCGAAGGCCAGGACCGCGAGGATCATGATCCACTTCGTGTTCCTGCGCATCTGCTGCATCATCGCTCTGGATCCCCTGTCGCTTGTCGGCCCTGCGGCGGTTGGTCCGTGCCGGCGCGGGTTGCCGACCGGCCCCAGGAGCATACCCCCTAAGAGTAATGCCTAGGCAGGCCCCGAGGGTGCCGCATCCCCGCCGGACCGTTCGCTCGTCTGTCCATACTCGGCTAGCCGTCGCAGTCGGGAAGATCGTACTGGGCGTCGACCTCCTCGGGGTCGCCCTGGGGGTTGATCAGTGCGCGGAAGCGCTGCAGTGCCTGCGGGATGCACCCCTCAAGGCGATTGTTGCGCGCCCCCAGTTCCGTGAGCGACGCCGGGTTGGCCAGCTCCGGCGGGAGCGTTCCGGTCAGCTCGTTGCGGGCGAGACCCAGTATCCCGAGCGAGTCGATGTTACCGAGCGCGGCCGGAATGGAGCCGCGCAGCTCGTTGTCGCCAAGCCGCAGAGTCCTCAGCATGTCGAGTCCGCCCAGCTCTGCGGGGATGGGCTCGTTCAGCCGGTTGCCGCTCAGATCCAGGCTCGTCAGCAGCTCTAGATCGGCGAGCTCCGGCGGGATGGCGCCAGTCAGCTCGTTGCCCGCAAGCCACAGGCTGGTCAGCGAATCGGGGCGTCCCAGCTCGGACGGGATTGAACCAGTCAGCTCGTTGTATTCGAGCCGCAGGCTGTTCAGCGAGCCGAGACCACCCAGCTCGGACGGAATCGGGCCGGTCAGCCGATTGTGCCCCAGAAGCAGATCCGTCACCGAACCCAAGTCGCCCAACGCCGCTGGCAGGCTCCCGCTCAGCTCATTGCCGTGTAGGGACAGAATCCTCAGCGCTGCGAGATCGCCAAGCTCCGGGGGGATCGGTCCCGAAAGCTGGTTGCCGTGAAGGTAGAGGAAGTCCAGTGCCCCGAGCTTCCCCAGCTCAGGCGGCAGCGACCCGGAGAGCTGGTTGCCCGGCAGCCGCAGCCCCACGACATGCTCACTCCCGTTGACGCTCACACCGAACCACTCTCGAAGCGCGCGGTCCGTCCCCCATCCGTCCCCGACGATCCATCCGTCCCCGTTGGTGGCCTCGAAGAAGGCGATCAGAGCAGCGCGTTCGTCCCGGGCGGTCACGTGTACATCCCCGGTAACGGTGCCCGCTGTGGCAGTCACGGTCGTCTCGCCCTCGCCGACCGCCGTCACCAATCCAGCGGGGTCCACTGTAGCCACGGTCGCATCCGCCGAGGACCAGGTCACCGCTGCATCGAGCATCCGGGCTTCGTCCTGGTCCAGCACCCGCGCGACCAGCTGCACGGTCTGGCCGATCTCCACCAGAGTCGCGCTGTCCGGTGTGACTTCGACGGTCGTGGCGACCGGGGGCTCCGTGCCGCACGCCGCTGCCGTACAGATGCCGACTGCCAGAGCCAGCCACCGCCACGGCCGACCCACCTCCCGCACCCGTTCACGGCGCACCGGGCGGAAGTAATGGTGGCTCACCGAGCGGACCGAGCAGGTGTTCATTTCAGGCGACGCAGCGACTTGGGTAGGTGAAGGGTACTCAGTGGCGGGGTGCAGAGAGACTAGGCAGAGCGGCCACATCGTGGCAAGTGCGCGGGGCGACGATGCCTACTCTCTCCAGCCACGGCCTCGGCATCTGCGCCAGCTCACCGACCGCACGCGCGAGCCAGGCCTTCCTGGAAAAATGGTCCATAGTAGGCCGCGTCGTCGTTGGCGACCGACTCGACCGGACGCTGGCGATATGGCACCCAGTTCATGGACAATAGCCCTCCACTGCATTGCAGCCCCCAGCCGCGATGGCTACGTTGGCACCCCATGCAACCGCGTGGACGACCCTTGGTGGTACGCGACCCCATCTGGAACACCATCCGGATGGACCCGGTCGCCGTGGCGATCATGGACACCCCGGCCTTCCAGCGCCTCCGCTACATCCGGCAGCTGGGATTCGCCCACCTCGTCTACCCGGGGGCCACCCATACCCGCTTCGACCACGCGCTGGGGGTCTACCACCTCGCCGTACGGGCGATTCAGGCGCTGCAAGAGGGGCAAGGGCTACCCGATCAGCTCCGCCGTTACGCCCGCCTGATCCCCTACGCGGCACTCCTCCACGATATCGGCCACTACGCCTTCTCGCATGCGCTGGAGGAGCTCGAGCCGGGACGCATCGCCGGCGACCACGAGGAGATGAGCGCGCGCTTCTTCGCCTCCGCTCCCCTGGCCGAGTCCCTGCGTCCCCTGGGCGACGGGTCTGCCGCCGAGATCCACCGCGTCATCAAGGGCAAGGGAGACAATCCGCTCCGGGGTCTGGTGAGCGGCAGCCTCGACCTGGACAAGATGGAGTATCTGCGCCGCGACGCCCACTTCTGCGGCGTTCCATACGGCGAGGTCGATGTGGAGCGGCTCCTTCAGGGCCTCGTCCTCGTCCGCGATCCGGCGACCGACCGCTGGGAGGTCGGGCTCCGGAGCAAGGCGGTCAGCACCCTGGAGTCCCTTCTCTTCTCCAAGTACCAGATGTTCAGGACCGTCTACTGGCACCATGGAGTGAGGGCGGCCACCGGCCTCTACAAGCGGATCGTCGAGACGGCGGTCGAGGCCGGTCTCGTAACGCCTCTCGAGCTCGTCGGTCCCACTGACGAGGAGTTGCTCTACGAGCTCGGACGGCGTGCGGCCAGGAGCAGGGACCCCCGTGCGGCCCGAATCGCAAGGCGGTGGCTTCCCGCCCTGCGCGAGCGCCGGCTCCCGAAGCGGGCAACGGATGTCGCTGCTTGGCAGCTCGAAGGGAAGGTGCTTCCCGAGTGGGTCAGCGGAGACACGAGCGCCAAGCGGCAGTTGGAGGACAGGATCGCGGCCGAACTGGGGCTGGCACCGGGGGAGGCGATGCTCGACTTCCCGGTCAAGGAGAGGATGTTCCAGATGAACTTGCTGCTGGAGGCCGACGGCCAGGTCGTCAGGCTGGACGAGGAGGGCGTGGCTGGGCTGCTGGACCTCCCAAGGGTGGCGCGGGAACTCTACCGGACGGCGCGTGTACTTCGGTTGTACACCTTCGAGCGCAGACGCGTGGAGCCCGAGTGGCTCTTGGACCGCCTCTCCGACTCGACGTTCCAGGGAAAGGCGTTTGCGCACGATATGGACACACGCTAAACTTATAGGCTATACACGAAACTACAGGTGCGGCCTACCCGACCGGGCGGATCCGCACCGGAGGAGATAGGGCGATGGCAGCGCGAACCAAGAAGACGACCAAGAATGCGCGGGGACGCAAGGGGCGTGGGAACTTGCTCACGGGCTTCGACTCCACCCTGGACGAGAAGACGGCGCTGGATCAGTACCTCCGCGACGTGAGCCGCCACGAGCTGATCACTCCCGAAATGGAGAAGGTCCTCGGTGCGCGGGCGCAGAACGGCGACGAGGAGGCGGTTAGGGCGCTCGCGAAGGCCAATCTGCGCTTTGTGATCAGCGTGGCCAAGAAGTACCAGAATCGGGGTGTGTCGCTCACCGACCTCATCCAGGAGGGGAACGTCGGGCTGGTGACGGCGGCTCGGAAGTTCGATCCAGAGCAGGGGGTGAAGTTCATCTCCTACGCCGTCTGGTGGATCCGGCAGGCGATACTGGCCTCGCTCGCGAATCATGGGCGGCCGGTGCGCGTCCCGCTGAATCGTGCCTCTGACCTGGCGCGCATCTTTCGCGAGAAGGAGCGCCTCAAGCAGGAGCTGGGTCGCGATCCCACGAGCGTCGAGCTGGGGAAGGCCACCTTCCTGACGCCGAAGCTGGTCGAGTCGCTCCAGACGCTGAACGCGGCCGAGATTCGCCTCGACGCGCCGATCGGTGACAGCGAGGACTCGCAGCTCGTCGAGCGCTTCATCACCGAAGAGGCAGCCGAGCCCGAGCTGGAGGTCGAGAACCGCCTCCTCACCGAGGCGGTCGGCAGGGCGCTGGGGTCGCTGGAGGCCCGCGACGCCAAGGTTCTGAAGCTCTACTTCGGGCTTGAGGGCGTCCGGGAGCACACGCTCGAGGAGATCGGCAATATCCTGGGGGTCACGCGCGAGCGCATCCGACAGCTCAGGGACCGGGCGCTCCGGCGCCTGCGCGAGGGCGAAAAGGGCAAGGGGCTCAAGTCCTTCGCGGCGTAGGGGCTTCGTGCGAGCCGTGCCCGGGCGCGGTGAGGTGACGCCGTAGCGGCCCACACGGTGACCGAGGGGCAGGTCGTCGAAGTGGTCGGGGGGAGATATACGGTGCGCGCAGCCGACGGTAGGCGGGTTGAAGCCGCGCTGAGGGGCCGCCTCAAGCGGGCGAGCGGCGCGCATGGCAGGGTGGTGGTCGGCGACCGCGTGGAGGTGGCACCGGTCGCGGACGGCCGCTACACCATCGAGTCGGTACGGCCGCAGAGGACCATTCTGGCCAGGCGCACCCTCGGCGGCCACGTCGCCAGGGTGGTGGCCGCCAACCTCGACCACCTGATAGTCGTTGCCTCGGTGGCGGACCCGCCGCCAAGACAGGGGGTCATCGACCGAATGCTGGTGATGGGCGAGGCTGGCGGCATGGAGTCCCGTCTGGTGCTGAACAAGGTGGACCTCGTGCGAGGTCAGGGGGTGGCGGCCTACCTCCTGCACCTCTACCGTGCCGCTGGCGTGCCGGTCCTTGCTACCTCCGCCGTGTCCGGCGAGGGACTGGATGCCTTCGGCGAGCTGGTCCGCTCCGGTGCATCGGCGCTCGCGGGGCCGTCGGGCGTCGGCAAGTCGTCGCTCCTCAATGCCGTGGACCCATCGCTCGGACTGCGCGTCCAGCGGGTGGGGCGGCGTTCGCGGGCCGGGAGGCACACCACCGTATCCAGCCGGCTTGTAGATCTACAGGGCGGCGGGATCGTCGCAGACACCCCGGGGTTCAGCGATGTGGGGCTGGCAGGGGTGTCAGCCGAGCGGCTCCCCTGGTGCTTCCCGGAGTTTCGCCCTCACCTTGGGCGCTGCCGCTTTGGCGACTGCGCCCACCTACGGGAGCCGGATTGCGCCGTTCACGCGGCCGTCAACAACGGTCTCATACAGCGGGTGCGCTACGAGTGCTACGCGGCGATCCGGGGAGAGATCGCGGCCCATGGCTAATTCGGAGTTGCACGACGCCCCACACGCGCGACGCATCCTCTGGGTGCCACCCTTCCTGGTGGGGGCGGCGCTCGCGATCAGCGCCACGACGGGGGCGGCGCTCCTCCTCTACAGCTCGCCAGGGCTAGGGAGCGCGGCAGCCGTCGTCGCCTCAGTGTTCGTGCTGTCGCTCGTCGCCGGGATGGTGGCCGGGGGGATCGGAGTGGGCTGGGGGGTTCCGGCGACTCCCGCGCGGTGGTGGACGGGACTCCTCGCCGCCCTGCTCTCCGCCGCCGTCTTCGCGGGCGTCTGGGAGGCGACCAGCACACTGGGGCCGGGATTCCTGGGGCGAGGTCTCGGGCTGGCCCTGACCTTGGCGCTGCCGGCGTACTGCGCTGGCGGCGTCTGGTCCCGCCTGGGTGGTTTCGCCAACTCGCACGGACCGCGCGCGGCGGGGTCGGCGCTGATCGGGGCGGCGCTGGGCGTAGCGGTCGGCGCGGTAGCGGTCCTCACCCTCCTGGGCCGACCGGTCCGGGCCGTGACGGCGCTCCTGGCCGCTACGGTGCTTGCGTCGGCGGGAGCCCGCTGCCAGGGCTGGCTAGTCGACCGCGCGCCGCCTGAGCCCAGGGCGTCTTCTTCCGCCGAGGCCTCCAACGCCACGAGCTTCTCGGAGGACCGGTAGGAGCCCGTGGACAATCTCGCCCCCGCAGGACTGGCACTTGCGCCCAGGGTCGGCGCAGCTTCCAGACTGGTCCCTGCGTGAACAGTCCAAGGGGCGGTCCGAAGCTCGCCGCGTTCGACTGCGAGCATCACGGGGTGCGGGTAGCTCGGGAGATTCACGGGCCACCCGCCGGAGAAAACACACAGCGCTTGGGGAAGGCAACATGAAGGTATCCATCGAATACTGCGATCTCTGAAACTACAGGCCCCAGGCCGTCAGTTTGGCGGCTACGCTGGAGGCACGGTTTCCCGGAGCCGCCGTGGAGCTGAAGAGCTCGGGCGGTGGCCGCTTCGAAGTAGTCGCCGACGGTCGGCTCGTCTACTCGAAGGCCGCGACGGGACGCCATCCGACGCACGAGGAGGTGATCGAGGCGATCGTCGATCGTCGGGTGACGACCGTGCCGGAGACCACCGCGGAGTGCGGCGTACGCTGCTGCTGCCGGGAGAAGGTGCGTTGCTGCCGCAATCGCGATCAGGGTGGCGAGGCCGACGAGTGCTGCACGGAGGGCACTTGCTGCGAGGCCGCTGGCGACGATCCTGGGCCAGAGGACGACTAGCTCTCCAACCTCCTGGCGATCCAGACGGTCCGATAGACTGCCGTCCCGATTGTCCCCGCCGCAGCGAGGAGGAGCACCCACTTCAGAAGGGCGCCCTGGCTCTGGCCGAGCATGTCGGATCCCCATCCGTCCAGGATTCCCCCGAAACCGACGAGGAGCAGCCTTTCGGCCCGCTGCATGATCCCTGCGGTGCAGAGCACCCCTTGGCTCTCGCCCCGAGCGCGGGCGTAGCTGACGAGGAGCGACCCCCCGAGCGCCGCAGCTGTGGCGACGGCCCCGAAGACCGAGTCGCGGTAGGCTGCGGCCAGCCCCACGAATACCGCCACCTCGGCGAAGCGGTCGAGCGTAGAGTCGAGGAAGGCCCCCCGGGCGGACGCCACCCCCTGAGCCCTGGCGACGCGGCCGTCGAGCGCGTCGGCGACGCCGCTGAGCAGGACGGCCCACCCGGCAAGTGCGAAGCGGCCATTCACGAAGAGGACCCCCGCCGCGATTCCGAAGCCCACGCCGGCGAGGTTATAGAAGAGCGGCGTCAGGCCCACCGCCAGCGAGAGCCTCTCGATCGGCCTCACTGCCCAGTAGAACCATCGCCGCGCGAAAGACCCCAGGAGGAGCTTGCCCCGGATGTCGGACTCCAGTTGGTCGACTGCGCGCCGAGCCGGGCTAGCGGCAAAGGCGAACATGCTAAGTGCCGCAGCCCCCGCCACGTACACGAGTACCGCGATCTCGGTCCTCATGCGCCGGGCGTGTGCGCCGCCGAAGTCGCCGCTCCGGCGTCCTTCTGGCGGTCGGACCCACGTGCGCGGCGCAGCAGCCGTATTGTTCTGGGGAGGAGAAACGGGAACGGCAGACGACGCTCGATCCGGGTTAGGTTGACGACAATTCCGGTGCGCCGCTCGACCTTGTGCACCAGGTACCCGAGCCAGTTGTCGAAGGTGACCATGTACTTGAGCCAGCGAAGCGTCGCGGACGCCTTGCTCCACCCGAAGTACGCCTTCAGTCGGATCCTGGCGAGCGTCGAAGCGCTGCGGACGGACAGGTAGCGATCCCCGCTGGCGCGCACAAGCGCACCGCTCTCCGCCAGCTCCTCCAGTATGGGGGCGAAGGTCGCACGGAGAGTATCGCGCTGCGCCTCGTGGACCGCCCGCGCCCGACCGCTCGTCTCGGGGCGGATTTCGCCCGCGTACGACACTTCGAGCATGCGCCGACAGAAGTCGTCGACGGTGAAGGGTCCGTCGATGAAGGGTAGCGTCCAGTTCGGGGCCTCCCGGCGCGCCCATCGCACGCGCGAGTGCACCCAGGCCATGGTCTCGTCGTCGCGCCCGTACAGCACCGCCATCCTCTGGATAAGCCTGCCGACGCAGAAGTGATCCCTCCTCCGCGCCCCCATCTCCCGGTCGAAGTGCCTCCTGGAGAGCACGACGCACTTGGCCAGCTCGCCCGAGCCGTCGGCGTCGGCGAAAGCGATCACGTTGGGGGCCAGCACCCAGTTGGCGACGACTAGGACGGCGCTGCTTCGCGACGTCCGACCGCACGCCGCGAGAGCCCGGTAGAAGCGCCGGTACCCGTCGACGACGACCACCAGGTCGTAGGCGCTGTGCCGGTTCGGGTCGGCGTCGAAGAGCCGGGAACCGTACCCGAGCACCGCGACGACGGAGCTGCCTCCCTCGCCGCGCAGCTGAGCCGCTAGCCTCCGCATCCGCAGCGGTCCCTCCCTCAAGGAGCCGCACCTCCAGGGGCTCGCATCTCGGTGAGCATGCCAGTCATCACACGACGCATCTCGCCTATGAACGGCCGTGGGTCGTCGCCCGGGGGGGGTGAGCGGTACGGCCCCATGGTCCTGGCCGCAACGCGGATCGACGAGAGGTTGCCGACGAGATCCTTCAGCCGCTGCCACTTCCAGAGCCCGTCCACCACCAAGACGTAGACCTGCCAGCGGCGCGCCCTTAGGATCGTAGCGAGCCCGAGCAGCTTGAAGCGCCCGATCCGACCGTTCCTGGTGCGCGTCCCCTCGGGGTAGATGACCAGGGGGTGCCGGGAGGAGGCGGCGGCGCGCCCGAGCTCGTCCATGCTTCGCCGGGTAGTATTCCCGGGATCGACGAGCGGGTACCGGTAGAGCCGAATCATGTGCGAGATCGCGGGGATGCGGGCCGCGTAGCGCGCTCGAGTCACGATTCTAGGGTACACGCCGCTCATCGATATCACCACGAAGGGTATGTCGATCAGCGACTGATGGTTCATCAGGACGAGGACGCCGGGCTCGGCGGGGATTTTCCCCGGCAAATCCAGGCGGGCGCCCCCGAGCCGGCGGAGAATGCCGAAGGACACCGTTATCGTGAAGCGCTGCCAGCCGGTGAGGAGGCGGGCCGAGCGCTCCGGCCGCAGTATCCGCGATAGCGGAGCGACGGCTAGGCGCTGAATCACGTCGATGGCTAGCACGGCGACGCCTAGCACGCCGAGAGTCGCGAGGGCCCGAGGATCCAAGGTCACTCCTCATTGTTGGACTTGTGGGGCTGTCGTAACATACTAGAGACACATGAGTAACGCCCGCACCGCTCCCAGCCCGACCCCCGTCGACCGACTCCGCGACTACGACTACACCAACTTCTACTTCGGGGCCGGGAGCGAGCCCTTCGGGATCCTGGAGCCCTTCGGCGAGTGGTGGCGGGACGCCGAATTCGGGAGTGGGTACTACCTCTATTCGCTGCCGATGGAGTCAGCCCCCTCCGTCCGGGTTGCGATCGACGACCCGAAGCGGGGGGAGTCGCTCGAGGGGCTGATCAACTTCGCCTCGTACAACTACCTGGGGATCTCCTACCGGCCGGAGGTCATCGAAGCCGTCTGCGACGGGGTCCGCAAGTACGGCGCGGGGGCATCGGGGTCGCCGATCCTCTCCGGGTCGATGGATCTACACAAGGCCTTCGAGCATGAGATCGCCGACTTCAAGGGAAAGCAGGCGGCGCTGATCTTCCCCTCGGGGTACAGCGCCAACGTCGGCGTGATAGCCGGCCTGATGCGTCCCGGCGACTTGATCGTCGCCGACAAGCTGGCCCACGCGAGTATCGTGGACGGGATGATCCTCTCCAAGGCCACCTCGCGCTTCTTTCGGCACAACGACCCGGACGACCTGGACCGCAAGCTGGAGGGATTTCCGGGCAAGAAGCTCGTGATCGTCGAGGGGGTGTACTCGATGGACGGCGACCTTGCCGACCTGCCCGACATCCTGGAGGTGTGCCGCAGGCACGGCGCGCGCCTCATGATCGACGAGGCGCACTCGACCTTCGTGTACGGCTCGAACGGTCGAGGGGTCGCCGAGCACTTCGGGCTGGACGAAGAGGTCGACATCCACCTCGGGACCTTTTCGAAGAGCCTTGGGGCGCTTGGGGGATTCGTCGCGGGGCGCAGGGAGCTGATCTGGTACCTGCGCGGCTTCGCCCGCGCCCGCGTCTTCTCGTGCGCGCTTCCCCCGGGAGTGGTGGCGGGCCTGCGCAAGGCGCTCGCGATCGCGGCCAGCGAGCCGGAGCTGCGCGAGACGCTCTGGGACAACGCCCGGTACATGCACTCCCTGCTTGCAGAGAGGCAGGTTGATGTGGGCGACTCGACGTCACAGGTGATCTCGATCATGATCCGCGACGACGCGGCGATATTCCAGATCGCCGAAGACCTGCTGCACGCCGGCGTCTACATGAACCCAATCCGCTACCCTGCTGTCGGCAAGCACAAGTCGCGCTTCCGCATGTCGGTCTCGGCGGCGCACACGCGGGCCGACCTGGAGGAGGGAGCCGAGATCATCGCGACCGTTCTCAGGAAGCACGGGAAATGCCCCTGACACGCTACAGTTACACGCACGCCGTCAGCGCGTTCTTCGAGTTTCCGACCGAGAACGCGCGCGCTATCCTGCCCGCTCACCTGCAGCCGCTCGAGGTGCAGCACGAGTCGAGCATCCTGGCCGTGACGGCCTTCGACTTCACCGGCAGCATGGTCGGCGCCTACCAGGAGATCGTGCTGGCGGTAATCGTGCCGCCGCTGGTGAGTCCCGGCTTGGGGATCGCAAAGTCCGCCTTCTACCCCTTCCTGGTGGGCACGAGCACCGAGAGGTCGCGCGAGCACGCGATCGAGCGCTGGCACCTGCCGCACTACATGCGCGACATCGAGATCGACTTCACGCCTAGCGAGGGCCGCATGCGCGTCGAGGTGCGCGAAGGGGAGCGGCCGATTCTGGAGATGGAGGTAGCGGAGCACAGGGCGTCTCCGGTGGACCACCTCTACCAGTCCTTCATGATCGGGGGCGACGAGCGATTCAAGGTGGACATTCACATGCGCGGCCCCCACAGCGAGCACGAGGAGGAGCTCGGATCGCTCACCCTCCACGAGCACCCCATGACCTCGCAGCTCGATCGCCCCAGGGTGTCCCGCTTCCCCTTCCGCGAGCAGTGGATGAGGGACGGCGTCCAGGTCTTCGAGGAGCTGGAGTCGACCTAGCAGTCCGTGGACAGAGCTCCCACGGCAGGAGCAGCGCTGCACCCCGCTGGACCGCTTCGTCGCGCCTTGCCAGTGGGGCGCTTCGCTATCCCGTTCGTAGTGTAATGTATGCTTTACAATATGTAATCTGTGATTTACATTATCCGCACCTAGGGCTTCGCTCCGAGGCTAGATGAGCGCCTTCGTCATCTTCAATCCGGCCTCGGGACACGGGCGGGGCGCTCGCCGGATCGAGCTGTACCGCAAGCTGCTCGACACGCATCTCGGGTCCCACGAGTGGGCGCGGACCGAGAAGGCGGGAGATGAGGGCGAGCTGGCTGAGCGCGCCCTGAGAGAGGGAGCCGACCTGGTGGTGGCGGTCGGAGGCGACGGCACCTGGAGCCAGGTGGCCGATCGCCTGATCGCCTCAGGGGAGTCGGAGGTGGCGCTGGGAGTGCTCCCCGCAGGCACAGGCAACGACTTCGCCAGGAGCCTGGGGATCTCGTACGGAAGCCCCGAGGAGGCCGTCGCTGCGCTTGCCGCCCGCAAGACCCGCCGCATCGATGTCGGACGCGTGGTCTCGCCTTGGAGGTCGGCGGCCGTGGGATCGGCAGGCGGAGCTGGAGACCTGAGCAAGGCTCCGCGACACTTCCTGAATGTGGTTGGATTCGGCTTCGACGTTGCCGTGATCCGCGCCACCACAGACGCCCGCTTCCTGAGGGGTGCGGCGCTCTACAAACTGACCGCCATGCAGCAGCTGCTCCTCTACCGGAGCGCGCGGCTCCATCTCTCCAGCGGGGAGGGTTGGAGCGTCGAGGGTCGGCACCTGATCCTCACCATCTCGAACGGCCGGATCTTCGGCGGCGGCTTCCCGATCGCCCCTGGGGCGAGTCTACGCGATGGTCGGCTGGACGCCTGCGCCATCAGGGACGCCTCACCGCTCGGCCGGGCGCGTCTCTTCGGCCTGGCGGGCAAGGGCCGCCATGTCGGCGCACCCGGGGTGGCCGTGCATCAGGATCGTGCGTTCACCGTTCGCTTCGAGGAGGCCGTGCGCTACGAGGTCGATGGTGACGTGCACGAGTCGCCGACCGGCGAGGTGCGGATCGAGGCTGTGCCGGAGGCGCTCTCGGTCGTCGTGCCGTGAGGGCCTAGCAGCCCGCAGGTAGGCCTCCCATGGAGACGGCGGTGGTAGCCCCTCCGCACCCGGCGACGGCTAGCGCTGCTCCTGCCGTGCCTTCGCCCTTCGGTCGCTCCGCTCACCGGGCACCTCCTCCTCCCCCCATCTGAGCACTTCAAAGGGACTCCGGCACGCCGCGCACCAGAACGTCGAGAGCGAAGCATGGCTCCCGAATAGCGACATCAGCTCGGTGCGCGTACTCCCGCAGAAGGGGCAGTCGGAGGGCTTCACCGGGTATGCCGTCGGTCCTCGGACAGCGGCGCTACTCGACAAAGAGGTCGCGGTTGCGGTCGCCGCGCGCACGCTCGATCGCCTCCTCGCCAGGGGCTCCCAGTCCCCGTCGACGCTCCGGGTCCCACCCCGCGCGATCGGGCTCGACATCGGCGAGGGCGATGCCCGAACGGGCCAGCACGGTCCCCAGCCGATCGGTCGCGAGGCCGCGAACCCGGCCCGAGGGCCACGCAAACCCCCCGTCCACCAGCTCGTCGTAGGGCTCGTCGTCCGGTAGGAGCCACGCCAGAGTCGATGGGAGCATCGAGCGGACCGCCTCCTCCACCCTTGACGCAGCCTCGCCGCCTGCATCCGTCAGGCACCCGAACCACCCGGCTCCGAAGCGGTCGTGGTACCGCTCCTCCGCGAGCATCTTAGGAATGCGCGAGCGCGCCAGAGCGAAGCCGCCGTCCGCAAGGCTCTCGAGGGCGATCGACAGCGCCCCGTCGACGACGACCACACCGGCCACGAAGTCGGCCCAGTCGCCGAAGGGACCGTCGAGAGCCGGAGACGAGTAGTACCGGTCCGCCGGGCGCGTATGCTCCACCTCGAAGGGGTCGAAGCCCTGCTCCTTCAGCATGGCGTAGAGGAGCCGCGAGTGGCCCCATTCGTCCTGCGCCATCGACGAGGCCGCGATGCCCGTCTCTATGGACGGGCTCCCCAGGATCCAGTCGCTGTAGCGAATCCCCAGCAGTCGCTTCGTGTCCGCGAGGGTCAGGATCTGGCGGGAGAGCGCCGACGGCCTTGCGTCCGTCATCTCCGCCCCCCGGCGGGCAAGTTGTCCCCCCAGGGGCCCTCGCTCCGATTCACGGGAATCACTGCACGACGCGGCACGACGCACATCTCGAACCAGTTCTCCTCGTCGTACGCGCTCCAGGCGTAGACGCGGGCCAGCTCCTCGCCCGGGGCGTCCACGCACCCGATGTGGCGAAGCGTCCCGCCGCGCCGCCTGCGCGCAAAGACCTCGTAGATCTCCTCGCCCATCGCGCGCTTCATGCGCCCACGCCCAGCAGGCGGAGCTTGCTGCGACCCTCGTCGCTTATCCTCGCGGTCGTCCACGGGGGGTCCCAGACCTCCTCGATGTCTACCTCGTCAACCCACCCTTCCCGACCGATGCGGTCGCGCACATCCTCCTTGATGAAGTCCATGCACGGGCAGGCCGTGGCTGTGAAGGTCAGCTTGACGCTGGCTCTCCCGTCGCGATAGCCGACGCCGTAGACGAGCCCCAGCTCGACTATCGAGATCGGAAGCTCCGGATCGAGAACCTCGTCCAGCGCCGACCAAAGGGCGGCCCGGCCGTCCCCGGGAGCCGTCGGGAGCGGATCCGACCAGCGGTCGCGCCCTCCCGACGCGTGCACGCGCGGCCCGGGCTGGGTCGCAAGAAGCGTCCTGAGGGGCCTCGGGCGCGGCGTCGCGCCCGGACGCCTCGCTAGTTCAGCCACGCGGCCACCTGCGCGCGGGACTCGCGCACCGACTCAACGTAGCGTTGGTTCATCGGCCCCCGCCCCTTCCACCGAGCGAAGACCGCGTCCCAGCCAATCTCGCCCTCGTCGAAGAGCCACCGCTTCGCCTCGGGGTCGTACTCGCACGGGAAGGGGTAGTCCAGCACGTACTCTTCGCTCTCGGCGCACCAGTGGGCCGGTACCTCGATCCCCAGGCCCTCGCAGAGCGGCACGGTCGAAGACATCCAGAGCTGCCGAAGCTCGTCGTTGGTGAGCCCCTTCAGCTTGTAGTCCAGCTGACCGCTGTGCCGCTTCCGGTCGTCGGGAAGGCCGAACCACTCGATCGTCATCGGGAACATCCAGTCCACGCAGCGCTGCAGGAGCTCGGTCGCCGCTCCCCCCGCCCGAGCCAGACGGCGCATCCACACCTCGCCGTGGCGCAGGTGGAAGGTCTCCTCCATGTCGACCTTGACGAGCGCTCGCTTCAGCGGCCCGTACGAGGTGTTGCGGTGCACGTCGCTCAGCAGGCATATCCCGGCCCGGTCGAAGAAGCCGTTGGCCACCACCAGCTCGGCCCAGTTGTCCAGCGGCTGGTCGAAGCCGTAGGGGTGCTTGAAGTCGTGCGGCTCGCGCCCGTAGACCAGCTTCTCCTTGGAGACTCCCATGTCCTCGAGGAGTCGGTACGCGATGTTGGCGTGCGCCAGCTCGTCCTGGATGATCGCGTGCGCGCTGACCTGCGTGTTGGTGGAGGGTGCGTGGCGGGCGGCCATCCAGTACGCGGGGGCGCTCATCAGCTCCGTGTCGGCCTGAACGGTGAGCTGCACGACGATCGCCTTGCGGTACCCCGGCGTCATCTCGTCGGGGGACTCGAGGATGTGTCCGCCCTGGACCTTGGCCTTCAGGTCGTCTTCGACGCGCTGCTCGCTGGGTCTGTGCTCGGGCATGGGGGTTCGTTCAATATGAGTGCTATAGGCCCAGAGCGGAACGGATCAGCGGACTGATGCGCTCCGGCGTCCAAGGCGGCTCGAAAGTGAGCTCCACATGCGCGTCCTCCACCCCCTCGACCGAGGCGATTGCCGCCTTTGTGTCCTCGACGATCTGCCCTGCGGCGGGACACATGGGAGTGGTGAGCGAGATCGTCGCCTTGGCCTTCGCGCCTTCTACCTCCACGTCGTAGACCAGCCCCAGGACCACCAGGTCCAGGTTGAGCTCCGGGTCCTTCACGGTCCTGAGGGCGTTCAGGACGGCTTTTTCGGTGGCGGGCACTTCCTGAGGACCTCCGGGGTGGGGAGCGCGGCCGGGAGAGGGCCAAGGTGCGTCGGGGGTGCGGTCGCTGAAAGATAGCCGAACGCTGGCGGGTCGGCAGGGCGGAGCGTTGTCCAACGACTCCTCCCACGGCATTCGAGCAGCGCTGCATCCCCTCTGGAGCTCACGCCTCGGCGACCAGCACCGTGGAGGCCACCCGCCTGGTGATTGCGTGCTCCTGGTCGCCTTCGGCCATGCGAACGAGCACACCAGGCGGCTCCCGGCTTTCCCCTTGCACCACTGCCACGGCGCCCGGGACCAGCCCGATCGCCTCAAGCTCCGCTAGGCGGCGGGGATCGCGGTCCGGTACGGCCCGCACCACTATCCGCCTTCCGGCCGGGGCCTGATCCAGAGTGCGATTGGGCGAAGCCGCGATCATCCCCGCACGGGTGGGAATCGGGGCGCCGTGGGGATCGGTGGCAGGTCGGCCCAGCGCCTCCTCCATGCGATCGATCAGGCGTTCGGATACCGCATGCTCCAGTCGCTCCGCCTCTAGGTGCACGTCGTCCCAGCGGTACCCGAGGCGCTCGACGAGGAAGGTCTCCAGGATGCGGTGCCGTCTCAGCACCCCGAGCGCCTTGAGCCTCCCTTCGTCGGTGAGCGTCACCCCTCGGTAGGGCTCGTGGCGCACCAGACCGCCGTCGGCGAGGCGGCGCACCATGCCGCTGACCGAGGCGGGCGTAACGCCGAGCGCGCGGGCGATGTCGCTCGTGCCAGCGGCGCGTCCATCCCCGCTCAGGGCGTAGACCGCCTTCAGGTAGTCCTCAGTAGAGGGTGAGAGGGTGCCAGTCAGTTACGGCCTCCACAGGAGGATTGTCCACGGGCTGGTATTGACGGTCCGTTCCGCCGGGCGAGGCGGAGCGCCTCGGCGCTCGTGGCAATTGAAGGCACTTGCCCGTCGGTCGGCAATCGCCCCTCCTCGGCGTTAGCTTGGTATGGTACGCGATTCACCCCGCACGGAGGCCGGGTTTGACAGACCAAGTGGCGGTAGACGCCAAGCGCATTCTGCTTCGCTACGGCACCCCCATCACGGTGCTTGACAGGGTAGGGGACGAGGAGCGGATCAAGCTGGCCCGCCTAATCACCAAGACGCCCCTTGCCGAGAGGGAGCCACGGCTGCAGGAGCTGCTCCACGAGGCGGGACACCTGTAGCGCCGCGTGGACACCTGTCTGGTGTATTGTAAACCGCTACCCCAGGGGCACGGCCAGGGCGGCCCGCAGAGATAACGCCCGGTTCTTGAGCGCAGGGGCCAGGGCGGGGTCGTCGACCATGCCCGGATTGTACACTTGGTCCACGTAGCCGAGGCCGATCGTCCACTGGGCGCTGGCGTGCAGCTCCACCCTCTCGGTGAGGGCGACCTCCAGGCCGGCACCGCCGACGAACCCCGCGTCGAGGCGCCTGAAGCTCCAGAACGAACCCTGCTCCTCTACGTCACCGAGACACGGCTGCGGCGGCGGTGGGTCATCCTCCGTGCCCGCTTCGGCGACCTCGCAGGACAGCAGCACACCTAGCGACGGCCCCACGAGAAAGTGGATGAAGATCCCGTCGACGATCGAGGGGAACCGCATGTCGGCCAGCAGCGCCAGATCCACGTAGTCGAGTCGGAAGTCCAATCCCTCATACTCGTCGAGAGCGGAGCTGGGTTGCATTACGGCGCCCTTGTGCGCATAGACCGCCGAGAGCTGGGCCCAGAGGCTCTGAAGCGCCTCCGGGGGGGAGAGGCGAAAGCTCGCGCCTACTCCCAGATTCGGGCCGTAGGACTGGTCGAATGGGGCGTAGCGGGGGTTAATGTCCACATTGGCCAGAACCGTCATATTGGCCCCGGCGATGAGCGAGATCGTCTGGGCAGACAGAGGTCCGGGCGAAGACACGGCGCAGGCGGCCACTCCCAAGGCCAGTAGGTAGCTGTGAGCGCGGTACCGTCGCTTCATGGGTGCGGACTCCTCCGGGTGTGCAGTGGCTGCCGTGCAAGTTACCGGGAACCCGGCGGCGCAAGAAGCCAAGCGGACGAGCGCACCGCTTGCTCCGTTCGCGCCGCTGGCCCATCGTGCTTGCGAAACCATCGCCACTGGGAGCCTCTGGATGCTTGCACCGCCCTCGCCGGTCGTCGTGGTCCCCGGCATCACCGCGTCGGAGCTGCACGACGAATACGAGCTGCCGCCCGAGGTCCTCTGGAGCGCCGTCCGCAGGAAGAACTACGACCGCATCGCGCTCCACCCCGAGGATCGGCGATACGAACTCCTGGAACCAGCCCGTGTATCGCCCAGGGGCCCGCTGCCGCTCATCTACGAGGAGCTGATCGAGGAGCTCCGCGACGAGCTCGCCGAGAACCTCTCCGGACCCGTCCCGGTCTTCCCCTTCGGCTACGACTGGAGGATGCCGCTCGAGTGGACCGAGGGGCGACTAGCCGCATTCGTCGCCGAGGTGATCGACCGCACTTCGCTGCTTCGGCACTACCGCGATGTGGGCTACGCAAATTCGCCGATGGTGACGCTGATCGGCCACTCGATGGGGGGGCTGCTGATCGCTGGCTATCTGGAGCGGCACGGTGCCGGGCTCGTTGACCGGGTGGTGACGATCGCCACGCCCTTTAGGGGCTCGCACGAGGCGATCCTGGCGATGGCGACCGGGACGAGCGATCTGGCCGACACCTCCGGAAAGGCGAGAGAGAGGCGGATGGCCCGGATGACGCCATCGCTTTACTACCTCCTGCCCAGCTTCGAGGATGCGCTCACCGTGGACGCAGGGGGCGAGGCCGACATCTTCAGCCCGGAGGCATGGCAGCCGAGCATCGCACGCGCTCTGCACCGCCAGGTCGCCGATTGGGGCACTTCGGGGGACGACCTCTTCCGGCTGCTCCTCGACGAGGCCCGGGCGCACCGGGAGCGGATCGCGGGGCTGAAGCTCGGCGGCCCCGACGGTGGCAGCGCTTCCGACTCGGTCGGGAGCGGGCCCTCTCCGGCACCACTCCCGCAGCGAAGGTGGCTGGCGATTGTGGGCGTGGACGCCGAGACGCGCACTGGGCTCCGAGTCCGTCTGGATGCGGACGGCTCGTCGCGCTTCGACCTGCGTGCGGCCGAGCGCAGAAACGAATGGGACCGCGACGGGACAGCTGCGAGACGCCAGACGGGCGATGGCACGGTCGCGTTGGCTGGCGCACTGCCCCCATTCATGGACGAGCGCCACGTAGTCTGCGTAGCGCCCTCCGACTTCGGCTACTGGGAGCTGCGTGACCGGGTGCTCTCTGGGATGGCGGGGCTCCACGGGATGCTCCCGAAGATGAACATGCTCCACCGCATGATCATCCGCTTCCTCCTGAAGAAGGACGACCGCTACCACAACACCTGGGGGCGGCGCGTGCCGGGCGCGGCGGAGTGGGCACCTCCTCTGCCCCTCAGGGAGAAGGGCGACTAACGGTCGCCTCGTCCCCCTTGCGCGAGGCGGTCAGCACCCCGTTAGAATTGGGAGGTCAGGCCTGACTCGTGCTCGGACGGACCGGAGTCGCGGTAGGGTGTGCGCTGGCTCCCAGCCACGGATTCCGGCCCGCCGACCTCAACCAGCCACCTTGGAGGATCAGATGCTCTACAACAGGGCCTCGGATGCAACTTCGCCGACCACTGGTGGATCGACCGCTTCGACAAGGCCGGTGCGCGGCTACTTCGCCCCCATCTGGATTGTCCCGCTGGCGGCCGCTATCGCATTGGGCTGCAACGGTGAAATGAAACCAGACCCGGACGAGACGCCTCAAGACCTGTCGGGCACCTACGGTATCGTATCGATAACGCGGGGCACCTCTACCTTCGAGCCTCCGAACGCATCCGGGACCCTTGTGTTGAACCAGGACTCGGTCGCAGGAATGCGGGCGATGGGGAGCATGACCTTGGAAGTTGCCGTGGAGACGCCGCCCGTTGAGCTGAAGGATGCGGGGACCTACACCAACAGCTTCGCCGGTGCCTGGACGCAGACGGGGGAGCAGGGTGAATCGAGCGGCACCTACAAGTTTGAGAACGATACGCTTACGGTCAGCGTCACCAACCCGCCTGCGGCGGCATCCGTGTCGGTCTGGCTGCAGAAGTAGGATCGTGGAGTAGGGTAGCCGGGTGGCGTCCGTCGGCCGCCCGTCGGCCAGATCGCCCACTACGCGGACTCCGAGGCGCGGGGACTGCTAGCGACGGACGGTCCCGTTGCGCACGGCTTCTTCGGCGATCGCCACCATCTCGCGGGTGGTGCATAGCTTGACGCGCGGGCGGCCCTCCGCCTTGCCCCGGCTCGTTTCGTGCGCGTCGATCCTTCCCCACCCGTCCTTGTCAACCCACCGGACGCCCCTGCTCGCGAGCAGGTCGGCCAGATCGCCGTCTGCATCGCCTAGCCTGCAATCCACCCCGGCCGCCAGGTCCTCGAGAAGCAGCTTGACCGTCGCGGCCGCGTCCGCCTTGTTGGTGCCGATCACACCGCTCGGCCCTCGCTTCGCCCACCCGACGACGTATTCGCCCGGCACGGTGGCGTCGTCGGTAGCGCTTGCGGTGAGCCGCCCCTCGGCATTCGGGAATATCCCCCGTCGCTCGCAGTACGGCACACCCGGGATCGGGACGCCGCGGTAGCCCACCGAGCGGATCAGGAGCCCACACGGGACGACCTCGGTCTCGCCCGTCCCCTCGGCCCGCATGTACCCGTCCTCCTGAGCCACGAGTCGGTTGCGCTCGATCCTCACGCCCGTCACGCGCCCGCCGTCGGAGATGACCTCGATCGGCGAGACCAGGAAGCGAAAGCGAACCGTGCGCTCGCCGTCGCCGCCGCTCCCCCAGGCTGCCGCGTAGCCGGCAAGCGTCTTCATGTTGCGCTGCCTGACCACGTTCTCTGCGAGCGAAGCCTCGCTGGCCGCGTCGATCTCCAGCTCGGCGGCGTCCACCTGGGCGCGGACCCCGTCGATGCGTCCGAACTCGCGCAGCTCGGGGTTCGTGAACGATGCCTGCGCGGGCCCCCGACGGCCCAGCAGCGTCACCCGTCGCACCCGGCTCGCACTGAGCGCCTCGAGCGCATGGTCGGCGATGTCGGTACCGGCAAGCGTCGACGGATCGTGCAGGAGTATGCGCGCTACGTCGATCGCGACGTTGCCGTTGCCCACCACGACCACGTCTTCGCAGCTCAGGTCGAAGCGGCAGTCGCGGTAGTCGGGGTGGCCGTTGTACCACGCCACGAACTCGAATGCGGCGCGGCTGCCCTCGATGTCCTCTCCGGGGATCCCTATCCGGCGGTCGCTCTGCGCTCCCACGGCGTACACGATGTGGTCGTAGCGGCGGCGGAGGTCGTCGACGGATAGATTGCGACCCAACGTCACATTGCCGAAGTAGCGCACCTCCTCGCGCGCCAGGATCCTGGTGTAGATGCGGGTCACCGACTTGATCGCCTGGTGATCCGGAGCCACTCCGTCGCGCACCAGTCCGTACGGGGTAGGGAGCCGGTTGACGAAGTCGATCGCAAAGTCGCCCTCGCCCCTGAGCAGCGACTCGGCTGCGTAGAAGCCAGCGGGCCCGGCGCCCACGATCGCGACTCTGGCCCGACCCTTAGCGGCGCGGTCCACGGGCTGTTAGTTTCCTTGGGTTGCGTGCGGGTCTCAGCGGCCCGAGCCATCTTTCGCGCCGTTCCGGGAGGAGTCTAGTGACTAGTAGCACCTTGGGCCAGCGTGGATGCATCGCGCCTCGTGTGCCGCTCGGGATCTTGCCGCGAGCTGGCAGGGCGGCGGTCCTCCTCTTTGGCGCGACGGCGGCCGTCGGCCTTCTCGCCTGCGGCGCCCCGGATTCCTCCTCTTCGTCCGGAGCGGAGGGAGGCGGGAGCGGGGGCGCGGACGAGACCGCTCAGGACGCTCCCGTGCGCGAAGAGTCCGCACCTGCGGCACCGATCGACCAGGCGCTCCTGCCCGACGGCGTGACAGCGACGATGGTCGCCGAAGGCGGGGAGCTCTTCGGTGGGGGTGGGATCTGCTTCACATGCCACCTCGACGGGACCGGAGGGCCGCTTGCTCCCGACCTTACCGACGATCTCTGGGTCAACGTGGACGGCGAGTACGGCTCGATTGTGGAGCTGGTCAAGACCGGCGTGCCGAAGCCGATCAAACACCCGGGCGCGATGCTGCCCAGGGCGGGCATGCCGCTGACGGACCCCCAGGTCGAGGCGCTTGCCGCGTACGTCTACGCGTTGAGTCGAGGGCTGGTGGCCGTTGGCCAATGACTTCGCTGATCGCCGTCAGTCGCCGAATAGCTCCGCCTGGACTCCACCACCGCGCCTGAAGGCCCCGGTCCGCAGCGGCGGGGGCTTCGTCGCCAGACCTACGCTTCGGGCCGTGGCCCGAAATAGCCCGAGCAGCTGGGAGGTGTACTGGCTGTCGGTGCGGAAGCGCCTGTGGAACCGACTCTCGTTCAACTTGCCGCCCCTCGCCTCGCAGAGTCTCGCGAGCACCTTGTTCCTGCGTCCCGGGTAGTGGGTCTCGAGCCATTCGGTGAAGAGGCCGGCGACCGCGCCCGGGAGTCTGAGCAGTAGGAAGGAGGCGTGCTCGGCACCGACCCCGGCGGCGGCCCTCAGAATCGACGGCATCTCCTCATCCGTCAGGCCGGGGACGACCGGCGCCACGAATACCCCGACGGGGACGTCAGCCGCTGCGAGCTTGGCGATCGCGTCCAGGCGTCGCGCCGGGATCGAGGTGCGGGGCTCCATCACTCTGGCCAGCTCGCTCCGCAGCGTCGTGACCGACACAAAGACCCGCGCGCAGCCGTAGCGGGCGAGCTCCGAGAGCACGTCGATGTCTCGGGTGACCAGGTGGTTCTTGGTGACGACGACGACCGGGTTGCGGTAGTCGCGGAGCACCTCCAGACATCCCCTGGAAAGGCGGAGGCGGCGCTCAATCGGCTGGTAGGGGTCGGTGACCCCGGACATCGCCAGCGTCTGGGGGCGCCAAGAGGGGGCGGCCAGCTCCCGGCGCAGCAGCTCCGGGGCCCTCTCCTTGACGAGGATCTTTCGCTCGAAGTCGAGCCCGGCCGACATTCCCAGGTACTCGTGGGTCGGCCGCGCGTAGCAGTAGGCGCAGCCATGCTCGCACCCCCGATAGGGGTTGATCGACGCCGAAAAGGAGATGTCGGGGCTGTCGTTCCTAGAGAGGATGGTGCGGGTGGCGTCGGCGATGAAGGTGGTCCGGGGGCTGTCGTCGTCGCCGTCCGGGGGGTCCATCTCAAGGTGGACGGTCTCGAACCGGTTCGGCGGATTGCTGGGGACGCCCCTCCCCTTGATCGGCGGAGGCGGGGTCGGTGGCACCTCTCCCGTGGTCTCGCAACGGTCGTCGCTGTGGCGCGCGCGGGTCTTGAGCGGCAGGGTGCGCATCTCCTAACTTCGGTGTCCATTTGGTCGATGGCAAGCGGATGGTACCTCCCCCCCGAAGGAGCCATCCCGCCAGCATTCTGTCATCCCGCAAGCCAAGAACGGATCGTGGCGGACCCGGGAGTAATCAGTCAATTGCATGTCAACTATAGATTACATTATGTAAACTGTAAGTTACAGATCGCACGACATTTTCGGCGGAACATGACTCGCAGGGAGGAAGAATGACGATCGACGAGCTGGAGGGGCGACTTGCCCGCCTAGGCGATCGTGCGCTCCGCTACCAATACATCGTTCAGTTGGGCAGACGGCTGCCGCCGATGCCACCCGATCTCAAGACGCCCGAGAATCAGGTGCGGGGCTGCATGAGCGCGGCGTGGCTGGCCGGAGAGCTCCGGGGCGACGACCCTCAGGTGCTCAGCTTCGTGGGCGACTCGGACTCGATCATCGTGAAGGGCCTCTTCGCCATCCTGGCCGGGGTCTACAACGGGCAGACCCCCGAGGACGCCCTCGCCGTGAACCTGAGCGACATCTTCGAGCGGCTGAAGCTGGGCGAGGCGCTCAGCCCAAACCGGCGCAACGGCTTCTACTCGATGGTCGAGAAGATCAAGAGGTCGGCGCGGGAGCTAGCCACAGTCCGTGGATAACCTCGCGCGAGCACCGAGAGCGGCGAAGCGCCGGGCTGGCAAGGCGCGACGAAGCGGTCCGTGGATGCGCCCGGGCGAGCACAGAGAGGGGCGAAGCGCCGGGCTGGCAAGGCGCTTCGCGGGGCGCATGGCGGAGCCATTCGCCCAAGAAGCAACGCAGAAGCGAGGCGATCCAGCATGGATGCAGCGCCCCTCGAATGCCGCCAGGGTGCATCTGCGGGCCGCACGGGATTGGTAGCAGCGCTACCGGCCCGAGGAGCAACGCCGAGCGAAGCGGTCCAGCGCGGATGCAGCGCCGCTCCTGCCGTGGGAGGTTTGTCCGCGAGCTGTTACAGCGCCTCGATCTCGTAGCCGAGCCTCCAGTTCGAGAGATTCTCGGGGTCTTCGGAGCCCTCGTCTCCCGGTTCGAACTGGGCGATGTGGTCCGCGATTGGCCCCTCGAAGGTGCGGCTGTACAGCTCGAGCAGATCGTTGGCGCTGAGCCAGTCGAGCTCGGTACCCTGGATCTCGACCTTGAGGTGATCCGTGACCTCGCCCTCGAAGATCACCTTGTCCAGATCGTTGAGCCGGTTCCAGCGGGGGTGGTCGGAGACGGAGTAGTGACCCTTCCTGGGGATGCGGGTCTCCTGCACCTGGCCGCCGTGATTGTCGGTCGAGACCTTGGCGAGGAAGGCGAACTCGCCCTTCTCCTTGAAGAACGGCTCCATCTTGTCCAGAATCTGCAACCAGCGCAAAGTGACCCGAATCTTGCTTCCGCCCGTTTCTGACATTTCCGCTCTCTATACTCTCTCGTGTAGGTGCTCCCTGGACGATACCCAGCCCTGCGCGCCGCGCCCGCCCGCAGTGCTCGCGCTTGCGGCCACGCCAACCCCCCTGCCGGCCCGCAAGCTACCGCCGATCGCGCTTCTAGTCCAGAGCGTGCGTCGCGGGGGCTTGCCTGAAGCCTGCCATGGTTGACTACTGGCCCCATTCCGAGAAGAATTCGACCATGAAGTCGAACAAGAGCTCTCCGAAGATGGCGATGGGCCATGTGAGGTCGCGAACGCGGCCATGCGCTCCACGATCAGAGCTGGGCGCGAACTTCGGCTTCGGATTCTGCTCCGCTACGATACCCGTCACACCGCACTACGACCCCGGAGGTTCCCGATGTCCCCACCCACCCGACTGGCCGATATCCCTACCTGTCTCGCTAGGCATGCAGGCACCCTTGCGGGCTTTGCGCTGGCCCTCGCGCTGCTCCCGGCTTCGCTGTCGGCACAGTGGGGCGGAGTCTTCGCCGCTAGCACGATCGCCGCAGGCGACGGGCATCTGTACCTTGCCGTTGACGGCGGGCCGCTTGGTCCCGGCGCGGTGCATGTCTTCGCCCGCGCGGGCGACGGTTGGGGTGAGGTCGGCCAACTGGCTCCCGAGGGCGGCGAGCCCGGGATGGGATTCGGGGCGTGGGTCGCTCTCGACGGCGACCGCATGGTGGTGGGTGCCAGCGCCTCGGCGCACTTCTTCGAGCGCACGGACGGCGCTTGGGCCGAGGTAGCCGACTTCGACTTCGACGCGCCCACCCGCTCCGCCGTGATCGCCGGAGATGTGGTGGCGCTGACCAGCGGGCGCCCGGCTTCCGAGGCGCCCGGGATGGTGCACGTCTACCGGCGCGGACCCGATGGATGGGGGAGCGCGGGGGTTATTGAGGCACCCGACGACATCGGCGCAGGCCGCTTCGGGGCCGCGCTCGCCGTCGTTGGCGATGCCGTTGCTGTGGGTGCCCCCTTCGCCGGGACTCCGGTGGGCCTGGAGGGCCGTGACGACCCTTCCATGGGTCCGGGCGCCGTCTACCTCTACCTGGAGGGCGAGGACGGTTGGACGCAGGCGGGCGAGGCGCTCGTCCCTGGGATCTTCGGCCCCTCCGGATTCGGTAGCGCTCTCAGGTCGACATCGGGACCCGACGGTGTTCGCCTCTACGTCTCGTCGATCGGAGGCCCGGGCGTAGGGCCGGCCGTCTTCGAGTACGCACAGGACGCCGAGACGGGCGAGTGGCGCGAGCTGATGGGCTACGGCTCGCCGATGTACAGTCTGCGCGCGAGGCCCAGGTCGCCGTCAGTGGCGTTCGTAGGGGGCGAGCTATGGATCGGCGGACTCTCCTCTGGAGCCGAGGCCGAGGGGCAGGTGCTACGCTACGCGGCCGACGGCAGGGGAGAGCTTTCGCTCGCGGGCGTCCTCGCGCTCGAGGAGCCGGTGGCCAGGGCGCGCTTCGGCGGCCAGGTGGCGGCATCCGGAGGGTTGGCGGCGGTCGAGGCTCCGGGCAGCCACAACGGTGCCGGTGCGGTTCACATCTTCGAAGAGGTGGGGGGCGAGTGGGTCGAGCGGGGAGAGGTGTGGGCGGACCCGCCCAACTACGCGGCGATCGAGGAGCCGATCCCCTGCGAAGATGGCCGTGCGCGCGACTTCGATTGCGAGCAGGTCGACCTGCTCTCCTTCGTGCCCCTCGCCGACATCGGTGCCGACCGGGGCATCGAGATCAACGACATCTGGGGTTGGACCGACTCCGAGAGTGGACGCGAGTACGCGCTGGTGGGGCTCGAGAACGCGACCTCCTTCGTGGATGTGACCGACCCCAGCGCCCCCCGCTACCTGGGTCGGATGATGATGCCGGAGACGGCCAACCGAAGCGTGTGGCGGGACATCAAGGTCTACAGCGACCACGCCTTCGTGGTGTCGGACGGCGCCGGAGCGCACGGCATGCAGGTATTCGACCTCACGCGCCTGCGGGAGGTGGCCGAGTCCGGCGACTTCGAGGCGGACGCGCACTACGACGGAATAGCCTCTGCGCACAACATGGTCGTCAACGAGGCGACGGGCTTCGCGTACTCCGTAGGCAGCAGCTCGGGTGGCGAGACCTGCGGGGGCGGTCTTCACATGATCGATGTGCGCGACCCGAAGAACCCTACCTTCGCAGGGTGTTTCGCGCACGAGGGGACCGGGCGGCGCGGTACCGGCTATACGCACGACGCGCTCTGCGTCAAGTACGCCGGTCCGGACGCCGACTACGCTGGCCGCGAGATCTGCTTCGGCGCAAACGAGACCGCGGTGTCGATCGCCGACGTGACCGACAAGTCCAGTCCGGTCGCCGTCAGTCTTGGCGAGTATTCAGACCCGGGCCCGTCGTACACCCACCAGGGGTGGCTTACCGAGGACCACCGCTTCCTCTATGTCGGAGATGAGCTGGACGAGGGATCGATGGCGCGGGCTGGGTCGCCCCTGCCTGGAACGCGTACCGTCATCTTCGACGTGAGCGACCTCGACGACCCGCTGCAGGTGGGCGCTTACTACGGCGAGACCGGCTCGACCGACCACAACATGTACGTGGTGGGCGACCTTCTCTACCAGTCGAACTACACAAGCGGGCTGCGCATACTCGACATCAGCGACCCGACCGCTCCCCACGAGGTTGGGTACATAGACACGGTGCCGTACGACGAGAGCGTCAGCATGAGCGGTTCGTGGAGCAACTACCCATTCTTCGCCAGCGGCACGGTACTGGTGACGAGCGGACGCGAGGGACTCTTCATGGTCCGCTATCGGATGTCGGCCGAGTAGGGGGCGGGCGATCGCTGCGGACTCGCCTCGCGACACGGCGGTGTCGGCGGCTCGTGAGGCCGATCTCCACGCGGCGGTGATCCGCGACCACTTTCTGCATCCTCGCAGTCGGGGGGCGCTCGACGGCCCTGCCGCGGCTGGCCACGCCCACAACGCCCATTGCGGCGACACGGTGCGGATGTCGGTCCGGGTGGAGGACGGCGTCGTGGCCGAAGTCGCCTTCGACGGGCGCGGCTGCACGATCTCCCAGGCGGCCGCCTCGATGCTGACCAAGGTGATGGCCGGGCGGAGGGTGGAGTCGGTGCCAGGACTCCGTAGCGCCTTTGCCGAGGCACTTGCGTCCCAGAACGCCGAGCTGCCGGAGGTCCTGGGCGACCTGCGCGCCCTCGTCGGCGTCAGGCGCTTCCCGAGCCGCGTGAGGTGTGCGGTACTCCCCTTCGAGGCGCTGGCCGCTGCCTTGGGGGAGGAGACCGTATGCAGTGACAACAGTTGACGGGATTATACGAGTTAGGGGCGGTCGTCCCGAGCTTCAAGGCACTGGGTGCATCCGCAGGTGGCGATCCAGTCATCGCAATCAGACGGGCCAGCGCACCGCTTCCCGCAACGCTCTCCATCCTGCTGCTCTCGTGCGGCGATGGTCCGGCCGCCGATGCCGCTGCCGATGTCCCGCTCGCCCCCGCGACCGAGGACCTCTATACGGTCGGCGAGTACGCGGGCAAGGACTGGGAGAACTTCACGAGGGTCGACAAGGTCGCCTTCGACGCCTCCGGAAACCTCCACATCTTCGACCCGGAGGCCATGCGCATCGTGGTGGTCGACCAGGATGGGGACCTCCTCCGCGAGATCGGCGGCGAGGGCGAGGGGCCCGGTGAGCTGAGCTACCCCTTTGGCTTCGAGATCCTCTGGGACGGCAGGGTCGCCATCTACGAATTTCCCCCCGCCTGGCAGCTCTACGATCCGCAGGGCGAATTCGTCGAGGAGGTCCCCATCGACATCTTCGCGGGAGCTCCGGGAAGCCTGCTCATGGCGCGCCGCGGTGGCCGAATCGTTACCAGGGGTGGCTTGCGCATGGCGCGTCCCGATCAGGAGAGCGAAGAAGAGGCGGACCCGCACCGGCGCAGCATCGAACTCTTCGCCCTCGGCGGCTCGGGCCCGGAGGTTCTCTACCGGGCCTGGAATCTGGAGCCCACGAAGCTGGACGAGGAGCGAATGCGCGCCTTCGAACCCGGACTGCACCTCGGGATGCTCTCCGACGGGCGCCTCGCGGTCGTCGACTCGATGGGGTATCGGGTCAAGCTGATCGGTGTGGACGGAACCGTTGTGGGGGCCGTCGAACGGCCCATTGCGCCCGAACCGGTGACTGATGCGATCAGGGCGGCGGAGCGGAAGCGGCGCAGGGACGCCTTCGAGGCACTCGCGGAAGAGCTCGGTGAGCAGATGCGGGACAACCAGCTGGATCAGGTCGACAACATGGTCTTCACCGAGGTGATCCCCGTGATCGCAGGCATGGCCGTGGATGCGGGAGACCTGATCTGGGTCGAGCGGGCCGGGCCGGGGGGCGACGGGCCGGGCCCGATCGATATCCTGACCGCCGATGGGGCCTACATCGGAACGCTGCCCACGGACGGCCCGCGGATTCCGGATGCCTTCGGGCCGGACGGGCTGATGGCCTACATCGAGACCGACGAGCTCGATGTGCCGAGCGTTCGTGTAATTCGAATGACCCTCAAGAAATCGCGCACTCCTTGACACCGGCCCGAACCGTCGATAGGTCGCGGTGACCGAACCCACGACTTCGGTGAGGAGCTATACGGCCTGACCACCGAGCCGGGATTCGTGGCCGGTTGGGCCATGCTCGTGGCCCAGGAGGAGGAAGAGGAGGAAGGACCCAAACCGAAGAAGTGCCGCGGTAAAGGCATCGGGTTCGCCAGGTGCGTCAAAGGACACCTGGACGCCGGGTTGAAATGCTCGGTCTGGAAGGATGACGACAGCGGCGACTACGTCGCGGAATGCACGCCGAAGTAGCAGCGCGGTGACGCGATGCCCGTCAGTCTCCTTGGAGGGCCCGGTCGTCCTGGATCCGCACTGCCCCTCCCTGTCGGCAGCATCGAGCACATGGGCAATCCCTTGGGGGAGGAGACCATATGCAATGACAACAGTTGATTACATTATGTAATGTAAAGTTGTCACCTGACGAGCAACTGAATCCTGAGCGTACGTCCCGGCTGAGGAAGGCCGCACTGGTCGAGCACGGTCGCGTCGGTGAGGTTCGACAGCGCGACTGCGGCGTCCACGCGCACTTTGCCGTCACCCCTAGCACCCACGAACGACCGGGTCGCCTCGAGGTCCAGAGTGGCGCTCGCCTCCATCTCGTCGAGTACTGTGGCGTCGATGTTCGCGCAGTGCTGCACGCCGCGGTAGCGCACGAACCCGCTGACAAGGAGCTGTCCCGGCACCTTCAGACCGACGGTCGCGGTGCTGGCGAGCCCAGGCGCGTACTCGACTCTCCCATCGTCGGCTGGCCACCTGGGATCGCGCGTCACCACGCTCTGCCAGGTTATCCCAACCCCGACGGTACCGGGCCCGAGGGTGCCCGCGCCCATGACCTCGACCCCCCTGGAGCGCACCTCGTCGCGGTTGATGCGCTGAAATAGCTGCCCGTGGGGAGTCGGGATGCTGACCCGCACGATTCCGTCGGCCAGCCGATTGCGGAAGCCTACGACCTGCAGTTGCCGTTCGCCGTCGTTGATCGTGAGGCCCACCTCGCCCGCCACCATCGTCTCGGGTCGTAGCTCCGGGTTCGGCAGGAAGCGGCCGAGGGCACCGGAATACAGCTCTCTGAGCGACGGAAAGCGGGTGCGGCGGCTCACGCCGGCGTGGAGGAGGAGGTTGCCGTCCGCGATCACCCGGCTCACGCCCGCGCGCGCCCCCCAGTCCCAGAGTGCGTCGAGAGGCTCCTTGTCTCCGCTCAGGGGGGTGTCGGCACCGTCAATCGAGGCGCCGAGCGTCCACCGCGTCAGGCCTACGTCGGATCGAAGGATGTCCTCCGAGCCGATCTCCACCTCCGTGCCCAGGCTCCAGAGGCGCTGCTCGTATGCGAACTCCTCGCCGGAGTGGAAGGCCTCGTCGTGGCCCACCCGGGCGAAGGTGAGGGCGGTCCGCGCCTCCGGCCCCCAATCGAAGCGGTGGTCGCCGAGCAGCCGGGCGGAGAGAGTCGTCGTCGTGCCGGTCTCGCCGTCGGCCACCTCCTCGTAGGCAGCGCTCTCGTACGCCTCGATCTCGGTGGTGGAGCGGTCCAGCCCTACGCTGAGCTCGACTTCGCTCTCGCCGAGGAGGGTAGCGTGCGCGCCGGAGCCCCCCGAGATGCCTGCGATGATTCGCCCCTGGTGCGCGTATCGCCAGAGCCTGGGGTTGGCCACGTGCGTCTCCGGAGGCACCCCGCGCTCCGCGTCCGAGACGGCAATAAGGCTGGAGGCCCAAACGCCTCCGTCGCCCCGGTACCGGGCCGAGAGGAAGCCGTCGCTCAGTCTGCGGTCGGAGTTGAGACGCCACCCGGAGGCGGTGTCGGTCAGCAGCTCCTCGCTCACCCGCTCGTCCTCCGCCGCCCCTCCGGGCACCGTCGTGCCGGGGCTCTTCCGGTGTCCGCCGCCGCCCCGGACCAGCCAAGCCCCTCCGTCAGTCTCCTTCCGGGAGCTCGCGACCGCGCTGGTGCTGACAGCCCCCACCTCGTCGAGCGAAAGCTGGGCGTTCAGCGGCGTCGGGTCCTCTCTAAGCGCCGCCCCCCGGCCCACGTCGAACTCGATCGCGCCGCCCAGCACGTTGGGGCCGTGCAGCATTGACGAGAGCCCCCGGTAGAGCGTCATGGCGCGAACGGCGGTCAGGGGGACGATCGAGATGTCGGTGCGGTGGTCCCACCCGATCGTGAGCGGGATGCCGTCGAGCAGTATCGCGATCTGCCGGTCCTCGGCGCCACGCAGATCCGGCTGGGCCTCGCCACGGGAGTTGGAGCGGATCTGCACGGCTGGCATGCGGCGCAGCAGCTCCTCCATCGTGGGTGCCGCCACCGCCCCGGCCGAATCCAGATCGAACTCGATCGCGCTCGTGCCCCCGGTCGTGGCGATCGGGCGCGGCACCTCGACGTGCAGGCCGCCGATCGTAACCAGTTGGGTCGTGTCCTGATCCTCCCGCTCCTGCGCGCAGAGCGACGCGCGCACCGCAGGAAGGGCGACCGACAGGAAAATTGTCGGAACCAGCAGCCGAGTCGCTGTCGTCGAGGTCTTCACCCGTTGCAATAACCTCGGGCGGCTCCGGGTGTTCCCAATGTTGGCCCGGTCAGGAGAGCCGCCGCCGCTCGCGCAGCGCTTCGCGCACCGCCCGCCGCACCCTCTCGGCCGTGATTTCGTAGTGCTCGTAGAGCTGCTCCCAGGGTGCCGATGCGCCGAATCCGTCGATCCCGACCGAGATGCCGCCCTCGCCGACCCAGCGCTCCCACCCCATCGTGCAGCCGGCCTCGATCGACACTCGGAGCGCGTCCGGTGGAAGCACCTCGACCCGGTAGGCCTCCGACTCTCCAGAGAAGAGGTGCCAGCTCGGCATGCTCACGACCCGAGCACCGATTCCGTCCGCAGCCAGTTGGAGCTGCGCCTCCAGCGCGATACCGACCTCGGAACCCGAGGCGATCAGCACGGCGTCCGTCTTCTCCCCCTCCGGCTCGCGGAGCACGTAGGCGCCCCGGTGCAGCCCGCGTGCGGAGCCGGATGCGCCGCCGCGGTCGATCAGCGGGACCGTCTGGCGAGTTAGCGCCAGGAGCGACGGACCGTCGCGGTAGCGGAGCGCCGCTCGCCACGCTTCGGCGGTCTCGGGGCCGTCGGCCGGGCGCAGGTCGAGGAGGCCGGGAATGGCCCGCAGCGTCGCAAGCTGTTCGACGGGCTGGTGGGTGGGCCCGTCCTCGCCCAGTCCGATGCTGTCGTGCGTAAAGACGTAGGTGACCGGCAGCCGCATGAGCGCCGCCAGCCGGATCGCCGGTCGCATGTAGTCGGAGAAGATGAGGAAGGTGCCGCCGAATGGGTGAACACCGCCGTGGAGCGCCATCCCATTCATGACGGCGCCCATCGCGTGCTCCCGCACCCCGAAGTGGAAGATCCGCCCCCCCGGCACCGAATACGAGAGGTCGCCGCCACCTGCGATGTCGGTCTTGTTGGAGCCGCCCAGGTCGGCGGAACCTCCGACCAGATTCGGGAGGGCGCCCGCCAACCCCTGTAGCACGACGCCCGAGTGGTTGCGGGTCGCCGTCGCGGGCCGGTTGCCCAGGTCGGGGATCGCCTCCTCCCAGCCCGGCGGCAGGGCACCCGAGCTCTCGGCCTCGAAGGTGGCAGCCGCCTCCGGCGCCTCGGCCCGGTACGCCTCGAGGCGTCTCCGCCAATCCGCCTCGGCCTCGGCCCACTCCTCGGCACTCCCGCGCCACTCGGCGAGCGCCGTCGGCTCCACATGGAAGGGATCGAGCGACGGGTAGCCGATCGCCCGCTTGGTGGCCTCCACCTCGGCCGCTCCGAGCGGGGCCCCGTGCGCGGCGGCCGTCCCGGCCATCCCCGGGCTCCCGTCGGCGATCCTAGTCGAGAGCACGATCAGCGTCGGACGCTCCCCGTCGGCGGTGGCGTCGGCGAGCGCCCGGTCGATCGCATCCAGCTCGGAACCGTCCTCGACGGCGAGCGTGTGCCATCCGTACCCCTCGAAGCGGCGCCGCTGGTCGGTTGCCGTGGCCAGCTTGGTTGAGCCCTCGATCGTGATTCGGTTGTCGTCGAAGATCCAGGTCAGCTTCCCTAGCCTCTGGTGCCCCGCGATCTCCGCCGCCTCGTGCGAGATGCCCTCCATCAGGTCGCCGTCGGAGCAGAGCGCCCAGGTGCGGTGATTCACGATCTCGTGGCCGGGGCGGTTGTGGCGGGCGGCCAGCCACCGCTCGGCGAGCGCCATCCCGACCGAGTTCGCCAGCCCCTGCCCGAGCGGACCGGTCGTCGTCTCCACTCCCGGGGTCTGCCGGTATTCGGGGTGCCCCGGCGTCCTGCTCGCCAACTGTCGGAAGCTCTTCAGGTCGTCGAGCGAGAGGTCGTACCCGGTCAGGTGGAGGAGGCAGTATATGAGCATCGAGGCGTGCCCGGCCGAGAGCACGAAGCGGTCTCGGTCTGGCCACTCGGGGTTGTCGGGGTTGTGGCGCAGGTACCTCGTCCAGAGGGCGTAGCCAAGGGGGGCCAGCGCCATCGGTGTGCCCGGGTGCCCGGAGTTGGCGGCCTGGACCGCGTCCATCGCCAGGACCTTGATCGTGTCCACGGCCAGCTTCTCGGGGCCGATGTCGCCGACCGTCATCTTGTCATTCCCAGGTGTAAATCAGACATTACAATTTGTTAACTGTAGATTACATGCGACAACAACATGTGACAGATTACCCCCACTATCTGTCAAAATCTCTCTTCGACAGGGCGAGCTCTCACGGTAGGAGGACGCGCGCAAGCGGTCCACGCGGGCCCGCTGCGGATCATCCCAGGACAAGGTTCAGCAGCCGATCGGGAACATGGACGATCCGCCGGATCTCCCGGCCCTCCAGCCAGCGGGCCACCCTCTCCTCGGCTCGGGCGGCCGCGACCGCCGCCTCCTCGTCCACCCCCTTAGGCACGGTGATGGTGCCGCGCAGCCTGCCGTCGATCTGCACCGCCAGCGTGCTCTCGCGGGTAGCCGCCTTGGCGGGATCGTAGGCAGGCCAGTTGGCACCCTCGAAGATGCTGCCCGCGTACCCGAGACGGCGCCAGAGCTCCTCGGCGATGTGCGGCGCGAAGGGTGCCACCAGGCAGACCAGGGCCTCGACCTCGGCGCGGACTGCCTCTCGTCCCCCGGCCCGCACGGCGTTCAGGTACTCCATCATCGCCGCGATCGCGGTGTTGTAGTGCAGCGCGGCGATGTCGTCGGTCACCTTCCGGATCGTGCGGTGCAGCAGCGCCTCGAGGCGGGCGTCCGGGGCGTCGTCGCGAAGCTCCCCCTCCCTCGGCACGACGGTCTCCCAGAGGCGGTGCAGGAATCCGCGCGGACCCGAAATCCCCTTGTCCTGGTAGTCCCCCCCGGCCATGAAGGGCCCGAGGAACATCAGATACAGGCGGAAGGTGTCGGCACCGTGGCGCTCGATCAGCGGATCGGCGATGATCACATTGCCGCGGCTCTTCGACATCTTGGCGCCCTCGCGGATGATCAGTCCGTGGGCGCGGAAGCGCGTGAAGGGCTCCTCGAAGTCCACCAGCCCCATGTCGTGGAGCGCCATCGCGACGAAGCGGGAGTAGAGCAGGTGCAGAACGGCGTGTTCGTTACCCCCGATGTAGGCGTCGACTGGGAGCCAGCGGCGGGTGATCTCCTCGTCGAAGGGGCGGTCGGCGAAGTCGGTCGAGGGGTAGCGGAGGAAGTACCAGGCGCTGTCGAGGAAGGTGTCCGAGACGTCGGTCTCCCGTCTCGCCTCGCGTCCGCAGGCGGGGCATGGGACCTCGTACCAGTCTCTCGCTCGCGCGAGCGGGCTCACGCCCGAGTCGTCGGGGCGGAAGTCATCCACCCGGGGCAGGACTACCGGCAGCTCCTCCTCGGGGACCGGCACTGCGCCGCACTCCTCGCAGTGGACGATCGGGATCGGCGGGCCCCAGTAGCGCTGGCGCGAGATGCACCAGTCGTGCAGCCGGTAGTTGACTCTGGCCTCGGCCAGTCCCTGGGCGGAGAGGTCGGCTACGATCGCCTTCTGGGCCTCGGCGGGGGAGAGGCCGTCGTATCTTCCGGAGTTGACGAGCCTTCCTTCCGGCCATTCGTAGGCGATCTCGAGGGGATCGTCGACGCCTTCGCCTTCGCCCGCCACCACCCGAACGATCGGAAGGTCGTAGGTAGTGGCGAAGTCGAAGTCGCGCTCGTCGTGTCCGGGCACCGCCATGATGGCGCCGGTTCCGTACCCCATCAGCACGTAGTCGGCGATCCATACCGGGATGGGCCTGCCCGTCGCGGGGTTCAGGCAGTACCCCCCGGTGAAGACGCCCGTCTTGCTCTTCTCGACCTTCTGGCGCGCCACGAGGTCCATCGCGCGGGTGCGCTCCCGATACGCCTCCACGTCGTCCCTGCGGTCGTCGCTCGTCACGTCGTCCAGGATCGGGTGCTCGGGCGCGAGCACCATGTACGTCGAGCCGAAGATCGTGTCGGGGCGTGTCGTGAAGGCGGCGACGTTCATGTCGGTGCCGATCACCGGGAAGAGGATCTCGGCGCCTGGGGAGCGCCTGATCCAGGCGCGCTGGGCCTTCCGGGTCGTGTCGCTCCAGTCGAGGCCCGGCAGGTTGTCGAGGAGCCGGTCGGCGTACTTGGTGATCTTCAGGAACCACTGGCGGATCAGGCGTTGCTCGACCGGGGTGCCGCAGCGCTCGCACTCACCGACGACGACCTGCTCGTTGGCGAGGACCGTCATGTCCTTCGGGCACCAGTTGACCGGCGCCTCCTTCTGTTCGACCAGACCGTGCCTGAAGAGTTGCAGGAAGAGCCATTGGGTCCAGCGGTAGTAGTCGGGTGCCGTTGTGTCGACGGTGCGGTCCCAGTCGAACATCCCGCCCATGCGACGGAGCTGGCGGGTGAAGTTGGCCACGTTGGACGGGATCAGCTCCATCGGGTGGACCCCGGTCCTGAGCGCGAAGTTCTCAGAGTGGATCCCGAAGGCGTCGAAGCCGATCGGCTCGAATACGTCCTTGCCCTGCATGCGCTGGAAGCGGCCGTGGACATCCGCCCCGGTGAAGGCGTAGATGTTGCCGACGTGCAGCCCCTCGGCCGAGGGGTAGGGGAACATCATGAGGTTGTAGAAGGGGCGCTCTGCGGTGCGCAGCTCCTCGAGCGTGAAGGAGTTGGTTCCCTCCTCCTCCCACCTGCCCTGCCACTCGCGCTCGACGGTGCCGGGGTCGTACCTCCTCTCGGCTGCTACGGACATCGGCGGGCGGGGAGTGCCCTGGCGGGCAGCGCCTCGAATAGATCGTCCAGGACGTCGGCGGCCGCCTCGAAGGTGGCCAGGGCGCGGGGCAGCGAACCGCCGTGCAGCGCCAGATGCCGGTCGAAGTCCGGGAGGCGGTGGTAGTAGCGCATCCGGCTCAGCAGGATCGCGTTGTTCGGCGGCTTGTCGTCGTAGTTCGCGAAGGTGAGCGACCTGAGGCGGGGGCGAATCTCCCGCTGGAAGTGCTCCCGATGGCGCAGAAAGACCTCGTCGCGACGGGCGATCTTTGCCTTGGTCGTGGTAGACTCGTCGGCGTAGTGCTCCTCGAGCTCCGCGACCAGGCCGTCGATGTAGCGCGAGTATAGCATCATGTCCTCCCAGCGGTCCCGGGCCTGGGCACAGAGGGCGGACTCGGGACCGCCGCCCGCCGGGCTGCAGAAGAAGGCGATCGCAGCCCTGCGTCCCACCCACGTCGCGAAGCTCTCGTTGAAGCGAATCTGGCCTGCGACGAAGAGGTGGTTGTGCGCGAGTTCGTGCATGATCGTCGCGACCAGCTCCACCTCGTCGTAGCGCACGATCGTCGAGAGGAGGGGGTCGGAGAACCAGCCCAGGGTGCTGAAGGCGGCAGTCGGGCGCAGGTAGGTGTCGAACCCCTCGGCCTCGAGCTTCAGCTGCTCCCTCTCCGCATCGGCCAGATCGAAGAAGCCCCGGTAGGGAACATGTCCTACGATCGGAAACCACCAGGTCACGGGTGCCAGCGAGTCGGACCTCGCCGCCGAGAGGACCATCGCCAGCGTGTCCCGTTCCAGCTTGGTGTAGGTGGTGTAGCTATCGCCCACATCGAGGAGGAGGGAGTCGCGCGCGAACTCGCGTGCCTCGTACGCCAGGGTGAGCTTGCCGCGCGTCTCCGCGTCGGTCGCCGGATCGAGGATCACCTCGGGGAGCGAGCGGCGACCATTCAGGATCTTGGCCTCTTCCCACCCGGCGCGCAGCACGTACCGGGGCGAGCACCCGGTCGCGAGCGTCGTCGCAGCGATGGAGGCGAGCAGCCCGGTCACGACGAGGAGCCCGACTCCCCAGCGCCTTCCGCGCCCGCCACGGCCGCCGGAGACCGGCGGACGGTTCGGTCCCCGCACGATTCGCCTACCGCCCTCCGCCCAGATTCCTGATCAACGGGATGCCTCCCTCGGTCGGCACGTAGACGAGCGTGCCCTCGGGCATCGCCGAGAGCTGCTGGATGTAGAAGAAGGTCAGGTATTCCTGCGACAGACCTTGGCTGATGATGCGCTGAGCCTCGGCGATCCCCTTCGCCTCTTCCGCCTGCTGGCGCGCCTGTTCCTGGATGATCTGGG
>JAGWBP010000004.1:0-36950 GCA_021295835.1 Gemmatimonadota bacterium | reverse complement strand
CATCGATCCGGTCTCCGGCCTTGGCCTGGATCTCCTCCTTCATGGCGGTCGCCAGTTCGCGGCGGTTCGGCGAGAAGATCTCGTTGATCGACTTGGTCGCGACCGCGTCCCGGACTCCGTTGCGGACGGCGCTGAGCACAATGATCCGCTTGATCTGCTCTTCGGAGCCGAGGTCGCCATAGAGGCGCGGAGCATTGTCGACGTTGATCTCGAAGATGAGCGAGACCTCCAGCGTCACGTTGAGCTGCTCCGAAGTCTGCGCCTCGATCTGCTCGACGTTGCCCTGAGGCGGGAAGGACTGCTCCCGCACACTCATCCGCTCCACCGACGCCAGTGGGTTGATGAAGTGCAGACCCTCGCCGAGCGGCAACGGATCCACCCTGCCGAGGAAGTGCTTGACGCCGACCTCGCCCACTCGGATCAGGACGACGGAGTTCAGCAGCACGAGGACGACACCCAGGCCCATGACGCCGTAGCCGACCAGCTTGGTCGGGATGCCGGAGCGGCCCGCAGGCATGCTGCGGACGATCGCCCCCAGGGCGATTAGGATGATGGCGATCGGTAGGAATGTCATCTGCGGGGCTTCCTTTGGTTTGTGTTGTCCTTGGCGAGTGGGCATCCGTGCCGAACGCACGCGGCCCACCTAGTCAATTATGCACTAATGTTCCTTCCTGCGCCCGCGCGAACTGAAGCTCGTGCAGCCGCCGGTAGATTCCCGGCTCCCCGAGCAGCTCGTCGTGGCGACCCTCCTCGGCCAGGTGGCCGTGGTGCATCACGATGATCCTGTCCGCGCTCCTCACCGTCGAGAGCCGGTGGGCGACGACTAGGCTGGTGCGCCCCCGCATCAGGCGACTGGTGGCCTCCTCGATGCGCGCCTCGACCTCGGAGTCCACCGAGCTCGTGGCTTCGTCGAGGACCAGGATGTCGGGGTCGAAGGCGAGCGCCCGCGCCAGCGAGAGGAGCTGCCTTTCGCCCACCGAGAGCCTCGCCCCCCGCTCCCCGAGCTCCTCGCCCGCCCCGCGCGGCAGCCGCTCGACGAAGGGTGTCGCTCCCACCGCGTCGAGGGCGGCGCGAACGCGGTCGTCGTCGATCTCCGAGTGGCCGAGGCGGACGTTGTGCGCCACCGAGCGGCTGAAGAGGAAGATGTCCTGCAGCACCAGGCCGACGCGCGCCCTGAGGTCGGCGATCCGAACGCTGCCGATCGGTACGCCGTCGACGAGGATCCGCCCCCGCTGCGGCTCGTAGAAGCGCATCAGCAGGTTCACGATCGTTGTCTTGCCCGCCCCGGTGTGCCCCACGATCGCGATCTTCTCGCCGGGCGCTACCGCGAAGGAGAGGTCGCGGATCACCCACTCCTCGGCGTGGCTCTCCTCCTCGCTTCGGCTGGGGTAGGCGAACCATACGCCCTCGAAGCGGATCTCGCCCGGCGCGTGCGCCGGAAAGTCGAGGGGCTCCGCGGGGTCGGCGATGGCGGGCTCCTCGTCGAGGAGGCCAAAGATGCGCTCCGAGGAGGCGACCGCGCCCTGCAGCAGATTGTACTTGTCGGAGAGGTCCTGGATCGGCCGGTAGAAGCGGCGTCCGTACTCCAGAAAGGCGGCCAGCACACCGATCGTGACCGTCCCCTGGATCGTCGCGCCGCCCCCGTACCAGATCACGAGCGCGAGCGCCACTGCGGTGAGGAGCTGGACGATGGGGAAGAAGAGAGCGTAGTAGGTGATCGAGCGGAGGTGGGCCGAGAGGTAGTCGCGGTTGAGCACCCGGAAGCGCTCCATGTCGGCGTCCTCGCGGTTGAAGAGGTGCACCACCCGGATGCCGGTGAAGCGCTCCTGCAGGAATGCGTTCATGCGGGCGACGCGCAGCCGGATGTCGCGGAAGGCAGAGCGGATCCGCGACCTGAAGACGAAGGCCGTCCAGGCGACGAACGGGAGCACGCTGAAGGTCACGAGCGCCAGCTCGAAGTCGAGCTGCAGCATCGCGACGACTATGAAGAGGAGGGTGAAGATGTCCCCGAAGACCGTCACCAGCCCGGAGCTGAAGAGCTCGTTCAGCGTCTCCACATCCGAGGTCACGCGCGTCATCAGACGCCCGACTGGATTGCGGTCGTAGAAGGCGAGGTCGAGCCGCTGAAGGTGCGCGAAGATCTGGGTGCGCAGATCGCGCATCACCCGCTGGCCAAGCCACGCGGTGATCAACGCCTGGAGGTACTGGAGGACGAAGACGAGGAGCGTCGCGCCGGCGAAGAGGAGCGCCAGGAGCGCCAGGTGGCGACCGTCGCCATTCGGGATGGCATCGTCGAGGGCGATCTTGGTGAGGTAGGGGCCCACCACCGCCAGCCCCGATGCCAGCATGAGGAGGAACACCGCGGCGGCGACCGCCAGGCGATAGGGGCGCAGGCAGGCGAGCATCCGCCGCATGAGACGCCCGTCGTACGCCTTCCCCGGGCTATCCTCCTCGTAGACGCTCATCTTGCGGCCTCGAGGAACGGTCCGAAGCCACGAGGTCGAAGGCGTCCAGGAGTCGCTGCATCACCTCCCACGGGCCCACGGTCGCGCGTAGCCCGGTGCCAGTTGGCGACCGGCTCCGAAAGGGGCGCGCCCGCACGCCGGAGCGCTCGAGCTTGCGGGCCACCTCGTCCAGATCCGCTTCCGGTACCCGCACGAAGACGAAGTTGGCCGCCGATGGCGCGACGTCGTAGCCTCGGGCCCGCAGACTCCTGCTGACTCGCTCGCGGTTGGCGCAGCTCCGGGCGACGGTCTCGGCGAGCCAGGGCGAGTCGCTTGCGATCGCCGCCGCGGCCGCCTCGGTCGAGGTGCTCGAGACCATGAAGGGGCCCCGTGCCTTGTCCACCTCGAGCGCCAGCGCCTCGCTTGCCACCGCGTATCCGATCCGCAGCCCGGCAAGCCCGTACGCCTTCGAGAGCGTCTTGACGCAGAGCGCCCGCTCCGACCCCAGCGCCATGGCGATCGGGGCGGTGTCGTCGGAGTCTCGGCTGTACTCGCCGTAGGCCTCGTCGATTATCAGGACGCTCCCGACCCTCTCGGTGTGCGCCAGCAGGGCCCGGATCCAGTCGTCCGTCACCGTCTCGCCCGTCGGGTTGGCGGGATTGGCCAGGAAGACTATGCACGGCCCGCCTCCCGCGAAACCCACCGGATCGTCGATCCCCTCCGACCACTCGACGGGGACCGGCCGGTGGCCGTTGGCGACTGCGAGCATCGAGGCGGGCGGCCACCCGGGGTCCAGGTAGCGCATCTCGGTCGGCGCCACTGCCCGCATGATCGCGTCCAGCATCCCGGTGCCTCCGGGGCCGGTCGTGACCTCCTTGGCATCGACCCCGAGACGGGCGGCCGCAGAGGCGGCGAAGCGCTCAGCGTAGCTGTCCGGGTACTCGGAGGCTGTCCGGCTGCCAGCCGACGCGAGGACCTCGAGCGCGGCCGGGTGGGCCCCCCAGAGGTTCCGGTTGTCGCTCAGGTCGAAGGCGATCGGGGAGTGGTCGGGGAGGTAGCGCCCGAGTGACCCGTAGTCGGCGCGCGGATAGATGTCCATGGGCCCCGGGTGCTGTTGGTAGATTGCCAGACGCCCGTCCGGCTGCGTGGCTGCAACGGCATACGCACGGTCGGAAGATAGGGGCGTTTCGGCAATGGGGGGGCACGCAGATGGGCGACGCTATCCGAATTAGAGGCGCCCGCCAGCACAATCTGAAGAACATCGACCTGGACATCCCCCGGGGGCGGCTCACCGTAATCACCGGCCCTTCCGGCTCGGGGAAGTCCTCGCTCGCCCTCGACACGCTCTTCGCCGCCGGACAGCGGCGCTACGTGGAGGCGCTCTCCACATACGCACGGCAGTTCCTGGCGCGGCTCGAGAAGCCCGATGTGGAGCTGATCGAGGGACTCTCTCCCGCCATCGCCATCGAGCAGCGCGGTCCGGCGGCCGGGGGCCGCTCGACCGTCGGGACGGCGACCGAGGTGTACGACTTCCTGCGGCTCCTCTTCGCGAGGGTGGGGCGCCCGCACTGCCCCCTCTGCGGCGATGAGACCCGTAGCGACTCCGTATCGGAGGGGACGGAGAGGATCGCTTCGCTTCCGGTCGGCACGAGAGCGATGATCGTCTTCCGCCTGGCCCGGAGCGGCAGCGTCTCCCACCGGCTGGTCGCCGAGAACCTCCGCTCGCTCGGCTATGCGCGGGTCCTGGCCGACGGGACCCCCGCCGAGCTCGCCGACCTCCTGGAGGGAGATGCGGATGGGGGCGCGAAGAGGCCGGACCTTGCCGCCAGCCACGAGGTCCTCGTGGTCGTGGACCGCATCGCCGTCCCGGAGGCGCCGGACGCCGCCTGGAGGAGCCGTGTGGCCGACGCCCTCGAGATCTGCTACCGGGAGGGCGGGGGCGAGGCCGCGGTCGTCGGCCCGGGCGAGGATGGGGGAGCTGCGACATGGCTCTCCGAGGTGCCCAGGTGCCCCCGGCACCCGGACCATGAGTTCGTCGAGCCCGAGCCGAAGCTCTTCTCCTTCAACAACCCGTTCGGGAGCTGCCCGACGTGCACCGGCTTCGGAACGACGCTCGAGTACGACCCCGAGCTGATCGTGCCCAACGCGGGGCTCTCGCTCGCCGAGGGTGCCGTGGACCCGTGGGCGAAGCCGCGCTACGGCGGGGAGCGCGACCGGTTGCGCAGATTCGCGATCCGCGAGGGCGTCTCCTGGCTCGATCCCTGGCGGATCCTGCCCTCTGCCTTCCGGGAGGCGGTCCTCTACGGCAAGGGTGACTTCGGCGGCGTAGTCGGCTTCCTCAGGTCGCGCGAGCGGAGGCGCTATCGTCGCTACATCCGCGTCTTCCTGCGCCAGTACCAGCGGCCCCGTCTCTGCCGCGACTGCCTGGGGTCGCGCCTCAGGCCCGAGGCCCGGTGCGTGCGCGTCGGCGGTCTCGCCATCGCGGATGTGGCGGCGCTTCCGATCCAGGAGCTGGCACCGTGGGTGCAGAGCCTCGAGCTCGTCGGCATGGATGCCGAGATCGCACCTCCGATAGTCGGCGAGATACGCGACCGCGCCGAGTTCCTGGTCGATGTCGGGCTCGGCTACCTCGCCCTCGATCGCCCTCTGCGCACCCTCTCGGGAGGGGAGGCGCAGCGCATCTCGCTCGCCAACTCGATGGGGTCGCGCCTCGTCGACACCCTCTACATCCTGGACGAGCCCTCGGTCGGACTCCACCCCCACGAGATCGAGCGGCTGCTGGCGCTGCTGGGCCGTCTCCGGGATGGGGGCAACACCGTCGTGGTCGTCGAGCACGACGCCATGGCGATCCTCGGAGCCGACCACGTCGTGCAGCTCGGCCCCGGTGCTGGCGATGAGGGCGGCGACGTCGTCTTCACAGGCCCGCCCGCCGATCTGGCGAAGGTGACAGATTCTGGCCAGAATCTGTCAAGACGCCTCTTCGGAGGACAGAAGCGGCCGGTCTGGCCGCCTAAGGGGCGTGTTCCCGTCGACGGGGAGCGCATCAGGATCGTCGGTGCCACCCTCAACAACGTCCGCCAGGTGGTGGCCGAATTCCCGATCGGCGCGATGAGCGTGGTGACCGGCGTCTCGGGGTCGGGAAAGTCCACCCTGGTGCGGGACATCCTCTACCGGGCGCTGGAGCGGGAGCTGCGGGGAGGCCCAACTTCGGCTCGGGAGCACCTGGGAGAGCCAGTGGGCGAGTACGGCGAGCTGACGGGCCTCGGGTGCCTCGACGATGTGGCACTCGTGGACCAGAGCCCGATCGGGCGCACGCCGCGCTCCACCCCGGTGACCTACGTCAGGGCGTGGGGCGAGATCCGCCGCATCTTCGCATCCCAGGCGGCGGCGCGGCGGGCGGGACTGGACGCCGGGAGCTTCTCCTTCAATGTAAAGGGGGGGCGCTGCCGGGAGTGCGCGGGCGCGGGGCTGGTCGTTGTCGAGATGGTCTTCATGGCCGATGTGCACACCGTCTGCATGCACTGCGGCGGACGGCGCTACCGGCCCGAGGTGCTTGCCGTCGAGGTGCGCGGCCAGAGCGTGGCGGATGTGCTCGACTTCACGGTCGACCGGGCCATTCGCTTCTTCGTGCGCGAGCCCCGGCTCGGTCAGGCGCTGTGGCAGCTGCAGCAGGTCGGCCTCGGCTACCTGCGCCTCGGGCAGTCGGCCACGCACCTTTCGAGCGGCGAGTCGCAGCGGCTCAAGATTGCGCGCGAGCTGATCGGTACCGGGCGGCGGAAGGGAAGGCGGCGGGTCTACATCCTGGACGAGCCCACCACCGGTCTCTCCGAGAGCGATGTGGCGGTGCTCATCCGGGTGCTCAGGAAGCTCGTGCGCGCCGGGCACACGCTGATCGTAGTGGAGCACGACCTGCAGGTCATTCGCGAGGCGGACTGGGTTGTAGACCTCGGTCCGGGTGCGGGCGAGGCAGGCGGAAGGGTGGTGGCGATGGGTCGTCCCGAGGAGATCGCCGCGGTGGAGGAGAGCGTGACGGGGCGCTATCTGGGGGAGTTGGCGGCGGAACCCTAGCAAACCTCCCCCGACATTCGAGGCACGCTGCATCCGCGCTGGACCGCTTCGCTAGCCCGCCCATTCTGTAAACCATGCTTTACAATATGTAATCCATAGTTTACAGTGCCTATGCCAGTGGCCTCACTTCTGCGTTGCTCCCTTGGGCTGCTCCCAGACCCGCCTCTCCGACCCGGATTCCCAGATCTGGGTGGCCTGGGTTTGCGCAGTGGGGAAAAATGTAGTATTTTGGAGCAAAGTGGGATGAAATGGGATGGAGTTCTATGTCCATACTGCCGGGCCACCACAAGAACGTCCTCGATACGAAGGGCCGGGTCAGCCTGCCCTCCGTATTCAGGCGGGCTCTCTCCGAGGGGCCCTTTGTGCTCCTGCAGTGGAAGGGGAGCCGCCACCTGACGCTCCTCACCGAGGATGGATGGGCGAATGCCGAGAGGAAGCTGCTGGAGCACCGCCGGGCGACTCGGGACGGTGGCAGGGCTCTGCGCGCCCTCTCGCAGCGCGCGACCTCGGTGACGATCGACAAGCAGGGCCGGATCCGCATCCCGGACTGGCTCCAGGAGATGGCGGAACTGACCGAGACGGTCGTCTTCATCGGTGCCAGCGACCGAATCGAGCTCTGGGACCCGGCAAGGCTCGCCCAGGACACGAGGGAGGCGGACGAGAGTGACGACAACCTCGAGCAGGACACGTTTAGCTGGGCAGAGTGCTAGCCGATGACCGGACCCGACTACCACAGGCCAGCTCTCGTCTCGGGTGTGCTCGGCTATCTGGTCGGCGACCCGGATGGGCTCTACCTGGACGGCACCGTCGGAGGTGGCGGGCACGCGGCCGCGATCCTGACGCGCTGCCCTCAGTGCCGCCTGCTCGGCCTCGACCGCGACAGCGAGGCGCTGGCCGCCGCCCGCACCCGTCTGGCCCGCTTCGGCGATCGCGTGCGGCTCGCGCAGCTCTCCTTTCGGGAGGTCGCCGACGATGCGGAGGTGCGTCTCGAGCGGCTGGCCGGTGCGCTCCTCGACCTGGGCGCGAGCTCCCATCAGCTCGACCTCGACCGGAGGGGATTCTCCATCCGCAGGGGAGTGAGGCTCGACATGCGCATGGACCAGGAGGGCGGCCGCGACGCGGCTGCCCTCCTGGCATCGGTGCCCCGGCGCGATCTGCTGAGCGCACTCAGGGCCGGGGATGCGCCGAGGGCTGGCGCGCTGGCGGCCCGCATCGTGCGGGTCAGGGCGACCAGGGCGCTCCGAACGAGCGACGATCTGGTGGCAGCGCTCGAGTCGGTGCTTCGCCGCCCGGCCAGCCACTCGGAGAAGGCCCGCCTCTTCCAGGCGGTCCGGATCGAGGTGAACGGCGAGATCGACGCCCTCAGGCGAGGCCTCCCGGCGATTCGCGACGTGCTTCGCCCAGGTGCCGTGCTGGCCGTCATCTCCTACCACTCGATCGAGGACAGGATCGTCAAGCGGGCGTTTCGCGAGTGGAGCGACCCCTCGCGCGGGCTTCCCCCACGGCTGCCCCTCCGCGACCTGCCCGGCGCCCTGGGGTCGGTGCTCACGGCCAAGCCGGTCCGCCCCGGCGCCGAGGAGGTCGCCGAGAATCCGAGGGCGCGGCCTGCGCGGCTGCGGGCCTGGAGGCGAGCCGCGTGAGGCGCCCCTTCCGGCTCTGGCACGCGGCCGTGGTCATCGCCGGACACGGGATGGCGCTCGCCGCGGTGGCCTGGCGCCAGTCGGCCACGCACGAGACGATGGCCGGGATCGCCACCCTCGCCGACGAGATCGTCGTGGCAGCCGACCGGCGCGACGAGCTGGAGCGTGAGCTGCTGCGCATGGACCGCCGCTGGGTTGTCGAAGAGGCGGGCCGCCGACTCGGCCTGCGCCCGCCCACCGAGGAGGAGATCGTCATCGCCCCGGGAGGTGCGCCTTGAGAAGGGCGACTGCACGTGGCAACCCCGGGCGGAGGCTCAAGGCCAGGCGAAGGCGGATTCTGGCCGGCTGGATCGCAGTCGCCGGCGTCATGGTCACCCGCGCCGCCGAGGTGCAGGTCGTCGAGAGGGTTGCGTGGGCTAGCCAGGCGCTGGCCCAGCACGAGGAGGTCAGGGCGGTCCCGGCCGCTCGAGGACGCGTACTCGACCGCAACGGGGTGGAGTTGGCGGTAACCCACTGGCGGGCTTCGGTGGGAGTCTCTCCGAGAGAGATCAGGGACCGCGAGGGGGTGACCTCCGCTCTGGTGGAACAGCTTGGGCTGGAGCGCTCGGCCGCCGATAGCGCGATCGCCGGGGGCGGTGCGTGGAGCACGATTCCGGGTCGGTACTCTATGTCCCAGGTCAAGCGGCTTGCCGAGCTCCACGGCGTGCATGTGCAGGGCGAGCTGCGCAGGGTGTATCCACGCAGCGGCCTTGCCCGCGGCCTCCTGGGGGCAGTGCGCGACGGCGCGGGCCGGGGCGGAGTCGAGCAGTCGATGGATTCGGTGCTGGCCGGTCGGCCCGGCCGCGAGGTGATCGTCCGCGACAGCAACGGGCGCGCCATTCCGGGCCGGACTCTGATGGTGGAGGCACCCACACCCGGGCGCGACGTGACGCTCACGATCGACCGTGACCTTCAGGCGATCGCCGAGGACATGCTCGCCGCCGCCATCGAGAGGGCGGGGGCGCGGGGCGGCGATCTCGTCATCACCGATCCGCGAAGTGGCGAGATCCTCGCGCTCACCTCGGTGGTCGGCGGTTCGCGGGCCTCGCTCTCGGCCGTGAACACGACCTTCGAGCCCGGCTCTACTATCAAGCCCTTCACCACCGCGGCGCTCCTGCACCACGGGGTCGCCGACCTCGGAGACTCTGTCGACACCGAGGGCGGACGCTGGACGGTGCACGGGCGCACCATCACCGATGTGGAGCGGCACGGCTGGTTGACCTTGCACGACGTGATCAAGCGGTCGTCCAACGTCGGCATCGCCAAGTTCGCCTCTCGCCTCTCGCGCGGCCAGCACTACACGAGCCTCCGGGACTTCGGCTTCGGCACCATCACCGGAGTGCCGCTGCCGAGCGAGGCCTCCGGCGTGCTCCGCCGACCCTCCGACTGGAACGTCCTCTCGGCGCACTCGCTCTCCTACGGGTACGAGCTCTCGGTCACACCCCTCCAGATGGCGATGGCCTTCGGTGCCCTGGCCAACGGCGGCGTGCTCATGAAGCCGCTGATCGTGAAGGAGGTGCGCGACCCACTCACCGGCGGCGCCCAGGTGATGCGCCCGACGCGGATTCGCCAGGCGATTCCCGCCGATGTGGCCAGGGCGCTGACGCCGGTCCTGGTCGACGCCGTCGAGGGTGGCACGGGCACGCGGGCCCGCATGTCGACCTTCAGCGTGGCCGGAAAGACCGGCACCACGCGCGCTACAGGCAGGCAGGGCCGCTACGAGGATGGGGCGTATCATGCCACCTTCGGGGCCATATTCCCAGCCGACGCCCCGCAGCTCCTCTTCTTCGTCCGCCTGGATCGCCCCCAGGACGCCTACTACGGTGGACAGGCGGCGGCCCCGGTGACGCTCGCCACGGTCGAGAGCCTCCTCTCGGCGAGGCAGGCTCCGATAGACCGCCAGGCGCTCGCTCTCTCGGCCAGGCGTTCGTCGCTGCCGACTGGCAAGTCGCCCGTGGTTCGCTTCGCAGCCACTGCCGAAGGTGCCGAAGTGGAGCCTTGGGGCGAAGGGGATCGGGTGGTGGCGGGCGCATCCGCCTTCCAGGTGCGAGTGCCGCCGCTCGAGGGCGCGTCGGCGCGGGTTGCACTGCGCAGGCTGCACAAGCTTGGGCTCCGGGTGCGACTCGACGGGGTCGGCGGCGTGGTCGCGACTGTGCCGGGCCCTGGCGAGTCAGTGGCGCCCGGCGACACTGTACGGGTCTTCGCTGGCACCTCCGTCTGGCCCCCGTCGGTGCTGGGCGGCGAGTCGGGGCAGGGAGGGTGACGGTGTCGCTCTCGTCCGTCGTCGCCGCGATTGAGGAGGCTGGCGTCGTGGTGGGGCCGACCCACCCCGACCGGGGGCGGCTCGGGGAGCTCCGAGTCGGCGGCGTGCAGCACGACTCCCGCCGCGTCGGCCCCGGCGACCTCTTCGTCGCCTGGATGGGGGCCGTAGCCGACGGCCACGACCACCTGGTCGCGGCAGCAGGGCTTGGGGCGGCGGCAGCGATCGTCGAGAGGCCCGTCTCGGAGGCGCCGCTTCCCCAGATCCAGGTCGACAACGCGCGTCTCGCCGGGGCGGTGGCCAGCAGCCGCCTGATGGGCGATCCATGGAGGGCACTCTCGCTCGTGGGCGTCACGGGCACGAACGGCAAGACGACGACCGCGCTCCTGCTCCGCTGGCTCCTCTCCCGAAAGGGGCCCGCTGCGGCGATCGGGACTCTCGGGGTTGTGGGGCCGGAGGGCCGCCCCCTCCCCGGCACGCGGGGGCTCACAACGCCTGACTCCGTGCAGCTCGCCCGTCGGCTGCGCAAGCTCGCCGACGAGGGCGTCGAGTCGGTCGTGGTCGAGAGCTCCTCGCACGCACTCTCGCAGCACCGCCTCGACGGGGTGCGCTTCCAGGTCGCCGCCTTCACCAACCTGACCCAGGACCACCTCGACTACCACGGCACGCAGGAGAGCTACCTCGCCGCCAAGGCCCGGCTGCTCCAACTGGGGCGGAGCGGTGCCACCGCGGTCGTCAATGCCGACGACCCGGCGTGGGAGGCGCTGCGTCCGCCCGGCAAGGTCGTCAGATACGGGATCGACGCGCCCGCCGACCTGCGGGCCGAGCGCACGCGGCTGCATTCGGCGGGTTCGAGCTTCGAGCTCGCCTGGCGCGGAATCCTGCGACCGGTCGAGCTGCCGCTCGCAGGGCGCTTCAACGTCTCGAACGCTCTGGCGGCCGCCGGGTGCGCACTGGCATTGGGAAACCCACTGGACGAGGTGGCGGCCGGGCTCTCGTCGGCACCCCAGATCCCCGGCCGCATGGAGACGCTGGTGCGCGAGCCCTTCCAGGTGATCGTCGACTTCGCGCACACCCCCGATGCTCTCGAGCAGGCGCTCCGCACGCTCCAGTCGGTGGCGACGGGGCGGGTAGTAGTGGTATTCGGGGCCGGCGGAGACCGGGACCCGGCCAAGAGGCTAGCCATGGGCAGGGCGGCGGCCCGCCACGCCGATCTCGCGATCGTCACCTCCGACAACCCGCGCACCGAGGACCCCGCCAGGATCGCCGCCGAGGTCGTGCGGGGCGCTGCAGAGTCCGGCGGCCGCGCCGAGGAGATCCTCGACCGACGCAAGGCGATCGTCCACGCGCTCGAGGCGGCCGGGCCGGGCGACGTGGTCCTCCTCGCGGGGAAGGGCCACGAGCGCGTCCAGATCGTCGGGAGCGACCGGCTCCCCTTCGACGAGCGCCAAATCGTGCTGGATCATCTCGCGGAGCGCTCCGAGCGGTGACTTCGGCGAGCTTCCACTGGAACGACGCCTCGGTGGCGAGCGCCCTGGGGACCGCTTCCCAGAGCCCTGAGCGCCGCTACAACGCGATATCGACCGACACCCGCACGCTCGGCGCTGGCGACGTCTTCGTCGCCCTGGAGGGGGAGCGCTTCGACGGGCACGACTTCGTGGATCGTGCGATCGAGTCCGGGTGCGGCGCGCTCGTCGTACGCCGGGACCCTGGTCCGCGCCCTGTCCCGGTGCACCTCGTACGCGACACGCTCACGGCGCTCGGCGACCTGGCGCGCCACCGCCGCAGCCACTCCGAAGCGGTAGTCGTCGCGATCACCGGTTCATCGGGGAAGACGACCGTCGGGAGGATGGTCTCGCACGTCGTCCTTGCCAGTCATGCGCTCCATAGCACCGCAGGCAACGAGAACAACCGTGTCGGCGTCCCGCTCACCATCCTGTCGATGCCGGACTCCGCGACCGCCCTGGTCGTGGAGATGGGAGCGAGCGAGCCTGGCGAGATCGCCGAGCTGGCTCGCATCGCGCGGCCCGACATCGGGGTAGTCACCACCGTCTCCGAGACCCACCTCGAGGGGCTGGGCGACTTGGCGGGGGTACTTGACCAGAAGTTGGCGCTGATCCGTGCGCTCGGCCCAGCCGACCGCGCGATCGTCGGCGACGATCCCCCCGAGCTGGCCCGGATGGCGCGGTCCCACGCTCCCAGGGCGACGGTGTGCGGCCTGACCGAGGGGGCCCACGCCGACCACCGCCCCGGAGAGGTCGCCAACTCGCCGGACGGCAGGTGCAGCTTCTCGTGGCGGGGCCACCGGGTGGAGCTCCGGCTCCCCGGTCTCCACAACGTCTACAACGCGCTCCTTGCCCTGGCTATCTCGTGCGAGCTCGGCATCCCGGCCCGGGATGCCGCCCGGCGCATCTCCGAGGTGGGTCCGGCCCCGATGCGGAGCGAGATAAGGGATCTCGGCGGCGTGACGCTCCTGGTGGACTGCTACAACGCCAACCCGAAGAGCGTGCTCGCCGCCCTGGGTGCGCTTCGGGGCATGGGGCGGCCGGGGCGCCGCGTCGCGGTGCTCGGCACCATGCTCGAGCTCGGCGAGCGTTCGGCGGAGATCCACCGCGACATCCTGAGGGCGGCGCTCGAGCTCGGCCCCGACCTCCTCGTCCTCACCGGCGCATTCGCCGAGGCCGCCGAGCCTGCCGCCGACCCGAGGATCAGAGTGGTCGCGGACCCGGCGGAGCTCGTCGACCGCCTGCCCGGCCTGATCGAGCCTGGCGACCGCGTCCTCCTCAAGGCGTCGCGCGGAGTTCGCCTCGAGAGGGTGATTCCCGCGCTCGAGGACCGCTTCGCGGGGGCGCTCGTCTGATGCTCTACCACCTGCTCGGGCGGCTCGAGGACCTCCACATCCTCTTCAACCTCTTCAACTACATCACCGTGCGCGCGGCCGGGGCGATGGGCACCTCGCTCCTTCTCCTCCTCCTCCTGGGACGACCGGTGATCGCGTGGCTCAAGCGCAGGGGGATCGTGGACGTGCCGGCTGGCGAGGCGGTGCCCACAGGCGACGCGGCCGAGCCCAAGGCCAACATGGGCGGAGCGGTGATCGTCTCCGTCACCGTCTTCGCCACCCTCCTCTGGGCCGAGCTCGCGAACGCCTACACCCTGAGCGCGCTTGCGGTCATGCTCTGGATGGGGGCGCTCGGCTTCCTGGACGACTACCTGAAGGTCGTGAAGCGGAACCGCAAGGGGCTGGCCGAGCGCTACAAGTGGGCCGGATCGCTCGCGGTGGGCGTCGCCCTCGGTCTCTTCCTAGTGATGGCGGGTCCGGATTCGGGGGTGGGTCCGACGACCACCAACCTCCCGCTCTTCGACGAGTGGCAGTTGGTCTTCACGCTGCCCGCCTTCCTGATATGGGTGACGATCGTACTGAATGGCGCCACCCACGCCGTCAACATGACGGACGGGCTCGACGGCCTGGCACCGGGGCTGGCTGCGATCGCGACCGGGGCATTCGGTGTCTTCGCCTACGTGATCGGGCGCGTCGACACCTCGGCGTACCTCGGCCTCTTCTACCTGCCCGGCTCGGGGGAGCTGACGGTCTTCGCCGCCGCGATAACAGGCGCGTGTCTCGGCTTCCTCTGGTACAACGCCCAGCCAGCCTCGGTGATCATGGGCGACACCGGTTCGCTGGCGCTGGGCGGCGCTCTGGGCGCGATGGCGCTCCTCCTCAAGGCCGAGCTGCTCCTCCTCTTCGTGGGGGGAGTGTTCGCCGCCGAGGCGGCCTCGGTGATCGTGCAGCGGCGGTACTTCAGGTACACGAGGCGTCGCTACGGCGAGGGTCGGCGCGTCCTAAGGTGCGCTCCGATCCACCACCACTTCCAGATGGCCGGGTGGAAGAACGAGCAGGTGGTGGTGCGGTTCTGGATCGTGGGAGTGCTGTGCGCCATGGTCGGCTTCGCAACGCTGAAGATCCGATGAGGCGCGGCGCGGTGGGGGCGGAGAGCCCGCTGAGGCGAGGAGCTGGGAACGAAAGGGTGGCCATTATCGGCCTGGGAGCCAGCGGCGAGGCTGCGGCCCGGCTGGCCCTACTGAAAGGAGCGGAAGTTCATGTCACCGATGCGAAGAGCGAGCCTGCAGCTGCAGCCCGCGGAGCTCTCCTGCGAGAGCGCGGCGCCGAGATCCGGTTGGGAGGACACGACCTGGACGCGATCGCGGCGGCCGACACCGTTGTCGTCAGCCCTGGCATTCCCCCCAGCGCCCCGGTGCTCGCCGCCCTACGCGCTCGGGGTGTCGCTTGGGTATCGGAGCCTGACTTCGCCGGCCGGTTCATCGCGAGTCCACTGACGGTCGTGACCGGGACGAACGGAAAGACGACCACCGCGACGCTCTCGGCCCACCTCCTGCGGGAGGCGGGCGTCGAAGTGTCGCTCGGGGGCAATGTGGGCGAGGAGATAGCCCCGCCCGCGTCGCAGGTGGCGGTTGCCGAGCATGAAGCTGGCTGCCCCGCCGATAGGGTCGTCCTTGAGCTCTCCTCCTTCCAGCTCGCCGACACCACCGAGATGACCCCCGATGTGGGCGTCATGACCAATCTCGGCGTCGACCACCTGGACCGGTACGGCTCGGTCGAGGAGTACCACCGCGACAAGCGCCGCCTCTTTGAGCTGGGCGACGAGACTACCACCTGGGTGCTGAACGGCGACGACGATGCCGTCATCGAGATGGCGGAAGGGGCGCCCGGAACGCACCTGCGCTTCTCGCTCGAGTCGACAGCCTCGCCGGGATCGTACCTGGCCGACGGCCACCTAGTGGTCGATCTCGGGGAGCGCGCCGACTCCGGGCCTCTGCGAGTCGCCGCGAGATCCGACCTGCGTCTACCCGGCCGTCACAACCTCGCCAACGCACTGGCGGCGATCCTGGCCACCGCGGCTGCGGGCGTGCCGCTGGATTCGGCTGCACACGCACTCGGGTCCTTCGTGCCGCTCCCCCACCGTCTCGAGTCGCTCGGAAGCGTCGCAGGGGTACGCTGGGTGAACGACTCCAAGGCGACCAATGTCGCCGCGACCGCGAGCTCGCTGGAGAGTCTCGCCAGCCCGGTTGTGCTCCTCCTGGGTGGGGCCGACAAGGGGGAGGACTTTCGGGCGCTCGCTCCCGCCATGCGGGGCCGGGTGCGCGCGGTGGTGGCCTACGGTGCCGCAGGAGAAAGGGCGGCTGCGGAGGTGGAGGCCGCGACGGGAGGGAGGATCGAGGTCAGGCGCGTGGCGGGCACCTTCGCCGAGGCGGTCTCCGAGGGGGCGCGCGTCGCGGTGCCGGGCGAGACGCTCCTCCTGGCGCCGGCCTGCTCCAGCTTCGACATCTTCGCCAGCTACCGGGATCGGGGCGAGGCCTTTCGCGCCCTGGCCGAGGCGGCGCGCCGATGACGACGGCCCTGCGGAGGTCCCGGAACTTCGCCGCGCTCGGTATGCGAGCCGGATCGCCCTCGGGTCGCTGGCAGGTCGACGTGGCCCCGAGGGGCAGGTCCTCCCTCCCCGCCTCCGGGCTTAGCACCGGCTGGGAGCCCGCCATCGTGCTCACCATGGTGGGTGCGCTCCTGCTCTTCGGTGTCCTCACCCTCCACAGCGCGAGCGCCGTGATGGCCGAACGCCACGGCGATCCGCACTACTACTACGTTCTCCGCCAGGCGTCCGGCATAGGCGTCGGGATCGTCGCCATGCTGATCTGCGCACGGGTGCCCGTGGATTGGTGGAGGCGCTTCGCCCCGCACCTGATGTTCGTCTCGGTGGCGCTTCTCGTCGTCGTGGTGCTCCCCTTCACACACTCCATCGCTCCCGAAATCAACGGTGCCCGCAGGTGGCTTCGGATCGGGATCACGCTCCAGCCTTCGGACCTAGCCAAGATCGCCGTCGTGACGTGGACGGCGGCCCTTCTGGTGCGAAAGCGGGATTCCCTCAGGAGCCTTGGCCGCGGCCTCGCGCCCTTTCTCGTGGGGTGGGGCTGCATCGTGGCCCCGATTGCTCTCGAGCCCGACTACTCGACCGCCTGCCTGATCGTGGCGAGCTGTCTGATAGTGATCTTCGTCGGCGGGGCGCGTCTGGGGCACTTCGTCTTCGTCGGCCTCTTCGTTCCGCTGGTGGCCCCTCTCCTCGTCTCCGGGTACCGGGGAGGCCGCTGGGAGTCGATTCTCCTCAATCCAGGCGGGCCGGTTCCAGAGAGTGCGCAGCAGAGCTACCAGAGCTTGGTGGCGATGGGGTCCGGGGGACTTGGCGGGGTGGGGTTCGGCGAGGGACGCCAGAAGTTCGGCTTCCTTCCCGAAGCCCACAACGACTTCATCTTCGCGATCATCGGCGAGGAGTGGGGATTCGCGGGAAGCGTCGTCGTCATCCTCTGCTTCCTGGCGCTGGTGACGGTCGGATTCCGCGTCGCGCGCCAAGCCAGAACCCGCTTCGCCGAGCTGCTCGCCGTGGGAATTTCGTCCCTGATCGGACTCCAGGCCTTCCTGCACATCGGGGTGGCGCTCGGCGTGTTCCCCGCCACCGGCCTCTCGCTTCCATTCATCTCCTTCGGGCGCACGAACTTGGTGGCGATGCTGGCCTCTGTCGGGATCCTCCTGGCCGTGGCCCGCGGGGCATCGGGTGGGGGGGGCGACCGCGGCTCCGATGACGACTGGGAGGAGCTGGTGCCCGCCAGATCGTGGGGGTGGCGATGATGGTCGTCTTCTCCGGGGGCGGCACCGCCGGTCACTTCTACCCGGCGCTCAACCTCGCCGAGGCGCTGGCGCGGCTTCGGCCGGGGGTGCGCCCCTACTTTGTGGGCACAGAAGGACGGATAGAGGCGAGAGAGCTTCCCAGTACGGACTACGAGTACCACCTCCTCCCAGTTTCAGGGTTGACGAGCCCCCTGGGTGCGCTGCGGCGACCCGGGGGCGGCATCCCCGGCCGCCTGACGCGCCTGCTTGCCGCCTCCGTCGCCAACGTGCGGGCGATCTGGCGCCTCCTCGTGGCGGTGGCCACTCTGGCACCGACGCTCCGACGGCGCCGGGCGGCTGCGGTCGTGGTGACCGGCGGCTACGCTTCCGCCCCGGCGGGCATAGTGGGGAGGCTTATCGGCATCCCCGTCGTAGTGCAGGAGCAGAACACCCATCCGGGGAAGACTACGCGCCTGATCTCGCGCTGGGCCAGACAGATACACCTCGCCTACCCGGGGGCGGCCGCGGCGCTCCCCTCCAGCGCCCGGCACCGCGTCTTCCTCACCGGCAACCCGATTCGTCCCCTCCCGGCCAGCGGCGAACTCGACCGGGAGGCGGCCCGCCGGGCGCTCGGTGTGCCGACCTCCGGGCGGCTCGTCCTGATCGTCGGGGGCAGCCTCGGCGCCGAAGCCATCAACCGCGCCACGATCGAGATTCTCTCTGGCGGCCTCCTCTCGGAGCGCGAGTTCGTTTTCTGGGCCACCGGAAGGGCGCACTTCGACCTCGTCGAGGCTGCCTTGGCGGGGATGGGGCGCGACCGCTTCCGGGTGGTGCCGTACCTGGATCCAGAGGCGATGTACCAGGCGCTGGCGGCAGCCGACCTGGCCGTCTCGCGCGCGGGCGCGATGGCGACCTCGGAGTTTCTGGCCTTCGGTCTGCCAGCGGTGCTCATGCCGCTCCCCACAGCGGCAGGCGACCACCAAAGCGCCAACGCCCGTTCGCTCGAGGCCGCCGGGGCGGCGGTGCACCTCTCGGAAGGAGACGAGACCGGTGCCCAGGTGAGTGGCGAGCGGCTCTGGCGCGAGCTTCGCCGTCTCTTTGAGACGCCCGGCCTGCTCGATCAGATGGGCAAGGCGGCCCGCCGAATTGCCCGTCCCGATGCGGCGATGGACATAGCATCTGCCATCGCGACGCTCCTCCCCGAGCCGCAGGCGGAGGCAAGGCCGTGATCGCCGCCCCGCCCCGCCTCGCCTCGCTGGCGGCCCAGGGCACCGTGCACTTCTTGGGCGCGTGCGGGGCCGGGATGGCCCCCCTGGCCGAGCTGCTGCTCCGGTCCGGAGCCTCGCTCTCCGGGTGCGACGCCACGACTGGCCCGGCCGCGCCGCTCCTCAGGCGTCTGGGCATGCAGTTGACCGAGGGGCACGATCCCGAACATGTGCACGGCGCGGCCGCAGTGGTGTACACCCCCGCCGTGCCCGACGACCACCCGGAGCTCGCGGAGGCTCGCGAGCTGGGCGTCCCGCTCCTGAAGCGGGCCGCGGCGTTGGGCGACCTGGTCGCGGAGGGGCGGGTGGTCGGGGTGGCGGGCACCCACGGCAAGACGACCACCTCGGCGATGGCGACGCATGTGCTGGAGGGGGCCGGCGTCGATCCCACCGGGATCGTCGGGGGCGAGGTGAGAGGCTGGAATGGCAGCCTGAGGCCAGGCGGGAGGGGGGTCTTCGTGGTCGAGGCCGACGAGTACGACCGCTCCTTCCTCCACCTCGCCCCCGAGGTCGCCGTCGTGACTGCCGTCGAGCCCGACCACCTGGATACTCACGGCGACCTCGCCGGCCTGCGCGCCTCCTTCTCGCTCTTCCTGGAGCGGGTGGCCCCCGAGGGTGCCATCTGGGTCTGCGGCGACGACTCGGGTGCGGCCCGCCTGGGGGTGCACGGAGGCTCTCGCGCGCGCAGCTACGGATTCGGCGCCGGTGCCTGCCTCCGAGCGCTGAAGCTCCGCCCCACCCCCAGCGGCAGCTCCTTCGAGGTCTTCGAGGACGGTGCGCGGGCGGGCACCTTCACCGTGCGCATGCCCGGCCGCCACAATGTGCTGAATGCGCTGGCGGCAATCGGCGTCGGCAGGTCCTTCGGGGCGGGGTGGGAGCGGATCCGCTCCGGCCTCGCGGCCTATCGCGGCGTGAGGCGGCGCTACGAGCTCCTCGGGAACGCGGGCGGCGTCCAGGTGGTGGACGACTACGCGCACCACCCGACCGAGATCGCCGCCACCCTGGAGTCGGCCCGCAGGCGGGCGCCGGCGCGTCGGCTGGTGGCGGTCTTCGAGCCGCACCTCTACACCCGGACGCGCGACCTCTGCGGCGAATTCGGCCGCGCCCTCGCCCTCGCCGACGCGACCTGGGTGACCGAAGTCTACCCGGCCCGCGAGCTCCCGATCGCGGGGGTCCACGGCACCCTCGTGGCCGAGGCGACCGAAGCGGCGGGCGGGAAGGTCTCCTACCACCCGGAGCTGGCGACGCTGGCTGCTGCGGTGGCGGGGGAGCTGGCGCCCGGCGACGTCTGCGTTGTCATGGGGGCGGGCTCGATCGAGAGGGTGGCGGGCGAGCTCGTGGAGCTCCTCTCGGGAGGCGAGCGATGAGGCGCGTACCCCTCGGCCGACGCCTGGCGAGACGCCGCCTCCGGGGCCGCGCCCTGCGGTGGGGCTCGCTCCTCGCGGTCGCCGGATCGCTCGGATACACCGGAGTGCGGGCGCTCCCGGAGCTGAAGCTCTTTCGCGTCCAGACGATCGAGGCGACCGGGATCCGGCGCCTCACCGTCGAGATGGTGTGGGAGGCGGCCGACGTGGACTCAACCACCTCGGTCTGGACGAGCCCCGCCCTGCTGGAGGAGCGGCTCGAGCGGCACCCACTTGTCGCCGGTGCGCGCGTCGAGCGGTCGCCCCCCTCCACACTGGTGATCGCGATCGAGGAGGCGGTACCGATCGCACTGGTCGCCTCGCCGCTCGTCGAACCGGTGGACGCGAGTGGCACCGTGCTCCCGATCGACCCCCGAGTGCCGCTCCTCGACCTGCCGCTGATCTCGGCCCTGGACGGGACGAATGCGGCCGAAGGCGCCGCGGGCACCGACGCCCGGACAGCCATGAGGACGCTCGCTCGCGACCTGCACCAGCTTGGCGAGATGGCCCCCGAGGTGCTCTCGGTCGTCTCCGAGGCCCGTCTGGTCGGCTCCGACGCCACCCTCCTCCTCGGCGACGAGGGACTGAGGGTTCGCTACACCCCTCCCCTCCCGGAAGGGCGCCTGCTCAAGGCCGTCGTCGTGATGAACGACGCGCACGCCCGCTTCCCCGCCCGCACCGCAACCGAGATCGACCTCCGCTTTGCCGACCAGGTGGTGGTCAGGACCACCCCCAGGCCGCCCACCGAGGACGACGGGTCCGCCCGATGAGCCAGGTCCTCCTCACCGGCCTCGACGTCGGGTCCACCTACACCCGCGCCGTGATCGGCGAGTACGTGCGCGAGCTCAACACCCCCGTGCTGAGGGTGCTCGGGGTCGGGTGCACCCCGACGGCAGGGGTCCGCCACGATTCGGTCACCGATCTGGAAGAGGCCGCCCGAACGATCCGGCGTGCTATCCAGGAGGCCGAGCTGATGGCCGGGCTGCGCATCGACCGGGTGTACGTGGGCGTGTCGGGCGACCATCTCGAAGCGACCCGGTCGGTAGGCGTGGTGGCGGTCGCGGGCGAGGAGGTGCACCCCCGCGACGTGAAGCGCGTTCACGCGGTGGCACGGGCGGTGCCGGCGGCGCGGGGCAGGGAGCTGCTGCACGCCTTCCCGCAGCACTACATCGTCGACAACCAGCCCGGCGTGAAGGACCCGGTGGGGATGGCCGGAACGCGCCTCGAGACCCAGCTCTACCTCGTCACAGGATGCGGGGCGACGCTCGGCAATGTGATCCGCGCCGTGGAACGGGCGGGGTACCGGGTGCAGGACATCGTGCTGGAGCCTATCGCCGCCTCGCGGGCCGTGCTCTCCGAGGACGAGATGGAGCTGGGGGTGGCGACGGTCGACATGGGCGGCACCACGACTGGCATCGCGGTCCACTTCGAGGGCCGGATTCAGCACCTCGAAGTCCTACCCTACGGCGGCAACACGGTGACCAGCGAGCTCATCCGCGGCCTCTCGGTCCCATTCGCCGAGGCTCGCCGGATCAAGGAGCGGTTCGCGGCCGGCAGCCGCGCCATCGCGACGCGGGAGACCATTCGCCTGGACTCCGGGAACGGCAGTGGCCGCGAGGTGGCGGGCGAGTTCGTGGCGCAGCTCATCGAGGAGCGCCTGGAGCACATCTTCCTGCAGATCGGGCGCAAGCTGGATGACGTGGTAGCGCCGACGAGCACCCTCGGCTCGGGGGTCGTCGTTACGGGCGGAGTGGCCGTCACCCCTGGGATCGACGAGGTGGCGGGCAGGTCGATGACGGTCCCGATCCGGGTGGGGACGGTGGGGACGGACATCTCGGGGCTCGTCGACCGGCTGGGACACCCCGGCTTCGCAACGGCCACCGGGCTGGCGCTCATCGGCGCCGACTACTACGGCGAGACTGGAAGCGGCGCCACCACGGCCGGCTCTGGAGTGGCCGCCAGGGTGGGGGCGTGGATCAGGGAGTTCTTCTGATCATGACTTCGAGGAGAAAGACGAATACGCTGGGGAGCGCGCGGCGATCCCCCTTCGGCTATTGCCGCACCCTACCGGAACAGGGGGTGCAAGGATATGAGGAGATGCAACCATGCAAGGAGAGAGCAATATGATCTTCGAGCTCGACGAAGTCCCGCGGAACCGCGCAGTGATGCGCGTCATCGGCGTTGGCGGCGCGGGTGGCAACGCTGTCAACCGGATGATCGACGAGGAGCTGGAGGGTGTCGAGTTCATCTCAGCCAACACCGACGCCCAGGCGCTCGCCATCTCCCGGGCGCCCAACACCATCCAGATCGGGAAGCGTCTGACCCAGGGGCTCGGCGCGGGCGCTCGTCCGGGCGTGGGGCGCCAGGCGATCGCCGAGAACTGCGAAGACGTCCGCAGCGTGCTGGAGGGCGCGGACCTGGTATTCATCGCCGCCGGCATGGGGGGCGGGACGGGGACCGGAGCCGCTCCGGTGATCGGCGAGATGGCTCGGGAGCTGGGCGCCCTTGTGATCGCGGTCGTGACGCGTCCCTTCCACTTCGAGGGGAGAAAGCGCCTGCGGCAGGCCGAGCAGGGGATCGAGGAGCTGAGCAGCAGGGTCGACACCGTGATCGAGGTGCCGAACGAGCAGCTCCTCAAGGTCGTGGGGCCCGGCACCTCCTTCCGGGAGGCGCTCAAGCACGCCGACGAGGTGCTGCTGCAAGCCACGAAGGGGATCAGCGACCTGATCCGCGTGAACGGCGAAGTGAATGTGGACTTCGCGGATGTGCGCACCATCATGGCGTCGTGCGGAGCCGCGCTTCTCGGCACCGGGATCGGTCGAGGCGAGGAGCGCGCACTCCTCGCCGCCAGCGAGGCGATCGAGTCGCCGCTCCTGGACAACATCTCGATTCACGGCGCGCAGGGGATCCTCCTGAACATCACCGGCGGGGACGACCTGACGATCGACGAGGTGACGTGCATCTCGTGCACGATCCAGGAGGCGGCGGGGGACGACGCCGAGATCATCTTCGGCACTGTGCACGACCCGGCGTTCGAAGGCGAGGTGAGGGTGACCCTCATCGCGACCGGGTTCCAGCTTGGACGCGAAGAGGATGCGCGCCTGGAGGAGGGGTCGCTCTCCGCTCGCGTGGCGTCGCTCGCCTCCCGCAGGCGCGAGGAGCGAGCCGAGACCGAGGCCGGCGAGGCCGGGGAGGAGTCGATTGCCGTGCGCCACGAGGCGGTGGGGGGCAGCCGCTCGCCGATTGTGGGGGGGGCGCATCTGGCGCCGACGTACGGTCCCGCGCCGAGGCTCAGCCTGCGGAGCCGCCCTGGGGCGGATGCGTCCACCGCTCCCGAGACGCCGCGTCCGGCCCCGGACAGCAGGCCGTCGAGACTGTCGGGGAGGGGTGTGGTGCGTCCATCGCTTGGCGGAAGCCACAGGTCTCCGATCAACGCCAGTCGTCCGAGCGAGATGGAGCTGCCTACCTTCATTCGGAGGAGTTAGCTCCGTGGACATAGCTCCCGCGGCATTCGAGCGGCGCTGCACTGTAATGTATGCTTTACAATATGTAATCCATGGTTTACAGTGCCCCTACCCGTGGCTTCGCTCTGCGTTGCTCCTTGGGTCGGTAGCGCTGCTACCAGCCGATGACAAGGCGCGCGGCTGAGCGGGGCGGGCGGTTGTCGCCCACCGGAGCCCGTTTCGCGCGGGCAGGTGGCGGCTGGGGTCTCGCCGTCGCCGCGGCGGGGGCAGTGGGGGCGTGCGAGCGGATCCCCGAGGTGGAAGCGCTCCACCCCGTCCTCGCGCGCCCGCCGGACCGGATCGAGGTGCGGGAGCTCGCGCCGGGGACGAATCTGGGCGAGGCGCTCTTGTCCGCGGGGGTGGGGGTGGGCGACCACCGCGCTCTGCTGGCGGCCTTCGGCGAGCAGGCCGACGCGAGACGACTGCGGCCGGGCACCAGGGTGAGTGCCCGCTGGACGAGGGTGCCCGAGCGGCTCGTCGGCGTCGAGGTGTGGACGGGACCCGACACCACCGTCGTGATCGAGCCCGCCGAGGGCGAGGGTCGCTGGAGCTCCTCGATCCGGGTGACGGCGCTAGCGGTGGACACGGTGGTCGCCGCCGGTCGGATCGAGAACAGCCTCTGGTCGGCGGTGGTGAATCTCCCCGATCTCGCCGACATCCCGGACCGCGAGCGCCTGGTGTGGCGTCTCGACCAGGCATTCCAGTGGCGGATCGACTTCTCGCGGCAGTTGCGTGCCAGCGACACCTTCCGCTTCGCCTTCGAGCTGAACCGGAGGCCCGACGGCAGCACGCACTCCGGCACACTCCTGGCGGCCGAGCTCTCGGTCTCCGGGAGCGCGCTGCACGCCCTCTGGTTCGCCCCCACCGGCGACGACCAGGGAGGGTGGTACGACATGGAGGGAGAGTCCACGCGGCGGGCATTCCTCAAGAAGCCGCTCCGCCTGGCCTACATCTCCTCGCGCTTTCAGTCGCGCCGCTTCCATCCGGTGCTCCGCACCTGGCGGGCGCACCACGGCGTCGACTACGCGGCCCGGCAGGGGTCGCCGATTCAGGCCACCGCCAAGGGCGTGGTCGTGCGGCGGGGCGTGAGCCGGAGCTACGGGCGGGTCGTCGACCTGCGCCACGCCAACGGCTACCGTACCCGCTATGCGCACATGAGCCGGTGGGCGAAGGGGACCGCCGTCGGGTCCGCCGTTGCGCAGGGGCAGGTGATCGGGTACGTGGGGATGACGGGGCTGGCGACCGGCCCCCACCTGCACTACGAGCTCCACCGGGGGGGGCGTCCGGTCGATCCGCTGAATGTGGACCTGCCCGCTGGCGACCCGGTGCCCGCCGCCGACCTCGAGCGCTGGGAGCGGGAGCGGGACGACCGCCTGGCGATCCTGCCACCCAGGCCCGGCCCGCAGTTGGCACGCTCCCGTCTGGCCAGCACCAGCCGGTGAGGGCGGGTGCCGTCTGGCGGAGGGCGCTCGCGCGTCTGGCGCCCCGGCTGGCTGGCGAGGTCGACGAGGAGGCGCTCGACGAGATCGAGGAACGGCTAATCGCGGCCGACTTCGGAGTGCGGGCGAGCTCGCGCCTGCGGAGCGCGGTGGAGAGGGCGGCCAGGAGGGACGGCGCGCGCGGCGGCGTCGACCTGGGGCGGATCCTCGCCGGAGAGATCTCCGAGATCTTTGCGGGAGAGGGACCGCGCGAGCTCGCCTCGGCCGCAATCCCCCCAACGGTCTGCATGGTGGTGGGGGTGAACGGCGTCGGGAAGACGACCACGGTAGCGAGGCTCGCCCACCGTCTGGCCGCGGAGGGCCATGGCGTGGTCGTGGCGGCCGCCGACACCCACAGGGCCGCAGCCGCCGAGCAGCTGATGCGCCTGGTGGAGCCGGCCGGTGCCCACTGCGTGCGGGGAGAGCCGGGCGGAGACCCGGCCGCAGTGGCCTTCGACGCCCTGGACTCGGCCCGCGCGCACGGCGCCGACCACCTTCTCGTCGACACGGCCGGGAGGCTCCACACGAGCGGCGGTCTCATGGAGCAGCTCGCCAAGATCCGGCGCGTACTCGGCACCCGGCACGAAGCCGCCCCCCACGAGACGCTCCTGGTGATCGACGCCACCGTCGGACAGAACGCCGTGGCGCAGGCGCGCGAATTCTCCAGATTCGTCGAGCCAACGGGGGTCGTCGCCGCCAAGATGGACTCGACAGCGAGGGGAGGCGTGGTGGTTGCAATCAGGCAGGAGGTCGGAATTCCGGTGCGCTACGTCGGTGTGGGCGAGGGGTTGGCCGACCTGGAGCTCTTCGACCCCGGAGCCTTCGCCCGTGCGGTGGCAGATGGGACGCCGACGGACGATTCGTGACGTTTCTCGAGCTTGACAAGCCCGTCCAGTTCCTGAAGGGCGTCGGTCCCCGGCGGGCCGAGTCGCTGGCGCGGATGGGAATTCTGACCGCGCGGGACCTCCTCTACCACCTCCCTAGGCGCTACGACGACGCCTCGACGATCACGCCGCTCGCCTCGGCGGAGGTCGGTATGGAGGTGACCGTCGTGGGCGAGATCGGGAGCAAGGGGGTGATTCCCACCCGGCGGGGCCTCCGCATCTTCCAGGTGGTCATCCGCGACGACACCGGTGCCCTGACCTGCTCGTGGCCGGGACAGCCGTGGCTCGACCGGGAGCTTCGAGTCGGCGACCGCATCCTCGTCACCGGACCGGTCAGGTCGTTCCAAGGCCGCCAGATCCAGCCTCGCGAGCACGCCCTATTGGACCGAAGGAGCAGTGGGAGACCCGATCGTGTTCCTCCCGCCCCCAGTCACCCCCGAGGAGGACCGGATCACCCACGGGGGAGGACGTCCCACCCACCAGATCGACAGGCGGTAGCTCCCAACCCTGCCCCAGGCACGATCTTCGTCACCTATCCGGCGTCGAAGGAGGTGCCCCAGTGGGTGCTCAGACGCATCCTCGCCCAGAACCTGGAGTGGCTGCTTCGCCACGCGGGGAAGGAGGATGCGATCGACCCGCAGGAACGGAGGGGACTCGGCCTCCCCCGCCTCGACGCCGCACTCGCCGCGCTTCACCGTCCATGCTCGATCGACGACGTGGCGCCCGCCCGGCGCCGTCTCGCCTACGACGAGCTCCTCCTCCTGCAGCTCCTGCATGCCCGGGTCCGCGACCACGCGATCCGCGAAATCCCCGGCATCGCCATGGTGCGCACCAATCGGCTGGTGCGGGCTCTGCACGACTCGCTCCCCTTCGAGCTCACGGGCGCCCAGGTTCGGGTGCTCCGCGAGATCTACGCCGACATGGCCTCGCCCACGCGGATGAACCGGCTCCTGCAGGGGGACGTGGGATCGGGGAAGACGCTCGTGGCGCTCTTCGCGATGCTGCTGGCGGTCGAGGGAGGGCACCAGGCGGCGCTGATGGTTCCCACCTCGATCCTGGCCGAGCAGCATGCGGCGCGCATCGGCGAGCTTCTGCGCGGCCTTCCCTGCGAGGAGGAGCTCCTGACCGGATCGGCCGCGCCCCAGCGCCGGCGGACGGCTCTCGGGCGCATTGCGAGCGGCGATGCACAGATCGTCGTCGGGACCCACGCGCTGATCCAGGAGGGGGTCGAGTTCGATTCGCTCGGCCTCGCGGTGATCGACGAACAGCAGCGCTTCGGGGTGCGCCAGCGCCTCGCGCTCGGGGAGCGGGACCCCGCGCCCGATATTCTGGCGATGTCGGCCACCCCGATTCCGAGGTCGCTGGCGATGGCCATTCACGGAGACCTCGACATCAGTCAGATCGACGATCTCCCCCCTGGCCGCCGTCCGGTCGCCACCTGGGTCAGGTCGCCCGAGGAGCGCGAGCAGGTGCTCGACGAGGTCGTTCGCCGTCTGGCGAGGGGCGAGCAGGCCTTCATCGTCTACCCCCTGATCGAGGAGTCGGAGAAGGCGGAGCTGCTCGCCGCCGAGGCGGAGTTCGAGCGCCTCCGGGGCGGAGCTCTCGCTGGGCACAAGATAGCTCTGGTCCACGGCCGGGTCGCCGCCGAAGACCGGGAGCGGATCATGCGCGACTTCGTTGCGGGCAAGGTGAGGGCACTCGTCGCCACGACGGTGATCGAGGTGGGGGTCGACGTGGCGGGCGCGACTGTGATGGTCATCGAGAACGCCGAACGCTTCGGGCTCGCGCAGCTGCACCAGTTGCGCGGCCGAGTCGGGAGGGGAGAGCGGGGCGGGCTATGCGTGGCGATCTCGGAGGCGGCAGGGAGGAGCAGGCGGCTCAGGGCCTTCGCCCGCACCACCGACGGCTTTGAAATAGCGGCCGAGGATCTGCGGATCCGCGGCCAGGGCGACTTCTTTGGCGCCGACCAGCACGGCCACGGTCAGCGACTGCGCATCGCCGACCTGGTGACCGACAGCGACCTCGTCGGGCCGGCACGCGCCCGCGCCCGTGCCGTCGTAGAGGCCGATCCGCGGCTGGAGCGACCGGAGCACCAGCTCCTCCGTCGCCTGATGGAGCGCCGGTACAGGGACCGGGCGAAGCTCTTCGGAGTGGGATGAGATCTGCAGAGGATAGGCGAGCGGGATCCGGCCTCGATGGGCCCCCACAGGGGTGGTCAACCGCACTGGCTGGCGCGAACTTCCCCACCATGGCCGAAGTCCGCGATCTTCCCCGCCACCCCGGCGAATCCGTCACCGTCTCCGGCTGGATCGATGCGATCCGGGTACACGCGCGGGTCGCCTTCCTGGCTCTCCGCGACGGGACGGGGCTGGTGCAGGGGGTGGTCGTCAGGTCGGAGGTGCCCGACGAGCTCTGGGCGCTGGCCCGGTCGCTCACGCAGGAGGGCAGCGTCGAGCTGACGGGGGTCGTGCGGCCGGACGAACGCGCACCGGGAGGTCACGAGATCGCGGTCTCGGAGCTGGCGCTCGTCGGTCGGAGCGAGGAGTACCCCATCCAGCCCAAGGAGCATGGGGTGGAGTTTCTCCTCGATCACCGCCACCTATGGCTCCGCTCCAGCCGCCAGCGGGCCGGGCTCCGGGTGAGGGCCGAGGTCGAACAGGCGATTCACGACTTCCTCTACGAACGGGACTTCGTGCGCGTCGACACCCCCATACTCACCGGCGCGATCGGCGAATCGGCGGGGACGCTCTTCGAGACCGACTACTTCGGCCAGAGCGCATACCTGGCGCAGACGGGCCAGCTCTACCTCGAAGCCGCCTGTCCGGCCTTCCGCAAGGTCTACTGCTTCGGACCCACCTTCCGGGCCGAGAAGTCGAAGACCCGTCGCCACCTGACCGAGTTCTGGATGGTCGAGCCCGAGGTCGCCTTCGCCGACTCCGACGACAACATGGCGCTGCAGGAGGAGTTCGTCTGCCACCTGGTCCGGCGCGTCCTGGAGCGCTGCGGAGACGAGCTCGCCACGCTGGGGCGCGATACGGCCGTGCTGGAGGCGGTGAGGCCGCCCTTCCCCCGGATCAGCTACACCGAGGCTGTGGAGCGCCTTCGGGAGTCGGGGAGCGAGATCGAATGGGGCAGGGACCTGGGCGCGGCCGAGGAGTCCGCCGTCTCAAGCTGGTTCGACCGGCCCGTCTTCGTCTACAACTACCCCGCCGGGGCCAAGGCCTTCTACATGAAGGAGAACCCCGAGGAACCGCGCACCGTCCTCTGCAACGACCTGCTTGCGCCGGAGGGCTACGGCGAGATCATCGGCGGGAGCCAGCGGGAGGACGATCTGGAGCGCCTCGTGGCGAGGATCCGCGCCGACGGACTCCCCGAGGAGGCCTACGGATGGTACCTCGATGTGCGCCGCTTCGGCACCTTCCCGCACTCCGGATTCGGCCTGGGACTGGAACGGACGTTGAGCTGGATCGCGGGTGGATCCCACGTCCGCGAGCTCGTCCCCTTCCCGCGCCTCCTCAACCGGTTGACGCCGTAGCCGTCGGGCACGTTGCCGGTGGGCGGCCACTTCGGAAACCGTTCGCGCGGGAAGGGCCGCTGACCGAGGGGGCGGTCGGCGAGCGTCGCCCGCCCGGCGTGCGCTCGCGCGCCTGGGTTGAGGTGGACGCCGGCGCGATCCGGCGGAATCTGGAGCTGGTCCGCTCGCATGTGGGCGCTGGGGCGCGGGTCGTGCCCATGGTCAAGTGCGACGGCTACGGACTAGGCGCCGGTCTGGTCGTCGAGGCGCTGGCGCCCGCCCGTCCCTTCGCGTACGGGGTCGCCACGGTGGACGAGGGCCGGGCGCTCCGGGCGCTCGGCGTCCGGGTGCCCGTCATGGTCTTTTGCCCCGCCCCGCCGGGCGACCTTGCCCGCATGGCGCGCGCCCGCCTCGTTCCCACGATCTCGGACCTGGAGAGCCTGGGGGTGCTGGCGAACGCCGCGTGCCACGCTGACGGGGCGGAGCCGCTGCCCTTTCAGGTCGAGATCGACACGGGAATGGGACGCTCCGGCTTCGCACTCTCGGATGCGGCCCAGTGGTGGGCCGAGGTCCGGGCGGTCGCGTCGCCCGGACTTCGCCTCTTCGGCGTCTTCACGCACCTCCACTCCGCGGACGGGGCCGACCTGGGCTCCGCGCGCCGCCAGATCGAGCGCTTCGACGACTTCGTCGGCGCGGTCGAGGGGATCCCTTCCGACGCCCTGCTGCACGTCGCCAACAGCGCGGCCGCGCTTCGCCTCGAGTTGGGCGCCGCCAACGCCGTGCGCCCCGGGATCTTCCTCTACGGCGGCTCGGTGGGGCATGGCGCGCCCACACCCGAGACGGTGGCTGCTCTCAGGGCCCGCGTGGTAATGGTGCGCGAGGCGGCGCCCGGCGCCACGGTGGGATACGGCGCGACGTACCGGGCGCGTGGGCGGGAGAGGTGGGCGACGGTGGCGATCGGGTACGGCGACGGCCTGCCCAGGGAGCTCGGCAACGCGGGCTGGGCGCTCCTGCGGGGCCGGAGGTCGCCGATCGTCGGGCGGATATCGATGGACACGGCCGTCGTGCGCGTCGCCGGAGACGTCGCGGTCGGCGATTCCGTCACCTTCCTCGGGGGCGACGGCGAAGCCGACATAGCGCTCGGGGAGCTGGCGGAGATGGCGGGCACGGTCGCGCACCAGGTGTTGGCTGGACTCTCGGCCCGGCTCCCCCGGCTTCGGATGGCCCGCTCGCGGGACTTCGTCTGAAGCGTCGGCAGTTCTTCGCGAGTTCACGATACTTGCCTATACTTACAGGCTAGGTGCCCCATGGGCGCGCGGCGCGGGCGGTGTCGGGCAGCGCGAAGGAAGGCGGCGTGATCGGAAAAAGTGCCTTGCGGGCTCTCGGAGCGGCTCCGATCCTGGCTCTGCTCTCGGGGTGCAGCGAGCTCCTCCCCCTCGTGGAGGATGACGACCTGGTGAAGTCCGGGTACGTGATCGAGCTGACCTTCCCCTTTGACGACTTCGCCTCCGGGGCCCGCGTCTACGGTGGCTACGGACTTGCGTCGCAGCTCTCCGGGGGCTTCCTGGCGCACGAGTTCGGCGCTCAGGACGACGGGGGCGACCCGCAGGAGACCGGCCTCTCGGCCCGCACGCTGGCCCGCTTCCCCGACTACCCCCGGGTAGCGCAGGTGCTCGACACCCTAGGGGTGATCCAGATCGACTCCTCGCTCACCTTCGTCTCGGGAAAGGTGGTGACGCGCATCGACACGATTGCGAGCGTGCACGACGGCCCGGTCGAGATCGTCGCCCATGCGCTCTCCGAGCCCTGGGACGCCCCGAGCGCCACCTGGGAGTACGCGGTCGACACTATCGGGCACCGGACGCCCTGGACGACTCCGGGCGGTGGCGCTGCGCGCAGGATCGGGAGCACCCGCTGGGACCCGGAGGAAGGGGACACCGTCTGGTTCTTCGTCGATTCGGCCCAGGTCGCCGAGTGGGGCGACACCGCCGAGATCGGCCGAGGCCTGCGCCTGAGCACGACGACTCCGGGGGTGCGGCTGCGAGTCGGCTCCTCGCTGCTTCGCCTCGACACCCGCCCGAGCGTCAATCCCGACACCCTGGTCGAGCTCGCCGCCGCCTCGCAGATCAACACCTTCATCTACGCGCCGACGCCCTCGCAGCCCCGCAAGACTCTGCGGGTTGGGGGCGCGCCCGCCTGGCGCTCCGTCCTCCACCTCGACCTCCCCACCGAGCTGCACGGCCCTCCCGAACTCTGCGAGGCGCTCGACTGTCCCGTCGAGATCGGTGAGGAGCACGTCTCCTTCGCTGCTCTGCGCCTGATCACCCGCGTCGGGCCGCGCGCCTTCGCCCCCTCCGACACGGTCCCCGTGGACCTGCGCTCGGTGCTAGCCCCCGAGGTGCTGCCGAAGTCCCCCCTCGGCAGCTCCCGGATCGGCGCACATGAGGTGCCGCCCGACCTCTTCGCGGCACCCGCCGGAGAGGTCGTCGAGCTGCCGGTCACCACCCTGGTGCGCGATCTGCTCCGGGGCGAGACCGTGACGGGGGATCCTATCAGCAGCTCCGCAGCGATCCTCACCGCCGCCGAGCCCTACTCGATCGATCACCTGACCTTCGAGGGGGCGGAGTCGCCACTGGCACCGTCGCTTCGCGTCATTCTGATCTTCGCTCGGGGCGGATAATGGAGAGGTGGTGGGTTGCGGTCCTGATGGCGGCGCTCCCGCCCGCCGGCGGCTTGTCGGCGCAGTCGGCGCTGGGCGCAAAGGGACTAGGGGCGCCAGTCGGAGCGCTCGGCGGCCGCGCGGCCGCGCTCGGCAACCTCGGTATCGGACTTCGGGGCGACGAGGTGTCGGCGGGTGACCCCGCCTCGTGGGCTCGTCTGGCCGTACCGTCGGTCGTCATCACGATGCAGCCCTCGTGGGGCAGCTTCGACCTGGGCGAGCAGGTTGGGAGCTCGCGGGCAACGCGCTTTCCGCTCCTGGGGATCGGCTACCCGGTGCAGAGGGCTCGCGGCGTCGTCACGATGAGCCTCTCGGGGTTCCTGGAGCAGCGCTGGGCCGCCGAGCGTAGCGGCACGGTGGTGATCGACGGTGCGGACGTCGAAGTCAGGGACCGCTTCACCGCCAACGGGGGGGTCTCGGTCGTCCGTCTAGGGTGGGCGCAGCGCCTCGGTCGGCGGCTGGCCATCGGGGCGAATGCGGGCGCGTACGTCGGCACCCTCGTCGAGACCTTCGACCGGGAACTCGATTCGACCGATGTGGGCGGCGCCGTCCACTCCTTCTTCGACGAGGACCGCTGGAGCTACAGCGGGGCCACGCTTGGGGCCGGGGTGAGCTACGACATGGCCAACGTGCTGCTGGCGGCGGCCGCCGAGTGGTCGCTCGACCTGACCCAGGCGCCGATCGGCGATTCGGTCGCCGCGAGCACCTCCTACGAGATCCCAGCCCGCTTCTCGGCGGGCGCGACGGGCCGCCTGACCCGTAGGATGCACCTGAACGCATCGGTCGTCTATCGGGATTGGGGCACGGCCGCCGGCTTCGCCGATGGGGTCGCGAGCGCCCGCACGTGGAGCGTGGGCACAGGGCTGGAGTGGTTGGTCTTCGACGGAGAGACCAGGAGCCTTCCGCTCCGCTTCGGGTACCGGCGCCTCGCCGCTCCCTTCCGCTACCGGGAGGAGGATCCCGTCGAGTCGATCTGGTCCCTTGGCCTGGGGCTCAACCTCGCCAAGCGGGGCCCCGTGCGCTTCGGCTGGATGGACATCGCCCTCGAGCGAGCCACGCGCCAGAGCGCCCCCCTCTCGGAGCGCTTCTGGCGGGCGTCGGTCTCGGTCGGACTTTCCAGCTTCTAGATCTCCGTGGACACCGCTCGGCCGACTCCTCCCGCGCCCCGCCGCCGCGCCTACGTCGAGACGTACGGCTGTCAGATGAACATCGCCGATGGCGAGCTGATGGAGGGTGTGCTGGAGGATCGGGGCTACGCGATCGCCACCGGTCCCGAGGAAGCCGACGTGATCGTCGTGAACACCTGCGCGATTCGCGAGCACGCCGAGCGCCGCGTCCTGGGTCGGGTAGGGCAGCTGAGCGGTCTGCGGCGGGCCCGCCCGTCACTCAAGATCGCGGTCGCCGGGTGCATGGCGCAGCGGATGGGCGACGATCTCCTCGAGAGGATGCCCGCCGTCGATCTGGTCGTCGGGCCCGACGGCTACCGTGGCCTGGCCGAGGCACTCGATTCGGTCGGCGCGGCCGGCAGCGGACCGGACGGCAAATCTGCCGTCGATCGCCGTCTCTCGGTGGTCGATCTCTCGCTCGACGAGAACTACCGGGGTCTGGAGCAGCGCCACCGCTCCGACGTCACCGCGTGGGTACCCGTCCAGCGAGGCTGCAACCACCGCTGCACCTTCTGCATCGTCCCCTACGTAAGGGGTCCGGAGAAGAACCGCGCCCCCGCCGAGGTGATCGCCGAGATCGAGCGGATTGCCGACTCCGGCGTCACCGAGGTCACCCTCCTGGGCCAGACGGTCAACTCGTACAGCCACGGCGGGTGGTCCTTCGCGCGGCTCCTCCGAGAGGTGGCCAGCGTGCCGGGAATCCGCCGCGTCCGCTTCACTTCGCCCCACCCGAACGACGTGACCGAGGAGCTGGTCGAGACGATGGCGACCGAGCCCGCCGCCTGCGAGCACCTGCACCTGCCTGCCCAGTCGGGAAGCGACCGCGTGCTCAAGAGGATGGTGCGGCGCTACACCCGCGCCACCTTCATGGAGAAGGTCGAGATGGTGCGGGCCGGCGTCCCCGGCGTGGCGCTCTCGACCGATCTGATCGCGGCCTTCCCCGGCGAGACCGAGGCAGACTTCGAGGAGACGCTCGACCTGGTCGCCGAGGTCCGTTTCGACGATGCCTTCACCTATCGGTACAGCCCGCGCCCCGGCACCCCCGCGACCCGCCTGCCGAGTCGCGACTCTGTGCCCGACGAGGAGGCCGCCAGCCGCCTGGGCCGCCTGATCGAGGCCACCCGGGCGGTGCAGGCCGAGATAAACCGCGCCGAGGTCGGTCGCGTCGTTGAGATCCTCGTCGAGCGCACCGCCAGGCGCGAGGGGATGGTCCTCGGTCGCACCCGCGCCAACAAGGCGGTGGCTGTCCGAGGCACTCCCGCCGAAATCGGGCGCTACCTCACCATCAGGCTGACCGGCACGACGGGGGTCACCTTTGTGGGCGAGATCGTCGCGGACGGCGAGACGGAGGTTTTCGCCTCCGATGCCGCCCCGACCGCCGCTCTCGCCGATGGCATGGCCGTACCCGCCCGGGCCGCAGGCGGTTGGCGGCCATGAGACGCTTCTCGGGCTGGATCGCGCTGGGCGCGGTGGCCGTCGTCGGCGCGGGATTCGCCATCGGGAACGCCGGACGGGTGGTCAGTATCAACCTGGGGCTCTTCTCGCTCGACTCGGCACCCGTCACCTTCGTCGCCTTCGGGGGGATGGTGGTGGGGATGGCGGTCGTGCTCGTGGCGGGGATCAACTCCGACCTGAAGGTGCGCCGCCTCCTCCAGGAGCGCCGCGTCGAGTCGGCTCCACCCGAGGCCTCGGATGCCAGGGCGGACGCCGCCCCCGACTCCGGCGACGCCGACGGCAAGTCCCACGAACAGGGAGACATTCCGCTGGAGTGAATCGCGCCCCGGCCGTGCTGTGGACGGCCACCGGCTTCGCGGCTGGCGCCGCGGTCGGCACGGCCCGGGGGTTCGCGGGGACCCTGATCCCGCTCCTGATCCTCACCCTTCCCATTCTGCTATGGCGCGGCCCCAGGAGCCGTGCATTCGCCCTCCTCCTCGCCGCCGCCGCAGGCGTCCTCTGGGGTGCGCCCGAACACCGCGCCTCCGAGGCTTGCGCCCGCTCGATCACGGACGGGGAGCGGACCCGCATGGTGGGCTACTTCACCAGGTCGAGCACCGGGAAGGCCTCGGTCTTCCAGCGCCTGCGCAGCCGGGAGTCCGAAGGAGACCGGTGCCGGGGATCGGTGCGCGTCTACACCCGGGGCGACACTCCCCGCGAGGCCCGCATCGTAGTCGTCGAGGGGCGCTGGATCCGCCACCTCCGCCCCGACGGCTCGACCTCGCTCTACCTTTCGGCATCCTCGGTCGCCGAGGCCGAGGCCGAGGGCGAGGCCGATGCGGCGCTCCGCGTCCCCTGGACGGTGCGCACTGCCTCGGCGATCAGGGCCCGTGCGAACGAGGCGCTGGAACGCCGCCTGGGAGCGCAGGCAGGCGTCGCCGCCGCCCTGGTGCTCGCCGACCGGGACGGGATCGACCGGGAGCTCTGGGACGCCTTTTCACGCTCCGGCACAGCCCACCTCCTCTCGATATCGGGATTTCATGTGGGGGTCGTCGCCGCGCTGCTGAGTGGACTAGTCAGCATGACCGGTCGTCCACCCCGCACTCGCGCCCTCGCCGTGGCCGTCGGCGTCTGGGGGTACGTGCTGCTGATCGGAGCGCCCACCTCGGCGACTCGGGCCGCCTGGATGGCGACGGCCTTCGTGGCCGGACGGCTCCGCCAGACCCCGGCCCGCGGCCTCGGCGCGCTCGGCCTTGCGATGCTCGCCGTCACGCTCCTCACCCCATCGGTCGCCGCCGGGGCCGGATTCCAACTGACGGTTGCGGGGACGGCCGGGATCCTGGTGATGGCGCGGTGGATCATGCGGCACTGGCCCCGTCACCGGGGCAGCAGGTGGATCGCGCCACCCGTCGCCGCCGGACTCGGCGCATCGGTCTTCACCGCGCCGGTCCTTGCCTACCACTTCGGAGAGATCCCGCTCCTCTCTCTGCCCTCGTCAATCTTGCTCACGCCCCTCGTGGCCGCGGCCGTGCCCGGCGTGATCGTGACTATCGCGCTGGAGATGCTGCACCTTCCCGGATCGTCTCTCACCGGTGCCGGAGCGGAAGGCGCCCTGCACCTGGTCGTCCTCCTCGCAGCCTGGCTGGGCGAGCTACCGGGGGCGGTCGCGCGCGTCACCCCGATCGAGGCGGCGCTCCTCTCGGCCGGGGCGCTCCTCCCGATCCTCTTCGGGGGTGGGAGGCGGTGGCGAGTGCACCCTGCGACGCGGGTCGCGCTGGCCACAATCTCGGCGCTTGCGACGCTGTGGGTGGGGCAGGGGGCGCACCTCCTCTCCGGGCGAGGCGCGCTCTGGATCGCGGCGATCGACGTGGGTCAGGGCGACGCCATCGCGATCCGTACCCCCAAGGGGCGCTGGCTCCTGGTCGATGCGGGGCCGCGCGGCTTTGGCGGCTCGGATGCGGGGGCGAGCCGGGTGGTGCCATACCTGCGGAGCCAGGGCGCCCGCCGTCTCGAGGCGATCGTCCTCACCCATCCGGACGAGGATCACGCGGGCGGGCTAGCCTCGGTGCTGCGCGAGATTCCGACCGCTGCGGTGCTCGGGCCCGGTCTGAGCATCGGGCAGGAGGGCCAGATGCTGGGTGCGGCCGAGGCCATCCGAGCGGGCATCCCCTGGAGGCGAGTGGCGGCGGGTGACTCGTGGACGATCGACGGGGTGGACTTTCGGGTGCTGCACCCCGTCCCCGCCTCCCGGCCGGAGGCGGCCGGGGCGGCCTCGCCGAACGACTGGTCCGTGGTCCGCCTCGTTGAATACCGCGACATCGAGGCGCTGCTCCTCGATCGACTCGTCCGCGGCGCCCATCAGCAGAGCCGCGAAGTCGCCGTATTCACCGAGGAGGACCACCGACCAGTCGTTAGGCGATGCCGCCCCGGCCGCCTCCGGCCCGGAGGCGGGGACGGGGT
>JAGWBP010000003.1:1353-68675 GCA_021295835.1 Gemmatimonadota bacterium | reverse complement strand
CGGGCGCTCGACAATCCGGGCCTTCCCCGTGACCCGAACCTGCAAATCAAGCAGGTATCCCCAAGAATGGAAGAGACAAACGATCCACCTGCGGACACTGTCGCCGTGGGGGCTGGCGTGGCGCCGGTCCAGAGTCGAGGTGTCGCACACCCTTCAGGTGCAGCCCGGGGTGCGGGATCTGCTGCGCGACCGAAGCGGGTTCGCCATCCGTCGCCGGCTGCGCACGCCGGGGCTCCGCCGCACCCGGCAGTGGGGCGAGGGGCGCGAATTCGAGAGCCTGCGCGACTACGCCCGGGGCGACGATCCCCGCGCCATCGACTGGAAGGCGTCGGCGAAGCGGCGGAGGTACGTGGTGCGCAACTACGAGGCCGAGCGGAGCCAGAACATCGTGCTCGCGATCGACGCCGGGCGCCATATGCGGGAGCGGCTCTCGGCGGTGCGCGAGCGGATCGACTATGCGCTCGGGGCGTGCATGATGCTGGCTGGCCGGGCCAGGAAGTTCGGCGACCGCATCGGCGTGGTGGTCTTCGACAACCGGATCCGCCATGTGTCGCCCCCGCGCCGCGCCGACCCGCCGGCGCTGGCCAGGGTGCTGGCGGGCGTCGAGACCCGCCTCGTCGAGCCGAACTACCCGCTGGCCTTCGCCAGCCTGGGCCGGACCTTCCGGAAACGGTCGCTGGTGATCCTCTTCTGCGACATCATCGACGGTTCCGTGTCGCGGGCGCTGGTGAGCTCGCTCACCCGGATCGGGCGCGCACACCTGCCCCTTGCGATCGCCATCCGCAACCCCGCACTGGAGGCGGTCGCGACCGGCGAAGTCCGGAAGGCCGATGACGCCTGGCATCGGGCCGCCGCCGAGGAGCTGGTGCAGGCACGGGCCACGACCCTTCAGGTCATGCGCCGGTCCGGCATCCTGGTGGTCGACACCCCTCCGGGCGACACCCTGGTGCGCACCCTCGACAAGTACCTCGAGATCAAGGAGCGGGGGCTGCTGTAGGATGCACGGGCTGCATGGCTACGGATCGCGGTACCCGTTGAGCCTACCCGTCCCCCTGATCGCCTCCGGCCACGTCGAGCCGTGGGGCGGCCACTGGCTCGCTGACGACGTGGCGACCCTGATCGAGCTGGCGCACTGCGGCCCCGAGCTGCGGTTCGATCCCGACTCGCTGGCCTACTTGCTGGCCCGGAAGCGGGACGGAGGCTTCCGGCGTCCCCTGGAGCGGGACCGGCAACGGGCCTATGACGCTGTGGGGGCTTCGATGTACCTGGTTGCCTGGGTGCTGAGGGCGGGTCTCCCTGCGCGGCTGGCTGGCGGTTCCCAAGTTGCCCGGCGTCAGAACGATTCGGAAAAGGGAGGCCGATTCCGGCGATTCCGCCGGGCCGCCCGCCGAATACAAGAGCCGGTATCAGGTTGGGGCCGGGGCGGTCAGTCTGCCGCCCGCGCTCCCCGGCGAACAAGCGGGTACGGTTGTGTGGGTTTCCTTCCATTCCGAACGTTCTGACAAGCCGGCCCGGCCTTGCCGTGCGGGCCGTTCACCTCCATCGTTATGAGAAGGGAGCCCCTGACGATGCGACCGAGCCGAACCCCTGCGCCTGCCTTCGCCCTGGCCGCCGTGCTGTGCGTGGCCATGTGCACGGACCCGACCCCGACCGGCACCGCCGCGCCCGCCGACACGGGGCGGGCGGCGGATGGAGGCGAGCCTATGGCGGCCCGTTCGTCCGGTGGCGGCACCGACACGATCTTCGACCCGTTCACGCCCCGGCTGGCGCTCGCGATTTCGACCGATGGCGAGCTTTTGCCGAACGCCCCCGTTACGCTGACGATCTCCGGAGAGGCGCGGGAGGTGATAGACGGGGGCGAGGTGGTCGTCAGGCTTCCGACGAAGGCGGCGATGGATCATGCCGGGGAAGGGCAGCCGTTGTACTACCCCATTGGGCGCACGGTTCCGGCCAAGGCCACCTGGCGGCTGCCGGCGATGGGCGTCGGTGACACATGGGAACGGACCGTGACGGTTCCCGCTGCCGCTGCGGGATACTACATGGTCGCGGTCGACGCCGACACGGAAGGCCCCGCAAGCGATCTTGGCCCGTATCTCTTCGACGATTCGTACGCCCAGGCGTGGATGTTCGTCTCGGACACCGACGGCCAGCTTACGGACGTGTTCGAGGATTCGCTCTTCGCCGAGGGAGTGCTGCCCGTGCCGGGACCGTTCACCACGGAGACGGAGCTTCTGTCCCGTCCGCTGGCCGCGAGCGTGTCCGATAGCGGGAGTGCCCGCATTCTGGTGGTCTACTACGACGGAAGAGAGCCTATCGAGTTCGCTGGCTTCCAGCCTGCGGTGGGTGCCCGAGTCTGGGGGCAATACACTACGGCGGACGGCAAAAAGACTTATGGCCAAGAGACGTACCGCACCGTGCCCGAGGACGGGATCGTAGAGTTTCCATGTCCGCCCGCAGACTATCCGCTCTTGCGAGGAAGAGTTGACCTGCCGAAGACGACCTATGTCGAGGGAAAGGACGAGTTTGTCCCCTGGTACAGCTTCTTTCGAAGTTTGTGTGGTGGTGGCCTACTAGGCGTGACCGGAGAAAGACACGACTACCTGCCGTGGCGGAACCTCAACGACGTCATCCCACGCATCAATAAACACTTCGGATACTCGCGGAGCCGTGTCAAGTGGGAAGTGGATTTTGATTTAGATGATGGCGATCCTGGGGCATCCTACCATCGCGGAGATGACAAGATCGTGTTTTCGTCACGCGCCTACCACGACGACGCGGCCGCCCACGAGTACACGCACGCACTGCACCACAAGGCGATGGGGGGGCTTTGGGAGACGAATTGTGGTGGTGGCTGGTCATACTCGGAGCCGTCGTCGTACGAGTGCGCGTTCTCGGAGGGTCTCGCTGTGTATGGCGGCAGAGTAGGGGTAGGTGCTGGCACGCTGGAAATCCCTTCGGTCGAGGGTAGGCCGAAGCCCAAGGTCGTGGCCTTCGTGGTCGCACTGTTCAAGGACCTGATCGACGCCCCAACAAGCGGTTCCAATGGTTCCGGCGACGTTGAGGAGCCGGAGGACAAGACCCACTACCACCCCCACTACGTCATGAAGGTGTTCGCGACCTGCGAAGTCAAGTACCCACATTGGACGCCGGGTGACTGGGAAGCGCGCGACGACGTGTCCGACTTCGTGCGGTGTCTCGAAAACCGTGTCGACGCTTCGGAGCACGAGCGCATTTTTCATGGCATCGAAACCCCGGATAGCGCCCGGGAGGAGGCTACCGAGCCGTCGGACTGGAGTGCCGACTCCATTCGTTCAACTTGGCTTTGGAACATGCAATAGTCAACCTGGAGGTAGGGAAAGATGAAACCGAAGACGGCCCGGCGCTGGATCGCCCTGGCCGTGGTGGCGGTGCCATTGGCGGCGGCGTGCGGCGGCGGGATAGATTGGGACTTCTATCCTGGTGACCCGTACACCTGCTTTGTAGGAGCAGGCCCCCCATACGACCGGACCACGTGGGGCTCCCCCCCCCCGGTGTCGGCGACGGCCACCCCGACGTGGACCCTGCCGTCCGACAGCGTGCCGGATGCGCGGCTTGTCCACGACCGCCACGTCTCGACCTATGAGGCCCACATGTCCGGCGGGTGCTTCTGGTCCGACGCCAAGAAGGACAGCTTCACATCGTATGCGGGCAACCTGAATCCGGTTACCGTGTCGTTCGACGCCAGCAAGGACACCCTGGGTCCCAACCAGCTCACCGGCATCGCGGCGCGGATCATCGACACGGCCCCCGAGAAGTGCCGCTACGCCCGCCAGATCCGCGCGGTCAAGGACTATTGGGCGCTGCTTCAGCTGGGAGACATAACCGCAGAGGCTTGGATCAGGGGCTGCTAGGCTGGGGTGGTGACCCGATCCGCCAGCACCCCGGCCGGGCGGCGCGGCTGGGTGATCGTTCCGGCGGCGGCGGCCGGCGAGTACGGCGGGCGGCGGAGACACGATCTTCGATCCGTTCACGGCGAGGCTGCCGCTATCGATCTCGGCTAGCGGGAGGCTGCGGCCGCTCTTCAACGACCTGATCGACACGGTGGCGTTTGGCCCCGGTGGCGTCGAACGCCTTGAGCCGGAGGACAAGACCACCTACCCCTCCCGCTACGTAATGAAGGTGTTCGCGACGTGCGAAGTCAAACACCCACATTGGACGCCGGGTGACTGGGAAGCGCGCGACGACGTGTCCGACTTCGTGTGGTGTCTCGAAAACCGTGTCAACGATTCAATCCACGAGGAGATTTTTCCGGGCATTGAAACACCGCACGATGCCCAGGAGGAGGCTACCGAGCCTTCGGACTGGAACGCCGACAGCATTCGTTCGACCTGGCTTTGGAACATGCAATAGAACACACGCCTAGGAGGAGAAGATGAAACTGAAGACGACCCGGCGCTGGATCGCCCTGGCCGTGGTGGCGGCGCCATTGGCGGCGGCGTGCCACGAGACTGTGGACTTCCATCCTGATGACCCGTACACCTGCGCTTCTGCAGGTGTACGGTACGCCCCGTCCACGTGGGGCTCCCCTCCCCCGGTGTCGGCGACGGCCACCCCGACGTGGACCCTGCCGTCCGACAGCGTGCCGGATGCGCGGATCGTCCACGACCACCACGTCTCGCCCTTTGAGGCCAACTTCACCGGCGGGTGCCTCTGGTCCGACGCCAGGAAGGACAGCTTCACATCGTATGCGGGCAACCTGAATCCGGTTACCGTATCGTTCGCCGCCGCCAGCAAGAACACCCTGTTTCCCGACAAGCTCACCGGCATCGCGGCGCGGATCATCGACACGGCCCCCGAGAAGTGCCGCTACGCCCGCCAGCACGTCGCGGTCAAGGACCATTGGGGGCTGGTTCCGCTGGCCGGAGCATCCGGAGAATACGAGACTGTAAGGGCTTGGCTTGAGGAATGTTAGACCCACAGAGCGACGCTGACGGCCCAGAGCCAGGCTGACGGCCCCTGACGCTGCGAGGGGCTGCGAAACGGGCGATTCTGGCCCTGATCGGAGAATCTGGAGTCCATAGAGCGACGGAGAGCGCATCGAGGCCCCGTACCGGCCTATAGCCCCGTACCGGCCCTATATAGGGCTCCATCCTGACGGCGCGGCACTGTCTCCGTGGCCCGTAGCTAGGCCCAGCGGTCTTCGGCGCGGAGACTGGCGACCGCGATTCCGGTGCGCGGATCGCCGAAGGTAGGACCTTCTAGCGCCGGTGCGTCCTGGCGATCCTGTCGGCTTCGACGAGCGGCAGTCCTGCCCGGAGCGCCACCCTGACCACGGGCCGACACCGACAGCCCGGCGGCCTGCGCTTCGGCCCGGAGCCCTGCCAGCGTGTCGGCGTCCACCTTCACGGTGACCGGATGGGCGCGGCGCTGCGGCGGCCCGGCCGGGGCGATGAAGTCTTCGGCGAGGCGGTTGCCGAGGTTGACGTAGCGCACCAGGCCCACCTGTCTTCGGCCCGGAGCGTGGCGACCGGCCCCTTCCGGGCGCTGGCCTGGCGTCCGTAGTGGGCGGGCATGTCTGGAGCGTTCCAGCCCCCGGCCTGTTGCATGGCGACGAGCGAGGCCCCACGGCTGGCCATGCTGACGGCTGCCCCGGGCACCCGCTGGGACCCATCGTCCGGGCCTGGAAGGCGTGGAGGGCCGACCCCGCCAACGCGACCGTAGCCGTTGCCGCAGGACTCACCCGCCGGCCCTACGAGGTGTCCGACATGCTCCGGAGTCCCTGGAGGGAACCCGAATGCGACGGCGTGGCCGCCGTGAGGATCGACGGCGAACCCGTGGCCGCCATCGTGAGGCGTCTCGACTTCGCACGCGGGTTGAGTCCCGAGGAGCGGAAGGCGAAGGCCCTGCCAGCCCGGCACTTCGCCGCTCTCGCCGCTCGGCTGGCCTTATCTACGGACTGCCAGCCACCGGGGCCCCGCGTCCCGCGAGACCGAAGTACGCCAGCATGAGCACCGCCGTGGTGGCACCGAAGGCGAACTTGGCCGCGGCCGGCAGCCCCGACGGCGAATAGAAGCCCTCGATCACCCCGGCGACCACGAGCATCAGCGACGCGCCCACCAACAGGGACAGAAAGGCGCGGCCCCGCTCCCGCAGGGCCTCCGCACGGGTTCGCCGCCCCGGCAGCAGCAGCGCCGACCCCAGCCCGAGGCCCCCACCCGCGCCGATGCAGATTGCGGCCAGCTCCAGAAAGCCGTGCGGGAAGACGAAGGCAAGGATGACCCCGATCACCCCCTCGTTGAGGTAGGCACCCAGCGCACCCCCGAGCATGATGCCGTTGGACACAAGGATGTACAGGGTGCCCGCACCAGCCAGAAGGCCACCCGCGAAGGCCATGAGGGTGACACCAATGTTGTTGGTGATCACGGATGACGAAAGGATGGGCATCGCGGCCGCTCCGACCTCGTTCTCCAGGTACCGCGCGTCAATGTCGCCCTTGACGGTGTTCTCCGCCCGCGTGAGCATTCCGGGGCCGACCAGTGAGCGAGCCAGGCGGGGGTCGTCGTGAACGGCGGCACAGGTGGCCAGCGTGGGACCGAAGAGGAGGAGGGCGGCGAGGAGGATCTGCCGGTGGAAGCGGCGCACGGCCTGCGGGAACTCGACTGCCACCCAGTGACCCAGCGAGACCGCCACCCGGCCGCGGTCACGGTACAGCAGGTTGTGCCCCGCCCCCGCCCAGCGCTGCACGGCTCCCAGCAGTCCGGGCGACGCGCCGTAGGTGCGGGCCCTCTCCAGGTCGGCGGTCATCCCGCGGTAGAGCCGGCCGAATCTACGTACATCACCCTCGGAGAGGCTGTCCAGGCCTCGTTTGCGGCCCCTCTTCACCAGATTCGAGTAGGCCGCCCAGTCCTCCCGTCGCTCCCGCGCCATCGTGGCCGCCTGCAGGCTCGTCCCTCCACTGCGGGCGGCGTGCCGGGGCGCTTCCTCCCCGTACAGCCGCGCGAGCGCCTCAGGCGGGTCGGGTCCGAAGCGCGCCTGCTGTTCGACCGCGGAGGCGAGGGCGCCCAGCACCGACTGCGCCACGCGGCGGCGCACCGGCGGCTCCAGCCACTCACGCCGGGCCATGTAGCCGGCGAGGAGCTCGAACTGATCGGCCGACAGCAGGGGGCGCCCCACGCGGCCCGGAGGAAGCGCGTCGGCGACAAGGAGGTCGCTCCCGCCGGCGTCGCGAACCACCATCGTTCCCGCGACTAGGTCGCCCAGACGCTGGGCCCGCCTGTTGGCGAGAATGCAGACGGCCCCGGCCATTCCCGTGACAGCCGGTTGCAGGTCCACCACGCGGATCAGATTGCGGAGCACAGAGCCCTGCACGGAGAGAGGCTCGCCGCCCACATGGACCACCCTCATGCCCAGCGCGCGCTTCCCCGGCGTGCGACCTCCCCAGAGCACCTCGAAGAGCAGGAAGTAGCCCCACTGAGCGAAGAAGGCCACGAAGAGGAGGATCGACATGCTCGCCGACTCGAGCACATCGCCCAGGCGGCCCGCGAAGTAGAGCCCCATGCCGAGCAGCATCAGGGACACCATCAGAATGGCTAGGTCGAGGGCCAGCGCGGCCGCTCGTGAACCGAGATCGGCGAGCACGTAGTCGAGGCGCACGTGCTCTGGAGTGTCCACCGCCACTCGGCGGTGCAGGGATGCGGGCGGGGAGGACTCGTTCATGACGTAGGCCAGCGGCCGCGCCGTACCCTGGGCCGGGAATCCGGCGGGACCCCGGGCCACTGGCCGCGAATGCCGGAGGAGGGACTTGAACCCCCGACACGCGGATTATGATTCCGCTGCTCTGACCAGCTGAGCTACTCCGGCGGGAGTGCTATGCTCGTCACCGGCGGGGGCGATGTCAAGGCTGTCGGACGCACGGGTGGCTACCTTATCTTGGCCTGCGCACTTGAACCGGAGATGCCCATGGACCTCGGCTTCCTGATGATCCCCGCGCTCGCCGCACTCAGCGTGGTAGGCGTGCTGAGCTCGCTTCGCATCCTCTGGGAGTACGAGCGCGGCGTCGTCTTTCGGCTCGGGAAGCTGACGCGCGCCAAGGGGCCCGGCGTTGTCTTCCTCGTCCCATACGGGATCGAGCGGATGCGGAAGATGGACCTGCGCATCATCGCGCTCGACATCGCTCCCCAGGACACGATCACCAAGGACAACGTCAGCTGCACCGTCAACGCGGTCGTGTACTTCCGGGTCGTCGATCCGGCGCGGGCGGTCGTCGAGGTGGAGGACTACTACTTCGCCACCAGCCAGATAGCGCAGACGACGCTTCGGAGCGTGGTGGGACAGTCGGAGCTCGACGAGCTCCTCGCCGAGCGCGAGCGCATCAACGAGATCGTCCGCGAGATCATCGACCTCGAGACCGATCCCTGGGGCATCGAGGTCACCTCGGTCGAGATCAAGGACATCGATCTGCCGAAGGAGATGAAGCGCGCCATGGCCAAGCAGGCCGAGGCCGAACGCGAGCGGCGCGGGAAGGTGATCGCGGCCGAGGGCGAGTACCAGGCCTCCCAGAAGCTCGCCGCCGCCGCCGAGGTCATCTCGCGCTTCCCGATGGCCCTTCAACTGCGCTTCCTGCAGACGGTCGTCGAGGTAGCCGCCGAGAACAACTCGACGACGCTATTCCCGATCCCGGTCGACCTCTTCGGCCCCTTCGTCGAGAAGGCGGGGCGGGCGTCGGCAGAGGCCAAGGGGACCCCAGGGCTTGGCGCGGACGACATCCGGAAGCTGGTCGCGACCGTTGCGAAGCAGCTGGGTGTCGGCGAGCACGACGTGATGGCCGCCCTCTCCCAGGGCCGGGCGGAGCAGCTGCCGGCAGCGGGCGACTAGCCAACAGCGGGCGACTAGGCCAACAGCCCGAACTCAGTCGCTTTAGTGACAATCCAGCTTTACATTATGTAATGTAGCGTTGTCATTATCTGACACCGACATTCGGTACAGGTACTCGCCGTCCCTGATGAAGCCATAGCGCTCCCTCGCGAGGCGCTCCAGAGCCCCGTCGTCGTGGAGGAGCGAGTCGATCCGAAAGGCGAGGGAGTCGTTTCGGGCCTGGGACGCCAGGAGCTCGGCCTTCATCCTCTCCAGCTCCGAGTCGGCGCGGCGCGCATCGATGAGCGAGTGCTCGCCCCCCATGACGCCCACATAGCCAGCGGTGCCCAGCAGCACCACCGCCGCAGCCGCTCGCCAAAGCCTCATCGCCGCGCCGCCCTCTCGCCGTACAACGCCCGCGCGCCCAACTCATGCTGAATCCGCAATAGTTGGTTGTACTTCGCGACGCGATCGCTTCGGCTGGGTGCCCCGGTCTTGATCTGCCCCGCTCCGGTGGCCACCGCCAGATCCGCGATGAAGGTGTCCTCGGTCTCGCCCGAGCGGTGCGACACGACCCTTCCCCACCCTGCCCGTTCGGCTGCCGAGATCGCCTCGACCGCCTCGGTCAGCGTGCCGATCTGGTTCACCTTGACCAGGATGGCATTCGCCGAGCGCTCGACGATGCCCCTCTCCAGACGCCTAGGGTTGGTGGCGAAGAGGTCGTCGCCCACAACCTGGCAGCGGTCGCCGATCCGCCTCGTCAGCTCGGCCCAACCCTCCCAGTCGTCCTCCTCGAGCGGGTCCTCGAGGCTGGCGAGCGGGAAGCGGGCGGCCATCTCCTCCCAGTGGGCGATCATCTCGTCGGTCGAGCGGATTGTGCCCGCGCCCCGGAAGGCGTACGCACCCCCTTCGTGGAGCTCGGTGGCGGCCGCATCCACCGCCAGCATGGCGTCCTCGCCCGGTCGGTATCCGGCCGTCTCGATCGCACGCATCACCATCTCGACAGCCTTGAGGTTGGAGTCCAGATCGGGAGCGAAGCCGCCCTCGTCGCCCACCGTGGTGCCCTTCCCGGCGGAGTGGAGCACCTGGGCGAGCGCGTGGAAGATCTCGGTCCCCATGCGGAGACCCTCGTCGAAGGTCTCGGCACCGTGAGGAACAACCATGAACTCCTGGATGTCGACGCTGTTGGAGGCGTGCGCACCCCCGTTCAGGATGTTCATCATCGGCACCGGCAGAATCCGCGCCTCCTCGCCGCCAAGGTAGCGGTAGAGGGGCACTCCCTGCTCCCCCGCCGCCGCTCGGGCAACAGCCAGCGAGACCGCGAGGAGGGCGTTGGCACCCAGTCGTCCCTTGTCGGGCGTCCCGTCGGCCTCGATCAATGCCCGGTCGATCGCCTCCTGATCCGATGCCTCGCGTCCGACCACCGACAGGCAGAGTTCGGTCTCGACGTTGCGAACTGCGCCGAGGACGCCCTGGCCCAGGAACCGGCCCCGGTCTCCGTCGCGCAGCTCGACCGCCTCGTGGCGTCCCGTCGAGGCGCCGCTGGGCACTGCCGCTCGCCCCACGCTGCCCGACTGCAGGCGCACCTCGGCCTCGACGGTCGGATTGCCGCGCGAATCCAGGATCTCGCGCCCCAGGACCTCGGCTACCTCGGACACTCGCGCCCCCGCTCCTCCTCCAGGAGCCGCACCACCTCGCTTCGGCATCTCTCGGCCAGCTCGTGTCGGCTCCCAACCGTCAGCCCCTCGGTGCTGATCGGCTCGCCGATCGCGATCCTGATCTCCCCCTGGCGCACCCTCCAGTCGCCCTTCCTCATCACCCGCCCCGAGCCGCATATCGAGACGGGGAGGAGCGGAACCTGGGAGTTGATCGCCATCACGACGGCACCCTTCTTGAACCTGGCCACCTGGCCGTCCCGGGAGCGTGTGCCCTCGGGGAAGAGCACGATCGTCCAGCCGTCGCGCAGGATCGCGACCGAGCGCTCCATCGAGGCGATCGCCGCCGCACGGTTCGAACGGTCGATCGCGATGTGCCCTACCCGCTGCCAGACCGTGCCGAGGAGCGGGACGCGGGAGAGCTCCTGCTTGCCCACGAAGCCGAAGCGACGCTTCAGCAGGACGCTCAGCGCGAAGATGTCGAACCAGCTCCGGTGATTCGAGACGAGGACCTTCCCCGACCCGGTCTCGAGCCGCTCGCGATTCCTCACAACCACGCGGACACGCGCCCCGCGCATGCATAGCGAACTCCATTGGCTGGTCACCTCGTCTCCCGAGGCCATCCGGGGCTTGCCGAGCACGACATACCTCGCGAAGGCGCGCCCGCCATAGTACGCCGTCGCCGCGATCATAGACCCGTAGGCCCGCAGGTACTGGAGGAACACCGCGCTACTCGGCGGGGCCATCGGCAAAGTGGTCGAAGCCCCCGCACCCGACCTCCATGCGTGCGCCCGAGGCGTCCTCCACAACCACGCCCTCGCCCTCGCGGACCGATCCGATCCGGGTCAGCGGCACCTGGACCTCCTCTCCAATCGCCACAATCCTCGCCTCGGCCCCGGGAGGAGCCGTAAACATCAGTTCATAATCTTCGCCCCCTTGTAGCGCCAGCTTCAAGTCCCCCTCCGCGCCGGGGTGTACGGGCACGAGCTCTCGGCGCAACGCAAGCAGGGCGCAGGAGGCCTTCGCAACGCGCCCGGTGTCGACGACGAGGCCGTCCGAGATGTCGATCATCGAGCGCGCGAGACCTTTCCGGGCCAGCTCCAGCGCCACGGGAACGCGGTTGGGGGGAGAGGCGAAGCGACCGCGGGCGGCTGGATGGGGAGAGCGACCATCCGACCAGGCCGCGACCGCTGCGGCCGCGCCCCCGAGCGCCCCCGTCACCCAGACGGCGTGGCCCGGCCGGGCGCCACTCCGAGTTACGACCGCGTGCGCACGGCCCACCGCGACGACATCGACAACAACCGGGCCGGGGGTGCGGCTCAGGTCGCCGCCAACAATCGCAACCTCTACCCGGTCGGCGGCCGAGGCGACCCCCCGTTGCACGCTCTCGGCAAGCTCTGGCGAGGAAGGGGGCACGGCGAGCGAGACCAGGAGCACCTCGGGCTTCGCCCCCATCGCCGCTATGTCGCTGAGGGCGGCGGCGGCGGCGCGGAAGCCAGCCCCCTCCGCGTCGATCCAGTCGAGGCGGAAGTGCACACCCTCGACGGCCAGGTCGGTGGAGATCACCACGCCGCCACGGAGAAAGGCCGCGTCATCGCCGGGGCCGAGGCGAACGGCCCGGCTCCCCTTCCATCCGATCTGGACCAGGCGCTCGACTATCTCCGCCTCGCCAAGCCGTGGACCGGTCATGGGCCCTTCAGTGGTGGCGAGAGGGTCGCTGGTCGAAGGTGACGAAGGGGAAGGGCAGATCGGTGGCCCCCGGGCCGCGGGCGGCCAGAGCCCGGGGAATCGCCTCGATGGCGTCGGAGGGCGTGAGCGCCGAGCCCAGACCATCGCGCGTCGCCTCGGTGCCGGTCAGATGAAGCGCCAGGCCGGCGGCCGTCACCGGGGCCACCCCCTGCGCCAGGAACGACCCGACGGCACCGGTCAGCACATCCCCCATCCCTGCCACCGCCAGCGCCGAGGGCTGCTCGTGAGCGGCGATCAGCACCTCGCCCTCCGGGCCCGCCACGATCGACGGCGTCCCCTTGAGGAGGGTCGCGACTCCCTGGGAGCGAGCGAAACCAGTGGCAGCCGCGACTCGGTCGCTCTGGATCTCGGCGACCGGGCGACCCAGCAGGCGGGCCATCTCGCCTGGATGGGGGGTGACGACGCATCCGGCAAGGTGGGAGGCGGCGAACCGGCCGCCTTCGGCCAGCAGCGTGAGGGCATCGGCGTCGATCGCAGCCGGACGCGCTACGCGTCCGCCGAGCGCCACCTCGAGCTGGCGTCTGGCCCGGCCCCCGGTGCCGATGCCCGGCCCGATCGCCAGGGCGGCGCTCCTCTCCACCGCGTCCTGGAGCGCCCGATCGTCCGCAGCGTCCACGAAGATGGCCTCGGGCACGCTCGCCACGATGTTCCTGCTCTCCCTTGAGGTGCACACCCGCACAAGGCCCGCGCCGCACCGATAAGCCGAGCGCGCTGCCAAGACCGCCGCTCCCGGCATCTTCGCTCCGGCGACCAGGGCGAGCGCACCGACCTCGTTCTTGTGGGTATCGGCGCTTCGCCGGGGCGAGTGCGCAGAGGCCCACCCCGGTGTGACGACCCGCGCCCACCCCTCCCCACCACCTGGGGGAAAACCGATCTCCACCGCCACGATCCTTCCGCACCGCTCCCGCGCCGGGTGCAGCAGCGTGCCGAGCTTCGGCCAGCCGAAGGCCACGGTGACGTCGGCCTTCACCGATTCGCCGGGTACGCCGCCGCTCGTGCAGTCGACTCCAGAGGGTGCGTCCAGCGATACCCGGGCGGCGGCCGAGCCGTTGGCTGCGCGAATGAGCTCGGCGTAGTCGTCCCTGGGCGCGCCCCTGGCACCCGTCCCCAGCAGACCGTCGAGGAGCACCCCTGCGCCGGCGAGGATCGCTGCAACGCTCGGGACGTCCGCGTTTCCACTACCGAGGGCAAGGCGCTCGATCTCCCACCCGTGAAGCACCCCCTCGCCAGCGGACCGCCTTCCCACCAGGAGCGCGGCCACCTCCCTGCCCCACGCCGCCAAGGTCCTCAGCGCAACCAGCGCGTCGCCCCCGTTGTTCCCCGCCCCGACGAGCCCCACCACCCGGCCCCTGGGAAAGAGGCACCCGACGAGGAGCGCGGCCTGCCGCCCCGCATTCTCCATCAGAGCCGGCTGAGGCACGCCGCGCCGGGAGGTCGCGTCGTGGTCGAGGGCTGCGGCCTGCTCGGCCGTCGGGGCCAGCACGGCGGCCCTTCCATAGCACCCCGCAGGCACTCCTCCCACGGCGCTACCCGAGCCCACGGCTACTTGTAGCTCTGTCCGATCGACCGTCCGAAGGTGATCTCGCCGTTGTCGATGCGGATGTTGAACCCGCAATCCGGATTCGAGCAGACCCACGCCTTGTACCGAATCGGCGCGCCGTCGCGCCCATAGTCGGACATGGGCAGGAGTACGCCGTCACCGCACTTGCGGCACTCGGTGAAGCCGTTCTCATCCACCGTATTCATCTGACCCTCGCCATTGGGCTGCGGCGACCGCCCGGAGCCGCCCGATTGAGTGAATGCGGCACACCGGCCAGCCGCTGGGCATTGTCGATCGGTAGGGCAAGCTATCAGGTTGCCCCAGGTATTGCCACCATGAGCGACGTGGACGACAGGGCCGGGGCCCGCTGCCGATCCGTCATCGCCGCCAGGCCTCCGGACCGGGTATCCCCCGGCTGCGCAGCACCTCCGTTCCTGCAGGGGCGCCGCCCAGTGCCCGCTCGCCCCTGAGTATCGCCCGCACCTCGCCGGTTCGCCGGTCCCGGTGGATCGCCATGGGCGCATCGGGGGCGCGGTCCAGCGTCACCGCCTCTTCCGCACCTCCCGGCCCCGTCAGCGTGATCCCAGCCAGTTGTCCCCCCCACTCCGGACGGACCGGAAGCACGAATGCGAACCCTCCGGCACCCTCTCTCGCGTCGGCGATCCGGCCCTCGATCACATGGTCGCCGGCGGCCTCGGGGAGCGCGGGAGGAGCGACGACGACGAATGCGGGCTCCAGGTGCAGCGTCCCGGTCGAGTCGACGCCGCCCCACAGGAGCAGCGAGCGCTCCGGAGGGGCCGGGGGCTCGTCCCCCACTTCCCCCCCCCTCGGTGTCGACGCGGTACCGGTGAGCCTTCGCGAAGAAGTAGTCGCTGATCCACTCCGGGTTGTAGCAGTAGGACATCAGGTCCGGTACCGAGGGCCGCACGAGCTCTCCCTTGCGGAAATACCTCCCGGACGGGCTTCTCACAACCGTGTCGAGCGCGTACCCCCAGGCGCCGATGCGGCCGCGCGGGTCGGGGAAGTCGGGGTCGGGGCCAGGCGCGCCGCCGCACGGCGCGTGCGGGAGGCTGAAATTGTGGCCGAGCTCGTGGACGATGACAGCCGAATACGGCCTTGAAGCCGAGGTCCAGCCCGGAAGGTAGGCGACCCCGCCCACATCCGAGAACCAGGGCATCATCCCCATCCAGTGCCCGGTCCCGCCTTCCAGGGCCCGGATCGCCTCGGTCTCGGAGAGCACTCGGGACGCACTTCGCGACGAGACTTCCACGGGCGAATGGTCCGTCACGTCCATCTCCTCGACCCCGAGCAGGTAGGCGGTCTGCTGGAGCAGGTCGTGGTCGTCTTCGTCGGCGGCCATCTCCCCGACCCTCCCGATGATCGACGAGTCGGGATCGGGCTCGTACAGGAACGGAATCAGGGTCAGGTCGAAACGCGGAGCCTCCAGGACCTCGATCGCCAGGCGTCCGTCGGCAGGAATCCGCCTCGTCACGCCCACCGAGTCGTGCAGCGTACCGTCGGGATCAACCTCGACGACCAGCTCCAGCCCCGGCCGCACCACCCTGCCCGGAATCACCGCGTTGGCCGACGCCTTCAGGATGCTCTCGTCTATCGAATCCGGTAGCGGGTTCGAGCCGGCCGGAATGTCCGCCTCGTACACCTCGTCGCCGTCGCGGTAGAGCCGCGCGACGACGCGGGGCATCGTGTGGCCGCCGGGGTTCGCCGCCGTCACGAAGGCTCGCAGCAGGGCATCCTCGCGCGCGACCAGCGGAACCGGGTGTTCGCGGGACTGAACGGCCTGCGTCAGGTATGCCGCGGCAGGGGCGCATTGCGAAAGCGGAATCGGACCCGTCAGGGCGTTGTAGTTGAGTCTCAGATCCCGCAAGCGGTCTAGGTTCCCCAGCTCCGGAGGGATCGGTCCCGTCAGGGCGTTGTCGTAGAGGTACAGACTCTCCAAGCTGTCGAGGCTCCCCAGCTCCGGCGGGATCGGTCCCGTCAGGGCGTTGTTGCCGAGCCCCAACTCGGTCACGTGCCCCCCCCCCGCGTCCACCCTGACGCCGTGCCAGTCGTTCAACGGCTTATCCGTCAGCCAGTTCGTACTCGCATTCCAGGACGGTCCGCCGGTGGCCCGGTACAACTCGACGAGCACGTCGCGGTCGGTGTGAGGGCACCGCAGTCGGTACCCGAGCCGACATGGCTGTCGAGCTCGCGGAGCCACTGCAAGAATTCGGTGTCGGTCGGCGTGCAGAGCCCCGTTCCGTCATACCACAGGGTATCGAGTTGCGACAGGCGTGCGAGCGATATAGGCAGCCGCCCGCCAAGATCCAGATTCGAGTTCAACTTCAGCGTTCGTAGCTCGGCCAGCTCACCCACGCCGGCCGAGAGACCGCCGTCGAGATCGTTGGAGCCCAGCTCCAGCCGGGTGACGCGGCCGCGCTCCGCTTCGGCGGCGACGCCGTACCAGTCGTCAAGCACGGCGCTGCCCAACCACCTGTCGTCGTGCCGCCATCCACCCCCGCCCGCCGATTCGTGGAAGATCTCGAGGGCTCCGATGTCGGCTTCGTTGCACCAGGAAAAATCCGCCACGGCCAATGTGTCGGCCCAGGAGAACGCTCGGGTTCCGGGCACGCACAATCCGTCGTTGGGGTTGAGGTACAGCGATTCCAGTTTGGCGAGTTGCCCCAGCCCCGGCGGAATCGGACCCGTTAGGTAGTTGTTGCGGAGGTCCACCTGTTGCAAGTTGCCGAGCTGCCCCAGCTCCAGAGGGATCGGTCCCGTCAGCTCATTATCGTTGAGGTACAGCCGTTGCAAGTTGGCGAGTTGTCCCAGCTCCGGAGGGATCGGTCCCGTTAGGGCGTTGTTGCGGAGGTTCAGCAATTGCAAGTTGGCGAGTTGCCCCAGCTCCGGAGGGATCTCGCCCGTTAGGTAGTTGTTGCGGAGGTCCAGCCGTTGCAAATTGCCGAGTTGCCCCAGCTCCGGCGGGATCTCGCCCGCCAGGCCATTATCGCCGAGGTCCAACTCGGTCACTCGCCCCCCCGAGTCCACCCTGACGCCGTGCCAGTCTCTCATCGGCTCCGCCGTCAGCCAGTTCTCATTGTGGGTCCACTCCGGACCGCTCGTCGCCTCGTAGAGCCGGATCAACACATGACGGTCCACGGGCACCACGCTCACCCATGCCGAACCCTCTGCGGCGCCGGACCGGGCACGCACGAATGTGGCACCGTTTCCGGTCGCCCTCACCACGCCATCGTCGTCCACCGCCGCCACCGCGATGTTGTCGCTGGACCATGTCACTGCGGCGTCCCTGATCTCGTGGCCGTTCCCGTCCGAGACCGCCACCACCACGGTTGCCGTGTCCCCGATGGCCCCGAAGGCCAGCGAGTCCGGAGACAGCTCGACCGACGCTGGCACCTGGGCCACGCGGACCGCCAAATCTGCCGACACCGAACCCGATGTCGCCGTGATCGTCGCGCTGCCGTTGCCGACCGACTCGACCCGCCCGGCCGCAAGGACGAGCAACGTGGCGTGTACCGCACCTAGGCGACGAAGAAGCGAGCCCGACACTGACATGATCCGATATCCTTCCGCTCGGAAGTGGGATGGGACATTCATTCATGAAGTGCCGAGCCGAGGGCAGTATGGAGGGCTGGGGACCCCTCGCAACCCGCAGGGGCCGGTGAGCGAGCCGAGCTCGGGCATGTGGGTTCGGCGAGGTCGCGGTCGCTGCGGGACTCCGCTGCGGTCGGGCGCAGGTCGGCGAACGCGTCCACCATGGTCGCCAGCGTCTGGGCATCGACGGCGTCGGTCTTGGCGCGGGATCCTCGCGAGCGGGCGAAGCTGCGAAGCTGGTAGGGGTTGATCGCGTACAGAGGCAGCCCGGCGCTCCTAGGGCGGGCGACTCAGAGCGGTATGTTACCGTGCTTCCTAGGCGGGTTGGAATCGCGCTTCGGGGCCAGCATGTCGAGTGCGCTCACAAGCCTCGGGCGCGTGTCGCGGGGATCGATGACATCGTCCACATACCCCCGAGCCGCGGCAACGTAGGGGTGCGCGAACTTCTGGCGGTACTCGGCCATGCGCGCCTCGGTCTCCGACTCGGGATCGTCCGCAGCGGCGATCTGCTTGCGGAAGAGGATCTCGACGGCGCCCTTGGGGCCCATCACCGCGATCTCGGCGGTGGGCCATGCGAGGTTGACGTCTCCACGGATGTGCTTCGAGCTCATGACGTCGTAGGCCCCGCCGTACGCCTTGCGCGTGATCACGGTGACCTTGGGCACGGTCGCCTCCGCAAAGGCGTAGAGGAGCTTGGCACCGTGCCTGATGATCCCGCCGTGCTCCTGACCGACCCCCGGAAGGAAGCCGGGGACGTCCTCGAAGACCACAAGCGGGATGTTGAAGGCGTCGCAGAACCGGACGAAGCGGGCGCCCTTGTCGGAGGCGTCGATGTCGAGCACACCCGCAAGCACATTCGGCTGGTTGGCGACGACCCCCACCGAGTGTCCGCCCACGTGCGCGAAGCCGGTCAGAAGGTTGCGGGCAAAGCCGGCATGCACCTCGTGGAAGCCGCCGTCGTCTACCACCTCGCCGATGACCTCCGCCATGTCGTAGGGGCGGTTGGGGCTGTCGGGAAGCAGATCGAGCAGCCTCTCGCTCCGGCGGTCGTGCGCGTCTTGTCCCGCCCCGCGCGGCGGGCGCTCGGCGTTGTTCTGAGGGACGTAGCGGAAGAGGTCGCGCACCGACTGGAGCGCCTCAGCCTCCGAGTCGGCGGCGAAGTGGGCGACGCCAGACCGCTCGGCGTGCACATCCGCGCCTCCGAGCCCCTCCATGTCGACCTCCTCCTGGGTGACCATCTTCACCACGTCGGGCCCGGTGACGAACATGAAGCTCGTGCCGCGCACCATGTAGACGAAGTCGGTGATCGCCGGCGAGTAGACGGCACCCCCGGCGCACGGGCCCAGGATGACGCTGACCTGGGGCACGACGCCCGAGGCCAGGGTGTTCCTCAGGAAGATGTCGGCGTACCCCCCGAGCGACACCACGCCCTCCTGGATGCGCGCGCCCCCGGAGTCGTTCAGGCCGACTATCGGAGCGCCGCTCCGGAGCGCCATCTCCTGGACCTTGACGATCTTCTCGGCGTGGGCCTCGCTCAGCGAGCCGCCGTGGACGGTGAAGTCCTGCGAGAAGACGTAGACGAGGCGGCCCGAGATGGTGCCGTATCCGGTGACCACACCGTCTCCCAGGAACTTCTTCCGGTCGAGCCCGAAGTCGGTCGCGCGGTGGGTGACGAAGCGGTCCAGCTCGACGAACGAGTCGGGGTCGAGGAGTAGGTCGAGGCGCTCTCGGGCCAGGAGCTTGCCCCGCTTCCGCTGGGCGCGCTGACGAGCCTCGCCGCCCCCCTGGGTTGCGCTCCGGCCCATCTCGGCGAGGCGATCCAGCGCAGCCCCCATCGCGCCCTTGGCTCCGCCGTCCTCCTTCAGCGGGAGCTCCCGGAGTCGGGAGGCGGCTCGACCGACGGCCGCGTGCAAGCTGGGGGCGCCCGTCCAAGTGGGCGGAGCTCCCCGCCCTCGATCCGGACCGGGTGGTAGCGCCGACTCAGTTGGCCGCCGGAGAAGGTGTAGGTGGCGCCGACCCCGGGCACTTCGTCGATCAGCTCCAGCCGGGACTGCACCTCGGCCGCGCGGGACGCTCCCGCCGCGTGGGCGAAGAGCACTATCGTCAGCAGGTCGTAGCCCTTCGCCGGGATGTCGCTGCGGAGCGTTCTCCTGAAGTGCGACTCGTAGGCGGTCACAAACTCCGAGGGCGGCTCATGGCACCCCCCGGGGGACACGGTGCTGAGGGCGACGACACCCTCGGTGTGCCTGGTCGGCAACCCCTCCAGCACCGACGGGGCACTCCACCCGATGGTCCCCGCCACCTGGAGGCCCAGCTCGTCCAGCCCAAAGAAGGCGATCTGCGGCGCGAGTAGGCGGATGTCGTCTGCGGGCGCGGCGACGACCAGCAGAGACGGCGCGAGGGACTTCGCCTCCAGGAGCTGCGCCTCGAAGGTGGTGGTGCCCGGCGAGTACTCGATGCGCCGCCGCACTGTGCCACCGAACGACTCGAAGGTACTCCGAAAGGCCTCTACCTCGATCCGCTCGCGTGCGCGGCTGGGGTGGATCACGACCGCGGCCCGGTGCCCCAGCTCCCAGAGCGTGGCTGCGAGCGCACGGCCGGCCTCGGCGTCGCCCGCGGCCAGGCTGTAGACCCCGCGGCGCGCCTCGGGGAGATGCCCGGCGGTAGGCGAAAAGAAGGGGAGATAGTCGGGCACGGCCCCGACGGCCGCGCGCAGGTTACCGGCATCGAGCGGACCCAGGACCGCAAGAACGCCTCTGTCGGCCAGGGTGGCCGCGGCGCGAACGCTCCCCGACGAGGTCCCCCGGTTGTCCTCGACGACCAGCTCCAGCTCGACCCCACGGGCACGCGCGAGCTCGACTCCCACCTCCAGGCCCTCGCCGAAGAGGCGCGCGCGTTCGCGCATCGAGGGCGAGCCCTCCAAGGGCAGGACCGCGCCCACGGTGGGGACCCGGGACCCGGGACCGCTGCCTCTCCCCCCGAAGGGGTCCACCACCGAATCACCGGCCGGGAGCGCCATCGGGTTGCCGTCCACCCCGCCGAGGACGCCATCGATGCTGTCCTGTCCACACCCTCCCCGCAGCGCACCGCACCCCAGCGAGGCGCAGAGCGACGCCAGCGCGAGGGCCGCCGAAGCAGGGGCGAAGGTCGGCAGAATCAGATGCCTCGGCCAACTCCCCAGCTTCATCGTCGGACCCGTTGGGCTCATCCCCCCCCTTCGTCCGCGTCTCCCGAATCGGTCTCGGCAGACCTCTCCCCGCCATCGTCCGCATCCCCGCCATCGACGGGATCTTCGGCACCGTCGGATCCATCGGGACCATAGGCCTCCGAATCGGGCTCACCGGCACCGTCGGATCCATCGGACCCATCGGTCTCCGAATCGGGCTCGGTCTCCGAATCGGGCTCGGTCTCCGAATCGGGCTCACCGTCGGCCTCTCCTTCCTGCATCCGCTCCGGCACCTCCAGCACCTCGAGCACGATTCGCCGTTCGCCTACATCGGACGAGATGACCCTCAGCGATAGTTCCACGCCCGGCTCGTAGTGGTCCTCCAGAGCCTCGGCGGGGACGCCCGAGTGCGAACCCGGGACGAATCCCTCGACGCCCTCGCCCAAGTCAACCACCAGGCCCTTGTCCTGTACGCGCGATACCTGGCCCTCGACCTCGGTGTCCTTGGCATAGCGCGCCACCAGCACCGGCCATGGATCCTCCTGCAGTTGCTTGATGCCGAGCGAGATGCGCTGGTTGTCGGCGTCCACATCGAGGACCGTGACCTCGACCTGCTCGCCCTTGGCGACAATCTCGGAGGGGTGCTCCACGCGCCGCGTCCAGCTCATGTCCGAGACATGCACCAGGCCGTCGATCCCGGGCTCGATCTCGACGAAGGCGCCGAAGGTCGTGAGGCTCCGCACCGTTCCCGTCAGGCTGGTTCCGGCCGGGTACTGCAGCGGCAGTGCCAGCCACGGATCCACCTCGATCTGCTTCATGCCGAGCGAGATCTTCTCCACGCTGGGATCGACCTTGAGAACCACCACCTCGATCTCGTCGCCCACCGCCACCAGCTTGGACGGGTGGCGCACGTTGCGCGTCCACGACATCTCCGAGATGTGGACCAGCCCCTCGACTCCCTCCTGCAGCTCCACAAAGGCTCCGTAGTTGGTGATCGAGACGACCTTTCCGCGCACACGCGTACCCACCGGATAGCGGTACTCGATGTCGGTCCACGGGTAGGGCAGGAGCTGCTTGAGACCGAGCGAGATGCGCTCGCGGTCCCAGTCCACGTCGAGGACCTTGACGTCGATGTGGCTGCCGATCACGACCACCTGGCTCGGATGGTTGACGCGACCCCACGACATGTCGGTGATGTGGAGGAGTCCGTCGAGTCCGCCGAGGTCGATGAAGGCCCCGAAGTCGGTGATGTTCTTGACCACGCCCTCGCGGACCTGCCCGGCGAGAAGCTCCTTGACGAGGGTGGAGCGTTGCCTCTTCCGGTCCCGCTCCAGGATGACGCGACGCGACACCACGATGTTGCGGCGGCGCTTGTTGAGCTTGATGATCAGGAGGTCGTAGATTTCGCCGATCAGACCCCCGATGTTGGGCACGCGCCTGAGCGCGATCTGGGATCCGGGGAGGAAGGCGTCCACACCCATGATGTCAACGGTGACGCCGCCCTTGATCTTGCGGGTCAGGGTGCCCTTGACGGGGCGGTCGTTCTCGTGGGCCTCCTTGATCAGCTCCCAGACGCGCAGGAAGTCGGCCTTCTTCTTCGAGAGCACCACGACCCCGTCGTCGTCCTCTAGCCTCTCGAGGAGTACCTCCACCTCGCGGCCGGGGACGATCGCTTCGGGATCCTTGAACTCATCGAGAGGAACCGTGCCCTCGCTCTTGAATCCGAACTCCAGGATGACCGCCGAGTCGGTGGTGCTGAGCACGCGGGCCTTGACGATCTGCCCCTCGGCGATGTCGCCGCTGATCGTGCGGTGCTCGTTGAGCATCTCCTCGAACGACTCCCGCGAGACGTCGAGCACCTCTTCGCCGTATGGGTCGTGATGAAGCTCGGGGGAGATCTCGCCGAGATCGCCGGGCACGACAGAAGCTTCCGACTCGTGGGGGGCTGCACCTTCGTCGGGAGTGGCGGGCGGATCGCCGAGCGCCTCGGAGGGGAGTCCTTCGGGTTCGTTCATTTCTCGTCGCCAGTTCGATGCCTGGCTCTCCGGATGTCGTCCCAGCCCCATGCGACACACGGGAGGGCTAGGGTTGCAGGGGCGTGCCGCGATCCCGACCCGCACCCGCCGCGGTTCGGGGATCGCCTCGTAGCCTACAGTGCCGCGACCGGTTCGGACCCTCCTAGTGGGCCGACACACCAGCCGTGGCGCAATTCTTTAATATAGCGAAATCGGATCAGCCGTGACCATGGCGGCCCGTGGACGAACCCCCACGACATCCGAGGCCGGCACGCCGAGCGGGCACTCGTTCACCCTGAGCTCGAAGACGTCCGGGCGGGCGTAGTGGCCAACGACGTCGAAGTCGAACTTGGCGCGCGCGATGTCGCCCATCTCCAGATCCGCCACCAGGATCCCCTCCTCGCCCAGGAGTGGTCCCGCGACCGTCTCGCCCAGCGGGCCGTAGATCGAGGTTCCTCCACTGCAGAGGAGATCAGGCCACCCATCCATCTCGTCCAGAATCTCGATGTCGGACGGGTAGTGCTCCTTGGCGACGATCTGGTTGCAGCCAATCACAAAGCAGCGGCCCTCGAGCGCGATGTGCCGGAGGGTGGACTGCCAGCGGTCGCGATCGTCGGCGGTCGGGGCGAGGTATATCTCCACGCCCTTGCCGTACATCGCCATGCGCGCCAGCGGCATGTAGTTCTCCCAGCAAATCAGTCCCCCAACGCGCGCGAAGGGCGTCTCGATCACCGGCAAGGTGCTTCCGTCCCCCTCCCCCCAGATGAGGCGCTCGGCGGCGGTGGGCTTCAGCTTGCGGTGGAGGCCCGCCAGGGTCCCGTCGGGGGCGAAGTAGAGGAGGGTGCAGTAGAGGGTGCCGGGGGCGCGGGCGGCACCCCTTTCGATCACGCCGACGGCCAGGTATGCGTTCGCTGCCGCCGCTGCGCGTCCCATCCGCTCGGTCTCGGGGCCGGGCACGGGGATCGCCGCATCGTGGTAGCGGCCGAAGGTGCGACGCCCAGCCGGGGTGCGCCCCCCCACCGCCGTGCCGAAGGCCAGACCCCACGGGTAGCCCCCCACGAACGCTTCGGGGAAGAGGATCAGGTCGACTCCCTGGCCTGCGGCCTCGGCGGTGGCCCCGCAGATGTGGTCGACGGCGGCGGCGGGGTCGAAGGGGTAGCCGCGGGGCTGGACGGCGGCAACGCGGACGCGGGGGCTAGGGGACATTGGCGGGGCCGGGCGCGATGAGCTGGATTGGCGCACCCGTTCGCCCGGCAAGGCTGTCGGGCCGCGTGGTGCGCGGCTGCGCACCAATCTCTTCCTGTACGTGAACGGGGTCAACTTCAGGGTGGCGCGCGCGGGGTTGACGGCGCTGGTCCAGGAGCGGACTGCGCTCTGGCTCATGGCTGCGGGCGCGCGTATCGTTGACTTGGTTGGCTACGACCACCGTGCGGGGCGCGCCGGATCGATTCGCTGGCAGGAGCGGTCACCCGCCGGATCGAACGGAAACCAAACCACGGAGCAGGCCATGAAGGTTGCAGACGCGATCAAGCAGATGTCGAAGCTGCCGCTGCAGAGGATTGTGGACAGCTTCACGAAGGATTTTCCGAAGCCCAACGAGGACCAGGCCCGGGACATCATCCTGCGCAATGTCGAGGAGCTGACCGACGGAAAGAGAATCGCCGCCGTTCTGCAGTTCGACGGTCCGTTCAAGGACCAGATCCGGCAGATACTGATGCTGGAGGCGTTCGTGAACCGCCCCGACTGGTCGGCCACGGAGCAGGAAACCGTCGAGAGCCTGACCGGCCTGGAGCAGGGTGTGCTCGACGCCGCCGCAGAGGAGGACAGCCTGCGCTACCAGGACCCTGAGCGCATCGAAATCCTGAAGGATGTGCTCAGGGCTGCGCTGCGCGACAGGATGATCACATTCAGCGAGCTGAACCTGCTCCGCACTCTCCGAGACAGCCTCGGACTGTCCGAAGCGGTCTTTCGCATCGTGCTCGCCCAGCTCGACCACTTCCCCCAGCGAGGAAACGTCCTCCATACGCCGAGTGAATGCCGCGACATGCTCAACGCGCTGCAGCGGGGGGGCATCGTCTTCCACTGCAACAAGGCGGACGGCTCGCCCTACGTGATTCCAGAGGAGATCAGGCCTTCCGTGATGAACGCGCTCGGTCTGGAACTTGGACTGAATGCCTGGGGCCTGCTCCTCGACACCCTCACGGTCAGCCAGCTGAAGCAGGCTCTGGCCGCAAAGAAGCTCCCCACCTCGGGCACGAAGCCGGAGCTGAAGGGCCGGGTGATGTCCTCCGGCGTGAGCCCCAGCCGCTTGCTGGACGTCCTCTCCAGCGGGGACCTTTACAAGCTTTGCTCCTCGCTCTCGGGGGTCGCGGTGAGCGGGACCAAGGCGCAGCGAGTCCAACGGATCATCCGGTACTTCGCCAATCTGATCACGAAGGAGGTGGACGAGGAGGCATCGCCGGATGAGCGATACTACAAGTACCTGCCGGAGCTCGCCCGGCGGGACCGCGAGAATCTGCTGGCGAACCAGATCGTCAGCAAGGATATTGAGATTGAGCACGGGTTCGAGGCGGCGACCCGGTTCCTCTTCGAGTCAAGGCTGGGCCTGAAGCTGATGGAGATGTCTGGCACCGAGCACCCCGACGGCTGCATCCGGTTCGGCGGACGCAGGAAGAGAAGCGGAGACGTTCTCATGTGGGACAACAAGAGCACGGAGGTCGCCTACACCTTTCCACCCTCCCACTTCAGGCAGTTCAAGCGCTACATACGCGACTCGAGGGATCCAGTAGCCTGCTTCCTGGTCGTCGTCGCGGTCCCTGACGACTCCGCGATGGACAGGGTCTGGCAGCTTGCGGCCCAGTGCGCTGGCACCAACATCGCCCTGATCGCCGCCGAAGACCTGGGCTGGGTCGCGGAGGAATGGTGGTCGCGCGGCGCAAAAGGCCGATTCAATCTGGAGGTTCTCAACATGACAGGGATCCTGAGCCGTCCGCTGCTGGAACAGAGGATGAGGCTGTTCCCGTAGGGGGCGTCAACCCCACCCGCACCGTCGTCACCCTTACCCCTGAGGATGTCAGGACCGACGCGCCCGGCCGAGATGACGAGCGAAGGGCTTCGTACGAAGATTGTCGTTGACATTCGGATCCACGTTCCTTAACGTGGAGTGGACACTGCCAGCGGGACCTCGGGGCGTGACGCCCGCCGCTAGGAGTCCGTGGATGACCCTGGCGAGCACCGAGAGGTGCGACGCTTTGTCCACCACGGGTTCCTGGGCCGTGGACCCGACTGGAGCGAAGCCTTGACCTGTCGAAATGTCTATCAGAAGTGACATAATGGAAAGCAAAGTTTACAGTGCGGAAGAGTCCGGCGGACCAAAGGGCTTCACCGACCGCGAGCTCGATATCATGAGCGTGCTCTGGCGCGAGGGGTCGGGGACGGTGGTGGAGGTTCGCGGCGCGCTCGGCGAGGAGGTCGGCTACACCACCGTCCTCAAGATGCTGCAGATCCTCGAGGAGAAGGGTGCCGTGGGCCACGAGCGGGAGGGGCGCGCCTACCGGTACTACCCCCTGGTGGAGTCGGTGCGGGCTGGCGGGCGCGCGCTTTCGCGGATCGTGAACAAGATCTTCCACGGCTCCGCCGAGCGCCTGCTGGCCACCCTGGTGGAGGACCGCGAGTTCACCGCCGAGGAGATTGCGAGGATGCGCGCAATCCTGGACCGGGCGAAGCGTCGGAGGGACGCCGAATGATCGCGTGGATGGCGTACTCCGTGCTGGTCGGGGCGATTGTCGCGGCGGGAGGGCTGGCTATGGAGCAGCTCGCGGCTGCGATGGGACGGCCCCGCCGCATTGCGTGGCTGGCGGCGCTGGCGCTCGGAGTCGCGATTCCGGTTGCCGGAGGGTGGGGCAGTCCGGCGGCCGCGCCGGTCGAGGAGGCCGCCGTCGCCGAGTCTGAGCCCGCTGGCCGATCCGTCGCCGGAGATCTCTGGCGCGCTGTGCCCGCCGTACCCGTACCAAGGGACAGGGCGGCCGGCAGGATCGCCCTGCTGGCGTGGGGAGCAGGATCCCTGGCGGCGCTGGTCGTCCTCGCCGGAGTGCTGGTTGTTGTCGCACGGGGGCGCCGCCGCTGGGAGCGCAGGCGGGTGCTCGGTGCCGACCTCTACGTCTCACGCCGATTCGGCCCGGCGCTGGTCGGCGTCGCGCGGCCGAGGGTGGTGATTCCCTCGTGGGTGACGGAGCTGGAGCCGGGCGCCAGGGACGCCGTCATCCGGCACGAGCTGGAGCACGCCCGGGCCGGGGACCACCTGGCGCTCCTGTACGGCGGTCTGGTCGCGGCGGCCTTCCCTTGGAGCCCGGCGATCTGGTGGATGTACCGGCGGCTCCGCGCCGCCGTGGAGCTGGACTGCGACCAACGGGTCCTGGCGTCGGGAATCGGGGTCGCCGACTACGGCGACGTCCTCCTGGGCGCGGGATCGCGTTCCCGTGGGCGCTGGGGATTCGCCCCGGCCATGGGTCAACCAAGAAGTCTGCTCGAACGGAGGCTGAAGACGATGAGCGAGAAGCGAAGAAGGCTGAATGCGGGCCGTGCGGCGCTCCTGGGGACGGTGGCGGTGGGGGCGGTCGTGGTGGCGTGCGATACCCCGGTGCCGACGGAGGTGCGCGAGGCGTTCGAGGAGGCGATGGCGGACGACGCCGCGCAGGGCGCGGACGGGGAGCGGTCGGACAGGGTCGAGGTGTTCCTGCGGGCCACGGCGTTCGGATCTGGCCCCGAGCCGATGCTGTTCGTGGACGGCGTGCGCATCCGGGCCGAGACGGATCTGCCGGTGTCGGCCAGCGATTGGTTCGGAGGCAGCATCGCGGAGCCCGACGAGATCGAGCGCGTCGAGGTGCTCAAAGGCCCGGCTGCGGCCAGGCTGTACGGCGAGGAGGCGGCGGGAGGCGTGATTGAGGTCTTCACAAAGGGCGCGGAGCCTGAACTCGAGCTGCAGGTCGAGGAGCTTGTAGTGACCGTACCGCAGGAGGAACCCGTGGCTGAGCTGCAGGTCGAGGAACTCGTCGTGACCGTACCGCAGGAGGAACCTGCAGCCGGGCTCAAGGCCGAGGGGCTTGTCGCGACGAGACAGGCGCGGGTACAACTGATGCGCGAGCTGAAGGCGACGGAACTCTCCCGCGGGCTGAAGGCCCAGGAGCTCGCCGTGACCGCACAGTTGCGGGCACAATCCCTGCGCGAACTGAAGGTGAAGGCCACGGAACTCCTCGTCACGGGCTCGAAGCCGGTCGTCTACGTCGACGGCGTGCGGGTGGACGAAGCCGGGGTGGAGAAGGTGATTCGCGACATTGTCGGCTCCGACCGGATCGACCGCATCGAGGTCGTAAAGGGCGAGGTCGCCGAGAAGCTCTATGGCAGTGAAGCGGCGCATGGCGTGATCCACATCCACACCAGGAGGTAGCGCGCCGGTTAGGCCAGGATGCCGGTTCCCGGCGTTCGCGCCGAGCGCGCGGTGATTGGCGTCGGCCCGCCGCGGCTGCGCGCCCGCAGGTGCTGCCGCAGCGCGAGGCGCAGACCGTACCGGGCCTGCCTGTCGGCGGCACGGCTGGTCTTCGGGTCAGGTGTTTGGAAGGTGTTCCTGCCTGAGTGCGGATGTTCGCAGGAACGATCTCACTCGCCACCCGGTCGCCGATACTCGACGCTCTCCAGACCCGCGAAGTCGCCATCCTGAGTCCACAGCGTCGCTCCGTGGATGCGGGCGGTGGCCAGAACCATGCTGTCGGCCATGGGCAGCCGAGTCTCCACGCTGAGCTCGGCCGCCGCCACTGCAAGGCTGGCGTCCAGATCGACGACGTGGCCGTGGCGCATCTGGGCCACCGCGTAGAGGGCGTCGCCCACGCTGCGCTGCGACCGGATGCGCCTGAAGACCTCGAAGAGGGTGACGGCGGGGACGACAAGCCGCTGCGCATCGGCAATCGGGCCGGCGAACTCGCCGGCGTTCGGCCCGTCGGCGAAGTACTCCAGCCATGCGGACGAATCGACCACGTTCACACGCGGTCCCCTTCCCTGGGCACCCGGGTGTCGATGCCCCGGAGGAACCCCCGTGCCGTCTCTATGGGCTCGAGGGGGATGAGCTCGACGCGCCCCTTGAACGGGATGGCGCGCAGCTTCTGGCCCGGCTTCAGGCCAAGGGTCGCCCGCACGTCGCGCGGGATGACGACCTGGTACTTGGCGGAAAGGGTGACGACGGTCATTTGAGGCTTCCGAGTGGCCGTGAAGGGCTGCCGCCCGGGCCGAATCCCGGGAAGGGTGCGTAAGACGTTTACATGATCGATGGGATGATCGTATGACGAATACCGGATCGATCACGATAATGCAAGACGCGACGGCGGCTCGGTTCTCGCCTGCTGCGAGAGCAGGTCGCTCAGATTGCGCGTGGTCTCCACCTGATTCGGTCGCGCACGGCCGTAATCGGGATCCCCGAGCGGAGCGAGAGCGAGATCAGCCGTGCGGTGGCCGAGCTCTCCTCCGCACGCACGTCGAGTCCGGTGCCGCGATGGCTATGTCTGCCGGAAGTTGCGGCCTCGGGGCCGTCCTCCACGTTGACCACATCGCTCCGACTGCTCGCCCGCCGGTATCTGGCGGAGCTTCCGCACCGCGCGCGACACGTCGAGGGCATCGGAGCGAATCAGGAACCATCCGTCGCCGAACCGAGTCAGCTTGACCCAATACAGCCCGACCCCCGGCTTCGTCGATGGCGGACCACTTCGCGGGCGTGTACCTTCCGCCCGTACGTTTGCCCGATGATTCCGCTGTCGCTCACGGTGCAAATCCGCCCCATCAACAAGGTGTAGTCTTTGCCCAAGAGGTCACCATGCTGAGACTCTCCCCCGGTGGGTTGCTCTTAGCCTTGCAGATCGGCTGCCTAGGCGATGCGCTGAGCGCTGCTAGCGTGCCGCCACAGCAAAGCAACATGCGGATCGACAACATACCCCTGTTTACCATCGGCGACGACCCGAGCGAGCCGCTTCACAGGGTGATCGGAGCCGTACTCACGGGTGATGTCCTAATCGTTGCCGAGGAGAGCACACACTCGCTGCGCTTCTACGACCGGACGACCGGCCAGTTGATCCGTGCGGTCGGCCAGAAGGGTGAGGGTCCGGGAGACTACGGCAACCTCGATCTCCTGCAGGCCGTCGGCGACAGGCTCTACACCTTCGACTCTTGGCACAGGCGGGTCACCATTCGAGACAGCGCGGGCGAGGTGGAACGAACAGTGCGGGTCCAGCCGTGGGCGGGCTACAACGTGGCGGAGGTCGAGGGGATCTTCCCCGACGGCTCCATGCTCGTTTCCGGGTCGGTGTTCGGTTGGGCGGACAGGCCGAAGATACAGCGGGACGAGCATAGGCTGGCGAGGTACGACGCGGACGGCAACTTCATTGGCACCCTCGGGAAGTACCTGGGCTACGAGTACTACGACTCACCGGAGAGCAAGAGGATCTACCCCTATCGGCGCGAGACCTTTGTCGTCGTCGTGGGCGACAAGTACCACATCGTCGACACCAAGGATTCGTCGATCCCGGCGTTCGACATCGCGGGGAAGCCTGTCCACGAACTTCCACCGGACGTGCCGACCGAGCCGACTAGGCTCACTCGCGCGGGCCGCGATTCCCTTCCCGACCTGGACGGCATCGATCGTGACGACCTGCCCCGGTATTATCCCTTCTACGGGCGGACCCGGGCGGTCGGGGACGCGTTGTGGGTGCCGCACTACGGTGGCCTGGTCCCGGGTGGGGGCAGCGCCTGGAGCGTGTACTCGCAGGACGGCGACCTTGTCGGGCAGGTGACTGCGTCGGAGAGGCTATGGGTGCTGGCCGTGGACGGGGATATCGTGGCGGTGCTCACGCTGGACGAACTCGGAGTTGAAACGGTGCAGCTACGCCGGATCATCGAGCAGCCATAGCCGGACGGTGGTTCGCCTCCCGCCGTCTTGTGCTGCGAACCCATGTGTTCCACCGGCGTGATGGGCTCTACGGAAGAGTGATTGCGCGCGTAGCGAAGTTCCGTCGGTCGGCGGCTGCTGGCGGTCCAAGCGGCGACGGCCTACCAAGATCCAGTCCAACGACGGGAAACGCAGATCGTGCAGTCAGGGTTGACTTTACCCTGCCTTATTCATGAACTGACGTATCGGGGGGAATACGGAGGGATGAGGGGCCTCTCGCAACCCGCGAGGTGTCTCGGAGCGGTTTCGAAGCCCCCAGACAGGCGTTTCGAGTCCGAGAGAAGTAGGTTCTCGGGCGGACCGAGCCCGTTTCCGGCGCTTGGAGACACCTCGGCGTCCCTGCGGCCGCCGGGGCCGGGGAAGGGGTCGGAGCTTGGCGGCGACCGCGCTATCCGGCGGGCCCGTGCAGGGTCGCAAGCCCGCGGACGGGCAGGGGCCGCAGGCGTACGCGACCGGTCCGTCACCGTGAGGGAGGAGTGCACTCTCTGCGGGGACGGGCGGTACTCTTCGCATCGTCGCGGCGACACCGGCCGCCAGCGTGGACACGTCGGAATCGTGCCTGAGCCCTGGCCGGCGTCGCCAGGCGTGGACGACGGTTCTGAAACCCCGAGGCGTGACAAGACATAGGGTGGGGTCAAGCAGCAACCTCTCCGCAGGAGAACAGGAGCAGCCATGACCAGAATCCCGGGAAGGGCGGCAATTGCCCTGATCCACGCCATTTCGGCGGCGTTCATTGTGTCTCCGCGCGACGCGCATGCGCAGAGCCGAAGCGGCGACCGGGGCCCATCGCCTGCGGCGCTCGGCGCGGCCATCGCCGAGGCGCAGCGAAGTCCGTTCTACCGCGTCGATCCCAACGGTTCCGGCATCGCCCCGCGCACCGGACGGGTTGCAATCATGCCTCCGCCCGCAGGAGAACGCTGGGTCATGCTCCAGAAGGCAGGCCAGGAGGCGGCCACCGACGAAGCGTCGATATCGAAGGTCTTCTTCTGGACGGCGGTTGCGGCCCATCTGTCGGACTTCGCCGGTCTGTACCTCCTGCTCGAAGGTGGCCATAGACCAAGACCAGACAAAGAGGGCGACCTCATGGTGATGTCCGCCCCGGTGGTCGCCGTGTCCGGACCGGTGCTGGCGGCAAGGACTCTCGGGAAGGAATTTGGGACCGCCCTGCTGGGGTCATTACTGGGTGCAGTCCTTGGCGTCATCTCCATGGCCGCCGTGGAACAATCCGGTATGCCGTGGCTGCTGGCAATCTCGCTGGGCGCGTTTGTGCACGCGGGCACCGTGACGTGGACCACAGCGTGGTAGCAAACGGCGGCACAGCCTCCCTTCCAGTAGTCCGTGGATAGAGCCGCCCGAGCGCCGAGGCACCGTGCTGCCCGTCTCGAACCAGTGGGGCCGGAATCTGCGGGTGTCAAGGAGCAGGAGCACGAGCGGGACGGTCGGGACGCTTGGTCGAAAGGGCATGCGACGACGGCGACCGGTTGATGGTCACGCCAGGTCCCTGGGCCAAAGCTCCGGCGACCCCTTGAGCTTCACCGCCCCGAAGTCCCGCACGTCAAGCGTCACAATGGCGCGAGCGTCCAACCGTTCGGCCACCGCCATCACCACGCCGTCGACCAGACCGAGCGACAGGGACTGGTAGGCGCGATCAAGCTCCACCGCACGTCGCAGGTCGCCGGGTTCGCCCCACTCGACGCTGAAGCCACCGTCGGCCAAGTCGGCTCTGCATCGGGGCCCTGGACGACGCGCTCATCCGGACGACTCCGGAGATCCTGAATACGGACCAGAGCGAATGCTCCCGAGGGCTCCGAGTACCAGCCAGAGTCCACCTTAGCTTTGCCCTCGGACTGTCCAACGAAGTAGGACCACTTCATGCCCCTATATGGTATATGGTAGGAATGATCCGCGGCCTGAGGCGAGAGGGCACAGGGGAGGAAGGCGGCGGGGACGACGACGACGGCTGGGAGATAGGCCCCACGTCCACGTGCAGGTCTTCCTCAAGAACCCCCTGAAAGACTAGGAGGGACAGGACGATGGGAACGACCGTGCGGAGGATGGCGGCGACGGCGCTCGGGTGGTGCCTGGCGGCGCACGCCGCGGCGGCGCAGGAGCCGGACCACGCGGTCTGGTTATGCCTGGAAGAGCAGGAGCCGGACCTGCCGGATCAGGCCGCCGTGGCCCGGGACCTGCTCAGCGGGGACCCCGACAGGGTCTACGAGGCCATGGCGTGCATGCCGCGGATCCTCTCCAGCGAGGAGCCCACGACCGAGCTCGTCGAGGCGCTGGTGGCGGCGTACGAGCGCGAGGTCGCGCTCGGCCACCCGAGCGGGGACGGGGAGTGGCACATAGGGCTTATGGCCTCGATCATCACCACGAAGCACCCGCTGACGATCGACTTCCTGACGCGGTCGCTCACTGGGAACTACTTCGCGGTGGAGGGGCTGCTGCACTTCGGCCCCTCCGTGATCCCCGGCCTGGCCGACTTGGCCACGAGCCCGGAGGCGACCCCGAACCAGGCGAATGGGGCGATGTTCGCGCTGAGGGAGGCCGTGGCGTGGTGGGGGCCGTATCTCGGCCCCGAGAGCGTCGAGGCGATCAGGAGGGCCGCCATCCGGCACCTCGAGGGCGCTCCGGACTTCGCCAGGGGGCCACCGTGGCTGCTCGAGCCCAACATGCTGGCATACAGGCGCGGCACCCTCTTCGACCATGCCGCAGTGATCGCGTGGGCGCTGGGGGACCCCGAGCTGGCCGCGGTCGCCCGCGACGCCCGCCACCCGTCCACCGGGGAGCCCGGAATCCCGGACCGGGTGCGGGAGGAGGCTCCGTCCTGGGAAAAGGCGCTGCAGCGGGCGGCGAACAAAGCGGGGCCTCCGCCGGGGCGCTAGCCCCGCATCGATGCGGTAGCCTCCGCCGATGCATAGAATGGAGGGGAACGTGCGCCGGAAAGAGAGGCGCCGACCCTCCCCCGGAGGAAGAATCGGCACCGGTCAAGCGTAACGCGCGCCCCATACGGCCCCGCCCGCCGATGCCCGTAGGGCGCGGGTGGCGCGGCGCGAGGACTCGGCTAGCCCGGCGACGTAGGTAGTGGCGTGGACGGCGCGGGCCATGGTCGCCGGTAGCACCCTGGACGAGAGTGGACGATTGTGGCCGTTAGCGCTCTCTGACAACTGCTGCTCATGGCTCGCTGAGCGCTCGCACGACCCACTGGACAGAAGTGCCGGGGGCGGGACTCGAACCCGCATGGGATTGCTCCCGGGGGATTTTAAGTCCCCTGTGTATGCCGATTTCACCACCCCGGCGGAAGATGCGCGGCGGCGTGGGGGGCTTACAGTATGGTCCGCCCCAGCGCCGAGGCAACCAGCCCGACGGCGAGCTGGGCCGTGTGGTTGCGATCGTCGAGCACCGGATTAAGCTCGACTACCTCGAGGCTCAGGAGGCGCCCGCAGCGGGCCGCCTTCTCGCAGACGAGGTGTCCCTCCCGGTATGTGAGGCCGCCCTTCACCGGGGTCCCCACGCCAGGGGCGAGGCGGGGGTCGAGCGCGTCCAGGTCGAGCGAGAGGTGGAAGCCAACGGTGTCGGCCGTCGCCCGCTCGACCGCCTCGTCCATGCAGGCGCCGATACCCACCTCGTCGATCTCGGTCATCGTGAAGACCCGCACCCCGAGTCTTCCGATGAGCCGCTTCTCGCCAGGATCCAAGTGACGGGCACCCAGCACGCTGACGTTTTCGGGCCTCACCGACGGGTTCGGGCTCGTTAGGCGCGGGTCGCCGTAGCCGAGGAGGACTGCGAGCGGCATTCCGTGGATGTTCCCGCTCGGGCTGGTGTGGGGTCGGTTCATGTCGGCGTGCGCGTCCACCCAGATTACCCCTATCCTCTCCCCCAGGGCGCGGCGGTGCTGGGCGACGGCCGCGACCGAGCCGATCGAGATCGAGTGGTCGCCTCCCAGCACGAGCGGGGTACAGCCGCGTGCCAGGCCCTCCCCAACGGCGGACCGGATTCGCTCGACCACCGCGGCGATCTCGTCGAGATAGGGAAGTTCCCCCTGCCCCGCCACTGCCGTCTCGAATCCCCCGGCGGTGATCGTCCCGCACTCGATCACCCGGTGGCCTATCGCCTCGACCTCCGAGGTGACGCCCGCGATCCGGAGCGCCGACGGACCCATGTCGACCCCTCGCCGCCCGGCCCCCAGGTCGATCGAAACTGAGACGAGCGCGATGTCGCGCGGCGCGACCGGCCGCGAGCAGCACTCGAACTCCGTGGATGGTCTGTCCAGGGGCTGCCGCTAGCGGGTAGAGCTGGGCTGGGCCCTTCCCGTCACCCTAGTCCACACCAAGATGACCCCGCAGCCAGCGCCCCTACCCTGGTACTGCGGAGGGAGACCCGCCGTCGAGGCGTATATCTCCACCCCGGCGATCGCGGTGGTGTTCAGGAAGTTGTCGATATTCCCGGGCTCGGCACCCCCGTGGGCCGTGAGCAGGCCGTCGACGTAGATGCGGGGAAAGCAACGGTTGTACCCGGTGGAGGTTGGGAGCTGCAGCCTCCCGGTCCGGAGCACCACGTACTTCCGCAGGGAGTTCTGGGGGTCGGGGTAGATCTCCACCCCCGGCATACCCATGAAGAGGTCGGTGAACTCGAAGGGCCCCCTCCGCTCGATCTCCTCGCGGTCGAGGTACTTCCCGAAGCCGATCGCCCGGCGGTTGTAGAATCCAACCTGCTGTAGCTTCACCTCGCGCCTCTCCACCGTCACCTCGATCGGATCGAGGGCGTGCGGGTCGACGGCCATCGACACCCGCACGTGGGTCACCCGCCCGTCGGTCACCCGGATGGTGTCGGCACGGGGAGCGTACCCGATCATCGCGAATTCGACGACATGCTGCCCCCCGATGAGATCCTCGATGAGGAACTCGCCTCGCAGGTCGGTGAGGGTGCCCCGCTCCCCCTGCCCAGTGCGCACCACCGCGCCCGAAATCAGCTCGCCCGACTCGGCGTCGGTCAGCACGCCTACGATCCCGGTCACGAGCTCTCCGCCCTCCTGGTGCCCGACAGGCTGCATCGTGGCCAGGAACCCGCCCGACCGCATCACGTTGAAGTCGCCCACCGAGGGGTTGTAGAGCGGGTGCGAGAGCTCCAGCCGGTACATGCCGGCATGGATGCTCGCGACCGAGAACTCGCCCTGATCGTCTGTGTGAAAGAGGAGGCCGGGCTGGAGCGCGCTCTCCCTGGAAGCCAGCACCACCTCTACCCCAGCGATCGGATCGCCCGTCACGACATCCACCACCTGGCCCCTGATCGAGACCGGCTCCTGAGCGAAGGCGACGGCGGGCGAGAGCACCACGGCAGAGATGGCCGCAACGTGGAGCTGCACGCCCCACCGCTGGCTGACTCCAATCCGACTTCGATTCGCCCGGCTGATCATGGCCGTCGCTCCCAGATGCTCGAGCCCGTATCTTGGGGCCCCCCGTCGCGCACCCCTACAATCATAAGAAAGTCCGGTGGCTCGCGCCCGCGCGGAGGTTGCTTCGCGCGACTACAACCGTTTCCATTTTCTCCTGATCGTGGTAGTCTCGCAGGCTGGCCGGCAGCATCCCGGCTACCCGACCATTCGGCAGGCGGTCCTGGCGACGCCCCCGTTCCCGTGGCAAGGAAGGTGTCATGCGTTACCGGCGCTTCAAGTTGCTCTCGGCCGCGCTTGCAGTCGCCCTGAGCGGGCTCGGCAGCTCGCCGCTCGGTGCGCAGACGAACGAGCCGCCGGATTTCGCCCGAAGCTCGTACTCCTTCGAGCTGCCGGAGAACTTGACCAGCCGCGCCGTCGGCACAGTGGTGGCGACGGACCCTGAGGGCGGCCCGATCATCTACCGGGTGAAGGGCGGCTCGAACCGCTTCTCTATCGATGCGGGCGGGGTGGTGCGCTACAGCGGCTCGGGCGAGGACTACGAGCTGGGCAAGCGGGTCTTCGGCCTTCTGGTCGAGGCGACGGATTCGGGCGGGCTCTCGGCCTCCGTCCCCGTGCGCGTCAAGGTTCAGAATGTGAACGAGGCGCCCGAGTTCGAGAAGTCGACCTACACCTTCGGTCTCGACGAGAACCGGTCAGGACCCTTCTCGCTCGGCACGGCGAGGGCGACCGACCCGGATGGCGCCGTCTCGCTCTCGTACAGACTCTCGGGCGCCGTGCCCCGCTTCGCCGTCTCGGGCCAGGGCGCCCTCAGGTACACCGGCTCGGGCGAGGACTTCGAGTCGGGTACCCGCTCCTTCTCCTTCCGGATGACCGCCACCGATGCGGGTGGGCTCTCGGGATCGGTGGATGTGCGCGTCGAGGTGCGGGATGTGAACGAGGCGCCGACCTTCGAGCGCGACAGCTACGAGTTCGCACTCGACGAGAACGAGTCCGGGCCGTTGATGGTCGGCACCGTCCTGGCCACCGATCAGGACGCCGACGGCACCCTCCGCTACACGTTGGCCGGTGCCAGGTCGGAGCTTTTCGCCGTCAGCTCCGTGGGCGAGGTGCGATACGTCGGGGAGGGCGAGGACTTCGAGGGCGGACGCACGAACTTCGAGCTCTCGGTGCGGGCGACCGACTCCGATGGCCTCTACGCTACGGCCCAGGTCGAGGTGGCCGTGCAAGATGTGAACGAGATTCCGACCTTCGAGCGCGACCTCTACGCCTTCTCGCTCGCAGAGAATCGGGCCGGGCCAGTTGCCGTGGGAGCGACCAGGGCCACGGATCAGGACGCCGGGAGTCGGCTCCGCTACTCCCTTACGGGCGAGGCGGCAGGTGGTTTCGACATCGACGACCGGGGCCGGGTGAGCTACGTCGGGGCGGGCGGGGACTTCGAGGGCGGGCCTCCAGAGCTCTCCATGACGGTAACGGCGACCGACGGGGGCGGCCTCTCGGGCTCGGCCGCGATCACGGTCGCACTTCAAGACGTGAACGAGGTGCCTGCGAGTTTGGCGATTCCACCGGTCGTGATCGAGGTCGGCGCGTCGCGCGAAATGGACATCTCCGGCCACTTCATCGACCCCGACGGCGACGAGCTCCGCTACCAGGCGATCGTACTCGGGGCCCCGTCGGTTGTGGCTACCGAGATGTTCGGGGGTCTGCTGACTCTCGTCGCTAGCTCCGTGGGACGAGCGGAGGTGCAGGTCACGGCCTTCGATCCGGGGGGGCTATCGGCCACGGAGGCCATCTCGGTGACCGTGACGATCAGCGCCGCCGATCGCGAGAGAACGCTCAGGCGCACCCTTTCGGCCTTTGGGCGCACGATCGGGACGGAAGCGGCGGACGCGATCGCCCAGCGTCTGGATGTTGTCGACGACTGGGAGGGCGGCACCGATATCGCGGGTGGCAGCCACCTGCGCCTTGGCGACCGCTCTCTCGACTGCGCGGTGGGCGGCTGCTCGGCGACGGCAGTGCTGGCCCAGGCCGCCGACCTGATTGGCTTCGGCGAGATGTGGCGCACGGCCGAGAGGCTGGCGCACACCGCACGGAGCGGAGCCGCCGCCTACCAGGAGGGGTCTGGATGGGGTCGCGGCGGGGAAGCGCTGCCGAGCTCTCCGGCCGGCCGCCTGACGCTTTCCGCGCTGGCGTCGGGCAGCTCCGCGCAGGTGGCGCACGGCGGCCTGACCCTGTGGGCGAGGGTCGGATCCGGTGGCTTCGAGGGCACTCCGGAAGACGACTTCACCGTGGACGGATCCTCCGTGACAGCCTTCGTTGGAGGCGACTACGAGCGCCCGGGCGGGGTCGCTCTCGGGTTGGCCGGCTCCCGCAGCTCGGCCTCGATCGACTTCGAGAGCGGCGTCAATGGCGAGGGCACCGTGGAGGCGCGGATCACCGGCGTGCACCCCTACCTGAAGTGGTCGCCAGGCGACATCGATGCGTGGGCTACAGCTGGCCTAGGGTGGGGAGACGCCGACCTCGACGACCAGGGCGGAGTGCTCGCGACCGACTTGCGTTTGACCATGGGTGCCGGGGGGGTACGCAAGCGATTCTCGAAGTTCCTGTCGATCAGGGCGGACGCCTTGCAGACGACGATCTCGACATCGGACACGGAGGGCATCGATGCACTCGACGCCGTCTCGCGGCGAGTGCGGATCGCGCCGCAGCTGAGCGGTCGGATCGATGGGGGCTCGACCGCTCTCTCGGCGAATGTGGAGGTGGGGATGCGAGTCGACGGGGGCGACGCGGAGACGGGCGTGGGGGCCGGAGTCGCCGGTGACCTGGCTCTGGCGTATGCACCGCTGGGGCTGACTCTCGGGGCTCGGGGGCGCACGGTGGTGGCCCATCAGGATTCGGGTCTGAGCGACTGGGGAGTCGGCGTCGAGTTAAGCGCCCGCCCCGGTCGTCGGTCGTCAGGGCTCTCGATCTCGGTCGTGCCCGCATGGGGAGAAGTGGCGTCCGACATACGGCGCCTCTGGACGGAAGCTGCGGCGAAGCCCGCGAGCGCCAAGGCCATGGGCCACCGATTGCATCCGGACCAGGTACGGGTCGAGGTGGGGTACGCCCTGCGCACCGGAGTCGTTCACCTGGTCGGCGAGCGGGCGTTCGACCCCGACGGCACTCCACTCACCCGACTCGTTCTAGAGGGAAGAGTCGGCCTGTAGCTGAAGAGCGGATGATCACCACCCAGGAGGGAGCCGGCCGCCACGCCGCGGGGGCGGGTGCGGCGGAGATCGCCCGCCTCCTCGAGGAGCGGATCCTGGTGCTCGACGGCGCCATGGGGACGATGATCCAGCGGCGGGGTCTCGGCGAGGCCGACTTCCGGGGCGATCTCTTTGCCGACCACCCCACTCCACAGCTCGGCAACAACGACCTCCTCTCGCTGACCCGACCGGACATCATCGGGGAAATCCACCGCGCCTACCTCGATGCGGGTGCGGACATAGTCGAGACGAACACCTTTTCGGCCACCAGCATCGCGATGGCCGACTTCGGAGTCGGCGACGCGGTACGCGAGATCAACTTGGCGGCGGCCCGGATGGCGCGCGACGCAGCCGACGAGTACACGGCGCTCACACCCAGCCGTCCCCGCTTCGTGGCGGGAGTAATGGGCCCGACGAACCGCACTGCGTCGATCTCGCCCGACGTTTCCGACCCCGGTGCCCGCCCGGTCACCTTTGGGGAGCTGCGCCTCGCGTACGGGGAGCAGGCGCGCGCCCTGGTCGAGGGGGGCGTGGACCTCCTGATGGTCGAGACGATCTTCGACACGCTGAACGCCAAGGCCGCGCTCTTCGCGATCGACGAGGTGCTGGGCGAAGTGGGCGTCCAGCTCCCGATCATGATCTCGGGGACCATCACCGACCAGAGTGGGCGCACCCTCTCCGGCCAGACTCCGGAGGCCTTCTACAACTCGCTCCGGCACGCCGAGCCTCTCGCCTTCGGACTCAACTGCGCCCTGGGCCCGCTGGCGCTCCGTCCATACCTGCGCGAGCTCTCCGAGGTGTGCGAGAGCCACGTCAGCTGCCACCCCAACGCCGGCCTGCCGAACGCGCTCGGCGAATACGACCTCACCCCCGGCGAGATGGCGGCCACAATGGGCGAGTTCGCTCGCTACGGCTTCCTGAACATCGTTGGCGGCTGCTGCGGCACGACGCCCGAGCACATCCGCGCGATCGTCGCCGAGGTCGACGGGGTTCGCCCACGTCCGCTCCCGGAGCTTCCCCGCCGCACCCGTCTGGCCGGGCTGGAGCCGCTGACGATCGGCCCTGACTCCCTCTTCGTGAATATCGGCGAACGCGCCAACGTCACCGGATCGACGCGCTTCGCCCGTCTGATCGCCGACGGCGACTATGAGGCGGCGGTCGAGGTGGCCCGCCAGCAGGTCAGGGGCGGGGCTCAGATCATCGACGTGAACATGGACGAGGGTCTGCTCGACTCGGCGAAGTCGATGCGAGTCTTCCTGAATCTCGTCTCCGCCGAGCCGGAGATCGCACGCGTTCCCGTCATGGTCGACTCGTCGCGCTGGGAGGTGATCGAGGAGGGGCTCCGGTGCGTCCAGGGCAAGGCCGTCGTCAACTCGATCAGCCTCAAGGACGGCGAGGAGGAGTTCCGCTCCAAGGCCCGTCTAGCGAGGCGATACGGGGCGGCGGTCGTGGTGATGGCCTTCGACGAGAAGGGCCAGGCGGCGACCGAGGAGCACAAGGTGGAGGTCTGCACGAGGGCCTACGACATCCTGGTCCGCCAGGAGGGCTTTCCCCCCGAGGACATCGTCTTCGATCCGAACATCTTCGCCGTGGCCACCGGGATCGAGGAGCACGACGACTACGCCGTGGCCTACATCGAGGCCGTCCGTCGAATCAAGGCGACGCTGCCGCATGCGCTGGCAAGCGGAGGCGTCAGCAACCTCTCCTTCTCCTTTCGAGGCACCGACGGGGTCCGCGAGGCCATGCACTCCGTCTTCCTCTACCACGCCGGGCGGGCCGGGATGGACATGGGGATCGTCAACGCCGGTGCCATCGCGGTGTACGACGAGATCCCCGAAGAGCTGCGCGAGGCGGTCGAGGACGTCGTGCTGGCTCGGCGCGAGGGTGCCACCGACCGGCTGATCGCTCTGGCGAGCGACTACCGCGAGGGGGGACGTGCACGGGACGAGGACCCGGCGTGGAGGGACGGGCCGGTAACGGAGCGGCTGCGACATGCGCTTGTGCACGGGATCGCCGACTACGTCGAGGAAGACGCCGAGGAGGCTCGGCGGGCGGCCACCCGGGCTCTCGAGGTGATCGAGGGGCCGCTCATGGCGGGAATGAACGCAGTCGGGGATCTCTTCGGCGCGGGGAAGATGTTCCTGCCCCAGGTCGTAAAGAGCGCACGGGTGATGAAGCGGGCCGTTGCGCACCTAGTGCCGCACCTGGAGCGGGAGAAGGCGGGCGGGCGTGGGCGGGCTGCCGGCAGGGTCGTCCTCGCCACCGTCAAGGGCGATGTGCACGACATCGGCAAGAGCATCGTCGCCGTGGTGCTCGAGTGCAACGGCTACGAGGTGGCCGATCTCGGGGTGATGGTGCCCGCGGAGGCGATTCTGGCCGCGGCGCTCGAGGCGGAGGCCGACATCGTGGGGCTCTCTGGGCTAATCACGCCGAGCCTCGACCAGATGGCGCACGTTGCCACCGAGATGGAGCGCGCCGAGATGCGGCTGCCACTTCTGATCGGCGGGGCGACCACCTCGCGGGTGCATACGGCGCTCCGGATCGAGGGGCGCTACTCGGGACCGGTGGTGCATGTGCAGGACGCCTCGCGCTCGGTGGCGGTGGTCGGCAGTCTGCTCGACCCGGCGCGACGCGACGGATATCTGGCGCGGTTGCGAGAGGAATACGCCGACCTGCGCGAGCGTAGACGTCGTACCGCGCGAAGGGCTCCGCTCCTCCCACTGTGCGAAGCCCGCGCCCGGAGGCTCGAGCTGGACTGGAGCGGGCCAGCACCAGTGCGGCCTACCCTGATCGGCAACCGGGTGCTGCCTGCCGCCACCGCCGCGAACGTGGCGCATGGCCACACCACCGCAGCCGCCCCCGAGGCGCCCAGGCAGGTCTCCTACGACCTGGGCGAGATCGCCAGCCGCATCGACTGGACCCCATTCTTCCGCGTCTGGGAGCTGAGGGGCGTCTACCCCGAGATACTGAGCCATCCGGAGCTTGGCACCGAGGCGACTTCGCTTCACAGGGACGCGCTCGAGCTGGTCGAGCGCCTTCGCCGCGAGGGCCTCGTCCGGGCTAGGGGCGTCGTGGGGATCTACCCGGCCAACTCTGCCGGGGACGACATCGTTCTCTACGCCGACGAGTCGCGGCAGGATCCGGTATCGGTGATCCCGACGTTGCGGCAGCAGTTCGAGAAGGGCGAGGGCCGACCCAACCTGGCGCTTGCCGACTTTGTGGCGCCTGCGTCTTCCGGGGTGGCCGACTACGCGGGTGCATTCGCCCTCACGGCGGGCGAGGGGGCCGAGGAGCTGGCGGCGAGCTACGAGGCCGAGGGCGACGTCTACAGAAGCATCCTGGTCAGGGCGGTCGCGGATCGTCTGGCGGAGGCATTCGCCGAGCGGCTGCACGAGCGAGTGCGGCGCGAGATCTGGGGATACGCCCCGCAGGAAAAGCTGAGCAGTACCCAGCTGATCAAGGAGGAGTACGGCGGCATCCGCCCAGCCCCCGGCTACCCCGCCTGCCCGGACCACGCCACGAAGCGCACGCTCTTCCGCCTCCTCGGCGCGGAGCGGATCGGAGTGACGCTGACGGAGAGCTGCGCGATGGTCCCGGCCGCCTCCGTCTCGGGGCTCTACATCGGTCACCCCGACAGCTTCTACTTCGGCGTCGGACGGATCGGGGCCGACCAGTTGGAGGACTACGCCGGGCGGGCCGGGATGCCGCTCGCCGAGGCCCGGCGCTGGCTCTCGCACAACCTCGCCGACGATCCGGAGATGGCGGCACCCCGGGGCGGAGGCGACAGTGCCTGACCTGCGATCACTACTCGGCGACGGCCGCGTCCATCTGGTGGACGGTGCCATGGGCACGATGCTCTACGAGCAGGGCATATTCGTGAACGTCTGCTACGATGAGCTCAATGCGACTCGCCCCGAGCTCGTGGAGGAGGTCCACCGCCAGTACCTCTGGGCGGGCGCAGAGATCCTCGAGACGAACACCTTCGGGGCCAGCCCGGTCAAGCTCTCGGCGTACCGGCTGGATGACCGCACCGAGGAGCTGAACCGGCGGGCGGCCGAGATTGCCCTGCGGGCCGCAGGCGGGCGGGCGGCGGTGGCAGGCGCGGTCGGCCCCCTCGGCATCCGGGTCGAGCCGCTTGGCCCCACCTCCCTGCGCGAGGCGAGAGCGTGCTTCGGGAGACAGGTGGACGGGCTCCTCGAGGGAGGCGTCCAGGGCTTCGTGCTCGAGACCTTCTCGGAGCTGGCCGAGCTCGAGCAAGCGCTCCTGGCGGTGAAGGAGCGAAGCGACCTGCCAGTGATAGCGCAGGTGACTGTCGGCGAGGACGGATCGACCGAGTTCGGTGCCACGGTCGAGCAGGCAGCGCGTGCGATCGAGCGCGGCGGGGCCGATGTGGCCGGCCTCAACTGCTCGGTGGGCCCCTCCGTCCTCCTGGAGGCGCTCGAGCGGATGTCCAGCGCGACCTCGCTTCCCCTATCCGCGCAGCCCAACGCCGGGCTGCCACGCACAGTGCAGGAGCGCAAGATCTACCTGACGAGGCCCGCCTACATGGCCCGCTACGCGCGGCGCTTCATCTCGGCCGGAGCCCGCCTGGTAGGGGGGTGCTGTGGCACGACGCCCGAGCACACCCGACGCATCGGCGAGCAGGTCGCCCAGTTGCAGCCACGCAAGCCGATAGCTGTCGTCGATCGTCCAAGCCACTCGCGCTCGGGTGTTCCCCCCATTCCATTGGCGGAGAGATCCCGACTTGGTAGCAGTCTCGTCCGGCGGCTAACAGTCGTATCGGTGCGGGTGGCACCGCCGCGCGGGTGGGACACGGCGGTGCTCGTCGAAGAGTGTCGTGCGCTGGCCGAGGCCGGAGCCACGGTGGTATGTGTGCACGAGGACCGCGTCGCCCCGAGGCTCGGTGGCCTGGCTGCGGCGGCCGCAATCCAGAGAGCGCTCCCCGAGCTCGAAGTGCTGCTCGAACACAGATGCCGCGACCACAAGCTGTCCGCAATGGTAAGCGACCTCTTCAGCGCGGCCGCCACAGGCCTCAGGAATGTGCTCCTCGTGACCGGGGACCCACCGGGACCGGGTCCCTACCCGGACTACAGCTCGACGGTCGAGGTGGACTCAATCGGTCTGGCGAATGTGGTAGCGGGGCTGAACGCCGGGCTCGACCCCTCCGGCAACCGAATCGGTGCCGCGGCAGGGTTCGTGGTGGGCGTATCGGCGAACCAATCGGCCCGCGACATGGAGCGCGAGCTGGGCCGCTACCGATGGAAGGTGGAGGCTGGAGCCGACTTCGCACTCTCGCGCCCGGTATTCGAAGTGGGCCAGCTCGAGCGCTTCATGAAGGCGAGCGGCACCCGGATCCCGCTTGTCGCCGAGATCGCATTGCTCGGGAGCGCCCGCCAGGCAGAGTTCCTGCGAAACGAGGTGCCGACCGTGCACCTCCCGGCCTGGGTTGCGGAGAGGATGCGGAGAGCCGAGGCAAGGGGAGCTCGGCGCGCCGCCGCCGAGGGCGCGGCGATTGCGCGGGAGACGGCCGAGGCGCTCCTGGGAAGGGTCGCGGGGATCCAGATTGCGCCGCCGCCGGGGGGAGCTGAAGCCGCGGCAGAGCTGCTGCGGGCGCTGACGCTGGTGCGCCCGAGCCCCCCTCTAGCGGATGATCGCTAGCGGGACGGCAACGACATAGCCGACAACAAGGAGTGCCGGCGCGAGCGTGACCGACCCCTGGGACAGGAGGTAGTAGCCCAGAGAGATCAGGGTAACTGCGGCTAGCGCCAGCCAGAGATTGGCGAGGGTGAACCTCAGCGAGGACTTGTTCGTCTGCTGCCTTGTTCGTGCCATGGCCGAAACGCTACCGGGAGGGCGGGCGGCGGTCAAGGAACGGAGTCGACACGCTCGGCGGCTATCCACTCGATCGCACGGCCAATCCTCGCGAGAGAGCGCCCGCGCCCCAGGACGAGCAGAACATCGAAGATCCCCGGCGACGCCGACCGCCCAGTGAGCGCAAGGCGAAGCGGCTGAAATACCTTGCCAGCGCCCACATTCATGGCAACCGCGAGGGAGCGCAGCGACGCCTCCAGCGCCTCCGCCGACCAGTCGGCCGCAGTCAGTTGTTCCGCCACCGCGTCCAGCAGGTCCACCGCCCCGTCCTGGTCGCGGAGCCAGAGCTTGCGCGCCACCGTCGAGTCGTAGGCGTCGATTGACCCGACGTAGGGGCGTGCCAGGCGGGCCATCTGGGCGAGGGTACGACTGCGGGGCGCGAGCGCATCCGCAAGGCGGACGAAGGCCTCGTCGGAGAGGCGGATGCCGTCGCCTGCCACCCCGTCCCGTCGCAGCGCCTCGCGAAGGGCGGAATCGAGCTCGTGGGGGCGCATCGCCGCAATGTAGCGTCCATTCATCCACTCGAGCTTCGCCGGGTCGAATACCGAGCCCTTCCTCAGGACGCGCCCTAGCGAGAACTGGCGGATCAGCTCCTCGCGAGAAAGCAGCTCGTCGTCGTCGCCAGGAGACCAGCCGAGGAGCGCCAGGAAGTTGACCATCGCTTCGGGGAGAATCCCGTCACTGCGATAGTCCCGCACCGACCGGGCCCCGTGCCGCTTCGAGAGCCGCCTGCCATCCGGCCCCAGGATCATCGGCAGATGACCGAAGGCCGGCCGCTCGCGCCCCAGCGCCTCGTAGATGAGGATCTGCTTGGGAGTGTTCGAGATGTGGTCGTCGCCCCGCAGCACATGCGTGATCCCCATATCTGCGTCGTCCGAGGCGACGGCCAGGTTGTAGGTGGGGGTGCCGTCGCTGCGGAGAATCACGAAGTCGTCGATCTCGGCGTTGGCGAAGCGCAGCTCGTCGTGCACGAGGTCGTCCCAGGCGGTCTCTCCGTCTGGCACCCGGAAGCGCACGGCAAATGGCTCGCCTCGGGCCGCCCGGGCTCTCGCCTCCACCTCGCCGACCTCGGTCGCGAGCTCGCGCGCAAGCCGTGTCACCGCCCCGCTCCCCGCCTCGACGGCCGCATCTCGAGCCCGTGAGAAGTCGGACCGAGGGGTGAAGTCGCGGTAGGCGGCGCCACGATCCAGGAGCGCCAGTGCGTCGGCCCGGTGCCGCTCGGCGCCATCCGCCTGGAATCGCGGCACCCCGTCCCAGTCGATCCCAAGCCAGCTGAGACCATCCAGAATCGCGTCCACATGCTCGGGGCGGCTGCGGCTCCGGTCGGTGTCCTCGATCCGCAGCAGGAACTCGCCACCGCTCTGCCGTGCCAGCAGCCAGTTGAAGAGCGCCGCCCGGGCCCCGCCGACGTGGAGGCTCCCGGTCGGGGAGGGGGCGAACCTCACCCTCATGGCCGGGTCGCGCCGCCCAGGGCCGCACGCCTTCCGGCCCGGCCACGCTCGAAGAGGAGGTAGAGGGCCGGGGTGACGGTGAGCACCAGGAAGGTCGAGGCCAGGAGTCCCCCGATCAGCGTGTACGCAATTGCGTTCCAGATGTTGGCGTCCGCAGTAGGGCTGAAGAGGACGAGCGGAAGGAGCGCCATGATCGTCGTGGCCGAGGTCATGAGTATGGGCCGCACCCGTTCGAGCGTCGCCTGGAGCACTGCCTCCTGAAGCGCCAGGGCGCTCTCCTGCCGCACCCGATTGATGTGGTCGACGAGCAATATCGCATTGTTGACCACAATGCCGCCCATCATGATCACTCCTATGTACGCCTCCCTGGTGAAGTGTGCGCCGCTGAAGAAGAAGAGGAGGAAGACGCCGATCAGCGCCATCGGCACGGCCAGGAGCACGCAGAGAGGGAGGCGAAGCGATTCGAATAGCGCTGCCGTCACCATGTAGACGAGCAGGAGAGCCACCGTGAGCACCACGTAGATCTGGGACTTGTCCTCCTGGGACCATATGCCCCATCCGGCACCCTTCTTCAGCGTGTAGCCCGGGGGCACCGAGGTCGCATCGATCACCGCATCGTAGGTGACGTCGCCCAGCTTGCGGGGGCCCCGGAATTCGTATCTGACGGTGCGCTGGTAGCGCTGGTCCTCCCGGAGGATGGTGCCCAGCACTTCGCGCTCCTCGATGGCCGCAACCTGACCGAGGCGCAACGGCTCGCCCTCCGGATTCAGCACCACCGTGTTCATGAGCTCGTGCAGATCAACCTCCCGGTGCCCCTCCAGCTTGACGTCGTAGCGGATCTCGTCGCCACCCATCTTGATCGTGTTCGATGCCACCTGACCCCGCACCGCCGCCGACACGTGCTGTACGAGGCTGCTCACGGGGATCTTGTAGCGCGCGGCGGCTTCGCGCTGGATCGCCACCGCGAACTCGGTGGCACGGTCGCTGGCGCCGAAGCCGAAGGAGGCGTTGGTGTCCACATCTCGGATCCTCGAAAAGCGCTCCAGCCGGGCCCCGAGGTTCTCGGCAATGTCCCTGACCTCCTCGTAGTTGTAGCCCAGCACCTGAATGCCATAGTTGCCGCTGCTCCCTCCGCCTCCACCGTAGAAGGACGGGCCGTAGCCGTAGACTCGCACCTCGGCGCGCGCGAAACCCAGCGAGTACGCAAAGAGCCGATCCTTGATGGCGACGGGCACGCTGGTGTGTTCGAGCGCCTCGGGGAAGGAGATGCGGGTGTGGCTGGACGTCTCCGAGACGTTGGTCACGAACTCCCTGACCTCCGGCATCGCGGAGAGGCGGTCCTCGAAGAAGCGGGCGAACTCGTCAGTGCGCTCGATGTCCGACCCCCTGGGCAGTCGCACGTAGAGATCGATGTAGGTGCGGTCGCCCCCCCCCCAGCCCCAGAGTCTGCCGCGCGGCACATGCTCGTTGAAGAGGTAGCCGGAGCCGACGAGGAGGAGAGCTGGCACTGCCACCGCGATCCACGGCCGGCGGAGCGTCCCCGCGACCAGCCCAAGGTAGAGGCGCTGGTACGGGGGCGGACGGCTCCTGTCGGCCAGCGATCGCCACTGCTCGGCGGGGAGGAGTCTGCCCACCATCGCCGGGATGAAGGAGAAGGCGACCACCACCGAGCCGAGGACGCTCAGTACGATTATCACCGCCAGGGGCAGGTAGTAGACCCGCTGCTCGCCGGTCAGGTAGAGAAAGGGGGCGTAGACGACCAGCGTCGTGGCGGTGGCCGCCATCACTGGCAACACGACATGCCTAGCCCCGTCGACAATCGCTTCGCGCCTGGGGGCCCCTTCCTGCCAGCGGCGGTAGATGTTCTCCAGGACGACGATGGAGTTGTCGACGTAGAGGCCGAAGCCGGCGGCGAGGCCCATCAGCGTCAGCTGGTTCATGGTGTAGCCGCCGAAGTAGATCACATTGATGGCAATCAGCACCGAGAAGGCGATCGTCGCGAAGACGATCAGCGAGGTGCGGACCGATCCCAGGAAGAGGATCAGCACGCCGAGGATCACGACGACCGAGAGGGCCGCCCGGCTCCGCTGGTCCGAGAGCTGCTCCCTGATGCGCTCGCTTCCGTCGTACTGTAGGACGAAGCGGGTGTTGGCGGGGAGCCGGGACACGATCCCGCTCGCTCGCTCCCTGACGCGCTCGGCCACCGCCACCGAATTGGCGCCGACCTCCCTGTATACCGATAGGCTGACTGCTGGCTGGCCATCGATACGGTAGTGGCTACGCGCCTCCTCGTACCCGGTGCGCACCGTCGCCACGTCGGAGATGCGCACCGAGCGTCCCGCAGCGGTGCCGATGACGGCGCTCCGAACGTCCGCGGCGGTGGCGGCCCGATTGCGGATTGTGATCGTCCACTCCCGCGTCTCGTCGCGGACCGAACCTGCCTCCCGAACCATGTCCAACCCGGCGAGCCCGGACGCCACGTCGCCGGGAGTCACCTTCAGAGCAGCCATGCGAGAGCGGTCGAGCTCGACCTCGAGGAGGCGATCGCGTCCACCCCGAGCCGATACGTAGGCGACGCCCTCGACCTGGGAGAGCTCGGGCGCCACGACATCGTCCAGGTGCTCCCGGAGCGACTGCTGGGTCCGCCTGCCGGTCAGCGTGTACCGCATCAGCGCACGCTCGGCGGCCGCGAAGTCGTCCGGCACGTACGGCGTCACCGCAACCCTTCCAACTCCGGCGGAGAGCACACTCTCTTCGAGATTGGCGAGGCGCTCGCTCAGATCCAGGCGGGCGAAGTTCATGTCGGTGTCGCGGGCGAAGCGCACCTCGATCGAGGCGCCGTCCTCGGTCGAGCGGGAGGTCACCTTCGCCACCCCGTCCATCAGCTGAATCTCCGCCTCGAGCGGCGACGTAAGGAAGGCCTCGACGGTCTCGGGCGACGAACCCGGCCAGGAGGCGCTTACCGTGAGGCGGGGCAGCTCTGCGTTCGGCATCAGCTCGATGGGTATGTTCATCCACGCTCTGATCCCGAGGCAGGCGAGCGCGACGTAGAACATCGCGACGGCCACCGGACGCGCAGCGCTGACTCGGATCACCCCCTGGCCACCTCCCTGGGTGCCCGCCCGCCGCCAGCCCCGATGCGTCCCCGCCAGCGGCGGCGCGCGTCCTCGATCACCGAGTAGACGACCGGCACCACTATGAGCGTGAGCGCGGTGGCGACCAGGAGTCCGCCGATCACCGAAATCGCCATCGGCGCCCTCAGGTCGGCGCCCCGCCCCAGCCCGAGCGCCATCGGCGTCAGACCGAGCACTGTAGTCACCGTCGTCATCACGATGGGGCGCAGCCGGACCCGGCCAGCCTCCATCACCGCTTCGGTCAGCGACTGGCCGCCTCCCAGGCCGCGATTGATGAAGTCCACCTTGACGATCGCGTCGTTGACGACAATGCCGACGAGGATCACGATTCCGATCAGGCTCATGGTGTTGAGACCCTGGCCAGTCAGCGCCAGCGCCAGCACTGCCCCGACGAGGGCCAGCGGCACTGCGGTCAGGATCGTGAAGGGGTGCACCAGCGACTCGAACTGGGCAGCCAGGATCATGTAGACCAGGAGCAGCGCCAGGGCGAAGGCGTACGCGAGGTCACGGAAGGATCGACGCATCTCCTCGCTCTCGCCGCCCACCTGCACGCGGGTGTCGCGAGGGGGACTCACCTCGGCGAGCTCGTCCTCGATTGCCGCGATCGCGTCCGCAAGCCCCCCACTCGCCACATCCGCGTAGACAGTCACAACGCGGCCCTGGTCCTCGCGGCGAATCTCCGCTGGCCCGACCGTCTCGCGCACGACTACCAGCTCCCTAAGCGGAATTCCCCTTACGGCGAGGCGGTCGAGAGTGGAGGCATCGTGGCGGAGCGCATCCGGGAGCCGCACCACGACGTCGATCTTCCGGTCGAAGTCGAGGAACTCCGTCGCGACCGCGCCCCGCATCGCCTTCTCGACGGTCTCGGCGACCACTCTAGCCTCGATCTGGTGACGGGCCGCAGCGTCCCTGTCCACCTGCACCTGGAACTGGGGCTGGCCCCGCTCCGAGGCGATGCGAGCGTTCATGGTCTCCGGCAGGGCCTCCAGCCGGTCCCGGATTCTCTCGGCAAAGGGGTACGACCGCTCCAGGTCCTCCCCTCGGACACGCACCGCTATGTCCGACGACCCACCGCCCAGGATCTGTCCAAGGGCTGTGGCCTGACCGCTCTCCAGAGAAAGAGCGCCTGACGGGAAGTGCTCCCGCACACCGTCTATGCGCCGCACGACCTCGTCGGTGGCGGCCCCCTCGCGCAGGCGGACGCGCAGCGTGGCGGTGTTCAGCCCCGTCGCACGACCGTGAGCGCCCCTCGCCCGCACATCGCGGCCGATATGGCTGAAGACGGCCACCACATCCGGATCGTTCAGCAGGCGCTCCTCCAGCAGCGCCACCTCCTCGGCGGTGACACGGAGCTGCGTGCCCTCAGGCAGCTCGAGCCTGGCCTCGAAGGCCCCCTGGTCCACATCGGGCAGCAGGTCGCGGTCGAGCGCGAGCGCGAGGAGCGCACAGCCGGCCAGAGAGGCCGCCGCGATCCCCAGGACCGTCCCTCGCCGGTCGAGAGCCGATGCCAGGAGGCGGTGGTACCACTCCGCGAAGGCTCCGAACCAACGATCGAAGGAGTCCTGCAGGGGTCGCAGGACGACCATTAGGGCGCGGCCGACCGACTCGACCCAGAAGCGGATGAGGCTGGCGACGAGGCTGGCGAGCCAGCGGAGGACCCGGAGCGGCAGCACCAGCACCGCCGCGACGCGTCCGGGCGGGGGATGCGGTCGGTCGTGCACCGGCGTCACCGCCCCCCGCCTGCCGAAGTGCGCCGCCATCGCCGGAAGCAGCGTAATGGCGACGAGGAGGCTGGCGAGCAGCGAGAAGGCGACCGCCAGCGAGAGGGAGCGGAAGAGCTCGCCCGCCACGCCCTCCACATAGATGATCGGACCGAAGACCGAGATCGTCGTAAGCGTCGAGGCGGTGATCGCGCCCTGCACCTCCCGGCCGCCCATCGCCGCCGCCTCGATCATGCCGCGCCCCTCTTGCCGGTGCCGGAAGATGTTCTCGAGCACCACGATCGAGTTGTCCACCAGCATCCCGACGCCGAGCGCCAGCCCTCCGAGGCTCATGACGTTGAGCGAGACCCCGAAGGCGTCCATCAGCGCGAAGGCGCCTGCCACCGAGATCGGTATCGCCAGGGCGATCGCCACCGGGTAGCGCGGGTCGCGCAGGAAGAGGAAGAGCACCACGAAGGCGAGCGCGCCCCCCAGGACCAGCGCCTGCACGACGTTGCTGATCGAGTCGGAGATGAACTCGGCCTGGCTGTATGCTACCTCCGCGGTGAAGTCGGGCCACTGCTCCGAGAGCACTCCAAGAGTCTCCACCACGTCTTCGGCGACGCGCACGGTATTGGCGCCCGACTCCTTGAAGACGAGGAGCCCGACCGATTCGGCGCCGTTGTAGCGAGCGATCTCCTCGCGCTCGCTGAAGCCGTCGACCACCTCGGCGAGGTCGGACACCCGGATCTGGCGATAGCTCTCCGATCCGTCCTCCCCGCCCCGTGCGACAACCGCCTCCTCGATCTCTCGCACCGTCTGGAACTCCCCGAGGGTGCGGAGCGGGTAGCGGTAGCGTCCTCGCAGGACCGTGCCGCCGCGCGCGGAGTAGTTGGCATGGCCGATCGCATCGGAAATGTCCTCCAGCGTCACGGAGTGGGCCTCCAGCCGAGCCCTGTCGACGTTGACCTGTATCTCCCGGTCCAGCCCACCGGTCACCGACGCCTGCGCAATGCCATCCAGCTGCTCCAGGCGGCGACCGAAGACGTCTCGGGCGACCTCCTTGTTCCGGAGCAGGCTGCCGCCGCCAGCGATCGACACCGCCATGATCGGCTCGGCCTGGGGGTCGACCCGCAGAATCGTCGGCCGCTGGGCGCTCTGGGGCAGCACGTCGCGAATGTCGTCGAGGCGCTCGCGGGTGTTGAGCGCCGCGAAGTCCATGTCGGTGCCCCAGGCGAATCTCACCGTCACGAGACTCACGCCGTCGCGCGATATGGAGGCCACCTGCTCCACTCCCGCCACCTGCGCCACCTGACGCTCGACCGGCTCCGTAATGAGCCGCTCGACCTCGGCGGGCGCGACGTTGGGGTAGGAGGTGTAGACGACCAGCCGCGGAAAGCTCACATCGGGCAGGAGGTCGATCGGAAGACGGGCGTACGAGATGGCTCCTACGAGCACCACCGCCAGGACGAGCATAGCGACCGCGACCGGACGCTTGGTCGAGGCGCCTGGGATGGACATGGATCACCCGCTCCCGGGCGATGCCCCGATCCCCGCCTCGCGGGCGACGATACCAGCTTCCTCGTAGAGCGCGAGGAGCGCCTCGGCGAATTCGAAGCGGCGGACCAGAGCGTCCCGCCTTGCACGCTCCTCGTCGCGAGTCGCGGAGCGAAGCTCCTCGATTCCGATCGTCGCCAGCAGGTACTCCTCGTTCGCGATGGCGCGGCGCTGGGAGGCGACCTCCGTCGCCTTGGCCTGTTGCGTGACGCTCGCCCACGCGGTGCCGAGGTCGAGGTACCTTGAGCGGATCGACTCCTCGACTCCAAGTCTGGCGTGGCGGAGCGAGGCCTCCGATGCGCTCAGGTCGCTGGCTGCGGTGGCGGTGGCGTAGGAGCGCTGGAAGCCGTCGAAGACCGGCACGGCCAGGTTCACACCGAACTGATATCCGTAGGCGAAACGGTCGGTTTCGGTCTCGAATCCGAAGAGCTCGGTGCCGTCGGGGGCGTTGGTGCTGCTCCCCACCGTCGCCGAGAGCCTCACGGTTGGCCACCGCCACCCCGACGCCATCCGGAGCGCAGCGCGACGCACCTCGATCTCCGCCTCGGCGGAGGCGACGGACGGGCTCTCGCGCTGGGCGGCGGCAAGGAGCTCCTGCACGTCGAACGCCGCGGGGTCGAATGGCACCGGAGCGGTGGCCTCGATCGCGAAGCTCCCGAGTCCGGGGTCGCCGATCGCGGTGCGCAGCGAGAGAAGAGCCTTCTCGAACTCGCCGCGTGCGCGGCCCACCGCGACCCGCTGATTCTCGAGATCCAACTCGGCGCTGAGCAGCTCGGAGCGGCGGATGGCGAGGAGCTCGTAGCGAGAGCGCTGCGACCGGATATCCTCCTCGGCACCCCGGAGCAGTTCCTCCTCGAGGGCCAGTTGAGCCTGAGCCTTCTGCGCAGCGAGGTAGCGTCGCTGCACGCTGGCCAGCGTCTGGTTCAGGAGTCCCGAGGTGCTGGCCTCGCGCTGTCGCCACTCAGCCCGCCTCTCTCCGAGTCGCCTGAACCGCGTGCCTCCGTCCAGGAGCGACACATCCACCCCAACGTTGTGAAGCGACGAAGAGCGTCTGACGGTGGTGGGATCCGCGTCCTGGATGGGGCTGCCGTCAAAATCCAGCCAGGAGGTGCGCCGATCCACGTCGTAGCCGGTTCCGTAGGTGAGGTTGAGGCGCGGGATGAAGTCAGCCCACCAACGCTGCCTGGGGTGCGACAGGAGCTCCAGCTCGCCCAGCGCCCGGCGGTACTCGGGGCTGAACTCGACGGCCCGCTCCATCGCGGCCTGGAGGGTGAGCAGGGGCGGCGCCCGGTCCCCCTCCCCCTCCTGTGCGCCGATGGGCGAGACGGCCGCCAGGACCAGCAGTGCCGCCGTCCTCACCGCGACGGCCTCCCGCCCTCGCCCACAGGGTCGTCGGTCACCTTCACCAGGGCGCTGTGGGTCAGGTAGTGGTGCCCGTCCACGAGCACCGTCTCACCCGGTGCCACCCACTCCCGCGCATTGCCCGGGTCGAGGAGCTCGACCAGCTCGTCGTTCTGCATCCCCGGGTGGACGTACCGCCAGGCGGCGCGGTCGTCCTCCAGCACAAAGAGGTACGGCCGTCCATCGCTCGCCTCGAGGAGCGCCGTGCGCGGTACTAGGAGTCGGCCCGCGAACTTGCGGGCCTCCAGCTGCGCCTCGGCGTACATCCCCGGAAGCACGCTCCCGTCGGCATTGCCGATGTGGACCGTCACGCGGGCGGTGCTCGTCGCTGGATCCACCAAGGGGTTGATCGTCTCGATCCTGCCGACGAAGGGGCTCCCCGGAAAGGCGGTGAACTCGACCGTGGCTGCGCTCCCCTCTTCGAGGTGCACGACCTCGGTGCCCAGCACCTGCACGGCGACCTCGATCGGGTCGGCGTCGACGACGGTGGCCACCTCCTCGCCCTCGCCCAGGAATTGGCCAGCCACGACTCTGATGTCGGCAATGCGGCCAGCGAAGGGCGCGCGAACCGCAGTCTGCTCCAGATTCAGGACGGCCCTGCGATAGTCGACCTCGGCTTGGTCCAGGCCGGTGACGGCGCGAGCCAGCTTGTCGCGGGCCTCGCGCACTTGGGGATCGGCGATCGCCTCGTCGCCGCCGAGGATTCGCGTCCGGTAGTCGGCCTGGGCCCTGCGGAGGGCTGCGCCGCTGGCCGCAAGATCGAGAGCGTACTCGGTGGTGTCGATTCGCGCCAGGGTGTCGCCGGCCTCGACGAGCTGGTTCTCGCGCACGCGCAAGTCGGAGAGGAGACCGGACTTCCTAGCCTTCACCTTCGCCAGACGGATCGCCTCGGCCCGCCCCTCCGCGCCCACGGAGATCCTGAGCGTGTCCATGACGGCCGCCGCTCCAGCGACCGGCACCGGCAGCTCGGTGCTGAACTGCTCCTGCACCGACCGGACCACCGTGTCTGCCGCCGTCGAGGGCGCACCCACCTCGTCCTCGGCCTCGTCTTCCGCGGGACGGAGCCGCGCCCACGTCGCCCACCCCACTAGCGCCACCAGGATCACTGCTGTAAGGACCTTTAGCGTCGACCTGGAGGCCGCCATCGTGCTACCCCTCCCCCCGCGGCTGCTGGGCACCGTATCTGCGCATCACGTAGTCGCCGAGAATCTCCTTGAACTCCTCCACTATGTGATCGCCTTTCAGCGTCCGAAGATGCTTCCCGTCTAAGTATACGGGCGCCTTGGGCTCCTCGAAGGTGCCTGGCAGCGAGATTCCCAGGTCGGCGTGCTTCGACTCGCCCGGCCCGTTTACCACGCACCCCATGACGGCGACCTTGAGCTCCTCGACGCCGGGGTAGTCGTGGCGCCATGTCGGCATGCGCTCCCGGATGTGCCCCTGAATGTCCTCCGTCATCTCCTGGAAGAAGGTGCTGGTCGTGCGGCCGCACCCCGGGCAAGAGGTGACGGCCGGCTCGAAGCTCCGGAGCTCGAGTGCCTGCAGGACTTGCTGAGCGACCCGGACCTCCTCGGTGCGGTCGCCGTGCGGCCTCGGGGTGAGCGACACCCGGATCGTGTCGCCGATGCCGTCGAGGAGCAGGGGCGAGAGCGCCGTGGCCGTCGCCACGATCCCCTTCGTCCCCATCCCTGCCTCGGTGAGACCCAGGTGCAGCGGGTGCGAAGTCAGCGGCGCAAGCTGCCTGTAGACGCCGATCAGATCCCGAACCCCCGAAACCTTGGCGCTGAGGACGATCCTGTCCTCTCCGAGCCCGGTCTCCAAGGCTAGCTCCGCAGAGCGGACAGCGCTCTCCACGATGCAGTCGCGCACCACCTGGTCGGCGTCCTTCGGCTGGGAGCGACGGCCGTTCGCGTCCATCATCTGCGTCAGGAGGCGCTGGTCAAGCGAGCCCCAGTTGACCCCGATGCGCACCGCCTTGCCGTTCTCGATGGCGATGCGCACGATCGCCTGGAAGTTCTCGTCGCGTCGGCTCGTCCCCACATTGCCTGGGTTGATCCTGTACTTGGCGAGGAGGGTTGCCGCCTCGGGGTAGTCCCTAAGCAGGATGTGGCCGTTGTAGTGGAAGTCGCCCACTATCGGCGTCGTGCAGCCTAGATTGGCAAGCCTTTCGAATAGTTCGGGGATCGCGCTAGCGGCCTGCTTGTTGTTGACGGTGACGCGCACGATCTCGCTGCCGGCATCCGCCAGCTCCTTGACCTGGACGGCGGTCGCGGCAGCGTCGGCGGTGTCGGTGTTCGTCATCGACTGCACCACGACGGGGTTCCCGCCGCCAACCTGCACGCCCCCCACATCAACCGCCACAGTAGTTCCCATCACGCTCCCTCGCTCGCCTGGGGACACCGTCCGGTGCGCTGCATCCCATCCAAGCTACGCTATTGCCCCCGGGGCCCAAAGCCAGGAAGGTGATGGTTTACAGTGCTCATGCCCTCGCCGCCGTAAGGAGGGAGTCGCCGTAGCGCCTCTGCTCCACCCACGCCCCCGCAGGGAGCTCCTCGCGGCGATCGTGCTCGATCCACAGCTCCCGCGCAAAGGGCTGCCGCGAATAGCGTCTCAGCAGCTCGGACGCGTAGCCACGGCCGTACGGAGGGTCGGCCAGGCCCAGATCGCGGCTGTGGGGACCCAGGGTTCGGAGATGGGCCAGCGCGTCGCCCGAGACGACCGTTGCGCTCCCTTCGGCGCCGAGCGACCGGATGTTCCGCTCGATCGCCCGGATTGCACGGCGACTGCGCTCCACGAAGGTGGCGTGGATCGCCCCTCGGCTAAGCGCCTCGAGCCCCAGCGCCCCCGAGCCGGCGAAGAGATCGACGACCGTTGCGCCAGGCAGCCGGGGGGCGAGGATCGACATTAGGGCCTCGCGTACGCGGTCGGTCGTGGGTCGCACTCCCCTCCCCCGGGGCGCGACAATCGGCCGGCCCCTCCACTCGCCCCCTATGATGCGCACTCGAACGGCCGTATCTCCGCGACCCGGGCACTGACGGTCGGGTGTCCGCGCCACACGTCCCGCAGGAGGGTGAAGGCCAGGTCGACCGGGGCGTTCCCGAGGCTATCCGTCTCCACCTTGTCCGCCATGCCGAATCCGATCGCCCTCAGGCGGGCACCACCCTGCTCGACGCGGAAGGCGAGGTGGCCGCCGTCCAGGACGCGCACGCCGGGCTCGACCCGAACTCCTCGGACCATGAGGATCGGCTCCGGGTTGCCGCGACCGTATGGCCCCGCGTAGCTGAAGTAGCGGCAGAGCTCGGGCGTGACCTCGTCGAGGCGGACCTCCAGCTCCACATCGAGCCTGGGGCGGGGCATGGCGTCGCCCAGATCTTGGCGGGCCTCCTCCTGAAAGGCCCGGGCGAATGCCGGGATACGGTCGCGCCGAATGTCGAGTCCGGCCGCCTGGTGGTGGCCGCCGAAGCGCTCGAGGTGGTCGGCGCAGCGGGATATGGCACCGTGCAGGTCGAAGTGGGGGATTGAGCGGCCGCTTCCCCGCCCCCGGTCGCCCTCGACCGAGATGACGATCGCGGGGCGGAAAATCCGCTCGGCGATCCTCGACGCCACTATGCCGATCACGCCGGGGTGCCACCCCTCGCCATCGACCACGACCGCCCGGTCGCGCTCGGGATCGTAGCTCGACCGCACCTCCGCCAGCGCCTCGCCCGTCGCCTTCCCCTCCAGCTCGCGTCTGGCGGAGTTGTCCCTCTCCAGCCTGCGGGCCAGGCGACCAGCTTCGGCAGGATCTTCGCCGAGCAGCAGCCGCAGCGCCGAGTCGGAATCGCCCACCCTTCCAGCGGCGTTGATTCTGGGGGCCAGCCTGAAGGCCACGTCTCCCGCCTCAAGTCCTTCGTCCGGCCGCACTCGCGCCTCCCCCATCAGGGCTCTGAGGCCCGGACGCTCGGTGCGCGCCAGCTGCCGCAGGCCGTAGCGGGCCAGGATGCGATTCTCGCCGACGAGCGGCATCTGGTCGGCAATTGTGGCGAGCGCCACCAGGTCGAGGTACTCCCAGCTCTCGTCCGCCCGGCGTCCCAATCCGGCGGCCAGCAGTTGGCCAACCTTGAATGCAACCGCACAACCGGAGAGGCTCTTGTTCGGATAGGCGCACCCCGGACGACTGGGGTTCACGACGGCAAGCGCGCTCGGAAGCTCGGGGCCCGGCGTGTGGTGGTCGGTGACGATCAGGTCGATCCCGGCCTCGGCGGCGAGGCGGGCCGGCTCCAGCGCCACGATGCCGCAATCCACCGTCACGAGGAGTGCGGCGTCCAGCTCCGCCGCCCTCTCGACGCCCGGCCGGGAGAGGTCGTAGCCGTGGCGCAGCCGGTCGGGCACGATCGCCTCGGCGCGCCCCCCCAGCGCCCGGATCCAGAGAGTCAGGAGGGCCGCCCCGCTGATCCCGTCCACGTCGTAGTCGCCGTGCACAACCACCATCTCGCCACTTCGGACGGCGTGGGCCAGCCTCTCGACCGCTACCTCCGCACCGAGTAGCCGCGAAGGGTCATGGAGGTCGGCGAGCAGCGGGCGCAGGAAGTCGCTCGCCTCCTCCGGGGAGGTCAGTCCGCGCACCGCTAGGAGCCGGCAGAGGGCCTCTGGAAGCTTGAGCTCGCGCTTCAGCTCCCGGACGAAGTGGCGGGACGGCTCCGGGCGCAGTTGCCACCGCGGACGCGGAGAGAGTCCGCTAATCCCCGTCGGCCTCGTCGGTGGGCGCGGCCACGAGGAGCCCACAAGCCTCGCAGCGGACGAGTGGCGCGCGCGTGCGTATCTCGTTCTGGATCTGGAGCGGCATCACCGAGTAGCACGACCCGCAGGCGCCGTCCTCGGTCATGCGGGCGACGGCCTTGCGGCTGCCGCCCCTGGCCAGATGGTCGTAGGCGCGGAGCAGGCGCGGATCGATTCCGGCCCTGATCTCGTCGCGCACGACATTCAGGCGCTCAACCTGGGCAACTGCCATCGCATGCTCGGCGAGGAGCTCGTCGCGCCGCGGATCGGCTTCGCTCTCGGCACCCTCGAGCTCCTCGCGCTGATCGCGCAGCCGCTCCTCGAGCCGGGAGACCTGGTCCAGAAGCTGGATCACCTCCATCTCCTCCTGCTCCACCGCGCGCTTGAGCACCGCCAGCTCGGCCTGCACCGCCGCCTCCTCGCGGAGCGTCCTTACCTGCTTCAGCCGCTCCTCCAGCCGGCGCACGCGCCCGGTTTTCTCCTCCGCCGCAAGTCGGCGCCGACGCTCCTCCACCTGGAGATCCCGCACTCTGCAACCGGTCTCGTCGGCCGCCTCGGCGGCCCGCTCGGCAACGGCTGCAATCTCGCCCAGTTGGGGGCCGTAGGCATCGGCCCGGCCCTGGGCCTCCCGGATCCGGCTGTCCATCGTCTGCAGCTCCAGCAGTCCGCTGGTCGCCGAAACATCGTCCACACTCACCTTGGCTTCTCTCACTCCTCGGCCTTCCTACCGATAGTTCCGATCGCCCTCGCGGACCGGCGCCAGTCCACACTCCGGGCGAGCTTCTCCTGCGTGAGCACCTCCTTGCGCCTCACCATGTCCAGCTTCTGATCGGCACTTGCCCCAGCCAGCCGCGACTCGATCGACTCGATTTGCCGGTCGATGCCCCGGGTCGCGATGCTCTCCACCGCATCGGCAAAGGCCTGAGCGGGCGAAACCCACATCTCGGGGTCCGCGCTGAGCTCCTCGAAGCGCCTCACCACCTCCCTCTCGCTGCCCTCGGGCATTGTGACCAGCTCGGGGTCGTCAACCAGCGCCTCGAAGATCGCCCGGTTGGCCCGATCCTCCAAGTCGGAGGGGCCCATTTTCTCGCTGGCCCTCTCGACCAAGCTGCGCTCCTTGACGAGGAGAAGGAGCAGAGCGCGCTCGGGGCCGAGGCCGTGGAAGCGAGGCGCCTGGCGCCTGCGACCGGGCGAGGAGGGGCGAGCAGCGGGGGCGCGCCGGGGGGCGGGCAGCGAGCCTACCTCCGCCAACAGTGTCTCTCTCCGGACACCGACGCGTTCTGCCACTCGGGTCGCGTATATGTCGCGGACGCGCGGATTCAGCGCCGCGCGGATGGTGGGCAGGAGGCGGTCCACGGCGCGGCGCCTACCCTGGGTCGAGTCGAAGTAGCCGTGCTCCTCCAGGATGCCGATCTTGCGGTCGAGTACGTCGACGGACTGCTGCACACACTCCAGGAGCGACTCGCGCCCCGCCCCCCGGACCAGCGAGTCGGGATCCTCCCCCTCAGGAAGCATCGCCACCGAGACGCTGACCCCGTGGGCCAGGAGGGTGTCGGCGGCGCGGAAGGTGGCCCTGAGGCCAGCCGCGTCGCTGTCGAAGAGGAGGCAGGCCTGGTCGGTGAAGCGCCTCAGGAGCCTGGCCTGCCCATCTGTCAGGGCGGTCCCGAGGGGTGCCACCACACTCCCGATCTCGGCGGCCGAGAGCGACACCACGTCAACGAAGCCTTCGACGACGAGCGCCGAGCCCGAGCGACGGATGTGATTCCTGGCCCGCCGCAGCCCGTAGAGCACCTCGCCCTTCCGGAAGATCGGACTCTCGGGAGAGTTCAGGTACTTAGGCCGGCCCTTGCCCTCCCTGCCCAGGAGGCGGCCCCCGAAGGCGACTACCCGCCCCGACAGAGACTCGATCGGGAAGGTAATCCGGTCTCGGAGGCCGTCGTAGGGCCTGTCCCGGCCCTCGGCCTCCTTGAGCAGGCCGATCTCGACGAGGAGCGGCTCGCTCAGGCCGTGGACCGAGGCCGCCTCGCGGAGCGCCTCCCACCTGTCTGGCGCATAGCCCAGGCCGAAACGTTCGGCGGTCTCGCGCCCTATGCCCCTTCCCTCCAGGTAGGCGCGGGCCTTCGCGCCGTCCACGGCGTCCCAGAGGCGCTCCCGAAAGAAGGAGCTCGCGTACGCGCACGCCTCGTGGTAGGGCCGCGCCGGGTCGTCCTTCTTCCTGCGCCTCCCTAGGTTGCTGACATCGACGCCCGCGTGTGCGCCGACGTGCCTCACGGCGTCCAGGAAGCTCATCCCCTGGTGCTTCATCAGGAAGGCGAAGACGTCGCCGGACTCTCCGGAGGAGAAGTCGTGAAAGAAGCCCTTCGCCGGAATCACGAAGAAGGACGGCGTCTTCTCCTTCTTGAAGGGACTGAGTCCCCGGAACTCCCGGCCCGCCTTGCGGAGCGACACGAACTGGCCAATGATCTCGACGATGTCGGCGCGGGCTCGTACCTCCTCGACGATGTCGTCGTGCGCCATCAGTCGTCCCGGTCGCAGCGGGTGGAGGAAGCGTGCAAGGGCGGCATTAGCGCATCCTGGCCACCGTCACGCCGAACCCGCCCTCGCCGACTCCGCCCGCGCGGAAGCGCTCCACCCGCTCGTCACGCTCCAGGACCTCGCCGACACGCTTGCGGAGCGCCCCGGTCCCCTTGCCGTGAATGACCCGCACTTCGCGCAGGTCGGCGACCGCCGCCCGGTCGAGAGCACCCACGAGCGACCGCTCGGCCTCGTCGGCGCGCAGGCCTCGCAGGTCCACTTCGGGCTCCGGGGCTGCAGCCGTCGAGGCATCCCAGTGCGGCCTCGGCTCGACGGCCTCACCGACCTCCCCCGGATCTGGAATCACGCGCTCGCTAGGCGTGCGCATCAGGAGCCCGCCCACCTTCACCACTGCGCGCCCCCCCTCGAGGGCGACCAGCACGCCCCGGGCGCCCGTGTCGGTCATCCGTACACTGGTGCCGGGCTCGATCTGTGCGTCGTGGCCGTGGGGAGGACCTGTCGCGCTCCCCGGTCCGTCCTCCTCCAGCTCGCGTGCCGCCGCCTCGACCTCGACCCGCGCCCGCCGGGCCGCAGCGGCAAAGTCGCCGCTCTCGGAGGCGGCCGCCTGGAGATCCAGGATCGCCGCCTCCACCCTGCCTCGGCCCTCGAGGAGCATGCGGCGGGTCTCGGCCCGGGAGAGGGATGCGGCCTCTCGCTCCCGACGCCGAAGTTGCCCTTCGCGGCGTTCGAGCTCGGTCCGAAGGGAGTCCAACCGCTGGCGCTCGCCCTCGAGATCGCTCAGCAGCCGCGCCGCAAGCTCGTCGCGCTCCTCCGCCCGTGCCAGGAGCTCGTCGAGGCGCAGCTCGCGCCCGTCCCGGTAGCTCTCCGCCCGATCGAGGAGGCTGGCTGGGAAGCCCAGGCCACGGGCTATCGCCAGACCGTAGGAGCGCCCGGGGCTGCCCTTGGTGAATCGGAATGTGGGCGCGAGCCGGTCGCCGTCGAAGGCGAGCGAGGCATTGACAATTCGATCGTCCACACCGGCGAGCTCCTTCAGTCCCCCCAGGTGCGACGTCACGACAGCCGTGCAGCCCCGCTCGGCCAGCGTCTCGACAAGGGCCCGCGCCAGCGCCTCGCCCTCGCCCGGATCGGTCCCCGCGCCGGGTTCGTCGATCAGGGCGAGCGAGGTGGGCTCAGCCTCCTCCAGGATCCGCCCGACGCTCGCCAGGTGGGCGGAGAAGGTCGAGAGACTGTCGCTGATCGACTGGCCGTCGCCCGATTCGGCGAGGATGGCGCCGAAGAGCGGCAGGCGGGTGCCGGGACCAACCGGAGGAGCGATCCCCGACTGTGCCAGCGCGGCTACGAGACCCGTCGCCTTGAGGAAGGCGGTCTTTCCCCCGGCGTTCGGTCCGGTGACCACGACCACGCACTCCCTCCCCTCGAGCTCCAGGTCGAATGCGACCGCCGGGGAGTCGCCGAGGACCAGGAGCGGGTGACGACCCCGGCGGAGGCGGAGCGGGCCAGGCGCGATCTCGGGGGCCACGCCCTCCCACCTCTCCACCGCCAGCGCGACCGCAAGGCGTCGGTCGAGCTCGGTGATCGCCGCCAGCGAGTCGGCCAGAGGGTCGGCGAGCGGGCGGCAGAGGGCCGAGAGCTCGACCAGGATTCGGTGCACCTCCCTGGCCTCGGCGAGCTCCAGGGTGCGGAGCTGGTTCATCATCTCGATCGCCGACGGGGGTTCGACGAAGACTGTAGCTCCCGAGGACGACTCGTCGTGCAGGTACCCGCCGACCGCCCTGCGCCCCTCGCGCCTGAGCGGGATCACGTAGCGGCCGTCTCGGATCGTTACCGAGGCGTCGGGCACCCGGTGGCGCTCGGATAGCGCGCCCAGCAGCTCCTCCAGGTGGGCCACGACCCGGTTTCGCGCCCCCGCCAGCCGAGAGCGCAGCCGCCTGAGCTCGCGGCTAGCCCCGTCCAGGACAGCGCCCTCGGGCCCTATGGCGCGTCGAATAGCCGACTCGATCTGCGGGGCAGCCAGGAGGCGTGCGCCCAGCGCGCTGATCGTCCCGAGCTCGCCCTCGGACCCTAGCTCTGCGGCGAGTGTCCGGTTCGCCGTCAGGAGACCCCCAACCTTCGCCAACTCGGTCGGCGTCAGAACGGAGCCGTCGACACCTAGGTGCCGCAGGGTGGCGTCGGACTCCGGGACCGCCGGAAGGGACCAGCCCTCCCGCTCCTCCAGAAAACGCCGCGCCTCCTCGCCAGCCAGCAGGAGCTCGCGGACGACCCGGAGATCGGCCGACGGCACCATGGCGAGGACCGCCTGCCTACCCGCCTGGGTGGAGGCGTAGTCAGCGACGCGCTCAAGCACTCGGCCGAAGTCGAGGACCTCTAGGGACCGCCGCTCAAGCCCTGACAGATTGTGCCCGTTATCTGTCAATGCCAGCTCCTCCGTGGGCAGCGCCGCCCAGTCTGTGACAGATTGTGCCGATTATCTGTCATTTTCTCTGCCGCTGTGAAGCGCCGCTCCGTGCCATGGGAGGTCCGCCCACGGACCGCTACACCCCGTCCAGCTCCTGGCGCACGATCGCCGAGGCGGCTCTGCCGTCGAACCGCCCCTGGATCTGCGGCATCAGACGCGGCATCACCGCACCGATGTGGCCCGCCCCCGAGTCCACGATGCTCCGCACCATCTCGCGCACCTCGTCCTCGGAGAGCTCGGCTGGCAGGTATGCGCGTAGCACCTTCGCCTGCCCCTCCTCTCGCTCGGCCAGCTCTTCCCGGCCCGCATCGCGCATCTGCTCCGCCGCGTCGAGCCGCTGCCTGACCGCCCGTGCCACGACGGCCCGCACCCCGTCTCCGGCGAGATCTCCCCCCGTCTCGATCTCCCGATTGCGGATCTCGGCGAGCACCGTCGAGAGGACGAGCGTCCGCTCGCGATCGCGATCCAGACGGGCGGCGTTGAGGTCGGCGCGCAGCTTCTCCTTGAGCGAGTCCGTCATCTCTTCCTCGGCGCGAAGATCGTGAGCAGGTGGGGCGGGCACACGATCCAATATGGCCAAAGATGGACTCCGCCGGTCACCCCCGCATCGTTGCCCCAAGGGCGTCGGCTCGGGTGAGAGGTGGAACCGGCACCGCCGTCGTCCCATCTGGATATGTGGCCGATGGCTGCGGGTGGCTACACTTCGGCCGTCCGCCCACTGTCCACGGGCTGCCGCAGTCCGTGGGCAGACTCGCGCGAGCACCGAGAGCGGCGAAGCGCTCCGCTGGCAAGGCGCGACGAAGCGGGAATAGCAGGGCTATTCGTGCGAGGAGCAACGCAGAGCACCGCGGCCCAGCGGGGATGCAGCGCCGCTCCTGCCGTGGGAGGCTTGTCCACGGACTGCCGACAAGGAGGCGAATGGAGGACACGGTGGAGAGGATTGTGGAGGTGCTCAGGCGGTGCGGTCCCGGGGTGCTGCCGACCGATCGCCTGCGCAAGGAGCTGCTGCGCCTCCACCCGACGGTCGTGCTGAGCACCGAGCAGATCCGCAACCTGGCCCGTGATTCCGGCAAGCGCCTCATCTTCGTGCAGGTGGGGATCGAGGAGGTGCGGGTGGAGGTGCGGGTCCGTCACCGAGCCCGCTCCCTGGCAAGCTGGGTGGTGCTCACATCGCCCGCCGACGCCCCGCTGCAACCAGGAATCGCGCGCCCGCTCTGGGAGGGTCTCGCCGCGCTGGGCGCGGAGGTGACGCCGGACTCGCGCCTCGAGGCGTGCAGGTGGGCGATCAAGGCGGAAGAGGCGGTGAGGGCATGCCTCGCGACCGGTCCGTGGAGCCGTTGAGGATGGCAGGGGCCAAGGGGCCAGAAGCGGCAACGACTCGGATTCGTCCAGAGCTGGCCTTCCCGGCGAGGGGTGCGGATCGAGCCTGCAACGGGATTCCGTCCGACGCTGGCGGACCTGCGGATTGCTCTACCCTTGCGGTTCCAGCGCAATCAGCCTGACCACGCGGACGGTCGGGACGTCCAGGTCGCCGCGTTCGATGTAGGCCATGAGTCCATCGGGACCGAAGGCGCCCGGCGTACGCAGCCCATCCGGCGGCAGGGTGCCGATGTAGTCGCCGTCGGACGTCACGATGTCGGTCGGGCCGTCGTCTTCGCCCGTCGGACCCCGGCGCGCCAGCCAGATTCGGTCCTCCCAGTCCACCTTCAGGTCATACAGCACCGGCACCTCGTCGGCGAAGGTGCGCTCCTCGGCCCCTCCCCGCTCGATCCGGACGGACGAGCTTGTCCTGCGCCTCCTCTCGAGCGACGCCGCCTGGGATTCGCGGTAGCGCTCGCGTTCGGCCTCCCTGATCTCTTCGTCGACCGGAAGCGGCGCGATCGGGCGCTCGATGGTCGTGGTGACGCTGCCGCCGGGACCGATGATCTTGACGCGGTAGCCGATCGAGTCGATCAGCGCGAGGCGGCCATCGGTCAGAAGGTCGTACCTGAGGAAGGGCTCGAAGGCGCGGCCCGCCGCCGTGCGCACGAGCGTGCCGCCCGACGACGACTCGCTCACGGCGAATTCGTCGTCTTCCTCCTCGGGCAGCTCCCAGGCGGTATAGAGGAGTTCCGGCTCGGTGCCGTCAAGGGGGAAGATGTGGATCGGGCGACCCTCTTCCCCGGATTGCTCGTCGTCGCCGCCGAAGCGCGCGATCTGGCCAGTGATGAGGCGGCCGTCGGGAAGCGCCAACTGGGCAAGGACCACTCCCGTCGTCATCGGGTCCTGGGTGATGCGCCGCACGAACTCGCCGCTGGGTTCGAGAAGGTCGATCGCCGAGAACCCCAACACCGTGTAGGAGCCGTCGCGCCCGACGATCGCCGTCATGACGTTGCCGAACTCCCCGGGTCCCTCTCCCTTTCCCCCGACCTTGCGGATCAGCGACCCGTCCTGCCCGACCACCAGGATGTGATCGGCCTGGCTGTCGTAGATGTGCAGATTGGCCTGGGCGTCGAAGTGCACCGAACGCACGCTGCCGAAGGTGTCCCAGTCGTCGCCCGCAACCGACCCGACCGTAAAGACCTCCTCGGTCACGGCGTTCACGATCACATCCGGTCCGTCCAGGGTTCCGGCGGCGCCGGTGCCCGATCCGTCCCCGGCATCGCCGCAGGCTGGTACGAGGGCGAGAGGGACTAGCGCCGCGAGGTGTCGCGCTCGCCCCGCTGCCGACGGCCAGCCGGAGATCGAGGGGAGCGCCGCGGCCGCGCGCCATCGTCGGCACGCCCCGCCAGTCCGAGAGCTCCAGAAGAGCGACCCGTGGTCCCTCGGGGGCCGGAAGTAGGGGGAGCTGGGCGCGGAGAGACTTCCGGTCCTCGATGACGCCAGCGAATGCCAGCCGCGCGGCCTCCCGCTCGGGAGCCTCCTTGACGGACTCGACCACCACCGGAAGGATCGGATCGATCCGCTTCTCGGTTGGCACCTCCGGGGCGTCAGGGACGGCTTCGGCCGATTCCACCCTACCCCTATCGGGGAGTCGCTTGAAGCGCTCTCCGGGGCTCTCTGGGCCTCGATTTCGGCCTCTGCGGCCCTCCGGACCCCATTCTCGGCCACTTTGGCCTCCTGGCGGGCCTCTGCGTCCAGCCGCTCGCGTTGCTCCGCGAGCTCCCGCCGTCCCTCCGCGGTCTCGCTCTTGGCCATCGCCTCTTTGACCAGGTCCGTCAGTTTCGTCGCCAATGCCAACCGTCCTTCCCCGAGTTGGGGGTGTTGTGGTCAAAGGTAACCGGGCCAAAGGGG
>JAGWBP010000003.1:0-1113 GCA_021295835.1 Gemmatimonadota bacterium | reverse complement strand
CCGAGGAAGGCGCGGATGTCGTCGAGCGTCCGAATCCGTTCGGTGCAGAGTGTCACGATCATGCTCCCATGATCTGCTCGCACCCCCGCTCATGCTCACCTCCCCTTGGAAACCGGCTCCCCGCTCGTGCTCACTTCTCATTGGACAACGCTGACCCTTGCCCGGCTTGCTGGCGGTCCCCACGTTGCCCCGACGCCAGAACACTTCGGCAAGTGGGGGCTCCGGCGATTCCGCCGGGCCGCCCGCCGAATACAAGAGCCGGTATCGGTTGGGGCCGGGCGGTCAGTCTGCCGCCCGCGCTCCCCGGCGAACAAGCGGGGACGTAGTGTGGGTTTCCCCTCACTTACCGAATGTTCTGGCGAACCGGCCCGGCTTGACGTGCGGGGCCGGACACTCCACCATGGAAGGGAGCCCTGACGATGCGACCGAGCCGAACCCTACTTGCGCCTGTCTTGTGCTGTGTGTGGCGGTGGCCGTGTGCGCGGACCCGACCCCGACCGGCACCGCCACGCCCGCCGACACGGGGCGGGCGACGGATGGCGGCGAGCTGGCGGGCGACGGCTGGCTTGCGGCTGCCGGCGACTCCGGGATCGTTGACCCGTTCGGCCCCCGGCTGGCGCTCGAGATTTCTACCGACGGCGAGCTTCTGCCGAGCGCTTCCGTAACGCTGACGATCACTGGCGAGGCGCGGGAGGTGATCAATAGCGGCGAGGTGGTTGTCAGGCTTCCGACGAAGGCGGCGATGGACTATGCCGGGGAAGGACAGCCGTTGTACTACCCCATAGGCGACACGGTTCCGGCCGAGGCCAGCTGGCGGCTGCCGGCGATGGTGGAGGGCGACACGTGGGAGGGGACCGTGACGGTTCCCGGAGCCGATGCGGGGTACTACATGGTCGCGGTCACCGCTGACACGGAAGGCCCCGCAAGCGATCTTGGCCCGTATCTCTTCGACGATTCGTACACCCATGCGTGGATGTTCGTCTCGGACACCGACGGCCAGCTTACGGACGTGTTCGAGGATTCGCTCTTCGCCGCGGGGGTGCTGCCCGTGCCGGGACCGTTCACCACGGAGGCGGAGTTTCTAGCCCGTCCGTCCGCAGACGGCGATCATGA
>JAGWBP010000044.1:12537-13605 GCA_021295835.1 Gemmatimonadota bacterium | reverse complement strand
GCCTCGATCACGCAAGTGGGGCAGGTGATGCGGTCGTCGATTTCCACGACTTCCTGAGTGTGGCCGGGCATCGGGGCCAGGGCCAACACAAGCACAGATACCAGACCAAGCGCGGGCCGAGGCCATCCTGTAGTCGTGGCCGGATTCCTACTCGGCGATCGACACCGTCGGAGCTGTGAGCCCGCAATCATTGCCACTCTACTATCCGGCCATGCCCGCGCGCGCTCTGTCAGACCCAAGCGTCAGCTCCTTCGTTCGCCATATGGGGTTGGATCAGCGCTCTCCGTTGGAAAGCCCTGGGCGAACTCATGTCATGACTCCTTATTGGGGTGTGAATGCCGGGCTATTGTAAGGTCAAGCCCACGAGCGCGCAAACGGGCGACTGTACCGGGAGATCCACGTGGCGCTCCCGGCCGAGCTCGCCCACGTCGGCGGACTTATCTGCTGGCCGACCGGGGGTCGAGCGGCGAGGTCCGTGACCAGGTGGAGGTCCTGTGGGGCGATCCGGAGGCCAGGCCGTCGCGGACGGCTTGGGCTTCAGGCACAGGTACACGGCGGGAGTGATCGCCTGGGGGCCGGAGGACCGGGCCCACCCGTGAGCAGATCCGCGAGGTGCTGGACGAGTTCGAGAAGACCGCCTGGGCGGGGCTGGAGCGGGTCGCCGGAAAGTGGGAGACAACGCCTGTGCTTGCTGGTTCCTCCGACCCCTGCTACTTTTTACCGGCACGGTTGGTGCCATGTCGAGTGGACGTGAGCGCGGTACGGGCGACGGGGCGGGAACGAGGCGAGAATGAAGACAGCTAGAAACATCGCCCTGGCGGCTGCCGCCGCGGGCGTGGCGATGATGGCGGCCTGCGACTGCCCGCCTTTCAGCATATGCGACGACCTTCCTCCCCTCCCTCCTCCCCTCGGCGAAGATGAGGCCCGGGCCGTGCTGTTTGGGCTGATCGAGATGGCGAACGAGGCGAAACACGGGACCCACACCTATACCTGCCCTTTCGGCGGCGAGGCCACGAACACGGTGACGGTCACTTCCGAACAGTTGGGCGATAGCGGCCTCTACCGCTT
>JAGWBP010000044.1:2550-12317 GCA_021295835.1 Gemmatimonadota bacterium | reverse complement strand
ACGACGGGCCGTTCACCGGATCCCTTGTCGGCTACTTCTGTGAAGCCTCTGTGGAGATTCCCCTTTCAAGCTTCCCGTCTGCGGAGTAGGGACAAGCTACATGGCCGGGAGGCTGGCGCCCCTCGCGGCCTGACCGACAAGGTGAGGTGGGGACACCTTGACAGATAACCCCTATAATCTGTCACTGGAAAACCTGTAGACTCCAGTCCGTTAGTCCAGTCGGGATGTCGCAGCCTGCATAGTGACAGATAACCGCTACAATCTGTCAGGTAGAGTCCACCCTATGCCCCTGGCGCCCGGTACCGGACCTTGGTGCGGGCGGCGATGTCCAAATCCTCGGCGCTCATCAGTGCCGTGGTGGAGACCGTGAGGCCGCCCGCAGCCGAGATGTTCAGCGCCAGAGCCGCTGCGGCCGCCGCGCCGTCCGGCAGCTCCACGATCAGGTAGAGATCGCAGTCGCCGAGCGCATAGTGGAATCCCTCGAGGGTGCCGCCAACGCTCTCGACGGTCTCGCGCAGAGCTGCCTCCCGCGCGGTTCCGCCCTCCGCGAGCAGTCCTCCGACCCCGGCCTGCGTGTAGTTGGTGCGAAGCATGTACTTTGCCATAGAAGCGCCTAGCTGGTTTTGAGGTGAACTGCCGGTGACCGGCCATTGAATGGAGCCGCCGCCCTAGCAGCCCGTGGACAAACGCTCTCGGCGCTCGCGCGAGATTATCTGCGGACCGCCAGCCCTGGCACCCTTCCGCATGGGGCGACCCCGCCGTAAACTACAGCCGCGAGCCGCCGGCTGCAACGCGGAGTCCTGTCCAACGACAGGCAAGCCCGAAGGGGAGGGTGGTTTCCAGGGATTGCCATGACCAAGCTTCCAACAGCCCGTGGAGAGGCGTCCCGCAGCTCTCGGCGCCTGCGCGGGATTGCACGTGGATTGCCGTCGGCCCGTGGGGGGAACTCCTGCAACGTGGAAGTTGGGAGACGTCGGCGCCGCCGGGCGCGTGCGACGCTACTGGCCTTCGGAGGCCTTGTGTGCGCGGCGCAGCCAGCGCGCGCCCAACTGCTCACAGACCCCGAGGAGCACTTCGGCCACGAGATCGGCGCCGACTACCAGCTCGTCGACTACCGGGGCCTCGCCGACTACTGGCGTCTGCTGGCCCAGCAGTCCGACCGCGTATCCGTCGAGTCCATCGGCACGACCTCCGAGGGGCGCGAGCAGTTGATGGCCATCGTCACCTCGCCTGCCAACCAGTCGCGCCTGGCGCGATATCGGCAGATTTCGCGTCGACTGGCGCTTGCCGCGGGGGTGAGCGAGGCGGAGGCGCGGGAGCTGGCGGCCGAGGGCAGGGCGGTTGTCTGGATCGACGGAGGGCTCCACGCCAACGAGGTGCTCACCGCACAGCAGCTCCTCGAGCTCCTCTGGCACATGGCGAGTGGCGACGGCGAGGAGGTGCTCCGCATCCTGGACGACGTCATCCTTCTCGTGGTCCACGCCAATCCCGACGGGCACGACCTCTTCGCCAACTGGTACATGCGGAGCGACGACCCCGAGGAGCGCACCACGCGGGGCGTGCCGGTCCTGTACCAGAAGTACGCGGGACACGACAACAACCGCGACTTCTTCATGGCCGCTCTCGCCGAGACCGAGAACATGAACCGGGTCATGTACCGGGAGTGGTTCCCACAGATCGTACTCAACCACCACCAGACGGCGCCGCGGGGGACGGTCATGTTCGCTCCGCCCTTCCGGGACCCGCCGAACCACAATCTGGACCCGCTGGTCCTTACCGGGATAGACCAGTTGGGCTCGGCGATCCACCAGAGGATGATCGTCGAGGGGAAGGGCGGAACCACGATGCGGAGCGGCGCCAGCTACTCGACTTGGTGGAATGGGGGACTCCGCACCACGCCCTACTTCAAGAACATGATTGGACTGCTGACCGAGACGATCGGGCACCCGACGCCGATCGAGGTCCCCTTCGTCCCCGCCCGCCAGATCATGCACGGGGACCTGCCGCTCCCCGTCGAGCCGGGCCCCTGGCGCTTTCGGCAGTCCGTGGAGTACTCGCAGACCGCCAACATGGCCGTGCTCGACTACGCGTCGCGCAACCGGGAGCACCTGCTATTCAACATCTGGCGCATGGGCGCCAACTCGATCGAGCGGAGTAGCCGCGATTCGTGGACCGTGCTGCCGGGGTGGATCGACCGTGCCGCCGAGGAGGTGGGCGGGCGCGGAGACCGGGACGACTTCGAGTCGCACCTGCGCGACCCCGCCAGGAGGGACCCGCGCGGGTACGTGCTCCGCTCCGACCAGCGGGACTTCGCCACCGCCACCCGCTTCGTGAACGCGCTGCTAAAGGGTGGCGTCGCAGTGCACCGCGCCACCGAGGACTTCAGTGTCGGCGGGACCGAATACCCGGTCGGCTCGTACGTGGTGTCGACCCGGCAGGCCTTTCGACCGCATGTGCTCGACATGTTCGAGCCGCAACGGTACCCGAACGACTTCCAGTACCCCGGCGGGCCGCCGATCGCCCCGTACGACAACGCCGGGTGGACGCTGGCGCTCCAGATGGGCGTCGAGTTCGACCGCATCCTGGAGGAATTCGACGGGCCCTTCGAGGAGATCGGGTGGCTGGCCGATCCCCTGCCGGGCCGAGTGACGGGCGTCGAGTCGCCCGCAGGGTACGCGACCGACCACGTCAATGCGGCGTTCAGGGTGGTGAACCGAGTGCTGGCGAGCGGGGGGACGGTCCGCTGGGTCGAGGACTCCCTCCACGCGCCCGAAGCCTCGCTCGCGCCGGGAGCGTTCTTCTTCCCGACGGGCGAGGTGGCGCGGTCGCAGCTCGAGGAGTGGTCCGCCGAGCTGGGCGTCTCCTTCCACGCTCTGTCGGCCGCTCCCGCGAGCGCGCTGGAGCTGAAGCCGCCCAGGGTCGGCCTCTGGGACCGATACGGAGGCTCGATGGCGTCGGGTTGGACCCGCCACATCCTGGAGGACTTCGAGTTCGACTTCGAGGTCGTGTACCCGCCCGAGATCGACGCAGGCTCGCTGAACGAGCGCTTTGACGCGATAGTGCTGCCCGACGGTGCCCTGGACGACGACGGAGGGCGCTCCTCCCGCTACTGGCAGGGTGTGGACGACGAGCTCCTGGCCACCCTCCCCGACTCGCTTGCCGCCCGGGTCGGCTCGCTCTCCCGCGAGGCTAGCGTGCCGGCTCTCCGCGCCTTCCTGGAAGGGGGCGGCACGGTAGTGGCGATAGGGTCGTCCACGGCGCTGGGCACCGAGCTCGGCCTGCCCCTCTCGAGCCACCTGGCGGACGAGGAGGGGGAACCGCCGAGCCGCGAGGAGTACTTCACGCCCGGGTCGATCCACACTCTTCGGATCGAGCACGGATCTCCGGCGACCCACGGGCTGGGCGAGCGCCTGCACGCGCTGCACAGTCACACTCCGGTCTTTCGGATCGGCGAAGGCGCGACGGAGGTCCGGCGGCTGGCATGGTACGATTCGCCCGAGCCCCTGGTGAGCGGTTGGGCGTGGGGCCAGCATCGACTCGAGGGCGGCACGAGCATGATCGAGGCCGATGTCGGTGCCGGGAAGCTCTTCCTCTTCGGACCCAGGATCACCTTCCGCGCCCAGTCGCACGGGACCTTCCCGCTCCTCTTCAACGCGATCCACTATGGGGGAGCTTGGAGGGGCGACGGGGGCCAGTGAACGAATCGGAGGCACCTGAGCACGCTGCTGATGCGGCTGGCGTAGTCGAGGAGAGCGGGCCGGGTCCCTTCGCCCACATCCGAACGCGCACCCTGCTCCCGGTCGCAGTCGTCGTGGGCGCGGCCCTCTACCTCCTGCTCCTGGTGGCGGACCAGCTCGGGCTCGCGGAGCTGGACGCCCCCCTGGCGATGGAGGTTTTCCGGCTGCTGGTCGCCTACGCGGCGATTGCAATTTGGATCTGGATCGCCTGCCGCCGCGCCGGGGTGGCGCCTGCGCGTCTCCTGGGAGGTCAGCCTCCCAGCCCCGTCAGTTGGCTCGCCACGGCGGGACTGCTGGCGGTTGGCCTCGTCTTCTCGATGGGATCGTGGTACCTCTCGGCGTCGGCGCTCAGCTATATCGCCCCCGGCCTCCTCGACTGGCTGACCGAATCGCTCGCCGCCGCCGAGATCCCGTCTGGCGCATCGCCATTGCACCAGACCCTATGGCACCTCGAGATCGTCCTCCTGGCTCCGGTGGTCGAGGAGCTCCTCTTCCGCGGCGTCCTGGTGAATCGATGGGGGGCGAAGTGGGGCATTCGCACCGGCGTGCTCGCATCCTCGGCGATCTTCGCCTGCCTGCACGCAAACCCGGTCGGGGTCTTCGCTCTAGGGCTCGTGGCGGCCCTTCTCTACCTGCGCACCGGCACCCTCCTCGTACCGATCGTGCTGCACGTCGGCAACAACCTGATCGCGACGGTAATGGGCGAGTTCGCCGAACTGGAGGGCACGCTCGAGGTGGAGCAGATTCGGGGGAGTGTGCCGGAGGCACTCCTGCTCGTCGGCATCGCCGCGCCCGCGTTGATCTGGTACGTGCGCCGCAACTGGCCCAGGCGCGACGCGCCGATCCCGTACATGAGATAGCAGCCCGTGGACAAGCCTTCCAGGGCAGTCGAGCGGAGCTGCATCCCCTCTGGACCGCTTCACTCGCACGTCCGCCCGAGGAGCGGATGCTCCAGTCTCAAGTCGCCCGTTCGGCGGACGCGGGTGGCCGCGATCGACGCCGGATCCAACGCCATCCGCTTCGTGGCCGCCGACCTGCTCGGCGGGTCGCGCTACTCGGTCGTCGGGAAGATCAGGAAAGCTGTCCGCCTGGGACACGGCGTCTTCACCACCGGACGGCTCGACGACGCCACCGTCGAGCTTGCGGCGAAGGCGTTTCGGGGCTTTCGGCAGAAGATCGACGCATTCGGTGTGGAGCGTTATCGGGCCGTGGGGACTAGCGCCACCCGGGAAGCGACCAATCGTCAGGCTTTCCTGGACAGAATCCTAGAGGAATCTGACATCGTGCTGGAGCCGATCAGCGGTCGCGAGGAGGCGCGGCTCGTGCACCTGGCCGTTCGCAGCCGCGTCGACCTCTCGCGCGGGAGGTGGGTGCTGGTGGATCTCGGGGGCGGAAGTGTCGAGGTCTCGATAGTCAACGAGGCGGGGATCCTGTGGAGCGAGTCGTACCGGGTGGGGACCGTGCGGCTCGTCGAGACGCTGGCGAAGGCGGGCGGCTGCCATCGATCGCTCCTCGCCTGGGTGCAGGGGGAGCTGGGCCCCCTGACGATTCCTCCGTACGTGGGGGTCGCAGGCCCCGCCGTCTTCGCGGCCACGGGCGGCAACATCGAGGAGATTGCGCGCCTGGCGCTCGGCCGAACGAGCGGGCGCGAGGTGGCGAGCCTTCCGATCCGCGACCTCGAGGCGGTGATCCGGCTCCTCTCTGGACTCACGGTTGCCGAGCGCACCTCGGTGCTCGGCCTGCAGCCCAACCGCGCGGACGTTATCCTGCCTGCGGCGCTCGTCTACCGGCACTTTGCCCGTCTGGCGGGGGTGGACCGTATCGTCGTGCCCGGCGTAGGGGTGAAGAACGGGGTGCTCCTCGACGTTGCGCGCGCGGCTATCCCGGAGCCGAAAGGCGGCGAATGACAGGCGAACCGACGGTCGATGGGGCGGGCCGGACGCGCGGTGGCGATTGGCTTGCGGGCAGGGGGGCGGTGGTCACCGGAGGAGGACGGGGGATCGGTAGCGCGGTGGCCCACGCGCTAGTGGGCGCAGGTGCTAAGGTCGTCGTCGCGGCGCGGTCGACGGACGAGATCGAGGTGGTGGCCGAGCGCCTCGGGGCTGCGGGCGCAAGGGCCCACGCGGTGTCGTGCGACGTGAGCGACCAGGAGTCGGTGGCGAAGATGGCCGACCGGGCGCGGGAGCTACTGGGCGCCGTCGACATCCTCGTCAACAACGCCGGCATCTCGGGGTCGGCACTCCGGGTGAAGGTTGGCGACTGGGAGGCGATGCACCGAGTCAACGCCACCGGCCCGCTCCTCGTCACGCAGGCGCTGCTCCCGGCGATGCTGGAACGAGGGTGGGGGCGAATCGTGAATGTGGCGTCGGTCGTCGGGCTGAAGGGCGCTCGCTACATTTCGTCCTATGCGGCCTCCAAGCACGCCCTCCTCGGGATGACGCGCTGCCTGGCCGACGAGCTCGCGGGCACGGGGGTGACCGTCAACTCCGTCTGCCCCGGGTATGTGGACACGCCGATGACGACGCGCAACATCGGGCGCATCGCAGAAGCTACCGGGCGCGACGCGGCGGCGGTGCGGCAGGGCCTCGAGGAGATGCAGCCGAGCGGGCGCTTCGTTTCGCCGGGCGAGGTCGCGCACGCCGTACTCTCCTTCCTCCCCGAGGCGGCGGACTCGCTGCAGGGCTCCGAGCTGATCGTGCGCAGCGGGTCCACGGGGTCGGGCTCTTGATTCCCACCTGATGCCGCCCAAGAAAAACGGTGGTACTGAAGGGGGGGATTACCCAAGAACGCCCTCTCGCCCTCCTGCGAATCCACCCCACCCCGTGCGGCGGCCCTGCCGCGCGTCTCGGAATCACCCCCTGTGTCGGTGCGCGAGGGCACTGGACAGGCCAAGCAAGGCGGCGATCTCCTTTGCGCTCCATGGGGGTGGCACATAGGGTGGGGGTCGGCGAGACTTGATTCGAAGACACCAAATGACTACCTTGAACTACTTCTTGATCAATGATGGATACAATTGGGAGCAGGGAGCATGTCATATGAGCAGTTGTCGTCATGAAATCAGTGGAAGGAGCGAACTGGCCCGAAGAGCATGTCGGGGTACGACAGCAACTGACCACCATGCCTAGAGTCGCATCCCCCCCCACCATCCTCCACGAGCTCGACGGACCCGGCACCTGTGATATGTGCGGGACCCCGGGCCTCAGGACCGAACTCGTTCGGGACCCGTTCATCTACGGCGCGGGCGACGACGGCGTCGAACTGGTCGTAGACATTCCGGTCCAGACCTGCTCCTCCTGCGGACCCTACACGGACGACCAAGCCGAAGACATCCGCCACGACGAGGTCTGCCGACACCTGGGCGTTCTCACGCCAACGGAGATTCGGGATCTGCGGGCGAAGTATGATCTCTCGCGAGCGGAGCTGGCTAGGATTACCGGGCTGGGCGAGTCGTCGATTGCCCGTTGGGAGACGCACGAGATCGTCCAGAACGTTGGCAACGACCGCTACCTGAGACTGCTTCACGATCCGGCCATCTTCCTGCGGGCGAAGTCACTCGCGAGCCCCAAGCCGGTCCACGCGGAGCCGGGCGAATTGCCGCAGGACCTTGAAGCGCAGCTACGCGACTCCGGCGCACACTTCACCCTGCAGCCTGTGGCGGCCTGATGTACGTCGTCACCTTCTACTCCTTCAAGGGAGGCGTCGGCCGCACCCTGGCCCTCCTGAACGTGGCCTACGAGATCGCGAACTCGGGCCAGCGCGTCCTAGTGGTGGACTTCGATTTGGAAGCTCCAGCGATCCGCCCGGACCGATGGAGGCAAGGCGCGAACGACGACGAGACCGACCGGGTCGGTCGAGGTCCGACGGATCCGGGAGTGGTCGAGTTCGTCACCCGCTACCTCGAGACCATGCGGGTGCCGCCCGTCAGCGACTACATCGTCGATGCCACCCCGAAAGGCTGCCGGGGCCACCTTGCCGTGATGTCGGCGGGAGCGGTCGACGGCACCTACGGACAGCGGCTCAACGCCATCGACTGGGGTCTTCTCTACGCTGCTCGCGACGGCTACGTCATGTTCGAGGACGTCAGGGCCCAGTGGCAGGCCGCCGGCTTCGACTACGTCCTGCTCGATTCGCGCACCGGGTTCACCGATGTCGGGGGAATCTGCACGCGGCATCTGCCGGACGCCGTTGTCTCGCTCTTCCGCCCCGACGACCAGAGCCTTGGCGGCACGGCGCAGATGGCCGATGCCATTCGCGCCGAAGTCCCGACACCCAGGCGGACCGACGACATCGAGCAGCACTTAGTGATGGCCGGGATACCCGACGCCGACGATGAGCACGGTCATCTGGCGCGGAGGAGGAGGGTCTTTGTGGGCCGGCTCGGCATCCCCCGCCACGACAGGCTCACGGAGATCAGGCACTACTCCAGCATGGACCTACTCACGCAGCCTATCTACACCATGGAACGCCGGGGGACGAGGCTTGCGAAATCGTACCTGGCGCTCACGCGGAGGATTCGGGCCAGAAACGTCGGCGACCGTGACGGGGTGCTCGAGGGCCTCCGGTACCAGCACCTTCCGGCCCGTGGAGGGCATACCGACTACCTCGGCCGCGTCGGGAAACGCTATGGGGATGACTCCGAGGTGCTCGCGATGGTGGCCGAGGCCTATGAACGCGAGGGCGACCTCCTCGAAGCGGCTCGGATGCTGGACAAGGCATCTCGGATCGGTCAATTGACCCTTCCGCAGCTCTATAGCCTGGCTCGCGGCCGACAGTTGACCGGTGACCTGGAGGGTGCGCTGCAGGCACTGAGATCCTTCTTCGATGGTCCCGCCGAGCCAAACGGGGAAACACCGCGTGCGCTCGTGCTTGCGGCGCTCGACCTCCTTCAGCTGCTTGGGGGCGAAGATGTCGGCGGCATAGTTGCGGACAGCCCGGTCATAGCCGGTGCTCCATCCTCGACGCGTGCGCCGGTCGCGTTTCGACTGGACCGGTCGGTGAGTGAGTATCGAGCGGCCATAGCGATCCTCGAGGAGCTGATTGCAGCCGACGATGCCGGTGCCCGCGAGAGGGACCACTGGAGCTGGCGACTCGCGTTTGCCCGCATGGCCGTTGGGGACGTTGACCGCGCTGCCGCGTTCTTTGAGGATGCAATGGCGGATTCCGGTCATCCCATTAGCGTGCCCATAGCTTTCAACGCGGCCATGGCGGATTGGGCGATCACGGGAGTTCCTTCCGGAGACGGTTTCCGCAGGGTGCTGGAGCGTATTGACGCGGATGCCGACAAGGCGTGGATGCGCGGCGACGCCAATGCTCTTCAATCAGTTGCCGTGGCCGGATGGTTCGGCGGACGCGCTGACGACGCCATTAGGAGCTTGGCAAGGGCCGAGGAAGCCGCTGATCGCCACGAAATCAGTTGCTGGTCCTACACGCGCGTCCCGAGGAAGACGTTCCTTGGACACTGCGCCGAAATCCGTCGTCTGTTCGACGGGGAGGAGGTCATGCCGGTGTTCATGCGGGCTTGCGAGTCTTCGCGCGGGTGATGAGAGCCACTTCACGGACCTCCCTCGCGTCCGGCGGCCTCGCCCTTGCGGCTCCACCGGCTGACGCCGCCGGGCAGCTCCTGTTCGATCGGGTCGACGCCGTTAGCAGGTTGGCACCCCCCTACGGGGGGGGAGGGTCGCGCGAACCGGCACGGACCCCGCAGGAGAGGGCGCCGCTTTGTCTTCCCCGCAATAACTCCCGCCCACCGGGGATATTGAAGGGTTACAAGGGTTACAAGCATTACAACCCGTATTGAAGGGTTTACAAGCATTGGCGGCCCGTGTTGAAGGGTTACAAGCAATGGCCGCAACCTATTGGTTGTACGGGCTGGATCGGGCGGGATCGGGGCAAGGCCGGGCGATTCCGGGCGGAACGGGCTCCATAGGGCGACGGCGACCCGCCCCCTACGTCGGCGCCTGGTAGTAGCGGGCGACGGCGCCCCGGCCCGCACGTTCGGCGGCGCTGTAGCGGGCGGGCATCCGGACGGAC
>JAGWBP010000044.1:0-2362 GCA_021295835.1 Gemmatimonadota bacterium | reverse complement strand
GGAGCGCTGCGGTGGCGGCCCGGCCGATGTACTGCACCTGGGGTGCTGCGTCCGTCTTGGAGCGGAGGATCGTGACCCGTGCTGTCCGGTCCGGCCGGAAGTCCACGGCGGCCCATCGGAGGTCGGCGGCTTCGGAGCGGCGGAGCATGGCATCGCGCATGGTGGCGGCAAGCGCCACGTCCACGGCCCCCCGGCGCTGGGCGGCTGCCGTCGATTCCGTCCGGCCCGTGGGACCCGTGCGGGGGAGGTGCGCGGTGGCCCGGATCGTGGCGAGACAATCGGCGGTGAGTCCGACGGCCTGGCGTTCCACGTGGCGGCCCGCATCGGCCGCGAGGTTCCGGAGTCCCCGGACGGCGCGCCTGACCCCTTCGTGGCGGGTCGGGGTGTCTAGCCCGTGGTGGCTGATCGCGGCCCGGTCCAGTCTGACCGTGGCTAGGCTGCGGTCGCGGGCGCGGCGGGCGAGGTATGCGGCGCGCGCGGACCGGATCGAGGCTGCCGCCACTATCGAGGAACTGGCCGGGCTGGACCCCGGCCCGCCCGTGCTGGCGGACCCGGCCTTCGGCGCGGCGCTGCCCCGGCCCGTGCTGTGGCGGGCGGGCGGCGACCCTGGCCGGGGCGCGCTGATCGGCGCGGGTGAAGTGGCGATCCTGGCCGGACCCGGCCAAGGCGGGAAGTCCACGATCGCGATCGCGCTGGCCCATGCGGCGGGCAACGGCGGGGAGGCTTGCGGGCTGCACGTCGCCCGGGGGAAGGTGGCCATGCTGAGCTATGAGGATTCGCCGGCGCGGCTGGCGCACCGGATGGCCTGATACGGGGCGCGTGGCGAATGGGCGCACGTCCGGACGGCGCCCAGCCCGGCCCCGCTGTGGGAGGCCGACCCGGCCGGGCGCACGTCCGGCCCGTCCGCATGGTGGCCCCGATGGTGGGAAGCGGTGGCCGACTTCGGCCCCGCGCTGATCGTGGTAGACCCCGCCAGCGTGGCGGCGGCGGTGAACCCATCGGACGGCGCGGGCGTCCGGGCGTTCCTGGCGGGCCTGACGGGCGAAGCGGACCGGATCGGCGCGGGAGTCCTGATCCTGGCCCACGACACCAAGGGCGCGCGCAACGAGATCGCGGGCGGGATACGGCCCCGGCCCCGGCATGGTCGCCGGGAGCTCCCAATGGTTCGACGGCGCGCGGGCGGTGCTCCACCTGTCGGGCGCCGGCCCCGATGACAAGCGCCTGATCGTCGCCGAGAAGAGCAACTACGGGCCGTCCGGCTGGGGCGCCCGGCTGGCCCCACGCTGGGACGGCGACAAGTGGCGCGGACTCCGGACGGACCCCGACGGAAACCCCTTGCTGTCGCGTGACCGCGTGGCGGCCCTACGGCGGGAGTGGGCAAGCGGACCGGACGCGCCGAAGACCCACAGCAAGGCGAACGGCGGCCCCGGCCTGGTAGCGCCCGGGGTGGTCGCGTGACCCCCCGGACACTGGCGGAGGCCCGGACGGCGAACGAAGCGGCCCGGGCGGCGGCCGACGCGGACCCCGTGGCCATGGCGGAGCGCCTGGCCGCGCTCCCCTGGCTGGGTGAACGCTTGACCGAATGGCCGGACCCGTGGGCGGGCAGAACGGAGACGGACGATCCGGCATGGCGGGCGTCCACGGCGCGGGACTGCCTGTGGCAACTATCGCCGGAGTGCCGGACCATGCTGGCGGAGCGTGTGCGACTGGACCCGGATAGCTTGGAGGCCCTGCGCACCTTCGCGGCGGGGCGGCTGATCGACGCGCTGGCCAGCCTCCCCGAGGCCCCGGAATCGACAACCGCGCGTTCCCTGTTGGCGGCCGCCGTCGAACGGCTGCCCCCCGTGGTGCGCGCCGAGACACGGCCCGACCCCCTGCTACCCGTGGTCCAGTCCATCCGGGAGGCTCCGGAGCGCACGGCCGGACGGCTGGCCTTCGGCGGCCTGGTCGAGGGGCGGGAACCTATGGACGGCCAGCTACCGCTACTCCCTGGCCCGGACGGACCCCGGGTGTTGCTGCTGGAGGTGTCCGACGTGCGGGGCGGCCCCATCATGGCGAAAGGCCGGGGCGCTCCGTTGGACCAACGGCTGTTCGTTCGCTCGGCGCTCTGGACTCCCCACAGTAGCCGATCCGCACGGGTGACTATCGCGGTGAAGGTGCGCCAGCTTCGGGACCACATCTACCCCAACGGTTGGCATCGGGGGAGGGACTGGCCCCGCATCGTGGAGGCTCTGAAACGGGCGCGGGACCACATGCTGCCGGGGCGGTTCGAGTGGGCGGGCCACAACGTGGACGGCTGGCTGCCGTTCCGACTGGCTGGCGGCATCGGCGAAGGTGCGGCGCTTGACGACGTGGTGTTGAT
>JAGWBP010000021.1:31362-59222 GCA_021295835.1 Gemmatimonadota bacterium | reverse complement strand
CGTTCTTTTCACCTTTCCCTCACGGTACTCTTCACTATCGGTCACAGACTCGTATTTAGCCTTGGAAGATGGTCCTCCCAGTTTCAGCCAGGATTTCACGTGTCCCGGCCTACTCGGGGTCCGCATCGGCTCGCCTACTTGCATTTCGCGTACGGGACTCTCACCCTCTATGGTCGTACGTTCCAGTACCGCTCCGCTATGCTTCGGTCTGCCTGCGTGATGCAGCCCCACAACCCCCAGGCGAGTCACCTCGCCCGGGTTTGGGCTCTTCCCTTTTCGCTCGCCGCTACTCCGGGAATCTCGATTGATTTCTGTTCCTCCAGGTACTTAGATGTTTCAGTTCCCTGGGTTGGCTCCCCTTGCGGGGTGACGGGATTGCTCCCGCCGGGTTCCCCCATTCGGATATCCTCGGATCCAAGCTTGCTTGCAGCTCCCCGAGGCTTTTCGCAGCTTGCCACGTCCTTCGTCGCCGGTCTGTGCCAAGGCATCCACCATGTGCACTTGTTCGCTTGACCAGCCCCTATTCCTCTGGCCCGGCCCAACGCGACCCTCTCTGGTCACGCCGCGCCCGGCTCGTCGTTTCGGAACTGGCACTTCACCGTTCTGCCTTCCAACACGTACGCTCCACCGACACGACGAGGCAGCCACCCCACGGGGCGAACCGCCTCGAGGTCGGCCGGAGCGACCTAAGGCACCTACTCTTCTACCTACCTCAGTTGTCAATCAGCATGTCGCCCGCCGGAGCACAGGCACCATCGGGTGCGCACAGCCACCCCGGAGCCCAGCCGACCCGGCACCACCGCAGTCTGCGCGGTAGAGTAGCGGGACGCACGGCGGACAGGCCTGGAAGCTATGGGGTTTGGCCCGGAAGTCAATGGCCTTCGACGAAGGCGGGCAGGGTTCCCCCTCCGGGTTCGCTCCCCCTACATTCCCCCGGCCGCCAGGAAGTCGGGCACCTCGTCGCCCGTCACGTAGAAGTCGCCCAGCTCCGTGCCGCCACCGGGGCCGTGCCAGTCGGAGCCACCGGTCACCAACAGCCCTTCGCTCCGCGCCACAGCTTCGAGCTCGGCGACGCTCATGTAGGTGCGCGTGGCCCGGTAGATCTCCAACCCCCGCAGGCCGGCGTCCAGGAGTCGTGGGAGCAATTCGCGAAAGCGCTCGGCGGGCGGATGCGCCCAGACGGGGATCCCACCCGCCTCGCTGACCGTGCGCGTGACCTCCTCCGGGGTCGCGACGTCGGTTGGAAGGTACGCCGGGCAGTTGTTTCCGATGAGGCGCGCAAAGGCATCCCTGATGCTGGCCGCGTGGCCAGCCTCGATCAACGCACGGGCGAGGTGAGGACGCGAGTAGGCCACGGCGGACGAGCCGCGCTGGGCGTCGAGCTGCTCGCGCGAAACCGAGATGCCGAGTTCCCGGAGCCTGCCCGTCATCTTCAGCATGCGTGCGTCGCGGCGCTCGTAGCTACGGCGGGAGTGGCGCGCGAACACCTCGGCCTCCGGATCGACGAAGTAGCCCAGGATGTGGATATCCCCGCCCGCGAAGGTGCTGCTCATCTCCACCGCCGGAATGATCTGGAGCGGTCGCCCGCTGGCCGCCGCCATGGCTGGCCCCACGCCCCTGACGGTGTCGTGGTCGGCGAGCGCCAGCACATCCAGCCGGCCGGCAATCGCACGCTCTACGACGCCCTCGGGCGAGACAGTGCCGTCCGAGGCCGTCGAGTGCACGTGCAGATCTAGCTTCATCCGTCCGGGCCGCGCCCCGCTACCCGCTCTCGACCCGGTCCGCGAGTAACGTCACCTCGTTGGATTCCACCTTCATCACGCCGCCTGCAATGTGGTGCTGGCGTCTGTCGCCCGACTCCGACTCGACCGTCAGCGGCCCCTCGCCGATCAGCGTCAGGAGCGGCGCATGCCCCGGCAGCACCCCCACCCATCCGTCCGAGGCCGGTGCCACGAGCGACTTCGCGGTCCCATCAAATACCACCGCTTCGGGCGTCAACACCCTGAGCCGCATCAACCTGGTCTCCGTCGCCATGCGGTCAACCGTCGCCATTGCGGTGCGCGAGCACGCTCTTCATCGGCTGCCGCACCGGTCAGGCCTCGACGCCCATCTCGCGGGCGGCCTCGACGACCTGCTCGATCCCTCCCTTCATGTAGAAGGCCTGTTCGGGCAGGTGGTCGAACTCACCGGAGGCGACCCGCTCGAAGGACTCGATCATCTCTTCGAGGCGCACGTAGCAGCCGGGGATGTTGGTGAAGGCGGTCGCAACGAAGAAGGGCTGCGAGAGAAAGCGCTCGATGCGGCGCGCCCGCCCGACTATGATCTTGTCCTCCTCGCTGAGCTCGTCCATTCCCAGGATGGCGATGATGTCTTGCAGGTCCTTGTAGCGCTGCAGGATCTCCTTGACGCGCCCAGCCACCTGATAGTGCCGATCGCCCAGGAACTGTGGATCCAGGATGCGCGACGACGAGTCGAGGGGATCGACGGCCGGGTAGATCCCCTTCTCGGCTATGGATCGAGAGAGGACCGTGGTGGCGTCGAGGTGGGCGAAGGCCGCTGCGGGCGCCGGATCGGTGAGGTCGTCCGCCGGTACGTAGATAGCCTGCACCGAGGTGATCGACCCCTCGCGCGTCGAGGTGATGCGCTCCTGGAGCTCCCCCATCTCGGTGCCGAGCGTCGGCTGGTACCCGACCGCCGACGGCATGCGGCCCAGCAGCGCCGAGACCTCGGAGCCAGCCTGCGTGAAGCGAAAGATGTTGTCGATGAAGAGGAGCACGTCCTGCTTCTGCACATCGCGGAAGTACTCGGCGATCGTGAGGCCGGAGAGTCCCACGCGCAGCCGCGCGCCCGGCGGCTCGTTCATCTGGCCGTAGACCAGCGCCGTTGACTCCAGGACGCCGGACTCCTTCATCTCGAGCCAGAGGTCGTTGCCCTCGCGCGTCCGCTCGCCGACCCCGGAGAAGACCGAGCGACCGCCGTGTTCCATGGCGATGTTGTTGATCAGCTCCATGATGATGACGGTCTTGCCGACGCCGGCCCCCCCGAAGAGGCCCGTCTTGCCCCCCTTCACGTACGGTGCCAGCAGGTCCACGACCTTGATTCCCGTCTCGAAGATCTCGGTCTTGGGCTCCAGGTCGTCGAAGCTCGGCGCCGGACGGTGGATCGGCCACCGCTCGACGTCGGCCCCGCCCGCGACCGGCCCCTGCTCGTCGACCGGCTCCCCGAGGACGTTGAGGATCCGTCCGAGCGCGGCCTCCCCTACCGGGACCGCGATCGAGCGGCCGGTGTCCACGACCTCCATGTTCCGGCGCACCCCGTCGGTGGAGCTCATCGAGACAGCTCGCACCTGCGAGCGCCCGATGTGCTGCTGGACCTCGGCCACGACCTCGATCTTGCCCCCACCCTCGCTCTCGGTGGAGATGCGAAGCGCGTTGAAGATCTCGGGCAGGTGGTCGGGGTGGAACTCCACGTCCAGAACCGGTCCGATCACCTGGACGACTCGGCCAGCGCTCTTCTCGTCAGCCATGCTCACTGCGCTCTCCATGAGTAAATATGTCAATCATAGTTGTCATTATGTAAGCTCGCGATTACAATTTATCGACCATTAGCCGCTACTCCAGAGCTGCGGCACCGCCCACGATCTCGGCGATCTCCTGGGTAATCTGACCTTGCCGGGCCCGGTTGTAGGTGCGGGTCAGATTCTCGAGGATCTCGCCTGCATTGTCGGTCGCGCTCTTCATCGCGGCCCGGCGCGCGCCCTGCTCCCCGGCGGCGTTCTCCACCAGCGCCCGGTACACCGCCATGCGGAGGTAGCTGGGGAGGACCCGGCCGACCAGCTCCTCGGGCGGCGGCGAGACGATGTAGGCGTCGAGCGAGGGGGCACCCGCGGCGGGCTCCAAGGGGAGCATCCTAGTTGTGCGCGGCGGGGTTGACATAGCCGAGCGGAATTCGGAGCTCACCATGTGGACGGCGTCGAGCTCCCCCGCCTCGAAGGCGCACCGCAGCGGTGCCACCAGCCCCTCGGCGTCCTCGGGGGTGGGAGCGTCGCCAATTCCGGTAGTCGCCGACGCGATCTGGACGCCGCGGAAGCGGAAGTACGAGAGGCCCTTCTTCCCGGCGATGTGCAGCTCCGTGGCCGCGCCCTGGTCGGCCAGGGCATCGAGCATCGAACGCGCCTCGCGGATTAGGTTGGCGTTGAAGGCCCCGCAGAAACCCCGGTTGGCGGTCAGGAGCAGCACGGCCGCACGCTTGGTTTCGCTAGGCTGTCTGAGCAGGGGATGCTCCCTCTCCAGCCACGGCGCGTGGAAACTCTGCATCAGATCGGCGAGGGCGTCGCTGTAGGGGCGGGCCGCTTGCATGCGATCGATAGCCCGTTTGAGCTTGGAGGTTGCCACCAGCTCCATGGTGCGGGTGATCTTGCGGGTGTTCCTGACCGACTTGATCCGCCGCATGACCTCCCGGGCGCCTGCTCCGGCCACGCTACGCCGCCCCTTGGGCCGTCTGCTCCGACTCGGCCGTGAAGATCCGGTTGTACTCTTCGATGCACTCGCCGAGGCGCCCTTCGATGTCGTCGGTCAGCCGGCCCTCCTGGCGAAGTCCTATCAGCACATCGTCGTAGCGGTCGCCGACGAAGTCCATGAACCCCATCTCCCAACGGCGCACATCGGCGACCGCGAAGTCGTCCAGGTAGCCGTTCGTGACAGCGTAGATCGCCACGATCTGGCGCTCGACCGGAACTGGCTTGTACTGCGGCTGCTTGAGGATCTCGACCGTGCGCTGGCCGCGCGCCAACTGCTGCTGGGTGGCCGCATCGAGGTCCGATGCGAACTGCGCGAAGGTCTCCATGGCGCGGAACTGGGCCAGGTCCAGCCTGAGGCGCCCAGCCACGGACTTCATCGCCTTAACCTGGGCTGCACCGCCGACGCGCGACACGGAAATTCCGACGTTGACCGCCGGGCGCACGCCCGAGTTGAAGAGGTCGGGCTCCAGGTAGATCTGGCCGTCGGTGATCGAGATCACATTGGTGGGGATGTAGGCGGAGACGTCGCCAGCCTGCGTCTCTATGATCGGAAGCGCGGTGAGCGAGCCGCCCCCGAGCTCGTCGGAGAGCTTGGCGGCCCGCTCGAGCAGCCTGGAGTGCAGGTAGAAGACATCGCCGGGATAGGCTTCCCGCCCGGGCGGACGGCGCAGCACCAGCGAGAGCTGCCTGTACGCCTGCGCCTGCTTGGAGAGGTCGTCGTAGACGACGAGCGCATGCTTGCCGTCCCACATGAAGTGCTCGGCGAGGGCGGTAGCCGCGTACGGCGCGATGTACTGCATTGGAGCGGGGTCGGAGGCGTTCGCCGCGAGGACGACGGTGTAGTCCAAGGCACCGTGCTCGCGGAAGGTCTCCACGACGCCCGCGACCATCCCGGCACGCTGGCCGACGGCACAGTAGATGCAGAGGACTCCGGTGTCCCGCTGGTTGAGGATCGCATCGATCGCGATGGCGGTCTTGCCGGTCTGGCGGTCCCCGACAATTAGCTCGCGTTGCCCCCGCCCGATCGGGATCATCGCGTCGATCGCCTTGATTCCGGTCTGGAGCGGCTCCTTCACCGGCTGCCGCTTTACGATCCCCGGGGCCACCACGTCGATCTGGCGCCTAGCCGAAGTCTCGATCGCGGCTCCGCCGTCGATGGGGGCGCCCAGCGCGTTCACCACTCGCCCCAGGTAGCCGTCGCCCACGGGGATGTCGAGCACGCGGCCCATGCGGCGCACCTGATCGCCTTCGCGCAGCCCCTCCCAGTCGCCCATCACGACCGCGCCGATGTTGTCCTCCTCCAGGTTGAGCGCGAGGGCGGCAACCCGTTCCCCGCTCTCGCCGGACGAGATCTCGAGCATCTCGCTCGCCATCGCCTTGGAAAGGCCGTAGATACGGGCAACGCCGTCCTTGACCTCGAGAACCTCGCCCACCTCTTCCGAATGGAGAGCCTCCCCGAAGCTCTCGATCTCGGCCAGGAGTACGCTCTTGAGCTCGCTCGCCCGGAGCCCTGAATCGGACATGTGCCTCTTCTCCCCGTATATCTCGCTAAGTTCGAAGCTCGGCGTCCATGAGCCTTCGCCTCATGGCGTCGAGCCGTCGCTTCACAGACCCGTCGTACAGGGTGTCGCCCTCTCGGATCACGATGCCCCCGATGATTTCCGGCCGCACCGCGATGCGAGGGACGACCTCCGCCGCCGTCGCCGACGAAAGCTGCGCCTCCAGGTCCTCCCGGTCGACGGCCGATAGGGGCCTCGACACGGTGATGTCCATCCGACGGCGCCCCAGGTGGTGCTCCAGCATCTCCACATAGGCCGAGGCTATAGCGGGGATCAGCCGCTGCCGCCGCTTTTCCACCACAACCTGCAGAAAGCGCAGCAGCATTGGCGGCACAAAACCTTCAAGCGACCGTCCCAGCGCCGCCGTTTTCTCGGCCGTGGCGACGCGCGGAGTCACAAGGAACTCGCGCGTCAGAGGGTCGTCCATCAGCGCGACCACCAACTCCCAGCCAGCCCCGAAGGCCTCGACCCCATCGTGGCGCCCTGCCAGTTCGAAGAGCGTCTCGGCGTAGCTACGCGCTACGGTTTCGTCCCTCACTGCCACGCGCCGCCTTCGCCAGAGAGAGAGAGCTCGTCGATGTAGTCCATCACCAAGCGGCGGTCCCGTTCGCCGTCGATCCGCTCCTCCAGCAGCCTGGAGGCAGCCGCCATCGCCACATCTACCGCCTCGCGGCGCAACTGGGCGATCGCCGCATCCCGCTCGCGTTCGATCTCCCGGCGAGCGCTGGCGATGATCGCCCGGCCCTCCTCGCGGGCCTTCTCCTCGAGCTGTCGGCGCAGCTCCTCGGCCGCCTCGCGGCTCTCGGCGATGAGCGCCTGGGCGCGGCGGCGGCCCTCGGCCAGTTGCTCCCGGTGCTCGGCGAGGAGCGCCTCCGCCTCGTCGCGCTGCCGCCCGGCCTCGTCGATGTCGCTCTGGATGCTCCGCTCCCGCGCGTCAAGGGCCGCCATGAGCGGCTTCCACGCGTACCTGGCCAGCAACGCGAGGAGCGTTCCGAATGTGAGAAGGGTCCATACCGAGAGGCCCCACTCCACCGAGAAGAGGCGGCCCCAGCCCCCCTCCTCCGCCGGAGCTCCGCTCGGCAGGGCCTCGGCAACCGCCGCGGAAAGGCGGGTGCCGGTCTCGAACAACGCGCCGGTCATAGGACGAAGAGGAAGAGCAGCGCGACGACGATGGCGATCAGCGCCGCGCCCTCGACCAGGCCAGCCAGGATGATCGCGAGGCCCCGGATCTCACCGCCGGCCTCTGGCTGTCGCGCAATCCCCTGGGTGGCTCCAGACCCGATCTGGCCGATGCCGATGCCGGCCCCAATCGCCGCCAGGCCCGCGCCGATCCCCGCGCCGAGGAGGGCCATGTTGCTCTTGGCCGACGCGGCCGCGCCCACCGCGTCCTGGAGCACGCTGAGAGTTGAATCGAACATTGTCCTGTCGTTACCTCCGTTTGAGTTGGATCAGAGCGCCGAGCTCGCACCTGCCGTGCGGCTACCCGATGTAAGACATGGTTTACAATATGTAATGCAAAGTTTCCATTTCGGACTCCGTGGCTCCGGGCTGCTAGTGCTCATGCTGCATTAGGCCTATGAAGACAGCGGAGAGCAGCGCAAAGATGTAGGCCTGGATCATGGCGATCAGGAGCTCCAGCACGAGGATCCCCGAGACGAAGAGGTACGAGCCCCCCGCGATGAACCACCGGCCAAGGGCCAGGTCGCCGAAGAAGAAGATGAAGCCCAGCAGCGAGAAGATCAGGAGGTGACCCGCCGTCATGTTGGCGAAGAGCCGCATGGCGAGTGCGAAGGGCTTGACGACCTTGCCGAGGATCTCCACCGGGGTCATCAGCGCCATCATGAGGTACTTGACCGCACCCTCGGTTCCGGGTGGAGCGAAGAAGATGGTCTTCAGGTACCCCTTCGGTCCGAGCTTGAAGAAGCCCGATACCTCGGTGACCAGGAAGGTGACGAGCGCCAGCGCCGCCGTGACGGCCAGATTGCCCGTGGCCGAGCCTCCCCAGGGGACCAGCCCCAGGAGGTTCATGGCGAGGATGAAGAAGAACATGGTCAGGATCAGCGGCACGAAGCGCTGGTATCCGTGCCCGATGTACTCCTTGCAAAGATCGTCGCGCAGGAAGACGACGATGGCCTCGATGGCGTTCGCCAGCCCCTTCGGCGCCCGATCGACGCCCTGCGCCACGACGGTCCGCGACGCCGCCAGGATCGTCACGCAGGTGATCGCGGCGGCCAGCAGCAGCAGCACGACGTGCTTGGTGGGCGAGAGATCCACCTGGAGGCCGGCAATCGCTACCGGGTCCCACTGGGGGAGCCGCACCGCTCCGACCAGGGGCAGCTCATACGTGTTCGAGTTGAGGATGTGGTGGGCCAGCATCTCGCCGAGGTCGAACTCGCCGCCGTGCTCCTGTGGAGTCGTGCCGAGCAGGGGCAGGGATGCGCCTGTCATTTGGCGGATGGCAGCGCGACGGAGGCAGTGCGGCGGTACTCGATCAGCGACTCGGCGACGGCGAGGCCGATCGTGAAGCCCCCTAGGGCCACGACGAAGGGGAGCGGCTCCGCCCACCCGGTGGCGACCACGGCCACAACCCCACCCAGGAGTACGGAGACCCTCGTCGCGAAGCCGGTCGCGAGTGCGGCCAGGAACCGGTCGGTCCTGGATCGCCACCCGCGCAGCACGAGGGAGGCGGGAAGCTGCGTCGCGAGGGTAAGCGCCCCAGCAGCGAGGGTGGAGCGCCGGGCACCCTCGCCGCCCAGGAGGAAGGCACCCAGTGTGACGACCGCCACCAGAGCTACGGCGGCGGCGACGAAGTGGAGCGAAGACCTCAAGGCGCCGCTTCCCCGTCCTGGCGATCCCTGGACGAGCTCTCCGCTTGCTGCGCGGGCCGCATCGACTGGGGCCTACGGGGTTGCGCGGCCCTCGCCCACAGGCTCACAGCCCCTCCGGCGATGCCCAGGACGGCTCCCCCGACGCCCAGGAGAGGCGTGGTTCCGAGCCACCCGTCGAGTGCCAGTCCAGCCCAGCCGAAGGCAACGATCGAGAGCGCCCAGGTCACCCCAAGGGCCGCCTCGCCGTATGGACGAACGGGCGCGTCCACGCTTCGCCTGCGGGTGCGGAGATGTTTCACGCTGTCTCCTCAGGTCCCCATGGTGCACCCACGCCGGACGCCGTGCCGGAGTAACCCAGACCAAGGCTCCGCAGGGCGCGGAGACCTGCCAAAGCTAACGCCGGCCGGATTTTTCGCAACCGTCGGCTCGGGGACTGAAGCGGGCGGGGCACCGACCATCCGCGCACCTGGCTACAGTTGAGTTTGGGACCGGTTTCGCCCATTATCGAATGACAGTGACTCCACAATTCGGCTCGCCGCCAGCCGCGGGGGTGTCCCGGGTGCTGGCGCACGCAGGGGCGCCGCCTTGACGTTGATCGAAGCGCTTGTGGCTGCCTTCGTGGTCCTGCTACTACTGTCGGGCGGTCTCTCCGCGACGCTTGCCGCAGTGCTCGGGATTAGCGAGTCCAGGGCGCGCATATTGGACGGCGAGGGGTTTGCGGGTGCCGGACCGCTTCTGGCGCTACGCTCGGACGGGACCGCCATCGGCCGTCTGGGGGTCGCCCGCGTCGTGTGCAGCCTACTGGCCACGGCGGCGGGAGCGGGTGCGGTCGCCGTCGTCTGGGGCGGGCGGGCGCTATGGATCGGCGGCTTCGTCGTGGTGACGGCAATTCTCGTTCTCGGCGAGTTCGCGCCGCGCAAGCTCGCGGCTCGCGCCCCGGTCAGGCTGGCGTTGTTCGGGGCACCGATCCTCGGCAGGGTCGGAGCCTTCCTGGGTCGTCTGTTGCGCCCCCTGCAGGCGCTGGGGCGGGCGGTGTCGCGCCGGTCGCCGCTGGAGGAGGCCTCGGAGGAGGAACGGCAGGTCCGCGAGGTGCTCGAGATCGGGACCGAGACCGGCGTCGTCGAGGCGGACGAAACTCGGCTGATCGAGCGGGCCTTCCGGCTGGACGAGCTGAATGCGTGGGATGCGATGACGCCTCGTGTCGACATCGTCGCTCTGGAGGATTCGCGCACCCTGGCCGACGTCATCCCCGAGCTCGAGAACCTGCCCCACTCGCGCGTCCCGGTGTACGGCGAGAGCATCGACGACGTGACGGGAATACTCTACGTGCGAGATGCGTACCGAGCGTACGTGGCCGGACAGCACGACACCCCTCTGTCACAGTTGGCCCGCCCGCCGGTCTTCCTTCCCGGTTCGCTCTCGCTCGCGAAGCTCCTCGCCGACTTCCGCGCCCGCCGGGTGCATGTCGGCATTGTGGCCGACGAATTCGGGGGAACCGACGGCCTCATCACCCTGGAGGATGTGCTCGAGGAGCTGGTCGGCGACATCGTCGACGAGACCGATGTCGACGAGGACCTAGTGACCCGGCTGTCGCCGGAGGAGGTGATCGCTTCGGGCGGGGCCGAGCTACGCGACCTGAACGAGCGCTTCGGGGTGTCGCTCCCCGAGGACGAGAACAGGTCGCTGAACGGCTTCATCCTCGAGGAGCTGGGACGGGTCCCGGAGCCGGGGACGATCCTCGAGGCCGAAGGTGTGAAGATCGAGGTCGTCAAGGCATCGGAGACGCAGGTGATCCGGGCGCGCATCCGTCGCGTCGCGTCCACCCGCGGCAGGTGACGCCCGGGTGGCCTGGATCATCCCCTTTGGGGGGCGCTCGCCCCGGATCGCCAAGTCGGCCTTCGTGGCACCGACCGCTGTCGTGATTGGCGACGTCGTCGTCGGGGCGAGCGCGAGCGTCTGGTTCGGGGCGGTGCTCCGGGGCGATCACTCCGAGAACGGCATCCGGATCGGGGCGCGCTCGAACGTGCAGGAGAATTCGGTGGTGCACACGAGCGAACAGGGGCCCACCGTGCTGGAGGAGGGGGTGACGGTCGGCCACGGCGCACTCATGGAGAGCTGCCGCATCGGAACGCGTACGGTGGTCGGGATGGGCGCGGTGATCCTGCAGCGGGCCGAGGTGGGGGGGCGGTGCGTGCTCGCGGCCGGTGCCGTGGTCAAGGAGGGCGCCACCATCCCGCCCGGGAGCATGGTGGCGGGTGTCCCGGGCCGGGTGAGGGCTCTCAGCGAGGCGGCCGCCGGATGGATCGACCGCAGCGCCGAGCACTACGTCGAGCTCGGCCAGAAGTTCAGCGCGGAGCTGGGCCGACGCGGCCTCTGCGAGCTCTGCGGGGGCGCAACGCTGGAGCGGCACTGCAAGGTCACGTGCCTGAACTGCGGGTACCAGCGGGACTGCAGCGATCCCTGAGCGGGGGGCTCCGGCGCCAGCCGCCGAAGAGACCGCTTGCTACATCTCCGCTGGACCGCTTGCTCGCCCGTTCATACTGTAATCTATGCTTTACAATGTGTAATCCATGGTTTACAATGCCAGCGTCCTTCGCTTCGCTCTGTGTTGCTCCGCCGGACGGACACTTCTAACGTCAGCGGCACGAGGCGTGCCTGCCTGAACGAAGAGAGGTGCTCGTGAAGAGGAGCGCGGCGTTGGTCAGCCGGAGAGAGGCCCTGGCGCTGATAGCGGCGGGAGTGGGCGCGGCCGCCTGTGCGCCCGAGGGCGCGAGCGACGGCGGTTCGGGGTTCGGTACCGACTCGGACTTGGCACCCGGGGCGGGTGCCGGAGGCGGGGGCGACGCTGCGGCCGGGATCTGGGTGAAGGATCCCGCGCGGTTCGTCCGGCACGGCACCAACCTGGAGACGCGCCTCGAGGACCTCGACGGCTTCCTCACCCCGAACGACCTCTTCTTCGTGCGCAACCACGCGCCCACGCCGTTGATCGACCCGGGTTCGTATGTGCTCTCGGTGGGCGGGCCCGGCGCGGAGTCGGAGGTTCGGTTGACTCTCGACGACCTGCGCACGCTGCCCAGCCAGACGCTGATCGCCTACATCGAATTCGCGGGGAACTGGCGCGGCTTCTTCCAGTCGGTCACGGGGCGCACGGCAGCGGGCAGCCAGTGGGGCACGGGCGCGATCGGGTGCGCCGAGTGGAGCGGCCCCAGCCTCGCCGACGTGCTGGCGGTCGCGGGAGTGCGCGACGACGCGCTCGAGGTGAATGTGATCGGGCTCGACGACGGGGCGTGGGAGCGCCCCATGCCGCTCGCGAAGGCGCTCGACCCGGCCACGATCCTGGCGCTCACCATGAATGGCGAGCCGCTGCCACCCGATCACGGCTTTCCCGTGCGCGCCGTGGTGCCCGGATGGGTGGGGTCGTCCAGCGTAAAGTGGGTGGGGCGCGTCGAGGTGGCGACCGAGAAGGTGTGGGTGCGCGCGAACACGTCGTCGTACGTGCTGGTGGGCGAGGAGTGGCCTGCGGATCGGTACGCGCCCGCCGACGGCGCACCGATCACGACGGGCAGCGTGAAGAGCGCGCTGGCGTTGCCGAGGCCAGCCCGGATTGGCACTGGGACGCACAGGTTGAGGGGGTTCGCCTACTCGCCGCGAGGACCGGTGGCGGGGGTGGAGTGGAGCGCGGACGACGGATCGTGGGCTGAAGCGCGGCTGATCGGGGCGTCGGCGGACCATCCGTACGCCTGGAGCCGCTTCGAGTTCGAGTGGGCGGCCACGGCTGGGGAACACGTGCTGCGCACACGGGCCACCGACGCGTCGGGAGACACCCAGCCGCTCGAGGGTGTATACAACGAGAAGGGCTACCTGCTGAACGCGGCGCTGGCGCACCCGGTGGAGGTGGCGTAGGGCCACGCGGCGGTCGGGCGCGACCTTCGGCCAGCCGACCTACCCATGTACTCATATGCTCACCCACCCATACTCCGCCCACGCGCTCGCGAAGACCGCCAGGGGTCTCCGGCGTGGTCGGCTGTCGCCGCGGCAGCCTGTCTCGTTGCCTGCTCTCGAGACGCCGAAGCCCCCGATACCCCCGCCGTCGACGGCGAGTGGGCCTACACGGCGCGGTGCAGCTACTGCCACGACGTGCCGAACGGAATCGGGGCCGCCGTCACACCCGGCGTCTTGGCCGCGTACTCCACCGTGGGGCAACTCGACCGCTACCTGCGGGTGGCCATGCCCCACCAGGCGCCCGGCAGCCTGCCGGACAACGAATACGAAGCGATTCTGCGGTACCTGATCGAGAGCCGCAGGATGGTGCCCGGAGCCGCCGATGCGTGGCCGCTGCCGGATTCGACGCGGCTGGAACCGGACTAGCGGCTTGCCTGCCTGCGCTGTACGATCTCATCCGGAGATCAATGTCTCAGATCGGTGAGTCAGCTACCCGTATATCGTCGCCACCGAGGTGATCCGCTCATGAAGCCCCTCCTCTTCGCGCTCCTCGCGGCGTCCCTAGCCGTCGGGACCGTAGCAGCTCCAGCGCCCCTGGCAGCGCAGGAGGTCCTCTCCGTCCACGCCGGAGGCGTCCGTTCGACCTTCGCAAGGGTCTATGGATATCGATCGTTCTATGCGATTTCGGGCAGCAGCGTCCGTGCAGCCATGACTGTTCCGCTGACCGGGCCCCTCGCGATCCAGCTTGCCGTGAGTCACACGGGAAAGGGTGCAGCCTCTGGTCTGGGAGATGCCGAAGCCAGTCAGGAAATGCGCCTCAGCCTCTTGGAGTTCCACACTCTGCTCAAGGCAAGCACAGCTCCGGGCCGGTCGGTATCGGCGCACCTGCTCTGGGGAGCCTCGGTGGCGAGTGTGGTGAAATGCACAACTGGCGATCTCGGTGACCCTGACGAGACTGACTGCTCTGACAACGGCCTGATAGTTTCCCCAACCGACATCGGCGCATCCTTCGGGGTTGGAGTCGAGGCGGCGATCACCGATCGGCGGTACAAGATCTGCCTCGACATGCTGAAAACGATCAGTCTCTTCGACCTGCACGCGGACTCGTGGGGCGAGGTCAGGAACACCTCCTTTACGTACACCCTTGGCTTCGGGGTGCCGGTCGGCTAGCCACATTGTAATGTATGATTTACAATGTGTAATCCATGGTTTACAATTTCCCCACAGTCGAGCCCTTGCCCACCAAGGGGCCTGAACGCCGCCGGGTCCACCCAGCTCTCGCGGCACACATCCGCAGCAATCCGTGAGGCCTCCTGCACACGATCTGCGTTTCTTGTCGTTGGGGCGTGGCTGAGTCCACCGGGCCGAAATAGCGATGAAATCATGCCCAAGGGCGGGAAGCTGGCGAGGGCGTGCCTACCCTGCTAGGTGACCGGCTAGCCGGGGGGCTGGCAGGTGCCGTTCGAGGTACACGGCGCTACCGCGCGGGACCGCATCGCCTACCCTGATGTCCTCCCGCCATCCGTCTGCCCTGCGCGCCTCCGCACGATCGTAGCTCGGCCGCATCCTCATCCAGTGATCGGCCGTGCCCCAGCCAACGGCCTCCAACGCGAGCGCCAAGTTCACCGACACGCCCGCCTTGCCGCCCAGCAGCCGCGACAGCGTGCCTCGCTCGCAGCCCAGGCGGGCAGCCGTCTGTGTCACGTTCCACCCGACCTCGTTCATGCTCTCGCGGATCACTTCGCCCAGGTGCGGGGGGTTGAGCATCGCAACGACTCGCTCGCCGCTTCTGGTCATATCCTTCCTCCTTCCAGTCAATGGCAATCTACAAGGTCCACGTCCACCGCCTCACTATCGCCGCTCGACGCAGTCAGCTATCTTCTCAATGGCAGGGAACGCAGATCGTGCAGTCCCGATTGAACTTACGTGACTTCTTGACGTGATTTACGCCTCAGACAACCTGCCAGCCCGGCGCATCGCCGCTCTCGGTGCTCGCGCAAGACTATCCACCGTCCGCTAGGCACGGCGTCGCAGTGACGGCGGCCCCCGCGCAGGCCCTCGGCGCGGCGCGGCGGCGACTCGAAGCCGGGGAGCTCGTGATCCACCCGACCGAGTCGGTCTACGGCATCGGCGGAGTGCTGGAAGACGAGGCGCTCACGCGACTCAGGCGCCTGAAGGCCCGGCCGGTGGGAGGCTTCGTAGTTCTTATTCCCTCCGCCGCCTGGGTGAAGGGCCTCCTCGGGGCCGAGGGGCGGGCGCTGGCAAGGGTCTTCTGGCCGGGAGCGCTCACGCTCGTGCTGGACGACCCCGGCGACGACTTCCACCCGGGCGCGAAGGCCGCCGACGGCACCGTCGCGGTACGGGTTCCGGGCCACCCGCTGGCGCTGGGGCTGCTGGCGGCGCTGGGGCGGCCGATTACCTCGACCTCGGCCAACCGCCCTGGCGCTCCTCCCGCGCGGAGCGCCCCCCACGCCCGCCGGGAGGCGCTCGACCTTGGCAGCGAGCTCTTTGCGCTCGACGCCGGGGAGCTTCCGGGCGGTCCACCCTCGACACTTGTGCGCCTAGGCCCGTCGGGTTCCGAGATTCTGAGAGCTGGCCCCCCCGACATGCTACATTCGATCGAGGCCGCAGTCGCGCGGACGGGGCGGATAGGGTAGGGGAGGGGGCGGTGCACATCACCTTCGTCTGCACGGGCAACACCTGTAGGTCGCCGATGGCGGAGGCGGTGGCCCGCAGGTCGCTCGCGCTCTCGGGCAGGCACGACGTCACGGTGGGGTCGGCCGGGGTGGCGGCCTTCGGTGGTTCGCCCGCCAGCGAGGGTGCGAGGGCCGCGGCGGCCGAGGTTGGACTGGACCTCTACGGTCACCTGAGCGCTCTTCTGACCGAAGAGATCGTTGCTGCGTCGGATCTCGTCCTCTGCATGAGCGTCGACCACCTCGCCCGGAGTCTCGAGCTGGGAGGGGACGACCGGTGCCGCCTTCTCGCTGATGTGGCCGGGGAGAGCGGGGATGTGGCCGACCCCTTCGGCGGTTCCCACGACACCTACCGGGCCACCCTTGCCGAGCTGCAGCGCCTGGTCGAGGCGGCGCTCGCGGCCGAGTGGGCGGCGGAGGGGCGAGCCGCCCCCGGCGAGCATCTGGCGGTCTTCGCGCTGCTAGGCGATCCGGTGGCGCACAGTCTCTCGCCCGCCATCCAGAATGCGGCTTTCGTGGCCGATCGCAGATGTGCCGTGTACCATGCCCGCCGGGTCTCTGGCGAGCAGTGCGGCCCAGTGCTCCGTTCGCTGGCGCTCGCTGGCGGCGGTGGCAACGTCACCTCGCCGCACAAGGCGCGAGTGGTCGGATTCCTGGATCGCTCCACCGGGGCGGTGGCTGCGACCGGGGCGTGCAACGTGTTCTGGTGCGCTGACGGGGAGGTATGGGGTGACAACACCGATGTCGAGGCCTTCGGCTCGGTGTGGAGCGACCTGGCGCCGGCGACCGATGGGAACCCAGAGGTGCTCGTCCTCGGGGCCGGCGGCGCGGCGCGGGCAGTCGTGCACTTCCTGCTGACCTCGACCGCAGTTGCCCAGGTGTGCATCTGGAACCGCAGCGCCGGGAGGGCGGCGACGCTGGTCAGGCACTTCGGCGACCCCCGGTTGGCGAAGGTGGCCCAGTGGCGCACGGTGAGCTCGTCGGTGGTAGTCAACGCCACCTCGGTTGGCACCCGGGGCAGATCCTCCCCGGTCGATCTGGAGGCGCTGCCGAGGCCGCCGCTGGCAGTGATCGACCTCGTGTACCGGAAGGGGCTCACACCCCTGTGCCGCCAGGCCGACCGCCTGGGCATCCCCTCTCGAGACGGCTGCGGCATGCTGGTTCGGCAGGCGGAAGCGTCGTACCGGAGGTGGTTCGGCGAGCCGCCTCCGGAGGGCGCGATGGCGATGGCGGCCGAGTGAGGACGCGTTCGCCCGTAGCGCAGCTACCCGGCGCGGTTGCCGGGGTGCTTGGCGGTGCGCTTGTCGGTGCCATGGACTTCCTGCTGCCACCCGCCTGCGCGAGTTGCGGAGAGGCGGCCGACGGAGAGGTGCGGGCCGGGGAGGGGCCGGTGTGCCGAGGCTGCCGCCTGAGGCTCCCGCCGGTGCCCCTTCCCATCTGCGATCGCTGCGGTGCACCGATGGGTAGCGGTCGGGCAACCACCTGCCTGGAGTGCCAGGAGTGGCCCGAGCTGCTCCGGTCGGCTCGCGCCGCCCATCTCCTGGAGTCACCCGCCAGGGAGCTCGTGCACGCGCTCAAGTACCACGGCTGGCGGGATGTGGGGATGTTCATGGGTCGCGAGATGGCCCGGGCCGCCCCCCGGACGATCACCGACGCCGAGTGCATTGTGCCGATCCCGACCTCGCCCGCCAACGTCCGGCGTCGGGGCTACAACCAGGCGGAGGTGATTGCCCGATCCCTCTCGGAGGCGCTCGGCGCAGAGCTCCTCCCCTGCCTCGAACGCCACGGCCAGCGGGGCACCCAGACCACCTTGAATCCCCAGGAGCGGTCGGCTAATGTGAGTGGTGCGTTCGCGCTGGTGGGGGCTGTCGCTGGCCGGATTGCAGGGAGGCGCGTGCTGCTCGTAGACGACGTGATCACCACGGGCGCGACGATCCTGGCGGCCGTCGAGGCCCTGCGGGCAGCCGACCCCCGGACGGTGTGCGCATTCGCCTTCGCCCGTACCGTCCCGCTCGTCATCTGAGCTGGCGCTTCCAACACACACCCGACCACAGGAGCTGGCGTAGGCGATGTCGATCAGGGTAGCGATTAACGGCTTCGGACGGATCGGCAGGAATGTGTTCAGGTCCGCGAAGGAGCGCGGGGTTGACGACCTCCACTTTGTGGCGATCAACGACCTCGCGGAGAGCGCGACGCTGGCGCACCTGCTGAAGCACGACTCGGTGCATGGGCGCTACCGGGGCACGGTGGAGGCAGGCGACTCGCAGCTGACCGTGGACGGAGGTGACATTGCAGTTCTCTCGGAGCGCGATCCCGCAGCTCTCCCCTGGGACGAACTCGGGATAGATGTCGTCGTCGAGGCCACCGGGCTCTTCCGGAGCCGCGAGCTTGCCGGGAAGCACCTCTCTGCCGGAGCGCGCAAGGTGGTGATTTCGGCACCGGCCAGTGACGAGGACCTGACGGTCGTGCTGGGGGTGAACGACCACCTCTACGACGACGAGCGCCACCACATCGTCTCCAATGCCAGTTGCACCACCAACTGCCTGGCACCCGTCGCGAAGGTGCTGCTTCAGGACTTCGGGATCGTGCGCGGCCTCATGACCACCATTCACGCCTACACGATGGGGCAGTCGATTCTCGACAGGCCGCACAGGGATCTGCGGCGGGCGAGGGCGGCCGCGCAGAGCATGATCCCGACGACCACCGGGGCGGCGCGGGCGATCTCGCTGGTGCTCCCCGAGCTCGCGGGCAAGCTCGACGGGATGGCGATCCGGGTGCCGACGCCCGACGTGTCGCTCGTCGACCTGGTCGTCGAGGTGGAGCGCGATGTGACGGTCGGCGAGGTGAACGAGGCCCTGCGGAGGGCGGCGGAGGGCGATCTGGCCGGAATTCTTCGGGTGGAGGATGCTCCGCTCGTCTCGGTTGACTTCACTGGGGAAGAGGCGAGCTCGGTGGTGGATGCCCTGAGCACCTCCGTGATGGGCGGTCGCATGCTCAAGGTGCTGACCTGGTACGACAACGAGTGGGGGTATTCCTGCCGAGTCGTTGACCTGGCCCGCCACGTGGGCGAGGGGCTGTCGTAGGCAGGCAGGCCCCGATCCGTCCGTCGGTGCGGGACTACTCCCCCGAGGGACCCGGACCGCAACGCCTGAGCGACCTCCCCAAGGAGCTCCTGCGCGGTGCCGCGGTCGCACTGAGGGCCGACTTCAACGTCCCCCTGAACGAGGACGGCCGGGTGGCCGACGGGGTGCGCATCGAGCGGACCCTCCCCACCATTCGGCGTCTCGTCGAGGGTGGTGCCAAGGTGCTGGCCATGTCGCACCTGGGACGGCCGGGGGGCACTCCCGATCCGGCGCTCTCTCTGAAGCCGGTCGCGGGTGCTCTGAGGGAACTGCTGGGATCGTCGGTTGCATTTGTGCAGACGCCTTCGGGGCCGGAGGTCGGCGAGGCGATCCGCCGCGCGGCACCGGGCTCGGTCCTCCTCCTCGAGAACACCCGCTTTCTTGCCGGAGAGGCAACGGACGACGAGGAGCTGGCGGCGCTCTGGGCGGCCTTTGTCGATCACTACGTCCTGGATGCCTTCGGGACGGCGCACCGCGCCCACGCCTCCACGCACGCGCTTCCCCGAGCCGTGCGGGCCAGGAGTGGCGTGGCGATGGCGGGGCTCCTGGTCGAGGAGGAGCTGGACGCTCTGAACGGTGCGGCGCGCGACCCGGTCCGTCCCCTTGTGGCGGTGCTCGGCGGTGCGAAGATCGCGGGCAAGATCGAGCTGATAGGGGCGCTGACGGCCCAGGCGGAGTGCCTCTTCGTAGGCGGCGCGATGGCCAACACGTTCTTTCGCGCCATCGGGCTCGAGACGGGACGCTCGCTCGTCGATCCGGAGAGCGTGGCGGTAGCGCGCGAGCTGCTGGAGGAGGCCGGTCCCCGCCTGGCGCTGCCGGTGGACTGCGTGGTGGCGCCCTCGGTCGACTCGTCGGCAGGTGCCCGAGTGGTCGAGCGCTCCGAGCTGGGGCCCGACGACCGCGTGGCGGACATCGGCCCAACATCGGCGCGGGTCATCGCCGACCGGGTGGGCTCGGCGGGAACGATTGTCTGGAACGGACCGATGGGCGTCTTCGAGACGGCGGCATTTCGGAGCGGCACGATCGAGGTCGCACATGCGGCGGCGGCGGCGGCCGAGCGGGGTGCGAGGGTCGTGGTAGGTGGAGGCGACCTGGCCCGGGCGGTGCGAATGGCGGGGCTGTCGGAGCGGTTCGCCAAGGCACCCTCGGGGCACATTTCGACGGGGGGCGGGGCGACGCTCGACTGGCTCGCAGGACGCGGACTTCCCGCCATTGCAGCGCTTTCCCCGCGCACATAGCCAATTGCAGGAGGGGACATGGAATGACTAAGGTCATCGCAGGCAACTGGAAGATGCACCACGGACCAAGCGCGGCGGTGGAGTTCTTCTCGCGGTTCCGTCCGGCGGTCCGGGAGGGCTCGGTGCGGATCGCCCTCTTTACGCCCGCGCTTTCGTTAGCCTCGGCGCGACGCGCGGCGGCTGCGGCGATCGAGATCGGGGCGCAGCACATCCACTGGGAGCGGTCGGGGGCATTCACCGGCGAGCTCTCGGCGGAGATGGCGAGCGAAGTCGATGCCACTCTGGCGCTGATAGGCCACTCGGAGCGCCGCCACCTCTTCGGCGAGACCGACGCCGAGGTCGCGCGCAAGGTCCGGGCTGCGATCCGGGCGGAGCTGACGCCGGTTGTCTGCGTCGGCGAGCTCCTCGAGGAGCGAACGGCTGGCCGGCTCGACGAGGTGCTCGCCCGGCAGGTGGGCGCCGTGGCGGAGGCTCTCGCCACCGCCCGGGACTTCATGGTCGCCTACGAGCCGGTATGGGCGATCGGCACCGGCGAGACAGCGACACCCGAGGACGCGACGGCGGCGCACAGGTTGGTGCGCTCGGCCCTTGGGGAACTCGGGGGCGCACCTGTCCTGTACGGGGGGAGCGTGAATCCGGCGAATGCTGCCGCGCTCCTCTCCGCTCCCGATGTGGACGGGGTGCTCGTCGGCGGTGCCAGTCTAGATCCGATTGGCTTTGGGAGGATCGTCGAGGCGGGGGTGGGGGGCTGCCAGGGCCCCCTTTCCGGCGCTCCGAGCGGCCCTCATCGGGGATGCTAAGGGATCTGGTAAACAACTGTGTCTCTTCCTATATTAGGACCATCTAATCAGGTGGGGGGGAGTCATGGCAAGCCGCGAGGGCGATGCGGTGCTCAGGGCAAAGTACCGGGACTACTGCTCGGCACGGGTGGCGGACGCCCTTCTTTCCCTCTCCGCCGAGGAGACCTTCGCCCTTGCCGAGGCGCGGGCCCGCGAAGAGGACCAGCTGGGGCCCGCCTCCTACAACGACGCCATCCGGCTCGCCACCAGCACGATTAGGGATAGGCTCGAGCTGCCGGAGTACGACGAGTGGGCGGCAGAGTACCTGGAGAATCCAGAGAAGTTAGACCCCTACCTCATGGGACTGTGGAAGTCGGAGTAGCGAGGCCGGGGGTAGCGTACTACTTGTAGCGGTAGGTCACCCTTCCCCGAGTCAGGTCGTAGGGGGACATCTCGACCTTCACCCGGTCGCCGGCTAGGACGCGGATGTAGAACTTGCGCATCTTCCCCGAAAGGTACGCGAGGATCTCGTGCCCGTTCTCCAGCTTGACGCGGAAGTTGGCGTTCGGGAGCACCTCGGTCACGGTGCCCTCCATCTCGATGGCGTCGTTGGCCACGGCTTTGGCTGCGAGCTGCTAGAAGGGCAGGTCGTCGTCGGGCTCGGTGATCGGCACCGCGGGGCGACCAGGGGAGGGGGTGTACCCGCCGGATCCTGCTTCCGCGCCCTGATCCCGACGGTCACCGCCACCTGACCCCAGCATCACGAACTCGCGGACGTTGATGTCGGTCCAGTACCTCGTGTTGCCGCGGTCGTCCTGGCTCTCGGAGTACTCGATACGGCCCTCCACGTAGAGGCGGTCACCCTTCCTGACCCACTGCTCCACCACGTCTACGAGTCGCCCCCATATCGTCAGCCTATGCCACTCGGTGCGCTCCTGCGTCGCCCCGGAGCGGTCCTGAAAGGTGCGGCTGGTAGCGAGCGAGACCTTCGCAACCCGTGCGCCAGACGCAGTGGCCCGGACGTCGGGGTCACTCCCGACATTGCCGATCAGAGTGGCCTTATTGACAGATCGCGACATTCGCCCGCCGTATTCTCAGTGTCTCTTCCGATAATCGCCGCCCCCGGCGACGCTGCCGACCCACTCGCTGTGGCCGACAGGGAGGATATAGTAAGCCAGAGTGTCCCTGAGCGCCAACCCGCAGGGTGCAGGGGCGAAGTCACGGGTACGGACACTGTAAATCATGGATTACATATTGTAAGGTATACATTACAGTATGGACGGGCGAGCGAAGCGGGGCAGCGGGGATGCAGCGCTGCTCCTGCCGTGGGAGGTTTGTCCACGGGCTGCTAGCGCAGAGGATCACCTGCGGGCTGTCGGCCATGGCGACCCCAGCCCCCCCGGGGCGCGCGCCCGCCCGAACCACCCGACCAGCGCGGCCAAGCTGAGCAGGTAGGGGAGCGCCAGGAAGAGTGGGTATGGCAGTTCCGAGTCCCACGCCTGGAGAGCGAACTGAAGCGCCTCGGCGGCCCCGAAGAAGAGCGCAGCGGCTACGACCCCCCAAGGACTCCACCGACCGAGCACCACGACCGCGATCGCGATGAAGCCCTTCCCGGCCGACATGTTCTCTGCGAAGGTGCCGGTGTGCACGAGGCTCAGGTGCGCTCCGGCGAGCCCTGCCAACGCGCCGCCGAAGACCGTGGCCAGGAGCCGCGTCCGGATAACCGGCACTCCCGCCGCGTGCGCCGCGTCGGGCGACTCCCCCACGGCTCTGACCGCGAGCCCCCAGCGGGTGCGAAATAGGAGCCACGCCAGGAGCGGGGCCAGGAGGTAGGCGATGTACGCCGGTGCCGCCTGGTTGAAGAGCGCTGGTCCCAGGATGGGAATTTCCGAGAGCAGGGGCAGCTCCAGCGCGGCGACGGTCGGGAGCTCGAGAGCGATCCCGGTGGCACCGAAGCGGCTCTGGAAGACGGCCCCTGTGAAGCCCAGGCTGCCGATCGTCACCGCCGTCCCGGTGATGATCTGGTCGGTGCCGAGGCGGACGGCGAAGAGCGCGAAGCAGAGCGCGGCCAGCGCGCCAGTCGACACACCGCATGCGAGCCCGGCGTAGGGCCCGGCCGCCAGCGCTCCGAGCGCCCCCCCGAGCGCCCCCCAGATCACCGATCCCTCGAGCCCGATGTTGATCACGCCTGTCCGCTCGGTCACCATCTCGCCGAGCGCGGCGAGGGCGAGCGGCACGCCGAGCCCGACCGCAGCGACGAGGAACGACGACAGGGCGGAGAGATCAGCCACCTTCCCCCCTTGCGGCCAGAAGCTGCCAGCAGCGGTCGGTGGCGAGGACGGCCAGGATGACCAGCGCCTCGATTCCCCTCACCCACGCCTCAGGCACCCCCGCGTCGCGCTGCATCGCCCCGCCGCCCGCGCTCAGGGCGCCGAATACGATCGCGGTGACGACCACCGCCAGTGGGTTGAGCCGCGCCAGGAGAGCCACGGCGATCGCGGTGTACCCCCAGCCCGGCGAGAGGCCCTCGTACATGCGGTGGGTGACGCCCGCGATCTGGACCCAGCCGGCAAGCCCGGCGATCGCCCCCGATGTCAGGAAGGCCGCCCAGACGACAGGAGTTGCTCGGAATCGGCCGCTGACCCTTGCCGCCCGCGGCGACGCCCCGACCGTCCGGAGTCGCAGTCCGCCCGGAGTGCGGGCCAGGTAGAGCCAGAGCGCCAGCGCTACCGCGACGGCGAGGGCAAACCCCACATGCAGGCGCGTGCCGGGCAGGAGCGCCGGAAGGTGCGCGGCTTCGGGAATTGAGTCGGTCTGGTTGAAGATGCGGCGCGGCTCCTGAAGGGGACCCTGGACCAGGAACTGCGCGAGGAAGAGGGCGACGAAGTTGAGGAGCAGCGTGGTGATCACCTCGCCGACGCCGAAGCGGGTCCTCATGGCGGCCGGTCCCGCCGCCCAGAGCGCACCCGCTGCGGCGGCCGCTACCAGGGTGATGGGAAGGAGGAGGAGAGGCGCACTGGTCGGCAGCAGGAGCGCGACGGCGACCCCGGCCAGGGCACCCGCGTACAACTGCCCCTCTGCGCCGATGTTCCAGACGTGCGCCCTAAAGGCGAGCGCGACGGCGAGCCCCGTGAAGAGAAGGGGAGTGGCACGGACCAGGGTGAAGGAGACGAATCGGTCCCAGCTGCCGAAGGCACCGGCAATCAGCGCCGCAAAGGTCGCGCCGGGCGAGTGTCCCCCAAGGGCAAGGAGCGCGGCCGCCACGACCGCCGTGACCGCGAGCCCGACGACGGCGACGAGCAGCCCGCGGACGATTTCGGGCGAGCGCCTCACCAGTCGTCCCCCCCCGCCCGGTCCGCGCCGAGCATCGCGCGTCCGATCGCCCTGTGCGTCCGATCGCCCGGTGCCATTTCGACGAGGCGTCCGCGCACCAGCACCAGGGTGCGATCCGCCAGCTCGAGCACCTCGTCGAGATCGGTCGAGATCAGCACGATGCCGGGTGCCTCGTCCCCGCCCGCCGCGAGCTCCCGTATGCGGGCGCGTACCGCCGCCGCCGCCTTCACATCGAGGCCGCGCGTGGGCGATTCGGCGACGAGGAACGATCCACTCCGAAGGAACTCGCGCCCGACTACGACCCGCTGCTGATTCCCGCCGGAGAGAGCACCGGCCGCCATCTCCGCCCCCTCGGCCTGCACCTCCATTTCGCGCATCACTCCGAGGGCGGCCTCTCCCACGCCGCGCCAGTCCAGCCACGGCCCGCTCCGGAGCGCGGATCGGCCGTGGAGGGCGAGGGCGACGTTCTCGGTGATGGTGAATCCCCCCACGAGTCCCTCCTCGGTCCGGTCCTGGGGGATCCAGCCGACCTCGGGCGGCAGCTCCGCCTCGCCCTCGTCCGGACGCTGCACTCCTGCCAGCACGGCGGCCAGGGTGCGCTGCCCGTTGCCGTCGACCCCGGCGATCCCCACGATCTCGCCCCGACGGACTTCGAGGGCGACGCCTCGAAGCGCCTGCCTGCCGTCCCGGCGAGCATGAACGCCCGCGAGCCTCGCCACCGGGGTGGCTTCGAGGGGTGCGCCGCGCCAGCGCGAGGAGGTGGCGGGTCCGGCCACCTTGCTCCCCACCATCGCCTCGGCCAGCTGCGGGGCGGAGGTGCTAGCTACCTCGGTCGTGAGCACCCGGCGACCCCGGCGGAGCACAGTCACGCGGGTGGCAACTGCCAGCACCTCGTCCAGCTTGTGGGCCACTAGCACCACCGCGCCCCCGGCGTCGGCGACCCGCCTGAGCACAGCGAGGAGTCCGTCCACCTCCTGGGGCGCGAGCACCGCGGTGGGCTCGTCCAGGAGGAGGACGCGCGGATCGGGCATTAGCGCCTTCAGCACCTCGATCCGCTGCCGCGCCCCGACTCCAAGTCCCCCAACGGGTTGGTCGAGTTCGACTGCGAGCCTCAGCTCCCGGGCCCGGGCCTCGACTCGCTCACGGTAGCCGCGGGCGGCAGCTCCGCGCCGATTCCAGGCACCCGGATCCAGGAGCGCGATATTCTCGAGTCCCGTGAAGCTGGGGACGAGCGAGAAGTGCTGGTGCACCATCGCGACGCCGAGAGCCCGTGCCTGCCGCGCGCCTGACAGCTCCACCGCCCTTCCCCCAATTCGCACCTTGCCCGAATCGGGGGCGGCGAGGCCACCCAGGATGCGTGCCAGAGTGGTCTTCCCGGCCCCGTTCTCGCCGATCAGACCGTGGATCTCGCCCGGCGACACCTCGAAGTCGGCGTTGTCGAGCGCACGGACTCGCCCGTAGCGCTTGCATACGACGATGGCCTGCGCGGCGGCCCCGGCTTCACCGTGCGGCGGCCCCTCGCCCCGGGATGGTGGATCAGCCGTCGGCCGCCGCCTCTTCTTCGACGAACTCGATGCGCGGCACCTCGAGCGTCCCGGCGATGATCGCCTCGCGGGCGCTGTCGATGCGCTCGAGCGCATCGAGGGGAATCACCCCCTCCTGGGCCGGGTTCGGCACGAAATCGACAACACCGGCTCGAAGCCCTGCGTAGCGGGCGACGCCCCGGAGCGTGCCCTTCTCCCACGCCTCGGCGGTGCTCAGGAATACGGCGGGAAGGTCGATCATCGCACTTGCGACGATCACATCCGGCGCCACGTCGTTCTGGTCCAGGTTCATCCCGAGCGCCCACGCGTCGCCCCCAGCCTTCCGGGCCTCGCGCACGGCCTGGAAGAAGCCGAAGCTCGCGGCGTCCAGGTTGTGGATGAGAATGTCCGCCCCCTGTCGCAGCTGCGCGGCCGTTGCCTCCTTGGCCGCCGAGACGTCGTACCAGTCTCCGGTGTGCGTCTCGAGGAGCTTCGCGTCGGACCGTACAGCCTTCACCCCGGCCTCGAAGGCGATGAAGGTCCCCTTGGCCGCAGGTATCTCGACTCCTCCCACCATCCCGACGATCCCCGACTGCGTCACGGCACCGGCGGCCATCCCGGCCAGATACGATGCCTCGTTCAGGTGGAAAACGAGCGGCACGACGTTGGGCCCGGGACGGGACCCGGAGGAGACGACGAAGGTGACGTTGGGGAACTGGGGTCCGACGCGAGTAGCGGCGTCCTGGTACTCGAAGCCGTGCCCGAAGATCAGACCGTAGCCCGCCTGGGCGTACGAGATGAAGGCCTCGTCGAACTCGGCCGGGGTCCGCGTCTGCTGATGCGACACGCGGAAGCGGAGCGAGTCGCGGATGAGCTGGAGCCCCTCGTAGGCGCCAGCGTGCCACCCGGCGTCGCTCACCGGACCAGAGGTGAGGAGCGCCACGGAGGGCGCGTCGGCGGAGTTGGAGGATGAGCGGTCGGTGTTGTCGGAGCCGCACGCTGCGGTGGCGAGGAGGGCTGCGGCGGCGATGGTGCTCCTGAGAGCTTTGCGGGTAAGCATGTCTGGTAGGGTTTTCCTCGGTGACGGTGGTTGGGCATCGGCCGCACTCTCATCGGCTCATCGCCAGGAACGGCGACCCTACCAAGCTACACGCCTTGGTCGAGGAAGGGGGACTGCGGTAGCCCGTGGACAACCTCCATGGCTTACAATGCTGTGCCGTGGCTCGCTCTGCGTTGCTCCCTGGGCCGGTAGCGCTGCTACCAGCGCTCCGCTGGTGCCTTGGCATGATCGCCAGGCTTCGCTCCCGACGCGAGTCGTCTGGGCGCAGGACTCGGCGGGCATCGCTCACGGACGGGGTGGGATTCGAACCCACGCGGGCAGGAGCCCACACGATTTCCAGTCGTGCGCCTTAAGCCACTCGGCCACCCGTCCTCTGCGGCTCGCGGCCATACCCATAGCACCACGAACCGCCAACAATCGGGGCGCCCGGATTTGAACCGGGGACCTCTGCGACCCGAACGCAGCGCTCTACCGGACTGAGCCACGCCCCGTGTCCCCCGTGTCGGCGCGGTGGCGAATCCGCACGGAGGGCCGGTACTTCCAAAGCGGAGGCGGAGGGACTCGAACCCCCAAGTGCTTGCGCACGCCGCATTTCGAGTGCGGTGCCTTACCAGTTAGGACTACGCCTCCTTCCTTCGCTCCACGGAGGGAGTCACGGAGGGAGGACCAACGCCTTAGCAGGGCGCCGCTTTTAGCCGCTCAGCCATCCCTCCAAGTAGCCCCGCCTGGGATCGAACCAGGACTCTTCTGATCCAGAGTCAGACGTGTTGCCAGTTACACCACGGGGCTTTGCGACGTCGGCGGACCGCGCCGATCCGGCGTAGAGCCACCGGTCGGACTTGAACCGACGACCCCGTCATTACGAGTGACGTGCTCTACCAGTCTGAGCTACGGTGGCCTACCCAGTGGAGCCGAGGGGATTCGAACCCCTGACCTCAGCGTTGCGAACGCTGCGCTCTCCCGACTGAGCTACGGCCCCAGCGATGGGCGCGACAGGACTCGAACCTGTGACCTCCACGATGTCAACGTGGCACTCTAGCCAGCTGAGCTACGCGCCCTATGCGGCCCGTGCCTCGGCCGCCCGTCAGTACGCCCGGGAGGACTCGAACCCCCAACCCCCTGATCCGTAGTCAGGTACTCTATCCAATTGAGCTACGGGCGCTCGCCTTGCCGGATGGCTCCGGCAGTGCCCACGACAGGACTCGAACCTGTACGTCCTTTCGAACACTGGTCCCTCAAACCAGCCTGTCTACCAATTCCAGCA
>JAGWBP010000021.1:20769-31322 GCA_021295835.1 Gemmatimonadota bacterium | reverse complement strand
GGGAGGGACTCGAACCCTCACGGGGTTAACCCCCACAGGATCCTGAATCCTGCGCGTCTACCAATTCCGCCACCCGAGCGCGATGGAGCCGAGGGGATTCGAACCCCTGACCTCCTGAATGCCATTCAGGCGCTCTCCCAACTGAGCTACGGCCCCAACCCGTGTTTTCAAACATCCGACCCGAAGCGGGGCTGACGGGACTCGAACCCGCGGCCTCCGGTGTGACAGACCGGCACTCTAACCAGACTGAGCTACAGCCCCAACAACTGCTGGCATCGCCCGGAACCCTGGGGTTACGAGCCATACCCTCACGGGGAATCGAACCCCGATCTCCACCTTGAAAGAGTGGTGTCCTGACCGTTAGACGATGAGGGCTCCGATCCGCGCCACAGGCCCGGAGGGACTCGAACCCCCAACCGCCGGTTTTGGAGACCGGTGCTCTACCAAATTGAGCTACGGACCTAACGTGTGTCATGGCCAGGGACGGAATTGAACCGCCGACACCGCGATTTTCAGTCGCGTGCTCTACCAACTGAGCTACCTGGCCTCGCCTGCCCGGCCACGCTTGGCACTACCGAGCCGCAGCCCGCTCACCTTCCAGAAAAAACCGACCGGATCCGTTCCGGCCAGCTCACCCTCGTGGGGCGGCAGGACGGCCAGTCCCGGTCGATTCCATGCGTGCAGCTCGCGTACTCCGACGCTACGATAGCGGGGGCGGGATTCGAACCCGCGACCTTCGGGTTATGAGCCCGACGAGCTACCAGACTGCTCCACCCCGCAGTAAGCCATTAACGGTAGCGGGTCGGGGAGTGGCGGTCAAGCGGCGTCCAGAGTGTCGGGAGCAGGTGGAGTGTCCGGTTCCCAGAGGACTCCCAGCAGGTGCTTGTCACCGACTGCCGCTGCTTCTAGAATTCTGCATCGCGGCTGCCGCCGCGCCCTACCCGACGACAATCACCGCTGCACAGAGATAGCCGACCGAGGTGTCCCATGGCCAAGAAGGGCAAGCTTCAGAGGAACGAGCGACGTGCCGAGCTCGTCGCCAAGTACGCCGAAAGGCGCGGGCCGCTTGTGGCGGCGATGAAGGACCCCTCCGTCTCCCAGGCCGAGAAGCGCCAGGCGATGGCCGAGCTTCAGGCTATGCCGCGTGACTCCTCGCCGGTGCGCTACCGCAATCGCTGCCAGATGAGCGGGCGGCCGCGCGGCTTCATTCGGCACTTCGGCATCTCGCGCATAGCGCTCCGGGAAATGTCGCTGCACGGGCTCATACCGGGGGTGCGCAAGTCGTCCTGGTAGCCCCTGGCGGCGCATAGGAAGCGGGGACGCCGCCGTCGGCCCGCGGCGGAGGCCTAGGACCTGTGGACGGCAACGCCGAACGAATCGATCGCGATTGGTACGACCAGTCCGCCTACTTCGACGCTGGCGACCACATCCGTGACTTCGGGAGCCGCTTCCAGCGCTACCGAGCGGCGAAGGTGCTGGATCTCGCCCGTCCGGCTGCGACCGACAGGGTGCTCGACCTCGGGTGCGGCTGGGGCACCATCAGCTTCGCCCTAGCACCTCTGGTCCGAGAGGTCGTCGGACTCGACTTCTCGGAGCGGGCGGTCGCCGGGTGCGATCGAGAGCTGGAGCGGCGGGAACTCTCGAACGTCGTCTTTCGGGTGGGAGACGCTGGGGCAAGTGGGCTGGCGGCGGGATCGTTCGACCTGGTCGTGGCGGCCGACCTCTTCGAGCACCTCTACCCCGAGGACTCCGGCTCGGTGGCCGAGGAGGCCTTTCGGCTCCTGCGGGCGGGTGGCGCCCTCGCGGTATGGACCCCCTGCCGCAGCCACCTCCTGGAGGTGCTGAAGAACAACGACATCGTCCTCAGGCGCGACGTCAGCCATGTGGACTACAAGTCGCTGCCGCGCCTGAAGGCGCTCCTGACCGAAGCGGGGTTCCGGGTGGAGAGGGCGTACTACGCCGAGTCCCACCTGCCTGTGCTCAGCTGGATCGAGCGGGCTGCGGGGAGGTGGATTCCCCTGCTCCGCCGTCGCATCGCGGTGCTGGCGAGAAAGCCCGGGTAGAGGCCCACCCCCGCAACAGCGCCAGCCGCTCGTCGGTGGCCAGCCGCTCGCTGCGCACTCGCCCGTCGTCCGGCCGAGACCGATGGTTCCCGCCACCCGACCTGCGGTGCCGATTGGCGCGATTGCGTCCGCGCCGATATAATGTCGGCAAAGGTGAAGCTGGGCGTGCGAAGCGGCACTGCCAGCGCTCACACTGTACACACCACTCGCCAGGAGGAGAGTACTGATGCGACAGAGAACCCTTACACTGTTGCTCGCTATCGTGTTCGTGCCAGCGTTCGCGATTGCGTGCGCCGGGGGGAGCAACGAGGGGTCCGCCGAGGATGCCATGGACGACGCCGGCGAAGCCGAGATGATGGACTGCGGGGGGGCCGAAATGGATGCCTCCGAAGCCGACGACACAGGGCAGATGAATATGGACGGCGAGGGCGAAATGCATGGCGAAGATCACATGCACGATGACGGCCACGACCATGGCGAGGACGGCGACATGCACGATTGTGGCGACATGCACGACGGTGGCGACATGGACGACGGTGGCGACATGGACGACGGCTGCGGCGGCTGATTTGGTCCCGATGTCCAAGCCGGGGGCTCGCGCAATGCGGCTCGGGCTTCTGGCGCTGCCAATCGCCCTTCTCATGGGACCGATCGGCGGCTGGGCCTGTGCCGGAGGCGAATCAGAGACTAAGGCCGAGGGTGTCGACGCGGAGAGCGCGGCGTCCAGCGACGACGTGGCGTCGGCGCTCTCGGTGGCGTCCTTCGGGGAACTGGTGAACCCCAACGAGGCGGCGAGCGCCGAGCTTGTCGCTCTGGAGGGCCTGACCGCCGAAGCGGTCGCGGTGCTCGAAGGAGGTCGCCCCTTTGCGTCGATGGCCGAGGTGCATCTCGTCCTGTCCGCAGCGATTGGCGACGAGGCGGCTCGCGCTGCCCACGAACGCCTGTGGCTGCCAATCGGCCTGAACGACGCCACCCGCGAGGAGATTCTTCTCATCCCGGGCGTGGGCGCCAGGATGGCGCACGAGTTCGAGGAGTACCGCCCCTACTCCGACATGGAGCAGTTTCGCCGGGAGATCGGAAAGTACGTGGACGGCGAGGAGGTGGCCCGCCTCGAGCGGTACGTGACGCTGCATTGAGTAGGGGTGCCGGGGGCGCCGGCGAGTCCGACTCGCCGCGCGATCCCGGTGCCGGAGTGCAGGTGCTTCGCAGGCTCCTCCTTCGGGCGCACCTCTCGGTGGCGCTCGCCGCTGCAGTCTTCATCGCCGCCATGGCGGCTTCGGGGGCTGTGCTGGCCTGCGAAGAGGCCGTCCTGTCGGTCTGGGGTATCCGCACCCGGGTGGAGGAAGGGGCGGGTGGCCGGATCGTCGCCGAGAGTGATCGCCGCGAGATCGTCGGCTCGCGCTTCGAGTCGGAGATCGCGCTGGGCCCCTCTGGCCCGGAGCGCTTCTTCGAGAGGGTCCGCGACCTGCACCGCTGGCTGGCGTTTCCAAGTGGGAGCGAGCGGACCGGCCGCATGTTGACGGGAGCGGCGAATTTGGCGCTGCTCTTCCTCCTCCTCACCGGGGCGCTGCTCTGGGTCCCCTGGCCGCTGTCGAGGCGTGCGCTGGCCGCCAACCTCAACTTCCCGACCGGTCGCGGCCGCCCGGGGGGCCGTGCGCGCCGCCTGCGCCTCCACCGCGCAATCGGGGTCTGGGCTCTGCTGCCCCTGGCGGTGATTTCGGCGACGGGAGCGGTCCTCTCCTTTCCGTCGCTCGGCGACCGGTTGTACCCGATCGTCGGCGTGGCAATTCCGGGCGGAGAGGAGAGCGCCCCCGAGGTCGTCCTCCAAGCGCACACCGGCGAGCTCTGGGGGTTGGTCGGGCGGGCGATGGCGGGGGTCGCCGCATTGGCCGCCCTTGCGATGATCTGGACGGGCGCTACTTCCGCTCTACGGAGGAGGCGTTAGCAGCCCGTGGACACCCCCCCCACGGCAGGAGCGGACATCGCGGTCGCGATTTCGAAGCTGACCGACATGACTGTGCTCGACCAGTGCGGCCTGCCCCAGCCGGGGCGCACACTGCGCCTCCAACTGAGCTTGAGGTGAGATGATGACCGTGGCCGTCGGAGGACGCGCAGCAGAGTGTTACGCACCTAGATCAATTGGGCCAACTGGGCTAGATTGCGAAGCGGCCCTCTGTTCTGGAAGGAAGCTGTCCTTGCCGGGGGAGTGCTCGCAACACCGGCCGCGCCCCCAATGTGGGACGCACCACCTAGGAATCTCAAGGATACAACCATGCCGATGCAACGCAGTAGCGCCCGTCGGGGCACCGTCCGATTCGCCATCGCCGCCCTGTCTCTGCCCATCGCCGTCGCCGCAGGCTGTGGCGACGATCCGCCCGAACCGATCACCGAGGCGGAAGCTGTGGCGCTGTTGGAAGCGCTAGGGAGTGTTGGGCAACTGGTGCTGGATCCGGCCAACCCCAGCTCCACCACAGACTGTCCCGGTGGAGGCACGCTCACCTATGCCGGGACGGTAGTCGGCGACCCGTTGTCGGGGATGTTCACGTTCAATGCGAAGATGACGGCCAGCATGTGCCAATTCACCAGCCGAGGCTTCTCCTTCGAGATCGAGGCGGGGAGCGTGGACCAGGCGGGCGCAATGACCGTCATGGGAACCTCGGCTGAGCTCGATCTGGAGCTGGACGGGAACTTGGACTGGTCGCTCCCGGAGAAGGAGGGGATGTGCGCGGTTAACGTCGATCTTGACGGGTCCGTGACGCTCTCGAATGGTGAGTTGACGGGGCCGGTCACGGGCATGATGTGCGGCCATTCGATCGAGTTGGACGCATCGGAGTTCAACTAACCGACCCACCCAGAGGGAGGGGCGGCATCGGTTAGGAATGGGGTGGCCGGGCGCTACGGGATCCGCAGGGGTTCCCGCGCAGCTCAGGCGCGCAGCTCAGGTCCGGCTGCCTCACCTGATCGTCGCCCCCCTCCTCGGGTAGGCTCCGGCCCTGCCGCTGCCGGGACCTCTGGAGCTACTTCGCCCCGAAGACCAGCACTGGCCTAGCCGGACACAACCGGATGCTCCGGCGGTGGCGTTACGCATACGCAGCACCCAGTCGCCAGAGCTGGGCCAGCAGGAAGCAGACCGCGAAGCCCAGCGCCAGCGGGAGGAATGTGGCCACCGCAGTCCAGCGGCCACTCCCGGTCTCCTTGTAGATCGTGTAGATCGTCGTCGAGCACGGATTGTGCAGCAGACTGAAGAGCATCAGGCAGACGCCGGTGAGGAGCGTCCACCCGCCGGCTTCCAGGAGAGCCGCCACCTCGCCCAGCGAGTCCCGCTCGAAGATCACGCCGGCCCCCTCTCCGAGCTCAGGGCTCCCGAGGGCCATCACCGTGAGCATCAGCACCGTCGGGACCACGATCTCGTTGGCCGGGATGGCGATTACGTAGGCGAGCAGGATGACGCCGTTCAGCCCGATCATGACCCCCACCGGGTCTAGCATCGCCACCCCGTGCTCGGCCAGCGCGGCGCCCCCCACCGAGATGTTCGAGATGAGCCAGATGACCGCGCCCGCAGGGACGGCAAAGAGGACCGCTCGCCGGAGGATGATCAGCGTGCGGTCGATCACGGAGGTGTAGAGCGTCTGGAGGATGCGGGGTGGCCGGTAGGGCGGTAGCTCCAGCGAGAAGGTGGTTGCCTCGCCTCGGAGCACCGTCCTCGAGAGCCCCCAGGAGACCGCGAACATGAAGACGATTCCTATGAGTGCCACCGCAACCACGGCACCGGCCGCGACCACACCGGCCAGGTGGGGCGGTGCCAGCGCCCCGATGAAGATCGCCGCGACTAGGATCTGGGTCGGCCAGCGCCCGTTGCAGAGCGAGAAGTTGTTGGTGACGATGGCGATCAGACGCTCGCGGGGGCTGTCGATGACCCTCGTGGCAACCACGCCCGCCGCGTTGCAGCCAAAGCCCATGCTCATCGTGAGGGCCTGCTTCCCGTGCGCCCCGGCCAGCCGAAAGAGCGAGTCGAGATTGAAGGCGACCCTCGGCAGGTACCCGAAGTCCTCCAGCAGGGTGAATAGCGGGAAGAAGATCGCCATCGGCGGGAGCATCACGCTTACGACCCAGGCGGTGGCCAGGTAGACGCCGTCGATAAGGAACCCCGAGAGCCACCACGGTGCGCCGACCACCCCGGCGAGCTCCAGGAGCACCGGGTGAAGGTCATCGATAAGGAGCCCCGCCAACGCCTGCGATGGCACGTTGGCACCGGCAATCGTGAGCCAGAAGACGACCCCCAGCACGCCGATCATCAGCGGGAAGCCGAATACGCGGCTCGTGAGCCAGCGGTCGAGCCGACCGTCGAAGCGCTCCTCGGAACGCCTGTCCTCTCGGCGCACGCACTCTTCGGCAATCCGGGCGGCCTCGTCGAAGAGCGCCTCCGCCAATTCGTCGTGCATTCCAGAGCCGAGAACGCCGCGGCACTCCGCCGCTGCCTGGAGAACGCGCTCCCCTCCGGGGTGCGCCCCGTTGTCCTCCGAGTGCGCACCTACCCGTCGGAGTTCGCCTCCCAGGCCGCCTATCTCACCCGAGTTCAGCGCTGCGGCAACCCGCTTGTCGCCGTGAAGGAGGCGAAGCGCTACCCAACGAAGATTGGGCAGCTCTGGAAACTCTTCGGCAATCAGCGGCGCAATCGACCGGACTGCCTGGTCAATCGGCGCTGGGAGCGACCCGATCCGGTGAGGGTGTGTGGGCCGATCCCCGGTCGCCACGGCCAGCGCGGCCGCGAGAAGATCGTCTATACCGTCTCCCCGACGGGCGACGGCGGGAATCACAGGCACTCCCAGCTCGCGCGCAAGCCGCTTCGCGTTCACTCGGATGCCGCGCCTGCGTGCCTCGTCGACCAGGTTCAGGCAGATGACAACCCGGTCGGTGATCTCCAGTATCTGGAGGACGAGGTTCAGGTTGCGTTCCAGCCGGGTGGCGTCGACGACCACCACGGTGACGTCCGGCTGGCCGAAGAGGACGAAGTCGCGAGCCACCTCCTCGTCGGCGCTTCCGGCCTGGAGGGAGTAGGCACCGGGCAGATCGACCACCTTCACCCTGGCGCCGTGGTGCAGGAACGCCCCCTCAGCCCGCGCAACCGTCTTGCCGGGCCAGTTGCCGGTATGCTGGCGCAGTCCGGTCAGGGCGTTGAAGACGGTGCTCTTGCCGACGTTGGGGTTGCCGGCAAGGGCGACCAGATGGTCCCAGCGGTGCGGACTCAGTCCCAGCCGGACCAGGCGACCGGCGCGCTCCGACGGGAGGTCGGAGCGTCGAGCGGCCCTCAGCGCCAATCCGCGCCTACAGGCTTACCTTGTGCAGCTGCGGATGTCACGGCGATGAGCGCCGCCTGCTCCCGTCTGAGCGCTACCAGCGCCCCCCTGATGTCGTATGCGATCGGGTCGCCGGCCGCGCTCCCAAGGCGGGCCTGCACGACCGTGCCGGGTACCACGCCCAGGTCGAGGAGACGCAGCCGCGCCGGTCCGTCGCACCGGGGCGAGATCCCCCGGACGGTCGCCGAGTCGCCTAGACTGATGTCGGCCAAGGTCATTGCGGGATCCTCTCCTCGGTGGAGACGGACGTCGGTTGCCAGAGGGGCGGGTTGGAGGGGCGCTCCCAGGGCCGCGAAGGCCGCCGACCCGGAGGAGCTAGGAAAAGTTAGGCAAGCCTAAATCTCTGCGCAAGCCCGAGTCCTGTCCCAACTACAAATGGGTCTTCGCACCCTCGAGCGGCGCTGCATCCGCGCCGGACCCTGCCAGCTCGCGACCAGGGCCCGGGCGGAATTCGGGGGGACGCTACATCCGCCCCGAACCGCTGCGCTCAATGACCGGGCTGTCCGGGGCCCGGGCGGCCCTCCTGCAAGGCGGTGCCGCGGCTGACGCGGGAGCCGTGGACCGAGCAGGCAGGCGCAGGCGCTCCAAGAGTCACGTCACGCTGCCAAGCCCGGAAACCGGTAGCGGGACGACTCCACCTGCGAGCCGCGGTGCTATCGCGGGTGGGCAGCGGTGGCGTTAGCCCCGACCTCGTCGGTCGCCCGCAGACGGCGATAGATGGCGCGTCGGGTCAGGCCGTATTCGATCATGCGGCTGAGGAAATCTGGGTCCGAACGTTGCAACTCCTCGGCTTCGGAGGCGACTTCGGTGGGAAGGCGAACACTTAGGCGGACGGAACGGGTGTTCCACATGAGCGGCAGGGACCTCGCATTCTCACTTGTGCAGGTGAAGAGCAGTCGGTTTTCCAGCGACTTGCGGCGTGCTGCGACCCCGTCCCGCCACTGATTCCCGCTTCGGCTACGACCAGAACCGTAGTGCGGCGAGGTTGCGGGGCGCAAGAGTACCGGGGAAAATTCGGCCCCAAACCGTAAGTCATTGCCAAATAGTCACTTACGGAAGATCGAGAATTGCCGTAATCACTCGTTTCCGATTCCTTGCGAAGTTCCGGCCGTGACGGACCTGCTACGCTATAAGTGTCGAGGCGAAACAGACTTGACATCGACCGCGCTGGCCTCGGCGGCACTCCGACAGCGACAGATGTTTACCGAATTTCTGCCTGACCGGAAACAGTCGCGCCGCAACCGATTTCGGGGAGTGCGGAGCGCAGAAACGCCCCCAACGCGACTCCGTCGAACCCCCGGAAGCTCCTCCGCACCTGTCTGGCGGTTTCCTCCACGAGTATGCTGGCGGTGCGATGGAGCCGCTCGCCGCCCTCGCCCCGGAACTGGAGAAACCCCCGCCACCTCTCGCCGTCCCGGTAGAGGTACAGCGACGCAAGCCAGCTGCGCCCGTCATACGCGAAGCGCCTCTCGTCGACCTTGGCCGGGCTGGAGGGCGTGGCGAGACCGTCCCCTTCGCCGTCCTCGATGTGGCAGAGCGGGCCATGTGCCCGGTCAGAGAGCCATACCTCGAAGGTGGGAAGGGGGAGGAGGTGCTCGGCGAAGCTCAGCAGGGTGGACATCGGATCGGATCGGTCGTGGATCCCTGCCGCATTGGCCCAGTCACGGGCTTCGGCGTATAGGTCGCGCACCGCCTCGCGCGGGACCACGCGCACCAGTCGCTCTGCGTGCCGACGCCGGTACGCGTCGTAGCTCCGGGTCAGCGAGTCGATCGCCTCGTGACCGTTGACTCCCCGCGATCTTGCACCATCGACAAGACCGTCTTGAAGACTCTGCACGGACTGCCTAGTGCACCGCCATGCGAGGCTGGCCAAGACCGCCCTCGCCCACTGGGACGGGGATCCTGTCGAGGGTCCTCCGCTCGCCGAAGGTCGCTACCAAGCGGCGCACGGAGCGGTGGCGGTCGGGCTCGAAGTGCGCCGCCAGCCGGCTCAGGCCGCTCCGTATAGAGGCCAGACTGGCGTGGAGCTCCGAGAATGTCACCGGAACACCGAAGCGGACCTCGTACGCCCAGCGGTTGCCCGCCCCACCGAAGCTCGCGCTACGTCGCCGCGACTCCCCGAAGACCTCCCGGACCGCCTCCTCGGTGGCGCGACAGGGCCAGCGCCCGACGGGCTCGAGCAGGAGCGCGTTCGCGTCGTAGTCGAGCGAGACATGCGCAACCTCGCCGGGAGCGGTCACGATCCGCACGGTGGCGCTCTCGTGCAGGTCCAGGTCCTTGCAGATGTCCCGAAATCCGATACGTAGCAGCGTTGGGCGAGTCAGGGGTGTGAAGCCGCTCCGGCCCAGGACCCGCAGCGCCAGGTCGAAGCAGTACCTCCTGAGCTCCGCAGTCTGGCGCGTGTCCTCCGCGGTGTCGTTCCGCGCGACGGAGGCCATGGCCTTCAGACGCGCCAGGGCGGCGTCGTATACCCAGTCCAGGATCACCAGCTCCGATGCCAGGTTGAGGTACTTGCTGCCCGCCGAACCCAGATCGATCGCCCGAACGGTCGTCTCGGCGCGTCCATGCGTCACCACAGCCAGCCCGATGTCGTGGATCTGGCGGTGCCGCCCGTAGAGCTCCTGCGCATCGCGGTACTGGACGATGGCCCTCGCCAGCGGCAACTCGCCGACCGTCGGCAAGTCGTCCATCCTGCGGTTGTGGGCGCCTGCGGTCGTCTCTAGATGCATTTCTATCCGGCTGCGCCTGGGGCGGTGGGAGCGATGTGGCCCTGCAGGAGGGCCCATTGTAACCATTTGTTTACCGCTAGGGCAAGGGAGCCGCAGTGCGATCGGCGCGCCGGGGATCCGCTCCGGGATCGAACCCAGCGTGGCGGTCACGGTGGCGGTGCCCTCACTCGGGCCGCCAGGTCGCTTCAAGCCCGCCTCATCAACATGGCCTACCTGGTGTGCGGCAAACTCAGCTTCAACCTGCCCACCTGAAACTGCGAGGAGGCGACTAGACGCGCCCTACCGTCTGAGCAGCACGTAGAACGCCCCGCTGCCGCCGTCGCTAGAGCGCGCCGGAACGCACGCCAGCACTTTTTCGCGCGTGCCGGGTGCGTTGAGCCATCCTTCCAAGCCCTCGCGAAGCA
>JAGWBP010000021.1:804-20699 GCA_021295835.1 Gemmatimonadota bacterium | reverse complement strand
ATGAACCCGGCAACGCGGAGGGCGGCGTCCCTGCGCGTGCACCCGTGCAGATCCAGCGAGTCCTCGACGCCCAGCTCGCAGCGACGTAGCCGGTCTGCCTGGCGCCGGTTGAGTCCCGCCACCCATCCGATGTGGATGCCTGGTTGTCGGCCGCTGGAACCCCTGCCGCCCGACGGCACCCCGTCGCCCCCGCTGACGGACGTTCGCCTGGGCGCGGGCTCGGCCACCCGTCCGGCACCCGTGATGCGCCGCACCCCCGCCATTGCTCGCTCGAAGTCGTCGCGCCCACGCGCCTTCGGATCTTGGCTCATGGCTCGCAACGTATCGCACCCTGCCATGCGTACGCACCTCCGGGGAATACTGGGGTCCGTCCGTCGATCAGGGCAGGATCCCGTCCAGCGATCGATGGCGGACTTGGTCACTGATCAAGTAGGGCACTGACCAAGCCGAGACTGACCAAGTTCAACGCGGGGGTCGCCCCCAGGAGAGAGTTGGCTAGACCAGGTCCTCTCCCTCTAGCCCGAGCCGCTCGAGAACCTCCGGCGGCGGCCCGTCGAAGCTCGGCAGCGGGATGTTGCCCACGTACCCCAGGTCGCGCATCCCCTCGTCGGTGGTCCAGAAGGCGGTGGAGACCAGGTCGCGGAAGTGGTCGAAGAAGCGCGCCTGACCGCTCAGCTCCACGGCTGCCTTGGGGGCGTAGCAGATCTCGTCGCAGATCTCGCGGCGCCTACTCTCGGAGATGTCGGCGAAGCCCGGCTGGCCGAAACGCCTGCGGGCCTCGCGGTTGAGCCACGCCAGCCCGCCCCGCACCATATCGAGGCTCCATTCGTGGCCGGGGGCAGACACGTACTCGTTTACGAAATCGGCCGCTCCGACCGTGCTCGCGGCGGGGGAGCGGTCGTCGGCGGGGATGATCAGGTCGGCGAGCACCGCCACCTGCCCGACCTCCTCGTCGGTCAGCACCATCTCCCACGGCACCACGGGATCGAGCAGATCGGGGTCGGTCGGGGTTCCCGCCGCCAACGGGTTCGCGGGCGGCAGCGGATCGAATCCCGAGAGCTCGCTGTGGGCGGTCTCGGTGTGGCTTGCCACCCCGTCCGGGCTGCCAGAGCCCTCGCGATCCGGTGCGCACGCGCCCGCAACTCCGCCCGCCGCACCCAGGACTGCGCCACCTGCGATCACCTTGAGCGCACCCCTGCGGGTCATCCCTTCCTCCCCCACTGGGTCCCCGCCCCCGGACCCGCCCGGGCCCGCCGCCGCTTCCGCCGCCTCGTCCGGTGCCGTACGGTCTCGTCCTTGCCCGCTCATCCGATGCTCCGCCGCCTGAGCTGCTCGACGATGTAGTCGCTGGCGCGCCACGCAAGCGCCATGATCGAGAGGGTCGGGTTCTTGTCGGCGTTCGATACGAAGGGTGCCCCGTCGGTCACGAAGAGGTTGGGGACGTCCCACGACTGGCAGTACTCGTTCAGCACCGAGCTACCCGGATCGTCGCCCATGCAGGCGCCGCCCACCTCGTGGATGATCTGTCCGCCCTTGGATATCGCACGGGCGCCCTCGGTCTGGATGGTGCTCAGCACCTTGCCGCCCATCTCCTCCACGATCTCGGCGAAGGTGCGCTGCATGTGGAGCGCCTGATTCAGCTCGTGGTCGGCCCACTTCCAGTGGAACTTCAGCACCGGCACCCCGTAGCGGTCCACGCGGCCGGGGTCGATCTCGCAGTAGCAGTCCTCGTTGGGGATCATCTCGCCGCGCCCGTCGAAGCCGACGAAGCTGCCGTAGTAGCGCCGGCAGTCCTCCTTGAAGTCCTCTCCGTAGCTGCCGCCTGTCAGCGGCTCCAGCCCACCGAAGGCACCGAAGCCGGGCATGCGCCGACCGCCGCCGAACTCGATGTGGTAGCCTCGGGGAAAGTCCAGCTTCCCGGCCAACTGCTCGCTGTACAGCCACCAGGGCATGTACATGTGTATCCCCGAGGCGCCGTCCTCGTTGTGCGGCGGAAGTGCCTGGAGCGCCGGAATGTGCGAGTACACACCAGCGCCGACGGTGTCCATGACGTACTTGCCGACTAGACCCGAGGAGTTGGCCAGGCCGTCGGGGAAGGGAGAGCTCCTGGAGTTGAGCAATATGCGCGCCGACTCGCAGGCGCTGGCGGCGAGGACCACGACGCGCGCCCCCGCGAACTCGTCCAGCAGCGTCCTGCGGTCGATGAAGTGCACTCCGGTCGCCCGTCCGCGTGCGTCCACCGTGACCTCGCGCACCATGGCGTCGGTCCGCACCTCCAGGTTGCCGGTTGCGAGCGCGGGAGGAATCAGCACGGTGGTGGACTGGAAGTTGGCCCGGATCGAGCAGCCGCGCCCGCACGGAGTCGCCCAGTAGCAGGCCGCGCGGCCCCGCATCGACTCCGCAGTGACGCGCTGGGCGAGCGCATTGCCGGGGAAGAGCTGCGCCGGGAGGCGATCGGCGTCCTGAGTCCGGGTCAGGATCGCGAGGTGCGCCGGGATGACCGGAATCCCCATGCGTCGGCACGCCTTGCGCGTCAGGAGCTCGTAGGCGCGTGGCCTCGGCGCGGGTTGCAGCACGCCCGGAGACGAGTTGGGCGTGTTCTCGAGGCCTTCGTTCGACCCGTAGACGCCGATCAGCGCCTCGGTGCGGTCGTAGTAGGGGGCGAGGTCGTCGTACGACATCGGCCAGTCGAGGCCCAGGCCGTCGCGGCTCCTCGGCTTGAAGTCGTACTCGCCCATCCGGAGCGAGATGCGGCCCCAGTGGTTGGTTCGTCCGCCAAGCATCCTGGAGCGCCACCACATGAAGCTGCTCCCCTCGGCCACCGAGTAGGGCTCGCCGGGCACCTGCCACCCTCCGTCGACAGTGGCGTCGTAGAAGCCGAAGGGCTTGGCAGCGGTTCCGGCACCCCTGAGCGGGGCTTCGCGGGGGAGCTGGAACATCGGGGTCTCACGCACCGAGTCGTAGTTCCGCCCGGCCTCGAGCATCAGGACGCGCAGCCCCGAGACCGACAGGACGAAGGCGGCCATGCCGCCGCCCGCGCCCGATCCCACAACGATCGCGTCGTAGCGGCGGCTCCGGCTCACGGCAACCTCACCTCAGGGGCCGCCCCGCCCACCACACCCCGTCAACTCTCGTCGCTCTCGTCGCCGAAGCCAGGGGAAGGGGGCGCGATCCGGTCGTACCTGAAGTTCGGGATCTGGAAGTCGTAGGGGAGGACCGGCGACATGACGAGAATGTTGTAGTTCCGGTGGTGGAGCAGGAGGTGCGCCAGCTCCTTTCCGCGGGCGTCGACGGCCCTGACCACCCGGTCGGGAGTCTCCGGGCGCTCGTCGTCGTACGGTTCGAATCCGCTCGCCCGCACATCTGCGAGCTCCTGAAACATGTTGCGAATGGTGTTCCTCCGAACCGAAATGTCGGCGGGCTCGCCGTCCACCAGCCACCCCCCTTCGCCGTCGCGCTCGTAGAGGGTCGTCTCGCCATCCGCCGTCACGGCCACGCTCTGGATCTCGGCCGTGTCCACACTCAACATCACCTTGTTGCGCCACTCGAAGAGGTTTCGCCCGACCATGAATCGCAGGTCGCCGTGCACGAAGTACACCGTGTCGGAGCCGGGAAGGCGGGCGTACCCGGTGCGGGTGTAGGGAGCGTGCTTGCCCCAGACGACCGTCACCTCCCCGTTGACGACCACGAAGCGTGCCCGCTCGTCGGTAATGCGCATCTCGTCGTGGTTCACCGGATTCGTCGACGCGACGCCCGTCACCTGAGCGCTGTCGAATGCTCGCAGGAGTCGGCTCACCACGCCCGGGTCAGCCTCGTATTCGTTGACGCTCCAGTCTTCGCCGTCCTTCTGGAGGAGGAACGTGTCCTCGGGGGTGGCGAGCTCGATGCGTTCGGTCGATTCCGAGTCGAGCTTCGCCAGGGCGGCGGCCATCCCCGAGTCGGGGAGCTCTTCCTCGGCGCTCCCGACCGTCGCGACCAGGACGTACACAGCAGTCAGGACCGCGAGCACCAGGAGCGACGCCAGCAGGGTTTTCTTGTTCATTCTGCACTTGCCTCCGTCTCTTGCGAATCGTCGCGCCAGCGGCGGCGAGCCCGCTTCCCGCGGCCAGTCACCCTGGCCACCCCCACGATCACGAAGAGCGCTGGCACGCCGATTAGCGATACCCAGCGCAGGGCGGCCCTATCGCCGTCGGACTCGAATACCAGCGGTGGCGGCGTCCGATTCTTGGACCGAATACTGATCAGCGCCTCGTCCTGCACGAGCCAGTCCACGGCGTTGGCCGCGAAGGTGACGTTGTGCGCATGGCCCCGGGTGACGATCCTGTCCAGGATCAGGTCGGCGTCGGCCACGGCCACGAGGCGGCCACCTCCGCGCCCCTGGGCACCTTCACCCCCCGAGTCCGCCACCACCTCCTCCGCATCACCGCCGCTCACAGCCGCGAGCGACGGGTCGTACGCGACCGCCATCGTGTGGACCCCCAGCTCCCCCAGCTCGCCCGCGTCCTCGCCGAAGGGCTGGCCTGGCTCGATCGACAGCCCCGGCTCGCGCGTGCCGCCGCCTGCGGAGGTCGTCCAGAGCGGGGTCACCGCCGGATCGTCCTCGTCCCAGACGAAGGTCGAGGCCCACGCCAACCCGACGTTCTGCAGGTCGCTGTTGGTCGCGTGGCTGGCGCCCCGCGACGCCAACGGCCAGAGCGGGTAGGGCTGGTGAACGTTGAACCTGCCCCGCCTGATCGCGACGCGTTGCGGCGAGGCGTTGTCGAACACCATCTCTCCCGTGACCTCGATGCCCCTCTCCGCGAGGAGGTCTTCCAGTCCGGATTCGCGCGGGGTGGTCATCGGTGGCCGGGGGAAGTAGGAGTGCCGCTCGACCAGGAGCAGCGCCGCACCGCCGTCGTTCAGGTAGCCGTCGAGCGCCCCGGCGGCGTCCTCGGAGAGCTGGTCGGGGCCGACCAACACTGCGACATCGATCGAGCTGGCGTCGAGCGCCACTGCCGAGTCGCCTCCTAGATCGATCGTCGTCACGTCGTAGCGATCGCTCACCGCATCCACGAAGGTCGTCATCTCGCCGTCGCCAGGCTCGCCAGCTCCGAACCCGGTTAGGAAGGCGAGGCTGGGCCGGGTGTCTGCCGTCATCTTGGCGATTCCGGATACCAATCGGAACTCGAGATCGTCGGCCGACCTCACGACCGGCACTGTCTCGAGCTCGTCGGCGTAGCTCACGGCCAGTCCGAAGTAGCCGCGCTTCACCTGGTACTCGTCGTCGCCGATGACGTTGAATTCGATCGGCATGACGTTCATCTCCGACGCTTGGCGCTCCTGGTCGGGCCCGTCGTCCGGGTTTACCATGTGCACCGCGAGCATGCCGCCCGACGCTTCGCGCAGATCGGCCACCAGGTCGCGCACATCGCGCACCACCAGTTGTATCTCCTGCGGCAGGTCGTCGCTCAGAAACACGGTCAGGTTCACGATGTCGTCGAGCCCCTCGAGGATATCGCGGCTCCCCTCGGAGATGGTGAAGAGACGATCCTCGGTCAGGTCGAGCCGCCCGCGCACGTAGCTCCCGAGGAGATTTAGGACGAGCACCGCCGCCGCGATCGCGGCGGTGCCGATGCGAAGCCTCCTGAAGGCGTCGCCCGACCTGCTCAGCCGCTCCCTGCTCAGCGCCGCGACTGCGAAGAGCAGGAAGACGCCGGTCATCGTCACGAAGTAGAGCAGGTCGCGCAGGTCGATCACGCCCCGGCCCACGTTGTCGAAGTGGCTTACCACAGAGAGCTGAATTAGCCATCCGCCGACCAGGCGTGGCAGAGCGATCTGCACCACTGGGTACCCCACCAGCACCAGGAAGAGGGCTACGAACCCGCCGATGATGAAGGCGGTGATCTGGTTACGGGTGATCGACGATGCCCAGATTCCGATGGCAAGCATCTGAGCAACCAGGAGCGCGGCGCCCAGGTACTGTGCCACTGCGATCCCCACGTCGGCCCCGGATGCGGTCAGGACGCCGACCGCCATCGGGAGCGTGCCCAGCATCGTGATCATCACGAAGAGCCAGCTGCCGAGGAACTTGCCGAGCACGACCACGGTCTCGCTCACCGGCTGCGCCATCAGCCACTCGAGGGTGCGGCCCCGGCGCTCCTCGGCGAGGCTACGCATCGTGACGGCTGGCATGAAGACCACCAGCAGCCAGGGGAGCAGGTCGAAGTAGGGCCTGAGTGTCCCCGCCCCCAGGGCGTAGATTGTGCGGAGCGAGAGGTAGAGGCTCAGGCCCAGAAACGCGACCGCAAGCACGTACGCCGTCGGCTGGTCGAAGAATCCCTTGAGCTCGCGGCGGGCTACGAGGAGGACCTGTCTGACGAAGCGGCTCACTGTCCGTCCTCCTCCTCCGGCTGGTCCATGGTCTCCTCCGGCTGGTCCATGGTTTCCTCCGGCTGGTCCATGGTCAGCTCGTGGAAGAGCTGCTCCAGCGAGGCCTGCTCGCGCCGAAGCTCCCAGAGCACCCACCCGCGGTCGGCCGCGAGCCGTGAAATCTCCGGCCTTAGCTCCTGTCCCTCGGCCGCCTCGACATGCACACGAACCCGCCCGTCGACCGGCTCGGCTGCGTGTCCGATGACCCCGGGAAGCTCCGCCAGTCCGCCCTCCAACCCCTCGCCATCTGCCTCGACGGTGTAGCGGGCGACTCCCCGGTGCGCTGCCATCAGCCCGGTCACGGTGCCGTCGGCGGCGATGGCTCCCTTCGAGATAACGAGAAGCCGGTCGCACGTGGCTTCGACCTCCTGCATCACGTGAGTGCTCAGAATGACCGTGCGCTCGGCCCCCAGCGAGCTGACCAGCCTGCGAATCTCGACGCGCTGGTTGGGGTCCAGCCCCTCGGTCGGCTCGTCCAGGACCAGAATCTCGGGCTCGTGCAGGATCGCGCCCGCCAATCCGGTGCGCTGCCGATAGCCCTTCGAGATCTCGCCGATCGGTCGGAAGAAGACATCGCCCAGGCCGGTCTCCTCCACGACGCGCCCTATCGCGCGGGGCGACTCGTCGGCGTCCAGGCCACGGAGTCGCGCCACGTACTCCAGGAACTCGCAGACGAGCATGTCGTCGTAGAGGGGGTTCGCCTCGGGAAGGTACCCGACGCGCGACTTGGCCGCTGTCAGGTCCGCCGCGATCGGCACTCCGTCGAAGCTGATCGCCCCCTGGTCGGGCTGCAGCGTGCCCGTGAGCATTCTCATCGTCGTTGTCTTTCCCGCCCCGTTGGGTCCGAGAAAGCCGAGCACCTCGCCACGATCGACCTCGAACGACACGTGGTCCACCGCCACTATGGGACCGTAGCTCTTGGTCACCCCCTCAACTGAGATCATGCGGGCAAAGCCTCCTGTGATTGACTGCACCGCGCCGGAGCCAGTCACGAAGGGGCCGGCTCCAGCGCAAACAGCGTCGATTCTAGACCAGCGAGGCGTCAATGTCCAGTATCTTGAGACACCCCGACGAAATGGAAGTGGACCGATGACTGCATCCCCAGAGCGCTACTCCCCGAACATTGGGCGACTCCGCCCCTCTGCGACCATCACGGTCAGCACGCTCGCCAAGAAGCTGGCCTCCGAGGGGCGGGACATCGTCAACCTGAGCACCGGCGAACCCGACTTTCGCACTCCCGAGGGCGCCGCTGAGGCTGGCGTAGCCGCGATCCGGGGCGGAGGCACTCGCTACACTCCGGCCGCGGGGCTTCCCGAGCTTCGGAGCGCCGCTGCGGCCTACTTGGTTGCCCGCACCCCGTACCCCCCCGACGGCCAACGCGTCGTAGTGTCGGCCGGGGCCAAGCAGTCGCTCTTCAACGCCTGCTTCTGCCTCTTCGGGCCCGGCGACGAGGTGCTCGTCGGATCCCCGTACTGGACATCCTATCCCGAAATGGTGACTCTGGCCCGCGCCGAGCCGGTGCCGGTCCCGGGGGCGGCGGATCGTGACTTCCTGCTCACACCCGACGATCTCGAGGCGGCGTCGACGGCGCGCACGCGTGGGCTGATCGTCTCCACACCCTCGAACCCCACCGGTGCCGTCTACTCCGAGGCAGAGCTCGCCGCGATCGCCAGTTGGGCCAGGGAGCGAGGCGTGACGCTGATCTGCGACGAGATCTACCGCGAGATCCACTACGGCGAGGGGGACCGCGCGCCGGGGGTGCTGGACCTCGATCCCGGCCGCGTGGGCGACCTGGTGGTGGCCAACGGGATGTCGAAGGCATTTGCGATGACAGGGTGGCGCGTGGGCTTCTCGTACACGACGCGCGAGCTCGCCGCGAAGATGGCCGCGCTCCAGAGCCATGTGTCGCTGAACGCCGCCACTCCTTCGCAGATGGCCGCGCTCGGCGGACTGCGGGAGCTGGCGGAGGGAGGGGACGCCGCGCACACGCTGAGCGAGATGCGGACCGCATATCGGAGACGCCGGGATCTGGTCGTGCGCCTCTTCGACGAGCTATTGCCCGAGTACCCGTACGTGCGCCCGGCGGGTGCTTTCTACCTCTACTTCTCGGTGCAGTCGGCGTTCGACGACCAGGCGACGTGCGCCGCCGACATCTGCACTCGTCTCCTCGAGGAGGCGGGGGTGGCGATCGTGCCCGGCGAAGCCTTCGGCGATCCGCGCTTCGCGCGCATGAGCACTGCGGCCGCCGACGCCGACATCGAGGAGGGGGTACGCCGCATGGCGAAGGTGTTGGCAGCCCGTGGAAATCCATAGGTCGGGCGAGATTATCCACGGACTGCTAGGGAGGGACGCAGAGCGAAGCCACTTCCCATGGCCACGCCCGACCCCGCCTCCGCCCCGCTGACCGACGCCGAGCGGCGCGGCCCGCTCGCCTACATGGTGCGCAACCGCGTCGCGGCCAACCTGCTCATGGCGTTCATCGTGGTCGGGGGGCTCTTCGCCGCCCGCCTGCTGGTGCAGGAGGTCTTTCCCGAGACCGCGCTGGGCATCGTTTCGATCACGGTGCCGTACCCCGGCGCGTCTCCGGAGGAGGTGGAGGAGGGGATCGTCGTCAAGATCGAAGAGCAGATCGACGGGGTGGAGGGACTGGACGGCGTGCGCTCCACTGCGGCGGAGGGCTTGGCCACCGTGTCCGCCGAGATGAAGCTGGGCACCGACGCGGCCCGCTTCCTGGACGACGTGAAGGCCCAGGTCGACCGCATTCAGACGTTCCCGCAGGGAGCCGAGCGGCCCGAGGTCCGCGAGGTCACCACGCGGCAGAGCGTCCTGCAGCTAGCCGTCTTCGGCGACGTTGGGGAGCGCACCCTCAAGGAGGTGGCCTTCGAGGTCGAGGAGGCGCTCTCGGCGCTGCCGGAGGTGTCGCACGCCGAAGTCTGGGGCGTCCGCGACTACGAGATATCGATCGAGGTGCCGGAGCAGCGGAGGCGCGCGCTCGGACTATCGCTTCAGCAGATCGCCGCCCTGGTGCGCGCGGGCTCCCGGGAGCTCTCGGCGGGAAGCATCGACACGCCGGACGAGCGGGTGCGCGTGCGGACGACGGGGCAGCGGTACAGCCAGCAGGACTTCGAGAACATCGTGATCCTGAACCGCCCCGACGGGACCCTCGTGCGGCTGGGCGACATCGCCGTCGTGCGGGACGGCTTCGAGGACGTGGAGCTGCTCGCGCTCCACAACGGGCAGCGCGCGGCGTACGTCGAGGTCTACCGCACCTCCGACGAGAGGGTGCTCGAGATCGCGGACGCCGTCGGGCGCGCGCTGGACGAGGAGATCGTCCCCGCACTGCCGGCGGGTGTGAGCGTCGAGATCTGGGACGATACCGCGGCCATCCTCGAGTCGCGCCTGGGGCTCATGCTCAAGAACGGCGCGATGGGGCTCGCCCTGGTCCTCCTGGCGCTTTCGCTCTTCCTGGAGACCAGGCTGGCCTTCTGGGTGGCCGTCGGGATAGCGGTCTCCTTCCTGGGCGCGCTCCCGGTCATGCGCATAGTGGATGCCTCGATCAACGTCATGTCGCTGCTAGGGTTCATACTTGCCATCGGGCTGGTGGTCGACGACGCCATCGTCGTGGGCGAGAACATTCACAGGGAGCGCGAGAAGGGGATGGCACCGGTGGACGCCGCCATGCGCGGGGCCAGGCGGATCGGAAGGCCGGTCGTCTTCGCGGTGCTCACCACGATGGCCGCGTTCGCCCCGCTCCTCTTCATCCCCGGATCGATCGGGGCGATGATCGGGGCGATCCCGGTGGTGGTGATCGCGGTGCTCGTCTTCTCGCTGGTCGAGTCGCTGCTGATTCTGCCGCATCACATCGCCCACGCCGGGGCTCGGGAGCGTGGGCCGCCGAGGCGCCCGGGACCCCTCGGGCGCGCCCAGATGGCCATCGACGCCGGCATGCGCCGCTTCACGGAGGGTCCCCTGGACCGGGCGCTCCGCTTTGCGACGGGGCGGCCGCAGATCGTGATCGCGTCGGCCGCCGCGGTCCTGATCATCGCCGTGGCCACCGTCCCGGCGGGCATCGTGCCGGTAGTGCTGATGCCAGAGATCGAGAGCGAGCGGGTCACGGCCAGCCTCACGATGCCGGAGGGGTCGCCCGCCGACGTCACGCGGGAGACGACGCGCACGCTCGAGGAGCGGGGCCGCGACGCGCTCGAGGCGCTGGCGGCGACGACGGGCGAGGATCTGGACGCGCTCCTGTTGGGCGTGCAGGCCACCGTCGGCCAGGGCGCGCGGTTCACCTCGCCGCGGGGCGAGGGCGAGCGCGACCGGCTCTCCAACCTGGGGAGCGTTCAGTTCCGGCTTGTGGACCCCGAAGGGCGGCGTCTCTCGGCAGCCGACTTCGAGGAGCGGTGGCGCGACGCCGTGGGACCGCTGCCCGAGGCCCGGTCGGTGACCTTCACCTCCAGGCTGGTGGAGCTGGGGGCGCCCGTTCACGTCGAGCTTTCCCATCGCGACCAAGCCGCGCTGCGCGCCATTGGCGACACCGTCATGGCCCGGCTGGCCGTCGTCGACGGGGTGTTCGACGTCGCGTCGGACAACGAGCTCGACCATCGCGAGATGCAGTTGGACCTCCTCCCGGAGGGGAGCTCTCTCGGACTCACCGTGGAGGATCTGGCCGCCCAGGTCCGGTCGGTGTTCTTCGGCGTCGAGGCGGTGCGCGTGCAGCGGGGACGCGAGGAGGTGCGCGCCTACGTGCGGGCGCCGGAGGGGGAGCGCGACGCGGTCGGCGACCTGGAGGCAGCGATGGTCCACGTTCCCGGTGGCGGCGAGGTGCGCCTCTCGCAGGTGGCCTCGGCGGGGTTCGGCCGGTCCCCGTCGATCATCCGCCGCGAGGACGGCCGCAGAGTCCTCTCGGTGACCGCGAGCGTCGACGAGGCGATCGCCACCGGGGGCGAGGTCACCGGCGCGCTCGAGCGGGGCACCCTCTCCGAGCTCTCGATGCGCCATCCGGAGCTGAGCTACTCCTTCGGCGGGGAGCAGCGGGAGCTCAGCGACTCGCTGGGCTCGCTGGTGGCGGGCTTCGCGCTGGCCATGCTCGCCATCTACGCCCTGCTGGCGATCCCCTTCGGGTCGTACACGAAGCCCGTCATCATCATGGCCGCGATCCCCTTCGCGCTGGTGGGCGGCCTGCTGGGCCACGTCGTCCTGGGGATGCCGCTGGCGATCATCTCGCTCTTCGGGATGATCGGGCTGAGCGGGGTGATCGTGAACGACTCGCTGATGATGATCGACTACGTGAACGAGCGGCAGGCCCAGGGCATGTCGCCGCGCGAGGCGGTCGTCCAGGGCGCGAAGGACCGCTTCAGGCCCATCCTGCTCACCTCGATCACCACCTTCCTGGGGGTTGCGCCGCTGGTCTTCGAGGGCAGCGTGCAGGCCCAGTTCCTCAAGCCCCTGGCCGCCGCGCTCGGGTTCGGCATCCTCTTCGGGACGGCGGTGCTGATGGTGCTCGTGCCGTCGCTGGCGATTGTGCACCAGCGGGTTCTGGCGTGGCGGGCGCGGTGAGCCTAGCCCAACTTGTCCCGAGGGCCGCTTCCGCGCCAGACTTTGCAGGCGCTCCTCACAGGCCGCTCCTCACGGTCCTCCCCTCCTAGACAGCCAGCTCCCACACAGAACATCCATGCTCTCCGACATCGAAATCGCGCAAGCCCACAAGATGAAGCCGATCGCCGAGATCGCCGCCACAGCCGGCCTCGGCGAAGACGAAATCCTCCAGTACGGCCACTACAAGGCCAAGGTCCCCCTCGACGTGGTGCAGGCCCGGCCCGACCGCGGCGCCAAGCTGGTGCTGGTGACCGGGTGCAGCCCCACCGCCGCCGGGGAAGGGAAGACGACCACCTCGGTGGGGCTGGCCGATGCCCTCAACGTGAGGAGACGGAACCCCGTGCTCTGCATCCGCGAGGCGTCGCTGGGACCGGTCTTCGGGATCAAGGGCGGTGCGGCGGGGGGCGGCCATTCGCAGGTTGTTCCGATGGAGGACATCAACCTCCACTTCACGGGCGACTTCCACGCGATCACCTCGGCGCACGCGCTGCTGTCGGCCATGCTGGACAACCACCTCTTCCGTCCCAACAGCACCGGGCTGGACCACCGGCGCATCACCTGGGGACGGGCGGTGGACATGAACGACCGGGCGCTGCGAAAGGTGATCGTGGGACTGGGCGGCCCCTTCGGCGGCATTCCCCGCGAGGAGCGCTTCATGATCACGGCGGCATCCGAGGTCATGGCGATCTTCTGCCTGGCGCGCGACCTGGCCGACCTGGAGCGGCGCCTCGGGAAGATCATCATCGGCTACACCCGCTCGCGCGACCCGGTGCGCTGCCGCGACATCGGCGCCGAGAAGGCGATGACGATCCTGATGAGGGACGCGCTCCACCCCAACCTCGTGCAGACGCTGGGCGGTACGCCGACCTTCATCCACGGCGGGCCCTTCGCCAATATCGCGCACGGCTGCAACTCGCTGATCGCGACCCGCGCCGGCCTCAGGCTGGGCGACGTCGTGGTGACCGAGGCGGGCTTCGGCGCGGACCTGGGGGCCGAGAAGTTCTTCGACATCAAGTGCCGGCTGGGGGGGCTGCGCCCCGACGCCGTGGCGATCGTGTCGACGATCCGGGCGCTCAAGATGAACGGGGGCGCGTCGAAGGATTCGCTGGCGAACGAGGATCTGGGGGCGCTCGGCGCGGGGATCGAGAACCTGTACGGGCACGTCGAGAATGTGGCGAAGTTCGGGGTGCCGGCGGTGGTGGCGCTGAACCGCTTCGCGAGAGACACGGCGGCGGAGGTAAGGGTGGTGCTCGACGGTTGCGCCGAACGCGGGATCCGGGCCGTCGAGGCCGACCCGCACGGCGGCGGCGGTCCCGGCTGCGTGGAGCTGGCGGACGCCGTCTGGGAGATCGCGCAGGGCGGCGAGGCCGACTTCCAGCCCCTCTACCCCGACGACATTCCGCTCAGCGAGAAGATCGAGACGGTGGCGACGGAGATATACGGCGCGGAGGGGGTGGACTTCGCAGTGGGCGTCACCGCCGAGCTGGAACGGCTCGAGTCGTTCGGGCTGGCCGACGCCCCGGTCTGCATCGCCAAGACGCAGTACTCCTTCTCCGACAACCCGGCGCTGCTCGGCAGGCCGAGAGGCTTCCGGATCGCGGTGCGCGAGGTCGCGCCGTCGGCCGGCGCGGGGTTCGTGGTCGTGAAGACCGGGTCGATCATGACGATGCCGGGTCTGGCGGCGCGGCCCGCGGCGCTGAACATGACGATCGACGCAGACGGGGTGATCGGGGGGTTGATGTAGGGGGGGGGGCCTGGTTCGCTCCCACGCTTGCGCCCAAGCGCATCTGCGCGCGGATGCGGGAGCCGGAGCGGCCGACCCCAGCGGCCTCGCGAATCCGCTGGGTGACTTCGTAGAGGTGCACGGGGCTCTCCACTTCCACCACCTGGGCGATCCAGCGCGACAGTTGGCCGGGGGAAATTTCGTGCAGGGGCTCCCGGACCACACCGACATCGAGCCGGGCGACGGTGTAGGGACGGGTGGGCGGGGCGACTTCGGGCTCGGGCTCCGGGGCTCGTTTCAGCGGCTGCGGAGCCTTGCGCATCGGCGCAGGCGGCGGGGTGGCCCGGGCCGCGAGCGCCTCCTGCAGCGCCTCCTCGACCCTGACGAGTTCCCGCTCCGGATCGCGGAACCAGTCGGTGCTCCAGATGCGGTGGATCTTCCAGCCGAGCCCCTCGAGCACCTGCTGTCTCAGACGGTCGCGGTCCCGCGCGGAGCGGGCGCTGTGATAGCTGGCCCCGTCGCACTCGATGCCCAGCAGATAGCGACCCCGCTGCCCCGGATCCACCACCGCCAGATCGATGAAGAACCCGGCCGATCCGACCTGGTGAGTGACATCGTGTCCCCGCGCCCTCAACCTGTCGGCGACCGCCTCCTCGAACGGTGAGTCGGCCCCGCGCCCGGTGATTTCGGGCACGTCGATGTTCCCCGTCCGGGCATACTCCAGGAACGTCTTCAGCGCCTCGACGCCCCTGGCCCGGGAACGCCTCAGGTCCAGCTCCGCCCCGACGAAGTTGCAGTAGACCACGCAGCGCCGGCGGGCCCGCGTGATGAGCACGTTCAGGCGGCGCTCGCCACCGTCCCGGTTGAGCGGGCCGAAGTTCATGGGCAGGTACGAACCGTCGATCTTGCCGTAGCCGATGCTGATCAGGATCACGTCCCGTTCGTCCCCCTGGACGTTCTCCAGATTCTTCACGAAGAAGGGCTCCTCGGGGTGTCCGGCGAAGAAGTCCTCGCACGATGGATCGCGGCGGCGCAGGATGTCGACCTCGTCCTCGATGCGCCGCGCCTGAACGTTGCTGAAGGCCGCGACGCCCAGGGTCAGGCCGGGGGTCGCGCGGGCGTGCTCCATGACCGCGAGCGCCACCGTCTTCGCCTCGGCGGTGTTGATGCCCCTTCGCTGGTAGTCGGCCTCCGGGTCGTGACGGAAGACGAGTCCGGTGTCGACCTTGCCGGCATCGGGGCTCGGGAAGACAACTAGGCGATTGTCGTAGAACTCGTGGTTCGACACGGTGATCAGCGACTCGTGGCGGCTGCGGTAGTGCCAGCGCAGCATCCGCTCCGGTGCGCCCTGCGCGCAGAACATGCCCAGGATGCTCTCCAGGTCGGCCGTTTGGCTCGCCTCCTCGTCCCCATCGTCCGACATGCGGTCGAAGAAGCTCGTCGGCGGGAGCTGCTTGCTGTCCCCCACGACGATGGCCTGCCGGCCCCGCATGAGGGTGCCCAGCGCCTCGACCGGGCGGACCTGGCTGGCCTCGTCGAACACCACCATGTCGAACTCGACCGAGCCCGGCGGAACGTACTTGGCGATCGAGAGCGGGCTCATCATGAAGACCGGCTTGATGCACTGGATGGCGCGTCCCGCCTTCTCCATGAGCCGCCGGACGGGCATGTGGCGGGTCTTTTTCTGGAACTCGCGCTTGAGGATGCCAAGCTGGCCGCCGCCCTGGTAGCGCGGGAGCTGTTCCCAGTGCAGTTCGGCGATCCGGATCCGGTTCCGGCGGAACTGGGCACGGTCCAGCTCGCGGAAGCGGTCGACGATGCCGGCGTGCGTGGCGCCGTCGAACTCGGCGAGGACCGGTCGTTCGCGGAAGGCGGAGTCCAGCCAGGCGGCGTAGCAGGCGTGTTCGAAGAGGGCGGCGAGGTGCCCGGCGGCGTCGGGGCGGGAGGCGGCAGCGTCCGACACTTCGGGAATGCCCGCTTCGGCGGCGCGCTTTTCGAGCTGGTTGAAGCGGACCACGTCGTGGATGGAGGGGATGCTGTCACGGGCGGTTCGGAGCCAGGCGTCGAGGTCGCCGCAGCTTCGTTCGTCCAACGCATCTCCGGGCTCGAAGCGGTCCGCCCGTAGCGCCATTGCATCGCCCAGGGCCTCCAAACCGTCCGCCAGGGATTCCAGCGAGCGCTCGCATGCGTCGGCAGCGGCCTCCACTTCGGCGCGATCCGGCATGTGGTCGAGCAGGCGGTGGATCTCGTCCCCCACCAGCCCCTCCGCCACATCGCGGTGCAGGGCCACGAGCCAGGTTGCGGCCTCAGCAAACGCGCCGTAGGTCTCCACGCGATCGCCCAGAACCAGGCCCGGAAAGAGCCCGGCGACCAGGTCACCCGCTTCTTCGATCCTTCGGCGCAGGCGACGGGCCTCCAGGATCGCATCCACCAGACCGAGCTGCTCCCGGGAAGCCTTGGGCGGAGCCCCGCGGCAGAGTCCCCGCAGCCTCCCCCGCGCCCGGCGCAGCGGGCCGGACAGGAGTCCCCACCACCTGTCGCCGTAGGCACGCAGCGCCTGGCGCTCCGCCAGCAAGTCCCGGTCCCACGCCTCGGGAATCAGAACGGCATCGTGTTCGGACCGGATCTCCCCGTAGGCGCGAGCGGCCTCCGCGACCTCCGCAATCTGCCCGGCGCTGGCAAGCCAGTCCGGGTTCCGGTGGTCGGCCCCCGAGAGCGGGGGAGCCGCGGCGGCCCGCCGGGCGGTTCGAATCATCCGTTCGACGACCGCGGTCTTGAGTTCCCCGAACGGCATTGCGACATCAAGCCTGGTCCCCAACACATCCGCCGCCCCTCCCAGCCGGCGCAGCGCGGCGGACGCTTCTCCGATCGCTTCGCGCACGGAATGCCTGTCGGTCGGGACGAAGTGCAGCCGGCCGCACGGCCACCACGCGTGCTCGCGCGGGACTCCGATCGAGCGGACCAGCTCCTGGATCTCGCGGACGACCTCGCGCCGCCGGATGAACTCCTCCCCACTCCACGACACCGAGTCCCGGACCGGCAGACCCGCGTCGTCGACAGCCAGTCCCTCCTCCGCCAGCCGCGCAAGGCGGCCCACCAGCTCGTGTGGCGTCAGTTCGCTCTGCCCGACCGGCGAGTTGACGGCCCGCGCGTAGTCGTTCAGGCGACTGCGGGTCTCGTGCAGCAGCACCCCGTCCTCGGTCGCCCCGTCGGCCTGCGGTCGGCCCATCGCCAGCGTGCGCTTCAACTCGTCCAGCACCGCGCGCTTGTTCGTCTTGTGGCTGTGCAGCTCGAGGCACGCATCGCCCAGGTGGACCGTGTCGAGGCGCCGCTTCACGACCTCCAGCGCGGCCATCTTCTCGGCCACGAAGAGGACCTTCCGGTCACGGGCCAGCGCCTCGCCGATCAGGTTGGTGATGGTCTGCGACTTTCCGGTCCCCGGCGGCCCCTGGATGACCAGGTCGCGGCCGTTTACGGCGTCCAGCACCGCGAGCGTCTGGGAGCTGTCGGCGTCGACGACCGGACGAAGACCCGCCACCGTCCGGTCATCGTCGATGGGCTCGTCCTCGCCGATGCCGGGCGGACCATGCGCGAACCCGTCGCTGCCGAAGAGCTGCCGCACCAGCGGATGGTCGGCCGGCCGGCTCCCTTCCGGCCAGGTCTCGGGGTCCAGGTCCTTGAAGATGAGCAGCTTGCTGAAGGAGAAGAAGTTCAGGTGGACCTCGTTGCGCTCGACCGCCCAGCGGTCCTTCCTGGCGACCGCCTTCTCGACGCGGGCCAGATAGTCTTCCACGTCGAGGTTGTCCTCGGCTGGCATTTCCGGCAGCCGGACGTTGAAGTCCTGCCTCAGCTTCGCTTCGAGCGAGAGGTTCGCCTCGATCTCGTCCTTCGTCCACGTCAGTTTGAAGTTCTCGCGCACGCTGGACTGGGCGAGCTGGACGGGAACCAGGATCAGCGGGGCCATCGACCAGCCCACCACTCGCCGGCTCCACCCGTCCAGCACCACCGCCAGGTATAGAAAGCCCGCCTGCGTGGGAACGTACGTGATATCGGCCACCCAGAGCTCGTCGGGACCCGCGGCCGAGAAGTCCCGGTCCACCAGGTCCTCGGCAGCCTCTGCTCCCGGCGCGCGCCGCGTCGTCATCGCCTTCCGGCGCCGACTCGCGCCCTCGATCTCCGCCGCCCGCATCAGCCGCGCCACCCGGTTGAGGCTCGCCCCCCGCCCCCTCGCCCGCAGCTCCGCATGGATCCGAGGAGCCCCGTACGTCCCATCGCTGCGGGCATGAATCTCCAGGATCTCCTCGGTCAGGGCCGCATTCTCTCTCGCCCGCGATGACGGCCCTCGCCTGCGCCACGCATAGTACCCGCTCGGGGAGAGACCCAGCAGACGGCACATCGTGCGCACCGGATAGATGGCCCGGTGGTCGCTCACGAACCGGAACCCCCTCTCGGGATCGATCCGCTCTCCCTTGCGAACCAGGCCGTGGCTTTTACCAGGATGTCCCGTTCCAGCTTCACCCGGCGAAGCTCACGCTTCAGCTCCCGCACTTCCTTGCGCTCGGCCGTCGTCAGACCATCCCTGCTCAGCCCCTCATCGCAGACGGCCTGCTCCACCCAGCCGACGGCTCGAACTCCTTCGCCAGCCGGTCCGGACTTCGGCCCGCCCGGACCAGCTCCACCATCCGCGCCTTGAACTCGGGCGCGTACCTCCGTCCGCTTCCTGCCATGGTGACACCTCCTCGTCGAAAACCAACGCTTGAAAGTGTCCACCCATTCGGGGTAACTCCAGGTCAACCGTGATTCCGTGGTTCGAGGCGGGCCACACGTACTCGTCGGAGGGACCGCGCCAGGAATTGACCAGATTCCCATCGGGATCGAATTCGAGCACTTCGGGCGCGGCCCGGCAGCATTCGGCGGTTGGCGGATCGGCCTCTGCCCCCAACTCCGTGCGCGCGTCGATCGAAGCGCGGCGATGGATGATGAAGACGTGGTCGCGGGAGTCCGCGCCCACCCCGATCGTGGAGCCAAGCAGCCAATGCTCCGGCAGCGGCTTCGGCCAGAACGGATCCACCTCGAACCTGGGCGCCACGGCGCCGTCACCGGCTCCGGTGGTGGTCGCTTCATCGATCGCTTCCCCACCGCACGCGAGCGCGATGGCAAGGCCGGCGACCGCACCCCCGATGAGGAATCATCGCTTCACGTTCATGGCCGTCTCCCTTTGCGAGTTCGGAGTCGCGGGTGTCAAGATGTGTACTACACATGACAGAATGCAATATTCTCTTGACGTTGTGACAGCATGAAGCGAAGCGGCCCGGTCGAGGCGCCAGGCTGGGGCCTAGTACTTGATCATCGAGAAGATGATGGCTGGCACCAGGGGCTCGCCTTCGGGCTGAATCGCCTCGATGCACATGTTCGCCCCGGGGTTGTTGGCCGACATCATGACCTCGACCATGTCGCCCGCCTCGAGCGGCACGATGCCCTGCGAGATGATGACGTCCTTGGCCATGCTGCCCTCGTCCTGGCAGAGCTGGACGTTGGAGTTGGCGACGTCGGCGCCGTTGACGCGCAACCAGAGATCGAAGCAACCGTAGGGACCACCACCTTCACGGCCGACCTGCGGGGCGGCGACGATCAGATAGGCGCCGGCCTCGGAAACGGTCATCTGGTTGGCGGCCAGGGACACGCCGCTGGCGGCGTCGGTGATGTCCATCGCGACCACCTCGGGCGCGGTTCCCGGGCACTGGGTCACCGACGAAGACGCCTGCAGGTACTGGTCGGCGCTCTCCATAGTCTGAGCGGCGGGTGCGCCCTGCTGACAGGCGGCCAGGCCAAGGGATGCCAGAAGCGTGAGGGACGGGACAATGGGCGTTCTCATAGTGTTCCTGCCTTTGGTGGGATGAGAAATGCTGGGACTCCATAAAGGGCGTTGCGCCGATTCAATCGGGCCGCCGGACCATCGAAATATGTCCAGCGGCGAGCTTCATGGTAGCGGTTCTTCCCCCTTTCTGGTGGGTAGCAGGTCATGCGGGCAGGCCATCGGGGTAGAGGTCGAGGCCGCCGAGGTGGAAAAGGATGGCGTTCGCGAAGCGTTCCCGGTTGCGAAAGCCGCGGCTGCGGACCTTCACGGTCTTGATCCTGCTGTTGATGCCTTCCGCCGGTCCGTTGGTGG
>JAGWBP010000021.1:0-628 GCA_021295835.1 Gemmatimonadota bacterium | reverse complement strand
CGCACGGAGCCTTGCGAACGCCAGCTTCTCGGCATGCGTCTTCCGTCTGGCCCCCTTCAGCCACTGCCACCTGGTGCCTGCCAGGATCCCGTTGCCCTCCTTCACCAGAGCCCGGTGCTCGGCCCGTCTCACCTTGTCGACCGCGTCGCCGAGGTGCCTGGCCACATGGAACCGGTCGAACGCGATCTTCATCAAGGCGTCCGGGATCATCGCCAGAGTCGCCGAGATGTAGGGTGCCCACATGTCCATGCTGACGCTCTCGACGGCAGCCCGGCACTTCTCTCCCATGCCATCGTAGAACGCCATGAGCACGTCCTTACCCCTTCCCGGGGCGACATGCAGGACGTGGCCGGTCTCCGGATTCGACACCACGGTGACGTATCGGTGCCGACGCCGGAACGAGGTCTCGTCCACCGAAAGGCGCCGGACCGCTTCCGTCTTGCGGCGCGCAAGTCCCCGCGCCACCGCACGTTGCATGATTCCGTCGACCGCATTCCAGCTCAGCCGCATCCGCCCGGCGACCGCCTTGACGCTCGCTTCCTTCAGCCACGCGATCACCTCCGCCTCGAACAGGGCCGTGTACCTCGAACTCCCCTCCGACCACGGCACCTGGATCGTCACCACTCCG
>JAGWBP010000020.1 GCA_021295835.1 Gemmatimonadota bacterium | reverse complement strand
CAGCTGGCCGGGGTTCTCGAGGACAAGGCGTGTGGCCTGCCGGAGGCGGTCGTCGAGCTGGGATGGCTGCTGCTCGAGCCGGACGCCTTGTCATCCCCGCCCGATTCCGCGAGGCGCTGGGCATCCGGGGTCGTCAGACCGTCGTCGTCGGCCTGAGCGGCGACAGCCTGCGGGTGCGCACCCTGAACAGTGCGTTGGAACGGCTCCAGCGAATCGCGAGGCGCAAGAATCCGGATGCCGCGCGGGCCGTGGCCGACTTCATCGACGACCGGCGGGCCGAGGCGGTGGGGGAATAGCGTGGCGGCGACCCTTCTGGACGCCTCTGCGATTCTCGCGGCGCTCTATGAAGAGTCCGGATTCGCACGTGTCCGCGACGCGTTGCGCGAGGGGGCGGCGGTGTCCGCGGTCAACGCGGGCGAGGTGGCGGCCCACCTTCGCACGAACTGTCTTCGACGACCTGAGCATCGAGATCGTGCCCTTCGATCGCGAGACCGCGCTCCTGAGCGGTGCCTATCGCCCCCGGACCCGCCACCTTGGCCTTGGACTTGGCGACCGTGCCTGTCTGGCGACGGCCCGGCGGCTTCGGGTCCCGGCGCTGACGGCGGACAGGGTGTGGGAACGGATTGACCTGCGCGGCGTGGAGATCGTTGTCATCCGTTGAACCGGGTCGCCTCGCCCGTCGCATGCCGGGGTAATCCGACCACGGGCTGCGGCGGGCGGTCGCTGCCGAGATGGTCCCGAATGAGAAGTGTAGCGGCTCCATTCGGGTACGGTGGCAGTCCCGCCAAGTCGGGCTCAGGCTCGTGCGGTATCACGATGGCGACACGATCGTGCATGCGTCGCGGAAAGACTGGGCCGGTTGGGGGGGGACTGGTCCGCTGATCTCCAGCACCGACTCGACCGGTGCCCACACCGCCGCTCCCCATCGACAGCCTCACCCCCTGGCCCGTACCTTTCCCGGATCACTGGCGGGCCGTCGCCTACGGGGGTCCGTGCCGGCACCCGCCTTCACCCGGACCGAGGAGGTCACCCATGAGACGCATTCTTTCGCTCCTGCCGCTGCTGGCGATACCCGCCTGTAGCGAGCCCAGCCTGCTGGACTCCCGGACGGCCCACGAAGAAGCTGCCGGGATTTCCCCCCCCCGATAGCATAACGGTTTCGCCAAGTCAAGCGGACGAAAGCGGCTGCTACTTCGTCTGGCAGGAATGGCTCACGGACACAACCTTCGTGTACCACCGAGTGCCCGACACCGGCTATGTCGCCCGAGTCTACTCAGCCCCCGTCCCCGCGTACACCTTCGAGTGGGATGGCGACGCCAGACAACAAGTCGTGGACCTCAAGATTCCCCCTGACACGTCTTGGGAACAGCAGTACTGGGACCTCGGCGGCGACTTCCCCTACTGGTGGTGCATTGGCCATACTGGGGCTGACTCAATCACGGTCGTGCTGAAGGACGGTGTGGACAACCCCGAATGGGCCGAAGGCCGCTTCGCCACGAGGAGATGGACCAAGTACCCCTACGAGGACCGCCATTCCTTTGCCGTCACCTTCGAGTTGCCGAGGGACTGGGACAGCGTCATGGACGAGACGACGGCGCATCTTGAGCTGCGCCTCGTCGAGGTGGTGGCCGACACCGTTGCTGTGCACGCGACGGCCGACCTCCGGGTGGAGCCTGTGGTCGGCCCGCCCGAGGGCCTCGGCCCGAGGCCCTGGTGCCAATTCCACTGGCTGGAGGAGCTCGAGGACTCCGTCGTCAGGCACGAGATCGCCGACTACAGCGGGACAGTCTGGGACGCTGACCGTAATCTCCTGCCCGGCGACGAGGAGAAGCAGATCGTCGACATGGCGGACACCTACGCGGACGACGGGGTGGAGGGGAGTCCCGGCAAGCCGGTCGAGGACCTGGTCAGGTGGAGCTGCCGGGACCCTAGGCGGCCGAACGTTGAACTCGGCCTCAGGGAAGACGGCATCATCCCCGAGTGGGCCAAGGACAAGTTTAGCCTGGAGATCGACACCCGGTACTCCGAACCGGTGGTGGCGTTCGAGGGTGTGCCCTCCGGGACGACCGGCGCAACAGCCGACCTGGCGCTGACGCTGACCGACAACGTCGACGACATGGTGTTGAAGGAGGTGCAACTAGCCGTGAAAGCCCGCTGCCGCCTGGTAGGACCGGAGAGGCCGGTGACGCCAAACTGCTTGCAACAACATTAGGCGGTCGTCGTGGGCACCCGTCTCGACGCGAGATCAAGGGGCGGGTGCTCCACGGCCCGCGCTAACGGAGGTGCTGCCAAATTGCAACTTCCGGGAACGCGACCTTCCGAAGAGCTGATATCAATCTAGATCTGATAGCCCGAGTTCTAACGCGGCTGACTCCGACCGCCTCCCGCTGGCGACTACGAGATCTCCGATGGACGTCTAGTCGTCACGCACATCGACCCGCAGGGGGCTTGCTTAGACTTCGGGGCACCCCGCCGGGGGTGCCCCGAAGCCGAACGACTAGACGATCGCCATCGCCACGTTACATGCGGCGCGAAAGCTGCGACCACCTCCTCATCGGACACACGCCACTGCACGACGACGGCTCCCCGGCAATCGAAGAGCCGACAGCCCAGCTAGTTGGTCGGCCACAAGCTCCAGTATGAGCGCGATAACTCATTGGTGCCCCGAGAGGGGGGGCAGGGTGAGCATGAGCTCGTGCGGCAACTCCCGCTTGGCATCTCCGTCCGCGATGTCATGATGGGAGGTGCTACCGGGCCGCCCACTGAGCTGCACGCGATCATACTCAGTCCCGTCTTCCGTTCCAATGAGCCATAGCCCCGCCATGATCGTGCTCGCTTCGAAATCACTGAAGATCACATTTTCGGCAACCTGACCATCTACCAGGATTTGCATACCCATATCGTACATGATAATGGAGTACGTACGGTATCGATCAAGCGCAATGAGAGATGAATTGCCCTCACCGACTTCCAACCATCCATCATCTGCTCCTCCCCAACGATGAAAGAGCCAATTATTATCGTCAGCAAAATTCCCAAAGAGCAAACGGTAGGCTTCGTCGTTGTTGACGAACCAGATCGTGCCAGTCTGTCCTCCTGCCTCAATTCTCGTAGTTATATCCAGATAGAACTCAGCAACGTCCTCACCTGATCGCTCTGCAATTCCATAACGGCCATCTGCGAGAGACTTCACCACAAGTGCACCATTTACGATCGTCAGCTCGGTTTCATCGTCGAGCTCGTTCCAGTCGTCAAGACTCGCGTCGCTATCGAATTCATCAACGAACACCACCTCAGGTGCCCATACATCAACCGATATAGTTCCGCTCCCCGCTTCGCCGTGGGGATCCGTTGCCGTGAGCGTCACTTGAGCCTGCCCTGCCGATGCACCCGTGAAATTCACGAAACTATCGGTTAGGGCAACGGCCAACCCGGGAAAATTGGATGTAGCTGCGAAGGTCATCGAGTCTCCGTCCGGCTCCACGAACAACGAGTGGAGCCTCCATCTCCCGAACCTACCGACCCCGACCTCGTCCGCCGTAACCGAGTCGGTGAACTCTGGCGCCTGGTTGGTCACGAGCACCTGGAACTCCACGCTCTCGGATAGGTCGGACTCGTTGGTGGCCGTGGCTGTGACAGACGTCTGACCAGGCGACACTCCTCGGACAAACACGGCACCACCGCGGCCAAACGCCTCAGCAATCGATTCGTCGGCGGAAACGCCCGAATAGGTGAGGTCGCCGCCTCCGGGATCCTCGAAACATACGGCCGCTACCCTCAGATCCTCATCGACCTTGACGGTCTGCTGGGGAATGGCATCGCTCCCCTCACAGACAGTCGGGCCCCCCGAGGAGCACGAGAGGGCCATTAGGGTCGCGGCTGCGACGGAAAGTGGTAGCGCGGTCCGCATGGCGGGTTCCTCCTTCGAGATTAGGATGGCAAGGACTCGCGGGCCCAGAGTGCGACGCACCCCGAGACCGCAGCGACCATTCTAGCGGAATCGGCACCGGGGGCGCAAGCCGCGTGTCGGGAGCACCCCGCCATGGACTGGGCCGCCCCGGGCGGTGTAGAATGTCTGGACTGGGAACCGAGACCGCCGCCTCCTCGCTCGCCGGCCTCGACCGGACCCGGCGACGCAACCCAACCGTCAGGACAGGAGATGAGCTCGCGTGAGAAGCCCCACCCTCGGAACACGACCTCGGCTGCCGGCCGGAGCGATCCTCACGGCACTCCTGCCGGTGCCCCTGATTGGCGGCTGCCGTGAGCTGCCGCTGGCGCTGGGCGACGACAACAGCATCATCGTGACCGCCTCGCCGGAGCTCTGGGGCGAGGTCGAGGTGGCGCTGGTCGGCGGTCTGGAGCGTACCGTCTTCACTGTGCGCGACGAGAAGACCTTCACCGTGACGTCGGGTGGCTACGGCGGCGAGGACTGGGTGCGTCTGCGCCAGCTTCGGCAGCAGCTCGTGGTGGGCTCGCCCGAGGATCCATGGATGGCCAGGGCGCTCGCCAAGGTGGATGGTCCGGTGGTGCCGCCGGCGCTTGCGCAGGTCGAGGACGTGTGGGCGCGCGGGCAGGTCGCCACCCTGATGGTCGTCGAGGGGGGCCGCGAGCGCGACGGCGTCATGGAGTTGATCCCAGCCGCTGCGGAACTCTACGACGAGTGGTTCCGGGCCCGCTCGATCTCGCGGATGTTCGCCACCCGCCCGGATTCCGCGCTTGCGCGCTCGCTTGCCGAGCACGACGGATTCTGGGTGCTGGTCCCAGAGGTCTACGACCACCGGATCTCGGACTCCGTCCATATGTTCAGGAACGACAACCCGGACCCCTCGGAGCTGATTCGCCAATTCACCGTCACCTGGCAGAGTCCTATAGCGCCCGAGTTCGGGGTGCCCGAGCTGCTCGCGTGGCGCGCCGAGGTCGTGGACTCGCACTACGGCTATCCGCAGATCGTCGACACGACTCGCAGCATCGAGAGGCGCGTCACCCTGAACGGAAGGGAGGCGCACTCCTACCAGGCCGTCTGGCAGAATCCCCCCGGCGAGTACCCGGCCGCCGGCCCCTTCGTGACGCACGCCGTCCTCTGTCCAGAGCAGGGCCGCCGCTACCTGATCGACGCCTGGCTCTACGCCCCTGGCCGCGACAAGTACGAGTACATGATCCAATTGGAGCAGATCGTCGGCTCGTTTGCCTGCGGCGTCGGGGTGAGGCTGTAGCGGTCGGTGGGAAGCTGCCCTCGCGCGGTCTCGCGGAGGATCCGGGCGCGGCTATGCGTCGGATTGCGGTGGCACTCCGAGGAAGGGTAGCGCCGGCGTGTCCTTCGTCCACCTTCACACCCACTCCGAATACTCGCTGCTCGACGGCGCCAACCGCCTCCGCGACCTGGTGCGGAGGTCGTGCGAGTACGAGATGCCGGCTCTCGCGCTCACCGACCACGGCTGCCTCTTCGGGGCCTGGGCCTTCCAGAAGCTGGCCCGCCAGAACGGACTCAGGCCGATCGTCGGGATGGAGGCGTACGTGGCGCCGGGTGACAGGCGCGCACGGGCGCTGGCCGGGCCGGAGGGGAGGGCGCACTACCACCTGGTCCTCCTGGCGCGCGACGCGGAGGGCTACCGGAACCTGGTCAAGCTCTCATCGATCGGGTACACCGAGGGCTTCTACTACCGCCCTCGGGTCGACCGGGAGACTCTTGCCCGCCATTCGGGAGGGCTGATAGCGACATCCGCGTGCATGGCCAGCGAGCTTGCTCGCCATCTGGCCGCAGGCCGCGACGACAGCGCGCGCGAGGTCGCCGACTGGTACGCGAACGCCTTCCCGGACCGCTACTACCTGGAGGTCCAGGCGCACGGCACCGAGGGCCAGGCCGAGCTGAACCAGAGGGTGTTCGCGCTGGCCGAAGAGATGGGGCTGCCCGTCGTCGCCACCAACGACGCGCACTTCCTCGAGAGCGGCCATCACCCGGCGCACGACATCCTGGTCTGCATCGGCACGGCGAAGAGCCACGACGACGAGGACCGGCTCCGCTACGACGGTGGCCTCTACCTGAAGTCCCCCCAGGAGATGGCCGAGGCCTTTCCCGGCCGCGACGACGTGATCCAAAACACGCTGAGGATCGCCGACGAGGTGACGCTGACGCTGGAGCGCAAGTACCGGCTCCCCTCCTTCCCCCTCCCCGAGCGCTTCTCGGATCCGAACGACTACCTGGTGCATCTCGCCGAGGTCGGCGCCCGGGATCGCTACCTGGGCGAGTCGGAGCGGGATGCTGCCGATCTTCCGGCCGAGCTCCGCGAACGCCTCCACTACGAGCTCGAGGTCATCCTCAAGACCGGGTACGCGGGGTATTTCCTGATCGCGTGGGACTTCATCCGCTGGGCCCGCGAGGAGGGGATCCCCGTCGGGCCCGGAAGGGGATCGGCGGCCGGGTCGCTCGTCTCGTACGCTCTCGGAATCACCGACCTCGACCCTCTCGCGCACGGCCTCCTCTTCGAGCGCTTCCTGAACCCCGAACGCATCTCGATGCCGGATATCGACATCGACTTCTGCTACGAGCGCAGGGGCGAGGTAATCGAGTATGTGCGGCGGAAGTACGGGCGCGACGCAGTGGGGCAGATCATGACCTTCGGGACGATGAAGAGTCGCGCCGTGATTCGCGACGTGGGCCGGGTGCTGGGCTTCGAGGTCGGGGAGACCGACCGGATCGCCAAGATGATCCCCAACCTGCCGCAGCACAGCTACACGGTGGCCGAGGCGGTCGAGAAGGTAAGGGACGTGAGGGCGCTCTACGACTCCGACGAGCGCCACCGGCACCTCTTCGACTACTCGGTGACGCTCGAAGGGCTGGCGCGCCACGCCTCGGTGCACGCGGCGGGCGTGGTCATCGCGCCCGGGCCGCTGAGCGACTTCGTGCCGATCTGCACCCAGAGCAAGGGGGCGAGAAACGGGGCCGCGGCCAACGGCGGCGACGGCGCTCCCGACATCGTCACGCAATACGACATGACGTGCCTCGAGGACGCCGGGATGCTCAAGATGGACTTCCTGGGCCTCAAGACGCTCACAGTCATTCAGGACGCCGCGGCTGCGGCTGGCGTGGGCACTCTGGACGACATTCCGCTCGACGACGAGGAGGTCTACCGCATGCTCGCGAGTGGCGGGACGGCGGGCGTCTTCCAGTTCGAGTCGCGCCTGGCGCGCGACAAGCTGCGGGCGATGCGCTGCGACCGCTTCGAGGACCTCGTCGCGACCAACGCGCTCATCCGTCCCGGCCCCCTCGATTCGGGGATGACCGACAGGTACATCCAGCGCAAGATCGGCAGCCAGCCGGTCTCCTACCCGGCACCCGGAATAGAGGATATCCTGGAGCCGACCTTCGGGATCATCGTCTATCAGGAGCAGGTGATGCTGATCGCGGCCGCGATCGCCGGCTACTCGCTCGGCGAGGCCGATGTGCTCCGGAAGGCAATGGGAAAGAAGGACGCCGGCCTCATCCGCGACGAGCTGGCGCGCTTCCGCGAGCGGGTGGTCGAGCGCGGCCTGAGCCCCGCCAGGGCGCGGGAGCTGGCGAGCCAGATCGAGACCTTCGGGCGCTATGGCTTCAACAAGTCCCACTCCGTCGCCTACTCCCTGCTCTCCTACCGGACCGCCTGGCTCAAGCGTCGCCACCCGGCGAAGTTCATGGCCGCGCTGCTCTCGTCCGTCCTGGACAAGACCGACGACATCGTCAGGTACATAGGCGAGTGCCGCGAGATGGGCGCCTACCACCCCGATCTGGACGACGGGCTGGAGGTGCTGCCCCCAGACGTGAACGAGAGCGGCTGGAAGTTCACTGCCGTCTCCGACTCCAGGATCCGGGTCGGACTCGGCGCGGTCCGGGGAGTCGGGATGGCGGCCGTTGAGTCGATCCTCGAGGCACGCGAGGAGGACGGATCCTTCGAGAGCTTCTTCGAGTTCCTCGAACGGACCGACCCCAGGGCCCTCAACAAGCGCGCCTGCGAGGCGCTGATCGCGGCGGGTGCGCTGGATTCGCTCGGCCACCGGGCCAAGCTCCTCACTGGGTTGCCGGATGCACACGCCGAGGTGTCGGCCCGGCGCCAGGAGCGCGAGCTGGGCCAGGCGTCGCTCTTCGGCGCGGTCGGCATCGAGCGCCCGGCTCCCCCCTTGCCGGCGGTGCCGGAATGGACCGAGAGGAAGCGCCTCGCGAATGAGAAGGAAGCGCTCGGCTTCTTCATCTCCGGGCACCCGCTGGACCGTTTCCGCCAGGTGGTGCGCGCCTTCGACGATCCGGAGGCGGGCGAGCTAAGGGAGCGTACCGGCGAATCGGTCGAGATCGCCTGCGTGGTGACCGGGGTGGCACGCCAGATCTCGCGCAGAGACGGCTCGGAGTGGGCGAAGATCGCGGTCGAGACCCTCGGCGGCACCGCGACGGTCCTCGCCTTCAGGGACGTCTGGCGCTCGCACCGCGAGGTGATCGTCGACGACGCGGTGGTGCTGCTGAGGGGCAAGGTGAGCGACCGGGAGCGCGACGAGGATGACCCCCCGGTCTTCCTGGACGATGCCGAGCCGCTCTCCGAGGTGCGCGACAGCGGACGTCTGGCGGTGAGGATAAAGCTCTCGCCCGACGATCCGCTCCCCGGTGACGCCTTTGCGAGGGCGCGCGCCCTGATGGAGGCGAATTCCGGGCCTGCGCCGGTCGAGATTGCCATGGTGCCAAGGGCGAACGGTGCCGCTACGGTTCTTAGGTCCCGGGCTCTCCGAGTCAGCGCCCTCCCCGAGACGATCCGGGCCCTCGAGTGCGTCTTCGGAAGGGGGCGAGTGGGGCTGGCCAAGGCAGGGTAGCCGCCCTTCCGATTGATCGTGGCGCTTGGCTGTGATATGTCATCTACAGATTACATGATGTAATTCACAGTTGACATCCGGGAACCATTCATCCGCTGGGAGGATCATATGAAGAATGTTTTTTCCGCTGCACGGCACGCCACGAGAACGGCGCTCGGCTTGGCCACCCTTCCTGCCGCTCTGGCACTGTGCATGCCGCTGGAGACGAACGCGCAGGACGCCGAGGACCACGACCAGGTGCGCTTCGTAGGCGACTGGACAGGCACACTCGACCTGGGTGCCATGCAGCTTCGCCTCCGCTTCGTGCTGAGCGCCGAGGAGGGGGCGCTCTCCGGCGTGCTCTACTCGGTCGACCAGGGCAACGCCGAGATTCCGATCGCGACCCTCGAGACGAGCGGAGACACGGTCTCGATGTCCATGCCCATCATCGGGGCCGCCTACACGGGGACGATGGCGGCGGATGGCGCCACCATTTCGGGGACCTTCTCCCAGGGGGGCCTCAACCGGTCGCTCCTCCTGGCACCGTCCGAGGAGGAGGAGATCGAGCCATCGCGCCCCCAGGAGCCGACCGAGCCGTACCCCTATATCGCCGAGGATGTGTCGTTCCTCAACCCGGAGGGCGGACACGCGCTGGCCGGCACCTTCACGCGGCCCTTCGAGGACGCCCCCTTCCCGGCGGTGGTGCTCATCTCGGGATCGGGCCCCCAGGACCGGGACGAGTCGCTGGCCGGACACCGGCCCTTCCTCGTGCTCGCCGACCATCTTGCCAGGAACGGAATTGCGGCCCTCCGCTACGACGACCGGGGCGTAGGCGCCTCAGGCGGCGACTTCTCCCAGGCGACCACCGAGGACTTTGCCACGGACGCGGTGGCGGCGGTGGCCTACCTGAAGAGCCGCGACGACATCGACCCGGGCGCCATCGGCCTGGCGGGACACTCCGAGGGTGGGCTGGTGGCACCGATGTCGGCAGTCAGGTCGTCCGACGTGGCCTTCCTCGTCCTGATGGCCGCTCCGGGTGTGGACGGAGCGCGAATCCTGATCGCACAGGGCGAGCTGATCGCCCGCGCCGGGGGAGCGACCGAGGAGGCGATTGCGGCAAATCGGGAGCGCCAGGAGGAGGTCTTCTCGCTGCTCAGGGAAGAGCCGGATCCAGCGGTGGCCAGCAGTGCCGTCGAGGCGGTGGTGCGCAGAGCCCTCGCAGAGGCGAGCGACGAGGAGCTGCAGTTGGCGGGGGTCACCGACTCGGCGTCGGCCGAGGCGGTTGTCGCTGGCCAGGTCAAGCAGGTCAACAATCGCTGGTTTCGGTTCTTCCTGACCCACGACCCGGCCGCCGTGCTGGAGCAGGTGACGGTTCCGGTGCTCGCGATGACAGGCGAGAAGGACCTGCAGGTGCCGCACGAAGAGAACCTGAGCGCGATCGCGGCGGCGCTGGAGCGGGGTGGCAACCGCAGCTACGAAGTGCACGCGCTCCCCGGCCTAAACCACCTCTTCCAGCACGCGGAGACCGGTGCGCCGAGCGAGTACAGCTCAATCGAGGAGACGTGGTCGGTCGATGCGATGCAGCTCCTCTCCGACTGGATTCGGCGGACGGCCTCCGCCGCCACCCCACAACTCCCCTAGCACCAAACGGGGGTGCACCCGATTATGCTACCATGCGGATCTCGCTTGGCTTCACATGTCGTCCACGGACTGCTGGGGTCTGCCGCGGGCTGCTGGCGGTCGCAACGCTAGCGGCCCTACCCCCTACACAGGGTGCGGCCCAGCCCGTGTCGGGTGTGGTCGTGGAGAAGGACACGGGCACTCCGGTCCGGGGGGCGATGCTCATCCTGACCGACGATGGCGGCGTGCCCGTCGACCGGACGCTGACGGACGCCGCAGGCAGGTTTGTGGTGCATGCCCTCAGCTCGGGGCCTCACCGCGTCGAGGTCGAGAGGATAGGCTACGCCGAGTGGTCAACTGCTCCCTTCCGTCCCGGGAACCTCGGGCCGGACTTCACCGTTGAGGTCCCCCCGGAAGCGGTTTCGCTGGAGGGGCTGCGCGTCGAGGGAGCCCGGCGGTGCGAGTCCATCGCGCAAGGCCAGCCAGCCACGGCGCGCGTGTGGGAGGAGGTCCGCAAAGCCCTTTCGACCGAGTCCTACACCCGCGAGGCCGGACTCTACAGCTACACGCTCCGGCGTTTCACGCGTCGGCTCGACCGCAGCGGCGAACATGTCCTCGCGCGGGCGTCGCGCACCTCCGAGCGGATGCCGCGCGCCTTCGCAGCCGGGCCGATCGACCGGCTCATGGCCCGGGGATTCGTGCAGTCGACTGACTCGAGTAGCGTCTTCTACGCACCGGACGCCGAGACGCTGATCTCGGCCCCATTTCTCGATACACACTGCTTCAGCCTCCGCGAGGGACCGTCCAGAAGGATAGGGCTCGCCTTCGAGCCAGTTCCGGATCGCGCCGTGTCGGAGATAGGGGGCGTGCTCTGGGTAGACTCCGATACGTGGGAGCTGGAGCGTCTGGAGTTCCACTACCAGAACCTCCTGGGGGGACGCGAGACGGGCCGGGCTGGTGGCGAGGTGGGATTCATGAGGCTCCCTAACGGGGCGTGGATCGTGCGCGACTGGCGGATCACGATGCCCATGATGAAGCAGCTCCTGCGGGGCCGCCTCAGGCGCGTTGGCTACACAGAGGAGATTGGCAGGACATGGCTGATCGCCGACCGATGGGGCAAGACGGTGGTCCACGCCGAGAGTCCCACCATCTTCGGCGTGGTGACCGATTCGACCGGTGACCTGCCGCCACCCGCACCGGTCGTTGTGAGCGCGGTCGGGACAGGCCGCGCCGTCACGACCGATCCCGACGGCTCCTTTGTGATCCCGGACCTCGAAGCGGGCTGGCACACGCTCGCTGTCCAGCACCCCGCGCTCTCCGACTGGGGGTTGCCCGCACCCGTGGCGTCCACCGTGGAGGCCAAGCTCGGCGAGGTGGTGCAGGCCGAGGCCCGGGTGCCGACGCTTGCCCACGCCCTGGCCGCCTCCTGCGGCGGACCGCCTCGTTTGGAGGGTACGGTCGCCTACCTCGGTCGCATCGTCGCTCCCGGAGGCATGCCCAGGGGGGGAATGAAGGTCGTTGCGAGATGGCCGGGCGAGTCGGACTACAGTGGGCCGGCGGTGCCGATGCCGTCCGTCGCCGACGAGAAGGGGGTGGTCTCGGGGAGCTGGCGTGTGCGCACCGACGGCGACTACACAACCGCCACCACGACTACCGACTGGCGGGGCCTATTCCTACTCTGCGACCTCCCCCCCGGGCTGGACCTGAGCCTGACTGTGGGCGACGCTGCCGATGAGGCAATCGCCGTCGCCGAATCGTTCCGCGTCAGGAGCGGGACGGGCGCGGTGACCGAGACGCTGATCGTTCCGGAGTGACGAGTGCGGGGGGCGGGCGCGCGCTGGAGGCCGGGGTTGAGCTGGAGGCCGGGGTTGATTTGCGCCTGTCGCCACCTAGCTTTGTTGCGGCGTCCGGCCAACGTCGCGCTAGATTCGGGCGGCACGCTGTGCGCAGGCATCACGAGAACCCACGACCACGCCTCGCCCACCAACGCAGATGGTAGAGCTGACCGAAGTCACCAAGTACTACGGGCCCAAGCGGGCGCTTGGCCCGGTCTCGTGCGAGATCGTAAGGGGTGACACGGTCGGATTCCTGGGGCTAAACGGCGTCGGCAAGACGACGCTGCTCCGCATTCTGGCGTGCGGTCTGCGGCCGTCGTCGGGCCGGGTCGAGATCGACGGCTTCGATGTGTTGCGCAGCCCGCACGAGGTGCGCAAGCGGGTTGGCTACCTCCCCGAGACGCCCCCAGTCTACCGCGACATGACGGTCCGCGACTACCTGGCATTTTCGGGGCGGATCAAGGGAATGACGGCCGAGGCCATCGCCAGGAGGGTGCCCGAAGTCGAGGAGCGGACGCGCATCTCCGAGGTGAGCGACGTGCCCACTGGCCACCTTTCCGAGGGCTTCCGGCAGCGGGTGGGGGTGGCCCAGGCGATCGTCCACGAACCCGAGCTCCTCATCCTGGACGAGCCGACGCACGACCTCGATCCGGTGCAGATCATGGAGATGCGCCGGATGATCCGATCGCTGAAGGACTCCCACACGATCCTAATCTCGAGCCACATCCTGCCAGAGATCAGCCAGACGTGCGACCGTCTCCTGATCCTGGACGATGGCGAGATCGTCGCGACCGGCACTGAAGAAGAACTGAGCGGGACGCTCGCCCGCACCCGCAGGATGACGATCACGATCCGGCTTGGTGGCAGCGACGGCACCGACAGGACATCGGCCGGCGCCGAGGCGGCGATTCGCGGCGTGACGGGAGTCACCCGCACCGAGGTCACCGACGGCGGCGGCGATAGGGCCGTCACCTTCGAGGTGGAGAGCGAGGAGGATCTTCGCAGCGCCGTCTGTCGGGCCCTCGTCGAAGGCGGGCACGAGGTGATCGCGCTCGCCAGGTCGGAGCACGGGCTGGAGCGGGTCTTCGTCGACCTGGTGGGCGGGGAGCGGAGCTGACGATGGGCGCGACCGGCATCATCTTCCGCCGCGAGATCGGGGCGTATCTGCGCTCGCCCATGGGGTACATAGTCGCCGTCGTCGTTCTGCTGCTCGACGGTGTGCTGTTCTACGCGGTGGCGCTCGGCCCCAACGCGGGCCAGCTCCTCTCGGGCGAGGCGCTGAAGGGCTTCTTCTACAACGCAAGCGGGATGACCGCCGTCGCGGCCGTGGCGCTGTCGATCCGCCTCATCGCCGAGGATCGCCAGACCGGCACCCTCCTCCTCCTCGAGACCTCGCCGGTGAAGGACTGGGAGATCGTGCTCGGCAAGTTTCTGTCGGCGCTCGCCTTCCTTTGGGGAATCACCCTAGCGACCGCGTACGTCCCGCTCCTTCTCCTGGTCAACGGCAAGATCGCCCTTGGCCACATCCTGGTCGGGTACCTGGGGATGTTGTTCCTGGGCGCCGCCGTGCTCTCGATAGGGCTCTTCGCCACCGCCCTGACCCGGCACCAGTTGGTCGCGGCCGCAGTGGCGTCGGTGATCACCGGGAGCATGTTCCTCTTCTCCACGCTGGCGCGGGTTGTGGGGGCACCTCTGTCATTTGTCCTGGATGCCCTGACGCTTCACGACCACCGCTGGACCGGATTCGGTTCGGGCGTGCTGAATCTCAGCGACGCCTTCTACTACGCCGCGGTGGCTTACTTCTTCCTGTACGCCGCGACCAGGGTGATGGAGCTGAAGCGATGGGAGTAGCCAGCCCACGCCCCACCTACCTGCTGGTCGGCGGACTGGTGGCCGTCTACCTTGGGTGGCGGGTCCTCGACGCCGTCTCGGCGCTGCACCTTCCGCTGGTCTTCCTCGGAGCGGCGTGTGCAATCGTCGCCACCCTCTGGCGCCTGAACCAGTGGCGTCGCGCCGACGGCGACGAGCGCTCCATCGCCACCGTCTTCGCCGTGGGCAGCATCGGCTGCATCGCCGCGCTGGCCGCCTTCGTGCCCTCCACCGGCGAGGGTCTGGATCTCCTCGGCATGGAGTTCGACCGCCTCTCGGCCGAGATCGAGTTCCGCCGCGTATTCACGGTGATCGGCCCGGTGCTTCTCTCCATCTCGCTCCTGCCCGTCCTAGGCGCACAGTGGGCGGTCGACAGAGGCGGCACCGATGGCTCGCTGCCGGTGGACGCCTTCCGGGTGCGGGGGGTCTCCGCGAGTGCGCTCAGCCTGGGTCTGGTCGGTTCGGGGCTGATGATGGCCGGTTACTCCACCGGGGTCCTCGATCGCACGGCCGACTTCAGCTACTTTAAGACCTCGGAGCCCGGCGAGGCGGTCGTGAGCATCGTGCTTGGGCTCGAGGAACCGCTCGAGGTCGCCCTCTTCTTCCCCCCCGTCAATCCGGTCAGGGAGCGGGCCCTCGGCTACTTCCGCAGTCTTGCGCGGACTACCGAGAGGGTGACGGTGCTCTCCTACGACCGCTTCGGCGATATCCAGGCGGCGGAGGAGTTCGGGGCGCGCCGCGACGGGATGATATTTCTCAGGACGGAGGGGCGCACCGAGGAGATCGTGCTCCCCGTGGAGCTGAGCGACGCGCTCTCCAACCTGAAGACGCTCGACGGCAGCGTGCAGCAGGCGCTATTGCTCCTCGTCCGGGAGCGACGTTTCGCCTACCTGACGACCGGCCACGGCGAGCTCAACGACCCGTTGGGACTAGACCCGGAAGACGACCCGGTGGACAGGTGGCTCCAGGACATTCGCAAGGGCCTCGATGCCGAAACCACACCGCCACCCCTCCTGGACGGCCTCCGGAAGCTGCTCGCCGGGATGAACTACGAGACCTTCGACCTCGGGATGAGGGACGGTCTGGGGAGCAGGGTCCCGGACGACGCGGCCATGGTGCTGATCGTTGGGCCCAAGACGCCCTTCCTCGACGAGGAGATGAACGCCTTGGGCGAGTACCTGGATCGCGGCGGATCGCTGCTGGTGGCGCTCGAGCCCGACTCGGACTTCGACTTCGCGGCGCTGGGCGACCGCTTGGGCCTGGAGTACGACGATGCGATGACCGTCGACGATAACCTCTTTGTGCCGGAGCGTTTCACCGTCGCCGACCGGCGCAACATCATCACCAATCGCTTCTCCACCCACCCTTCGGTCACCACGGCATCACGCCACGGCGTCAGAGCGGGCGTGCTGATGGTTGGACCGGGCCGCCTGACCCCCGTGGAGGGGGCCGAGGGCGTTAGCGCCACCGTGACCATCAGCAGCATGGCGAGCAGCTTCCAGGATCGAAACGGCGACTACAGCTTCAACGAGGGGCGCGAGGAGAGGTCGAGCCACGGCCTTGCGGTGGCGGTCGAAGGGAGGACGGAAACCGGCGACGGTGCCTCCACAGTTGTCGCCGAGGGGGGCGAGCCGGTCGACCAGGACGGGGACGATCGTCACCCTCCCCTACGAGCGCTCGTATACGCGGACGCGGACATCTTCTCGGAGCGGGTGATCAGGAGCCAGCGGATGCAGTGGGAGCTGGTCAGCGACGGTGTGCGCTGGCTTGGCCGCGAGGAGGAGTTCGCGGGCGAGGTCGTTTCGGAGGAGGATGTGCCGATCCGCCACACCAATGCGGAGGATGTGATCTGGTTCTACGGGATCATCTTCGGGGCACCGACGCTGGTGCTCGCGGCAGGCGTCGTGCAGTACCGCCGTCGCCGGACCCCCGCTAGCCGCGCCGAGGCATGAGCGGCCGCTTCCTGACCACCGACCTGAGGGGGCATATCGCCTTCTTCGTCGCGGCTGCCGTCCTCATGATCTTCACCTGCAACCGCGGCGAGGTCGTGGAATCGGCCAGGGGTCTTCCACTGATGTGGGATCGCGACACCGCCGACTTCAGACTTCTCAACTACAGCACCCCGGTGCTGAATCTGACGATCGAGCGTCGCACCGACGACGGGCGCGAGTACTACTACTGGGGCACCCAGACGCTCGTCGCGGACTCCTCCGAGGAGCTGGAGTTCCCCGTGGGGTGGTCGGGAAGGACGGTAGTGCCCCGCGTTGCGGCGCTCAGGGCTCTGCGCGACCTGGGCCCGCTGTCGCCTGACCAGCGGGAAAGCTACGGGATCGAGGGCTCGGATGCATCGCTCGCCATCGACTTTGGCGATGAACGGCGCGAACTGGTTGTCGGCGACTCGGTATTCGGGGGGGACGATCGATATGCGATGGAGGTCGCCACTGGCCGCGGGATGGTCATTTCGCGCGAGATTATCGATCCGCTGCGGAGGGGTGAGGGCGCGGTTCGGGAGCGGATGATGCACGACTTCGCACGGGACAGGATCGCCACCGTGGTCGTGAACACCGAGGGGCGGGAGCGAACCATGGAGCGGACGGGCGGCGGCGAGTGGACCGCACCTGGCGCGACCGATCCCGACCCCGGCTTCGCCAACTTCATGGAGCGCGTGAACGCGCTGGGGATCGACGGCTACAGGGACCTCCCCCCCGCCGAGTCGTTGAAGCTGCTGCTCCGGATCGACTACCTCGACCGGAACGGCGACCTCCTCGCCTTCATGGAGGTGAGCCGTGACGAGTCGGCCGAACGGCCGAGCTACTTCATCCGGAGCGAGCGCACCCGCATCATCGCCCGTGCGCACAGGGGCCTGACCGAAAGGGTGGAACAGGCGCTAGCGGACCTCTTCTAGCCAGCACCACTGCCATTCATGGCAAGTCGCCTTCTGGCTGTGGCCGCCATGGGTGCCACCGTCCGGCTGTTCGCCGTCGATCCGGTGCCGCGCTACCCGATCCAGTAGCTCGCCTTCACCATGAGGACGTTGTCGGCCGACTGTTCCATCAGCGTCCGGAGATCGCCGCCCAGCGAAAAACCCCCGTCGGAGGCGTAGTGGTTGCGCCCCTGCGACCATACGGCGAAGAGGGTTGATCCTGGCCGGTACTCCCAACGGAGCACCGCATTCGACCGGAACTGCTTGAAGTTGAAATCGGGCGCGTGGATCGTCTCGGGCGTGCCGTCGCCATCGATGTCGGCGCCGATGTCCCCATCTGCGTCGGTCCGGACGCCGATTGACGCAAAGCGGTCGGCAAAGGCCGCCGCGCGTGGGTTCACCACCTGCCTGTATTCGTCGTACGACCCCGCCGAGACGAAGGGCTGCGCGTAGAGCTGTAGCGAAAGCTCGGGCGAGAAGGTCCAGTCGGCCCGCATGGTCATCCCCGTGGTCGTGTGCGCGAGCCGGGCGAATAGGTAGTGCGCGTCCCCCAGGTCGTAGCGCCCCACCCACTGGGCCCCCTCCTCGCTCCGGTTCAGGAATGGGCCTGCCGCAAGCGTTGCCCGCGACGAGGGCCGCCACCTCAGGGTGGCGTCGATTCCGTAGCGCCTCGAGTCCGAAGCGGCCGTAATCCCCCAGTTGCCACCGAAGCGGAGCTGCAGGTCCTTGCGGTAGTCGGACGCGAAACCAAGCCAGCCGCCCACCGACGGGTCCACCCGCAGCAGCGGCCCGCCTCGGAGCGCCGTGTTGCTGAGTCCCCAGCCGGTGGCCCTTACCCCCGCGTAGGCGCGCCAGAAGCCCCTAAGGGTGACGTTCCCGTTGATGTTGCCGCCCATCTGGTAGCGGTCGCCGCCCAGACTCCGGGGCATCCAGCCATTCAGGTTCACATTCCAGCGCTGAAAGGGGCCGCTCGGCCTGTAGTGCTGGAATCCGATCCAGAGGTAGGGCGACACAAAGTCGGTTTCGCGCATGAACCCCAGGTCGTTCGAGTCGAATCCGGGCGAACGGGCCATGGCGCCTGCCGCGAAGCGCCAGTATCCGCCGGAGATCTTGCCGAACATCGTCGACGCGGCCCATCCGCTGAGCGAGGTCCGCGTGGGGTCGAGCTCGAGGTGATCGGCGTCGGGGCGCTGGAAGTAACGTGCTGGGGATCTTTGCGTTCGTTCGATCGCCGCTGCCGAACCTCGGACCGTCGAGCCCAGCAGATAGGCTCTGAGAATGAACCGGTCGCCTCCGAACCGGTGCCGACCATCCGCGCCAACGGCATAGGCATCGGAGTGGATCGCCAGCTCCCCGGCGGCTGCGGCGTCGCGTCGGCTCCAGGTGGAGATGAGGCCGACCGCGCTCCGGCCGCCACGCAGGTCCTTTATGGCCCTCGCCACGCCGTAGTGCGCCGAGGGCTCCACGAGCTGGTCGTCCAGGCGCGTCCCGCCGGAGTCGGCCAGCCGGGCATCCTCCCGCCTGGTGACGGAGTGCAGGAGCCCGAGCGACCACCCGGAGTCCGTCTTCCCCGATAGCTTGAGCGCCCCGAGGATCCGGGTCTGACGGGGAACATCGGCGTAGGCCGCGCCCGATACCGCTCCGCGCGGGGCCCTGCCGATCCTCCGCGGATAGAAGAGGCCCTCGTCCTCTCCGTCGTCGCCCGGCGAGAAGCCGAAGGCGAAGATGTTCGCCCCCTCGACGAAGAATGGGCGCCGCTCGTCGAGGAAGGTCTCGAAGGCGCTGAGGTTGACCTGGGCCGGGTCGGCCTCCACCTGCCCGAAGTCGGGATTCACCGTCAGGTCGAGCGTCAGGTCGGAGGTGATCCCGTACTTGGCGTCCGCACCGAGCATCGACGCGAAGTCGCGGTCTGCGTGGAAGGGGTCGTCGGCGCTCCCCGGGGCCGCCTGCACGCTGGCCAGAGAGTAGGGCGTCACCTCGAGGCGCATCGGGGGCGAGATGCCGTCCAGACCCACCAGCATTCCGAAGCGCGACACCATGGCGCCGTCGCCGCGCGATATCGGTGCCCATAGGCTCGTCTCCAGATGGCGGCCGACATAGCGCACGAAGTTAAGCCCCCAGCTCTGGCGAACCGCGCCGTCGAAGCGAAGCTGCGAGTATGGGATACGGAACTCGGCGGTCCATCCGAGGTCGTCGATCTGGGTGGCGACCTCCCACACCGCGTCCCAGGAGTCGTCCTCGTTCGTGTCGTCGAAGATGTAGACATCCGACTTGACTCCGGCCGGATTGACTCCGAATCGGAACGCCGTGCGCCGATCCAGGTAGCTGTCGATCACCACGTCGACCCAGTCCGAGTGAGGGCGGTCGTCGCGCCGCGCGAGCCTCCGCACGATCGAATCCGGTGCCGTGTCGAAGGCCCGGATCCCCACGTAGAGCGCCTCGGGCCCGTAGAGCACCCGTGCCTCGGTCGGCTGGGTGGGCCTGGCACCCTCGTCGGGCTCGAAGACCACGAACTCCTGGGCCACGGAGGCGCTTCGCCAGTCGGCTTCCCGGAGCACGCCATCGACCTGCGGCGGAGGACCGCTCAGTCGGTGGGCCTCGAGCGTGGGGGGTGGAGGGCCATGGGGGGCACCGCTCTCGCCGCCCTCCCTGGGACCCTGGCCAACGGCCGCCTGCGGCAGAGCAAGGGCAATGGTGGCCGCGAGCAACCTGTGTGCGCACGGTGCCGAATGCACCCGGCTCATTGGCGAAATCCTCGCATCTCGCAACAACGCATCCCTTTCTGCGCCCCGGGGTCCACCCGGCGTCGCCCAACTTGGTTAGGATAGCCCACCCGTCGGCAGGGATGCCTACCCCGCGCAGACGGCCGAACTATGACGGAGGAAGGAGTCCAGATGTTGCAATCCCGCCCCCGCATCGGTCGGTCGTTCTTCAGGGCTCACGGCCTCGGCAACGACTATCTGGTGCTCGGCGCCGCCTCCGGTCCCACCCTCACCCCGGAGCTGGCGCGGCGCATCTGCGATCGGCACTGCGGAGTTGGCGCAGACGGCATCGTGGTGGTGGTGCCGGATCCGGATGCCGACGCGAGGATTAGAATTTTCAACGCAGACGGGAGCGAGGCCGAGCGGAGCGGCAACGGGGTGCGCATCGCCGCCCTCTTCCTGCACCGGAGCGGTGGCGCGAGGGGCGAGTGGGTGGCGCTGGCGACCGGAGGCGACACCGTGCGCGTGAGGGTGCGGGCGACCGACCGCGAGGGGGTGTGGGACGCCCTGGCCGAGATGGGCCGCGCCTCATTTCCGAAGGGTCCCCCCTTTGTGGCGCCTGGAGCAGTCGGGAGTGGGGGCGAGGTGGCGATCGCCGTGCCCGGTGGTCCCGGTACCTCAGACTCTGGCGCAACCGGGTCGATCCGTGTCACTCCGGTATCGGTGGGCAATCCGCACGCGGTTGCCTTCGGCAACGGGTGGAGCGACGAGGAGGTCGAGCGCTGCGGCCCGCTCATCGAGCGGAGCGAGGCCTTTCCGCAGGGTGCCAACGTCCACTTCGCCGAAGTCGTCCGAGGAGGCGGCCTCCTTCTTCGCATATGGGAGCGAGGCGTCGGCATGACGGCATCGTCGGGGACTTCGGCGTGCGCGGCCGCGGCGGCCGCCGTGAGGGCCGGACTAGCGCCGCGAGGGGTTATAGTGGTAATAATGATGGGGGGCGTAGCCAGCGTCGAGGTCGCCCCCGACTGGTCGCTGCGACTTGAGGGCCCTATCGTGGAGATATCCGAAGGGAAGTTCGCGCCGGGCCTTCTCCCTGCAATTCGTGGGTGATTCGACACAACAAATGTAATGTACAGTATACAAAACGTAAACTAAAGGTTACATATGACACATTCTTGCCATGGTCTGTCGCCACTCTAGCTCGGGATTCCGGCCCGTAGGAATGCAACTGGGCAGAACCGCTCCATGAGGCCCCGGCTCTCGGCTGGGATCCTGCTCCTCTCCGCCTGTGGGCTGGGATTCGGGCTGCCGACGGTGGCTCACGCCCAGGAGAGCGGCAGCGTCGAGGGGAGCGTCCACGATGCGGAGACGGGTGCGCCGCTCGTGGGAGCGGAGGTGTTCGTCCGCGAACTCGGCATCGAGGCGCGGAGCTCGGCAGAAGGCGTGTTTCTGCTCGACGGGCTGCCGCCGGGCACCCACGCGATTCTCGTCCGCATGTCCGGATACGCCGACGAGAGCCACTCTGTGGAGGTGGCGGCGGGAGATGTGGCAGGCGTCCAGGTGGTGCTCGGTCGTACGGCCGTCCACCTCGAAGAGCTCGTGGTTACAGGCACCGCATTCTCGGACTCGCCGGTGGAGGCGCCGTACTCGGTGGCGGTGGCGGGCCGAAGGACCATGCAGGAGCAGGGCTCCCCGACCGCTGTGGACTTCTTCCGGAACCTCGCGTCCAGCGCGGGGGTGCTCGGGGACCGGCAGGGGTGGTACTCGACCCTCCCGGCCAGCGCGGTCTCCGAGGCCTCGGCCAGCGTGAACCTCCGGGGGATCGGCCCGTCACGCACCCTGGTGCTGCTGAACGGCCGCAGACAGGTCTACGTGCCCGTGCGGCTTGCGGGGGGGCGCTTCGTCGATGTGAATGCCTTCCCCGCAATCGCGGTGGAGAGGGTCGAAGTGGTCAAGGAGGGGGCCTCGGCCGTGTATGGCTCCGACGCGGTGGCGGGCGTTGTCAACTTCCTGACTCGAAAGGGCTTCGAAGGTGCGGAGATGAGCGCGTCGCACGAGTGGTACGCAGGATCGGGCGAATCGCAGGTGGGGGGCATCTGGGGCAAGCGCCTGGGCGAGGGCGCCCACGCGGTCCTCTCGGCCGAGGCCGCGCTCTCGCAGGTGCTTGCGCCCGAGTCGCGCGACTGGGCGCTGCGCGGTTTCGTCAAGGATGCCGGCGCATGGTCCTACACGGGAAACCCGGGCGCCTTCCTATTTCCGAGGCTGACCGGCGACGAGTCGAAGGAGGAGTTCTCGGCTGCGCTCCAGGATGCGCAGTTCGGCGGGTGGGGTGGGGTCTTCGTCGATCCGCAGTGCGAGGCCTTCGGCGGCCATGTGGAGAACGAGACCTGCCGCTTCAGGTACCAGCCCTGGGACAACCTCCTCCAGGAGACCCGCCACCTCCGGGTCTTTGGCGAGCTGAACGGAGAGCTCTCGACCGGGACCCGGTACCACGCCGAAGCGCTATGGGCGGATGCTGCCACCCCGGGCTGGATAACGACTCCGTCGTTTCCGCCGATATCGCCGTACAACGGCGCCCAGATCATCGAGCCCGGCCATCCGGGCCGGCAGGAGTTCTGCCGCGTTCACGGCGCAAGCGCGGGTTTCGCCTCGACGGAGAGCTGCCTGGATGACGACTGGTACTTCTACGGCCGCCTCGTGGGGAACACCGGTCCCGGACGGACGCTAGACCGCGGCACGGGCACGCAGCGGTTCTCCACGTCGCTCACCCGCGATCTCGGCGAGCCCGGCAGCGCCCTGGAGTCGTTGGAGGCTGCCGTCGGCTACTCCCGGTCCACGGGCAACTGGAATCTCCCGGCCGAGTACGCCTACCGGAAGTTCCTGGCCTTTCGGGGATTCGGGGGGCCGGACTGCGGCGTCGAGGTCGTGGCTGACTCCGACAGTCCCTCGGGGATGGCGCTGGGCAATCTGAACGGGGCCGCTCCCGGCGAGGGGGCCTGCATGTACTACAACCCCTTCAGCAACGCCAACCAGAGCTCGGTCCAGCCGGGCGCCCAGTACGTGGATCAGGACAACCCCGACTACGTGTCCGCCCTCGCCAACAGCACCGAGCTCCTGGACTGGATCAACGAGGAGGTCAACCTGGACAACGCCGCGAAGCTGATGGTGGGGGACCTGATGGTCCGCGGCTCCATGCCGGCCGGTCTCGGCCGCTACGCCCTCGGGTACCAGTTCCGTCGGCTGGCCGTCTCCGGCGACCCCAACGAGCCCGGCGACCTGTCGAAGAACCCCTGCCCGGTCCTCGGCGACCAGAGCTGCGTGGAAAGGCCGGAGCCTTCACCTTCACCGCTGGCCACTACGCCTACAGTGACCATCAGACCGTGCACCGCCTCTTCGCCGAGACGCAGGTGGACCTCGGCGACCGCATCCACGCCCAGATCGCGGCCAACTTCGAGTCGCACGGTTCGGTGAGCAGCTTCGACCCCAAGGCTGCCGTGCGAATGGAGATCACTCCCGAGCTCGCACTGCGCGGCTCCGTTCAGACGACGATGCGGACGCCGTCGGTGGACGACCTGAACGAGGACTTGTCCACATCGCTCGAGTACGTTTTCGAGGCGGGAATCTACAAGGCGCTGGACACGAAGGGCGACAGCGAGCTGATGCCCGAGCGGGCCCTGACGTACAACTTCGGGGCTACCGTGCGCCTGCCACGCCTGCGCGCCACCGTGGACTACTGGAGCTACGACTTCAGGGACGTCATCGACGTGCTGCCGGCAGGAGGCGTGACTGCCCTCTACGCGGCTGGGGGCGATTCCCTCGCTGCGGTCCAGAAGCTGGTCACCTGCCCCGACGGGCGCGGCACCGGCACCTGCCACGTGAGCGCGCTGGAGCGAATCGAGGTGAGCTACGTGAACTGGCCCGGGATCGAGCTCTCGGGGATCGACTGGCACCTTAGCGCCCGCTTCCCTGTGGGCGGTGGGGCGGACGGCGCTCCCCGCCGAGCCAGGGTGGTCTCGCTGGGCACGAGCGGAACGTATCTGGAGGAGTTCTACGTAAGGGCGCTGGACGTGCCCGGCACCGACATCGAGATATTCGACAGCCTGAGCGCCGTCGGCCAGCTCAACTGGTACAACCCCATCGCCCCGCCCCTTCCCCGGCTGAAGTCGCGCTTCACCGTGGGCTACCACATCGGCGACTACAGCGCCGTGAGCTACGCGAACATGGTGTCGGGATACACGAACGAGGCGCACGACGACCCTGACCTGCAGCCAGTCGACGGCTTCGTCACCATCGACCTGAGCATGCTACGGCGGTCGCGTAGCGCAGTGGACGTGGCCGTGTCGATCCTGAACGTCCTCGACAGCCCGCCGCCGCTCGTCTTCTGGGAGCAGTCGTACGACGGCTTCACCCACAGCCCGAAGGGGCGGCGCATCAAGATGACGCTCACCTGGCGGCCCGAGGGTTAGCAGCTTGACCGGGGGCGGGGCGCGCCCCACCTTCCCCGGCGCTCAGCACTCCCCGGTGGCTCGCTGCGGGGAAATCCCAAGAGAGGAGAACGTCGGCCATGTACAACCCTGAATCGCCTTGGTATGGAAGGCTCCACTGGCAGGTCTTCGGAGCGATGCTCCTCGGGATCGTCATCGGCTACTCGCCTGCCGGCGGGTTTTTCGGCGAGTACTTCGGCTGGCTCGGCACGCTCTTCATGCGCCTGCTCAAGATGATCATCGTGCCCCTCGTCGTGGTGTCGCTGATCTCCGGCGTGGCGACTGCCGGCAGCGGGCGCCTCGTCGGCCGCATGTTCGGCAAGACGCTCTCCTACTACCTGGTCTCGAGCTTCCTGGCCGCGCTCACCGGGCTCATCCTCTTCAACCTCTTCAACCCGGGGCGCGGCTACCCGATCGTCGATAGCGGCACGCAGCCCCCGGAGCTGGCGACACCCAGTTCAGCCGTCGATCTGCTCCTCGACATCGTGCCCACCAACTTCCTCGCTTCGGCGACGGCGGGCGACATGCTGGGGATCATCTTCTTCTGCATCGTATTCGGAGTCGCCGTTACCACCCTGCCCGAGGGTCCGCGGAGCAAGGTCACCGATCTGATCGACGCGCTCTTCAGGGTGATGATGGCGCTGACTTCGGGGATCATCAAGCTGCTTCCGATCGGTGTCTTCGGCCTCATGGTGACTCTCGTCGGTGCCACTGGCCTCCGCTCCTTCGGCAATCTCTTCCAGTATGCCGCGGCGCTGGGCTCGGGGCTCGCGATCCACTTCTTCATCACCCTGCCGCTGCTCCTCTACTTCTGGGGGCGCGTCTCGCCCTGGAGGCACGCGATGAACATGCGCGAGCCGCTGCTGGTCGCCTTCTCGACGAGCTCCTCGGCCGCCACGCTGCCGGTCACGCTCAAGACGGTGCGCGAGAAGGTCGGGGTCTCGAACCGGGTGTCCTCCTTCACGCTGCCGATGGGCGCGACGGTGAACATGGACGGGACGGCGATTATGGAGTGCGTGGGCGCGCTCTTCATCGCCCAGGCGCTGGGCGCCGAGATCGGGGTGATGACCCAGGTAGCGGTCGTATTCACCGCGCTGCTGGCGTCGATCGGGGCTGCGGCCGTGCCCTCGGCCGGCCTGGTGGTGATCTTCATCATCCTCAGCGTCATTGGGATCGGCGACAATCCCGAGGCCCTGCTAATCGTCGGTGCGATGCTATCGATCGACCGTCCGCTGGACATGGCCCGCACCGCAGTCAACGTCTACAGCGACTCCTGTGCGGCGGCGGTTGTGGGCAAGTGGGAGGGCGAAGAGGGGATCGACGAGAAGATAGCGGCGTAGGGGGCCGGGTCCGGGCGTCCGAGGTCAGGGCGGGCGTCCGGGTCCGGGCAGTCAGGGACGGGGCTTGCGGAACGAGCCCTGTACCGGTTACCGTCCGTGACGGCTCGCCCAACATGGGCGCAGCCTGCCGGTGATCCGCTGCCTGGAAGAGGAGGAATCCGGTGTTTGCATTGAGTCAGCGCACCTGCCGCCTTGGCGCAGCGTGGGCGGTGCCAATGGCCCTGGTGGCTGCGGCATGCGAAGCCACGGTGCCGCCGATCCCCCAAGTTGACCGCGACGCGCTGGTGGCACTCTACGAGGCGACGAACGGTCCGCATTGGGTGGACAACACCAACTGGCTGTCCGACAGACCCCTCGGGGAGTGGTACGGGGTGGATACGGATGCCGACGGTCGGGTCGTGAAGATCGTTCTTCGCGGAAGGGTCTCATCGGGCCCATTCTCGCTCACTCACGGGCTCTCGGGCGAGATCCCGCCGGAGATTGGGGATCTGTCGAGCCTGGAGGTGCTGGACCTCGGCGACAACGACCTTTCAGGCGAGATCCCGCCAGAGCTGGGGAATCTGTCGAATCTGGTGAGGCTGGCCCTCTTCGACAACGACCTTTCGGGCGAGATCCCGCCGGAGCTGGGGAACCTGTCGAATCTGGGGGGGCTCTTGCTCTTCGGAAACGACCTTTCGGGCGAGATCCCGCCGGAGTTGGGTAACCTGTCGAGTCTGGAGGTGCTGTGGCTCATCGGAACCGGCCTTTCGGGAGAGCTTCCCCCGGAGCTGGGTAATCTGTCGAATCTGGTGAGGCTGGAGCTATCCTGGAACCAACGGTTATCCGGCGAGATTCCGGCCAGCTTCCTGACGCTGGACGATCTGGAACTTTTCCGGTTCGATTACAGCCCCGGTCTCTGCGCTCCGAACACGAGCGCATTCACCTCGTGGCTCGAAGGAATGAGTGTTGCGGAGGGGCCAAGGTGCTATGAGTAGCGATACCGCTGCCTGGAAGAGGAGGAATCCGGTGTTTGCACTGAGTCGGCGCACCTGCCGCCTTGGCGCGACGTGGGCGACGCCGATGGCCCTGGTGGCCGCCGCATGCGAAGCTACGGTGCCGATCCGCGAAGTTGACCGCGACGCGCTGGTGGCGCTCTACGAGGCGACGGACGGTCCGTACTGGATGGACAACACCAACTGGCTGTCCGACAAACCCCTTGGGGAGTGGTACGGGGGGACACGGATGCCGACGGTCGAGTCGTGAAGATCTCTCTTCCCGGCACGGTCAGAGTCGGCCCATTTAGGCACACTCATGGGCTCTTGGGCGAGATCCCGCCGGAGCTCGGGGAGCTGTCGAGTCTGGAGTTGCTGAACCTCCGCCACAACAACCTTTTGGGCGAGATCCCGCCGGAGCTGGGGGAGCTGTCGAATCTGATGAGGCTGGACCTCTCCTACAACTACCTCTCGGGCGAGATTCCGCCGGTACTCGGGGAGCTGTCGAGTCTGGAGGAGCTGAACCTCTTCTACAACGAACTTTCGGGCGAGGTCCCGCCGGAGATGGGGGACTTGTCGAGTCTGGTGACGCTGGTCCTCTCCGCGAACTACCTCTCGGGCGAGATTCCGGCCAGCTTCCCGGCGTTGGATGGTCTGGACACCCTGCGGTTCGGTGACAACCAAGGTCTTTGCGCCCCGAATACGAGCACCTTCACCTCATGGTTCGAAGGGATGAGTTGGTCGAGCGGGCCATGGTGCTAGACGCCGTATAGGCGCCTGTCGAGCTGGGCTCCACCGGCGACGCCGAAATCGAGGTCCGTCCCCCCGGGGGTGTGTGGTAGCCCTTCTCGGACGGATGGGCACCTACTCGAAGGCCCCGGTTGCTGGCCCCCTTCAGCCGTCCGCGCCAGCCTCCTTGGCGGTCTGAAGGATCGCCTCGTCGGTGGAGTCGAAGATCGAGATAATCTTGTCGAAGCCGCTTGCCGCGAGCACCTTGCGGACGCCCTTCGTCGGCCGGCTGAGCGCGAAGGCGCGCCCAGGTCCCTCGAACCGCCGCGCGGTCTCGAGCACGACTCTGAGGCCAGCGCTGCTCAGGTACGTGACTCCTTCGCAGTCCAGCACCATGGCGCCGTCGTCCGGCTTGATCCCCGACATCAGCGCCGCCTGCCACTCGATGTACTGGGCGCTGTAGACGCGACCGACCGGCTTCGCAACCAGGACTCCCGAGTCTCTCGACCAACCGATCTCAATGTCCATGCAGTTCGCCTCGATGAGGGTGCGGAGGCGCATGGCGGCCCGATGCCGCCTCTATCGTCGATGCCCCCCTCCACGTCGCAGCGCGCGAAGAGGCCGCGTCGGCAACGTGGACGCCAATGTAAACGCTATGCCGCTATTGGGAAACATGGCTGCGACTGGGCTTGCCCCAGTGCGCGGACCCCCACAGCCTTAGGAGGCAGCGGCACTGACCGGGCTGGGGCGTGTTCTCGGAAACGGGGGGGGGGAGGTCATGTCTTCGATGGAGCGTAGGGTGTTTCTCAGGAGGCTCGCCTCGGCCGGAGGGGTCGCAGTCCTCGCGCCCTCCCTGGCCGGACTGGCGAAATGGAATGGGTCGGCGGCTGGTTCGACGCGGAGGCGTGGACTAGGCGGTGCCTTCATCGAGCCGTACGGCCCGCTGGCGAGGAGCGCCGAGTGCCCAGAGCTGGAGATCCCGACGGGATTCCGATGCGTGCGAATCAGCACTGGCGGCGAGCGGTCGGCGGTGCGAGACGGGCTGACTGTGCCCAACGCCTTTGACGGCATGGCCGCATTTCCGCTCCAAAACGGCAATGTCCGCCTAGTCCGGAATCACGAGATGGTGGACGACGCGGGCAGCGTGGCGGCGATTGGAGAGCCGTCGTACGACCCCCTGGCGAGCGGCGGGACCACGTCGCTCGAGGTGAGAATCTCGGAGGACGGCGAGGGCGACCTCGCAGTCGAGCTGGTTGACGAGTTCGTATCACTCGCCGGTACGGTCGTCAACTGCGCAGGTGGCACGACGCCTTGGGGGAGCTGGCTGTCGTGCGAGGAGAGCACCTGGGGCGCCGACGCTGGATTTGCCAGGCCGCACGGGTACGTATTCGAAGTGCCGACCGGAGCAACCGGGCCGGTAGATCCGGTTCCGCTGAAGGCCATGGGGCGCTTTGTGCACGAGGCCGTGGCGATCGACCCGGCCACCGGGATAGTGTACGAGACCGAGGACACCTGGTACGTACCCGACAGGCTGCCGGGCGCCGGCCTCTACCGGTTCCTCCCCAACGACCCGGAGATGCTCGCGGCCGGGGGAAGGCTCCAGATGATGGCGGTCACCGGCAGGCCAGGCTACCTGACGGCGCGGGGCCAGGAGGCCGGCACCACATTGCCAATTCACTGGGTCGACATCGACGATCCCGATCCACCCGACGCCGAGGCGGACCGCCTGGCCGTCTTCAGGCAGGGAGTGGCCAAGGGCGCCGCCCGCTTCGCCCGCCTCGAGGGGGCCTTTTTCGGCGACGACGGCATCTACGTCGTCTCGACCAACGGGGGAGACGCCGGGGCGGGGCAGGTCTTCCACTATCGGCCCCTATCGGCAGATGGGGGCGAGCTGGAGCTCGTCTTCGAGTCGCCGTCGCACGATGTGCTCGACAGCCCCGACAACATCGTCGTGACGCCGAGGGGTGGGCTCGTGATGTGCGAGGACGGGAGCGGCGAGCAGTACGTTCGGGGTCTCGACTGCGAGGGTCGCATCGTGAACATGGTGAGGTCGCCGTACGGGGATGGGGACGAGCAGCCGGGTGAGTTTGCCGGAGCGTGCTTCACCCCCGACGGACGGGTGATGTTCCTCAATGTGCAGGGAGGCCGCAGAGCCGACGAGCCACGGCCGAGCGCGACGTACGCCATCTGGGGCCCGTGGGCCGACGGACCGCTCTAGCAGCCCGTGGACCAACCTCCGCTGCGCCGTGCCAGCCCAGCGCTTCGCGCCTCTCGGTGCTCGCGCGAGACTGCGGCAGCGCGTTGGACAGATTCGACGTGTATTTTGTCGGTAGACATGACTTGGAGCACGAATCGTGACAGATAACTGGCATAATCTGTCACAGGCCTCGGCGTGAGCGATCCTCGGCTGCCCGAGATCCCTTCCTTGGCCGAGCTGGGGATCAGCGAGTCCGACATCGAGGCGATTGAGGGTGCGAGCGAGCTGGATCGCGAAGATCCTCCCAGGGAGGCCCCGCGTCCGGCACCCCCCATCCCGTGGCGGGGGATGCGCGGGCCGGTCACCCTCTTCATTCTCGTGGCGGCGGCCTTCATCTCGAGCTCGCTGCGACTCCCGGCCGCAGGGACCGCCGACCTTCCCGACTCGGCCTTCTCGTCTGGCCGCGCAATGTCGCACGTGGAGCGGATCGCATCTCAGCCGCGTCCGCCCGGTTCGCCCGGCCACGCGGACGCCCTGGAGTACACGCTTGCCGAGCTGCGGGCCCTCGGACTCGAACCCGCCGTGCAGACGACGACCTCGATGCGTTCGGTGGGGCCATCGTTGACTGCCGTCACCGTGCGCAACGTCGTCGCCCGGCTGCCGGGGACAGGATCGAGCGGGCGAGCGGTGCTGGTGACCGCCCACTACGACAGCCGGGGAATCTCGCCTGGCGCCGCCGATGACGGGATCGGGGTGGCCGCAATCCTGGAGTCGCTTCGGGCCCTGGTGACCGGCCCTCGCCTCGCCAACGATGTGATCGTGCTCGTCACCGACGCCGAGGAGCTCGGGCTGCTCGGGGCGAGGGCGTTCGTGGACAAGCATCCGTGGATGGAAGATGTGGCGCTGGTGATCTCGCTCGAGATGCGCGGCGGCGGCGGCCCGGCGATGATGTTCGAGACCGGCCCCGAGAACGGCTGGGTGGTGCGGGCCTTCGCCGAGGCGAGCCCCAGGCCGGTGGCGAATTCGATCGGCATCGAGGTATACCGGCGCATGCCGAACGACACCGACTTCACGCTTTTTCGCGAGGTGGGCGTGCCAGGGCTCAACTTCGCGGGGATCGCACGCGCCAACGTATACCACCAGGCGACCGACACCCCGGGCAACCTCGACGAGCGCACCCTGCAGCACCACGGCATTCAGACGCTGGCGATGCTCAGGCACTTTGGCGACGCAAGTCTGGACGCCGTCAGGGCACCGAATGCGAGCTACCTGACGCTTCCGCTGGTGGGGCTGGTGGTGTACGGCAAGCTCTGGGTGTGGTTGCTCGGAGCGGCGGTGGTGGTACTCTGGGTTGCGGCCTTCGCGGCAGCCAGGAGGGCGGGGCTGCGCATTGGCGGGGTGCTGACAGGGCTCTGTGTGTACCTTCTCTCGGTGAGCGCGATCGGGGTGGGCGCATCGCTCCTCTTCCGGTGGGGACGCGACATCCACCCGGAGTACGGTGCGCTGCACGCCGGTTCCTTCCACAGCGAAGGGTGGTACGTGCTGGCCCTGGTCGCCGCGTCGTTCGTGCTCGTGGCTCTCTTGTCGGTGGCGCTTGGCAGGCGTTTCTCGGCGGCCGAGCTGGCGATCGGGGCGCTGGTCCCCTCGGTTGTGGTGGCCTCCATTGCCACCGCGCTCTTTCCGATGGCGGCCGTGAACTTCCAGTGGCCCGCGCTGGCCGGCTGTCTGGCGGCGCTCGCGGTCGCCTGGCTGCCGCGGGGCTGCGTCCCTGGCCATCTCCAATGGGTCGCCACGGTGCTAGCGGCCGTGGTGGTGGTCGCGGTAATGACGCCCCTCGTCGAGGGGGTGTGGCTGGCGATGGGGATGCGGCTGGCGTCGGTAGTTGCCGGACTCGCAACGGTGGCGTTCCTCTTCACCTTGCCCCTTCTCGCCGTGCTCGCCGAGCCCAACCGGTGGTGGTTGCCCACTTTGGGAGTGCTGGCCGCAGGAGCCTGCCTCGCGCTGGGCATCCGAAGCGCCGAGCCCTCCTCCGACCGTCCGGCACCTTCGACGCTCGTCTACCTCATGGACCGCGAGAGCGGCGCGGCCAGTTGGGGGACCAACCCCGCGCGCCGCCCACCGGATCCTGGTGCCGCATGGGTGGCGAGCTCTCTTGGGCCCTTTGGGGCGTCGCTGGAGGCACCGGGGCGGTACAGCCCGGCGCGGATCCCGTACGCGCTCTCGCCCGCCGAACTCCTGGACGCTCCACCCCCGGAGGTCACATTGATGCCCGACTCAGCGGTCCCGCGCGGCACCGCCAGGGTGTCCGTTGCGTCGGCAATCGGAGCCGAGATGCTGCTCCTCGACATAGGCGAAGTGGGTCCCCGGCTGGTTGCCCTCAACGGCAAGCGGCTCCCGGGCGGTGTGCGTACGCTTCGGGTCGAGCACTGGGGCGCACCCGAGGGCGGTGGGCTCGTACTTGACTTCGACATCGCTGCCGGAGGGGGCGGCGAGGCGGGTTCCGATACGGTGGGCCGCGGAGAGGCGTTCGCCCTCTCGGTGGTCGAGCACCACCTCCGCCCGGCCGACCTCTTCGAGCGAGACTACTTCGCGCGGCCCGAGCACCTGGCGCCGAACGTCCGCCTCCTCTCCGACCGAGCGATGATCCGGACGCGGTACTCGGTCGAAGTGGCGAGCGGTCAGGTGGCGATCGTCACGCCTGGGGGTCCAGCGGCGCCATGAAGTTCGGGGTGACCGGGTTTGCCGGCTCAGGCAAGACGACGCTCTTCAACGCGATGACTGGCCTGGACGCACCCGTCGGATTGGGGGGCACGACCAGGGTGGGCACGGTGCGGGTGCCGGACCCCCGCCTCGACTTCCTCTCCGGCCTCTACAGCCCCAGGAAGACCACGCACGCGACGATCACCCTACGGGATGTCCCCGGCGAACACGGCGGTGGCAGGCGTGTCCTCTCGGCTCGCACCCTGCAGGCGATTCGGGACCGTGATGCCCTCTGCCTGGTGGTCCGTGACTTCACGAATCCCGCACTGGAGGAAGACCCCTACCCGCTGGGCGAGCTACGGTCCTTCCACGAGGAGTGCGTGCTGGCCGATCTGGGAGTTGCGGAGCGCCGCCTGGACCGAGCGCGCAAGGAGCGGGCCGATGTACGCGAAATCGACGCCTTCGCGACGGCGGTCCGCGCACTCGAGGCCGGGAGCGCGCTCAGGCAGCTCTCCGCCGACGAGCTGCACCGGGGCTTCTTGCGCGGGTACGGAATGCTGACCGATCTTCCACTGCTGGTGGCGGTCAACGTCGCGGAGGAACGGGCAGGCGAGCTGCCGCACTCGGATCTATTGGCCGAGGTGGCGGCGACAGGCGGATCGGCGATGGTCCTATCGGCGAGCGTAGAGGCCGAGATCGCCTTGCTCGCACCGGAGGATCAGGCGGAGTTCCTGGCCGATATGGGGATTGGCGAACCCACCCTCGCGCGCTTCATCAGGTGCGCCTACGAGCTCGCGGATCTTATCTCCTTCTTCACGGTGAGCGAGGACGAGGTGCGCGCTTGGCCGATCCCGAGGGGCACGGTGGCCCGCGCTGCGGCCGGGCACATCCACAGCGATCTGGAGCGCGGCTTCATCCGCGCCGAGGTCACCCCCTACGGGGCGCTCGCCGAGTGCGGTTCGGAGAAGGTGGCCAAGGCGCGCGGGGCGATGCGGGTCGAGGGCAAGGAGTACGTAGTGGCCGACGGCGACATCGTGCATGTTCGCTTCAACCTCTGACTCCGGCAGTCCATGATTCTGCCGCGCCGCTCCTGCCGTGGGAGGCTTGTCCACGGACCGCTAGTCAGAGGAGAGGCGGAGCGTTGGCGCATTGCAGGAACGCAAACGAGGAGAGCCCGGCAGCCCGTCCCCCCCCGGACGGAACCGCCGAGCTCTCTCGGTACTGCTACAGAGACCTGCTGCTACCGCGAACCCTACCTAGGCTGGGCCGCAACATTGATCTGGAGCATATCGCCAACGTCGGGGTAGGTGAACTCGTCGTCAAGGAGCCTAATCGTGCCGCCTTCGTCCGGACCGGTGTCGGGCAAGAGCTGGCGCGGTGCCTGGTACCTGTCCAAGCCGGGCTCGCCATTCACCTCGGTGCCCGCGTCCCACAGATCGATCATCCCCGTCACGTCGCCCGTCAGCGGAACGTCGCCGGGGAATAGGTCGATCCCATCCTCGTCCGGCGCAAAGAAGATGTCGTTGGACTGCACCAGCATCGTTACCAGCGAGAGCACCTCGCCGTGGACGGCGACCGCCTCGAAGGTGTAGCTCTGACCGGGAAAGAGCGGGGCCGGGTTCGACCCGCCGTCCGGTATCGCGAAGATGCCACTCGTCCGGAAGCCGCCAGCCGCCTGGACGTCCACCGCGAGCGGCTCCGGAGAACCGTCCTCTGCCATCCTCTCTATCCCGAACGTTGCAGTCGTCCCGGAGTTGAAGAGCAGTCCCTGCGACTCGTGCGTGGCGAAGACGCCGGGGGCGGCGAGCTGCAGCACACCCGTGTTCGCGCTCGCGTGGTTCGCGAGGGTCGCGGCCGCCCCGTCCTCGGCCAGCGCTTCGAGGCCAACCCCGGGCTCCACTTCGCCCACGGCGAAGAGCGGAGCGGGGCCGTAGTGCACCACGAATACGCCCGGCGCGATCGGCACGTCCATGCACTCGCCAGCGATCGTCTCGATGGTGTGGTCCTGGCTGACGTTCTCGATCGTGACCTTGAACATGTAGGGGCCGGTCGACTCGATCGTGACCGCAATCACGGAATCCACCTCCGGGAGGGTGCCATATTCGTCCTCGGCCAAGCGCACCAGGGGATTGGGGTCGTCGGCACCCGTGTCGGGACCGCTCTGGCGGACTGGCTGGTCGGCGCCGACGCCGGGCTCCTGATCGATCTCGGTTCCGGCGTCCCAGAGCATGATTTGGTCGGTGATGTCTCCGGTCAACTGGTCGTGGCCCTCCCAGAGCGCGATCCCCTCGGGTCCCGGCGCGTAGAAGAAGTCGTTCGAGTGGACCATCATCGTCGCGAAGCTGAGGCGTGCGCCTGGACCAGCCCTGAACTCGAACTCGTAGCTCATCCCCATTCCGACCGGACCGGGCTCGGTCTCGCCCACGGGGGTGTTGAAGGAGCCGGAGGGGAAGTACGGGTAGGCGGTCGCCACGTTGGTGATCGTGACGTCGAAGGTGTACTCGACTCGCAGCCCCTCGAAGGAGGCGGCGAAGGTCTCGCCAACCGCGACCGAGAAGGACAGGTCCTCGACGTCGAACTCGTAGCGGCCGGAATCCCAGCCGGAGATCATGACCGCATAGTCACCCATGCGCATGTTGGAGAAGGTGAAGCCCCCCAGGGCGTCGGTGGTCGCCGTCTGCGCCTCCACGCCGGTCAGAGCCACCGAGATGCCGCCGAGCGGCACACCCTCGACCACGACCGAGCCGCTGACCCCGGCGGTCCTGATGTAGTCGCCGGAGAAGTCCACCTTCGGTGCGTCCGAGCCCTCGCCGACCGCCGTGGTGGCGGACTCCTCGAATTCGGTGTCGGCCGGGTGGCCACTCATGGTGACTGTGTAGTCGCCCTCGAGCACATCGCCGAAGAGGTAGGAACCGTCGGCACCGGTGGTCTGCGTCCCCTCGCCGGGTTCAAGCGCGATCGTGACGCCGGCCAGCGGCGCGCCCTCGAGCATGACCGTGCCGCCGACGGTACCGATCACCGGGGTCATCTTTCCTTCGTCGCAGCCCACAAGAAGAGCCGCCGCAATGGGAAGTGCCACCAGGGAGGATGCCGCCCTGTAGGCTCCCGCACGACTGTTTCGGTTCGTGACTCCAAGCATTTCTGGTCCTTTCTGGTTTACCGACATCCGCCATCTGCGGCCACGCCGAAATCGAGGCAGCGAGCCGCCATCGACCGCACAGCCAACAAGAGACAACCATCCACGGGGAACCGCAAGACCGAGACGGAACCTCGCCGGTTCCGCCGAGCCCCGCCTCCCCGACCGGGGATGTAGTATAGCCCGTCTAGCAGCCCGCGGACAGTCTCCCACACCTCCGACTACCGGTGCCGAGCTCTCCATCGAGCGCCCCCGGGGTCTGCGTCGACCACCTCGTGGGATTATCTTTCCCGGCGTGGCCTGATGGCCGACCAGTGCGAATCCAATGAGAGAGGGGCGCCAAGCTCATGCGCGTCTTCCAGCGGATGGGAGAACACAACTACGAGAAGGTGGTGTTCTGCAGCGACGAGGACTCGGGGCTCCGCGCGATCATCGCCATTCACGACACCACGCTCGGCCCCGCGCTCGGCGGAATCCGCATGCTGCCGTACGCAACGGAGGAGCAGGCCTTCCACGATGTGCTGCGGCTCGCGCGCGGGATGACCTACAAGGCGTCGATCAGCGGGCTCGACCTGGGGGGCGGCAAGTCTGTGATCATAGGCGACCCCAAGACCGACAAGAGCACCGAGCTGCTTCGCGCCATGGGGCGCTTCATCGATTCGCTGGGCGGGGAGTACATTGCGGGACAGGACATCGGTACCAACTCGCACGACATGGCCGTGATTCGCGGCGTGACGAAGCATGTCGCGTGCGTGCACGAGTCGGCGGGAGGCGCAGGCGACCCGTCGCGGACTACCGCCTACGGAGTGAGCCTAGGCATCCGCGCCGTCCTGAAGTCGACCCAGGGAAGCGACTCGATGGCGGGGCGCCAAATCGCGATCCAGGGTCTCGGCAACGTCGGCTTCGCGCTCGCCCAGTTCTGCGCCGAGGCCGGGGCGGAGCTGACCGTATCGGAGATGGACGGGCCGCTGGCGGCGAGGGCGGCCGACGAGCTGGGTGCCGAGGTCGCCGGCGTGGACGACATCTACGACACGGAGTGCGACGTCTTCTCTCCCAACTCGATCGGCGGCGTGGTCAACGACGACACCGTGGGGCGCCTGCACTGCAAGGCGGTCGCCGGGGGCGCCAACAACATCCTCGCCGAGGCGCGGCACGGCGATGCGCTCGCCCGGAGCGGGATAACGTACGCGCCCGACTACCTCGTCAACTCCGGCGGGCTGATCCGCTGCCGGGAGGAAGTCTTCGGGCGCCCCACCGAGGACTTCGCGATCTACTCGAGGGTGTCGCAGATATACGACCAGACGCTGCGCGTGATTAGGCTGGCCGGCGAGCAGAGCATCAGCACCTCCGCTGCCGCCGACCGGATCGCCGAGGAGAGGATAGCAGCGGCCGGGTGACCGGGCGGCCCCGCCGACCGACCTCCTCGTCGGGGTGGGCTGCACCATGACGAACGAACACACCCTGGTCGTTCTCGCGGCTGGTGCCGCCACCCGCTTCGGGCGCCTAAAGCAGTTGACGCCGGTCGGCCCAGGCGGGGCCGCGCTCCTCGACTACTCGCTCTACGACGCCGCGCTGGCGGGGTACTCGCGCTTCGTGCTGGTGATTCGCGAGGAGCTTCGGCGCGCCTTTGACGACCACCTCGCCCCCGCGGCGGCGGCGGGACTGGATCTGCGCTACGCCTACCAGTCCCTTCTTCACCCGGGGCTCGTCGACACTCCGCCCCCCGGGCGCAGCCAGCCCTGGGGCACGGGACACGCGCTCCTGGCGGCTGCGGGGGAGCTTGGTGGGCCCAGTGGGCCCTTTGCGCTCTGCAACGCCGACGACTTCTACGGACGGGGCGCCTACGCCCAACTTATCTCGGCCGTGCGGGGCGCGGAAGTTGAAGCGGGTGCCATGGCTGCCGAGGGCGAAGGTCGGCGGGCGCTCGTGCTTACCGTCACCTACCCGATGGGCGCCACCCTCTCCGGGAGCGGCGGGGTTTCGCGCGGATTCTGCGAGGTTGCCCCCCCGGACACCCTCGTTCGGCTCACCGAGGGGCTGAAGATGCGCCGCTCGGGCGACCGGGTGCTGGGCCAAGACGTGGAGGGCCGGCCAGTGGACGTGCCCCTCTCGACTCCCGTCTGCACAAACCTCTGGGGATTCGTGGGCCGCAAAGCATCGAGTGACAGATTAGGGGCAGAATCTGTCAAACACACTGCGAACGATGCCATTTTTCTCCTCGAAGGACTCTTCGAAGAATTCCTCGCGACCGATCCCGGGACAGATAAGGAGTACTATTTGTCCGAAGCAATGAACGAGCTGATTGCCCGCGACCTGGTTTGCGTTAGAGTCGTGCCGACCGACGAGCGGTGGCTCGGCGTCACCTTCCCCGACGACCACGGGCCCGTGGCTGATGCTCTTGGTGCCATGGTGAGGGCCGGGGTCTACCCAGAGCACCTATGGGCGCGCTAGCGGCCCACGCGAAATGCAGCTTGCCCCCCTCGACTGGATAGTCGTTGCGCTCTACGGGCTGACGGTCGTCGCGATCGGGCTGCGCTTCGCCCGCCGGGCCGGGGCCGGAGCGGACGAGTTCTTCCTCTCCGGACGCAAGCTTCCCTGGTGGATGCTCGGCACCTCGATGGTCGCGACGACATTCTCCACCGACACGCCGAATCTGGTTGCCGACTTCGTGCGCCGGGGCGGTGTAGCGCAGAATTGGTCTTGGTGGGCCTTCCTGATCACCGGGATGTGCACCGTCTTCTTCTATGCGCGTCTCTGGCGGCGCTCGGGGGCACTCACCGACATCGAGTTCTACGAGCTCCGCTACTCGGGGAGAGCGGCCGCCTTCCTGCGCGGCTTCCGCGCGATCTACCTGGGTGTCTTCTACAACGTGGTGATCATCGCCACGGTGACGCTGGCGGCGACCAAGATCGGCGGCGTGCTCCTGGGGCTGAGTCCGCTCCAGACGGTGCTGATCGCCGGGTCCGTGACGATGCTCTACTCGGCCACCTCGGGGCTCTGGGGGGTCGTCGCCACCGACCTGATCCTCTTCGCGGTGGCGATGGTGGGGTCGATCGCCGCAGCGGTCTTTGCCCTGCAGCAGCCGGAGGTGGGCGGGTTGGCGGGACTCGTTTCGAAACCCGAGCTGAGCTCCGCGATGCGGCTACTCCCAGACTTCTCCGACTGGAGCGTCGCGCTCGGCATATTCGTGATCCCGATTGCGGTGCAGTGGTGGAGCGCCTGGTACCCGGGCGCGGAGCCGGGGGGCGGGGGGTACGTCGCTCAGCGGATGCTCGCGGCCAGGAACGAGAAGGACTCGATGAAGGCGGTCCTGTGGTTCAACATCGCCCACTACGGGCTGCGTCCCTGGCCGTGGATCATCGTGGCGCTCTGCTCGATGCTCGTCTACCCGGAGCTATCCGACATCCAGGCGCGCTTCCCCGCTCTGGACCCCTCGCTCGTGGGCGACGACCTGGCGTACCCGGCCATGCTGGTATTTCTGCCGGCAGGTCTGCTCGGACTGGTGGTCGCGTCGCTCGCGGCCGCCTACATGTCCACGATCAGCACCCAGCTCAACTGGGGATCGTCGTATGTGGCGAGCGACTTCTACCGCCGCTTCGTCAATCCGGAGGCGAGCGACCGGCGGATCGTGGCGGTCGGGCGCATATCGACGGTGGGGCTGATGGCGCTCGGTGCGGCGGTGGCGCTGGTGCTCGACACTGCCGGGCAGGGCTTCCAGATCCTCCTGCAGATCGGGGCTGGGACGGGCCTCATCTACCTGCTCCGCTGGTTCTGGCACCGGGTGAACGTCTGGAGCGAGCTAACCGGCATGACGATCTCCTTGCTGGTTGCCGTTCACTTCGCCTGGGTGCACCCCACGCTGGGTCTCCCATCCCTCGACTCGTGGGAGCAGTTGGTTGTCGGCGTGGCGGTCACGACCGTTGGCTGGGTCGGAGTCACCCTTCTCACCCTCCCGGCGGACGCCGCGACGCTGCAGCGCTTCTACGACCGGATCCGCCCGATGGGCCGGGGGTGGAGCAAGGTGGTCGAGATCGGCGAAGGGCCTATCGAGACGGGAGGGTTGGCCGCCGCCGTGCTGGCGTGGTTCCTGGGGTGCGTGCTTGTGTACGCGGCGCTCTTCGGCACCGGCTTCATCCTCTACGGGCAGGGCGTCGCGGCCGCGGCGGCAGTTGCGATCTCGGCCGCTGCCGGGATTGGGCTCTGGCGGCTCCTGCCGAGGTTGGGCTGGTCGGGGTAGGGGAGGTGCACGGCGGCCGGGGCCTTCGGTCAACATTCGGAGCCCCCGCTTGCGCGAGCGACAACCGTTTGGCATAGTCGCTAGTGGGAGCAACGTGGTTCCCGAAGTACTTGGTTCCCACTGGAGGAGAGGAGAAGAACGTATGTTCACCGACCGACCGACCGACCGACCGACCGACCGACAAGGTGCGCTCTAGCGCTGTTGTTTGCGGGACTGGCCTCGGTGGGGGTCGCCGCGTGCATTGACGACGACCTAGCCGAGGCCCCGGTGCCAGACGCCGATGTGGCAGCGCGGCTGTCCACGGAAGGGCTGGGCGAGAGCGAGCTCCTTCTGGACCTTGCCCGGCAGATCGAAGGCTTCGGAGGCATCTACTACGAGCCGGACGGGGGGCGGCTTGTGGTCGCGGTCACCGAGGAGGGCCGCGGCAGCCTCGGGGTCGCCCGCGTGGCCTTCTCTGCCGCGCTCAGGGCGGAGACCTCGCCCGTGTCGTCGGCTGTGGCCGCGCCCGCGGCGATGGTGGAGCGCGTGGTCGAGCACACCTTTCTCGAGCTGGCCCAGCACCGCGCACGGCTTCGGGCACCGCTCTTCGCGCTCCCAGGTGTCGTTTCCCTTGCCGTGGACGAGGAGCTGAACCGGATAGCGGTCGGCCTGGAGGACTCCACCTCCAGGGGTGCCGTGATGGTTCTTGCGGCCGATCTCGGCGTACCCGAGGAGATGCTCTCCTTCTCGGACGAAGTGTCGGTCAAGCTCTCTCGCGCCGTCGGAGCTGCGGGGATCGGGGAGTCTCGGTCCGCGATCTCGCCGCACACCCTGCAGGACAGAATTGCTCGTCGGCGGCTGCGAGGCGGCTACCAAGTGGCAGCCTCGATTACTGACACTACATACACGCCGTGTACTATGGGGTTCACGGCAATTGTGGACGACAATGGGGCACCTAAGGGGGTGTTCGTCTCCGCGTCGCACTGCTCGAAGAGGGAGTTCGAGCTGGATCGCGGGGCATGGAGCCAGAACGCGCCGCCGTGGGAGGTGGGCGCGGAAGTCAAGGATCCACCGGTGAATAGGTGCGACGGTTTCCTCTGGACGGAGTATGACTGCAGACACTCGGACGCTACGCTTGTAGGTGTAGACGCTGCGGAAGCCACCATTGGGCTTGGCGAGCTCGCCAAGACCGAGGGTGGGAATGTCTTTCGGTGCAACTCCGGGAACGATGACGAGGACTACGACGCTGACAACGAGGAGTGCGTGATCGATGTGGACACGGACGACCCCGTCATCAAGATCGACGCCCAGAGGACGAGTGTGGTCAAGAACGAGTTGTTGCAGAAGATGGGCAGAGTTTCGGGGTGGGCGTGGGGCAGGGTGCTCGAGACCTGCGAGGATGTGGAGATCGATGGCGTCACCAGGCTGTGCAGCGACCTCACGGAGCTGAACACCAAGCCGGGGGACAGCGGAGCCCCGGTGTTCAGTTGGACTCCGGGGGATTCGGCCGCGACTATGGTCGGCATCAGCTTTGCCTCGAAGCACAAGCGGCTAAAGAAATGCCTGCTGTTCTGCAAGGAATTCGTTGGTGCCTACATTTCGAACTTGGGGCAGGTCTGGAAGGACCTCGGACGAGTCTGGGCCTACGACCCCGGCCCGCCTCGAATTCTCCGGATCGTGGGCCCGTCGACGATCACGCCCGACACCGAGTGCACGTGGGTCGCTCGCGTGAGCGGGGGCATCGAGCGCAGATACGAGTGGTCGGGAGTGTTGACCGGCTATTTCAGTAGGGTCAGGGGAACGGTCTCGGAGTCCGGGTATCTGAAGCTGACGGTGAGGGATCTGTTTGCCAGAAGCGATCAGGATTCCCTTTATATCACCGTGGGTGACGATGCCGGGGGTTGTCCCGGCGATCCTGGCGGCGGAGATGCCGAAGACCCTGATGACCCCGGCATCGTCGACGACTCCGACGACCCGCGGGGTCCCGAATACCCACCCCGACCCTCCCCGCGTCCCGGCCGGTGACTGCCGCGACGCTGCACCTCGCGGTTGCGGCGCTGCAGTCGGCGACGCTTGCCGGCGTTGTGCGCGATAGCGTCGATCTACATCCGGTTGGCTCGGCGCGGATCACGGTGACGGCAACCGGCGACGGGGCTACCGAGGTGACCGGGTCTTCGGATCGGTACGGGGCCTTCGTGGTGCCGGGCGTCCCGGCGGGGACGGGGGTGCGCGTGCGGGTAGTGGCCCATGGCTACGAGGAGTGGGCGCGCACCTACACCGCGCCGCCCCGCGCCCCGCTGCGGGTGCTGCTTGCGCCTGCGCCGGCTGGCCTCGAGGGATTGGAGGTGGTGGCCAGCGGCGGTCTTGGCGGTCCGATCGCCGGGGCACGGGACGCCTATGTGGTGGATTCCCTCGTGATTCGGAGCGTGCCGGTGGTCGGGGAGCCGGACGTGTTGAGGGCGACGGCGGTCTCGCCCTCGGCGTCGGCGGCCTCGGACTTTGCCTCGGTCCCGCTAGTTCGCGGTGGCACTAGCGGCCAGACGCCGGTGCTGCTCGACGGCGCGCGGCTCTTCAACGCCTTTCGCCTGGGGGGCTTTCTCTCCGCGATCAACGCAGACGTGGTGGACCGGGCCGCGCTGCTGCCGGGAGCGGGGGGCGACGGCTTTGCGGTGGGGTCGCTCTCGGGGGCCTTCGACATCGCGACCCGCGACGGTTCGCGCGACCGCGTGCGCACCTTCGGCGCACTGGGGCTGGCGTCTGGAAGGGTGGCTGTGGAGGGCCCTCTCGGCGATCGCTCCTCCTACCTCGTGAGCGGCCGGCACACCTGGATCGGGGCGTTGACCCGGACGCTTGCGGCGCTGGGGATAGCGGAAACCCGAATTCCGTACTCGTTTCGGGATCTGCACGGAAAGGTGGTGACAGACCTGGGCGGAGTGCGCCGGCTGTCGGTGAGCGGCTACCTCGGCTCGGAGTGGCTGGAGGAGCTGCTCGAGAGCGGAGACAACGACTATCACTCCTGCCCGGATCTTCCCCAGGGTGAGGAGTGGAGCGTGAGGGGCAAGTACGGATCGGACAATGCGGCCCTTTCGGTTCACTACCGCGACCGCCTGGGCGGCGGCGCGATCATCGACGCCAGCTCGGGAGTCGGGCGGTTCGCGGGGCGCATTGACAGCATCGTTGGCGTGTCCTGCGATGTCACCGACAGTCCGACGAGCCGAGCTCTGATGACGGAGGCGCGCACCGACCTGCGCGTCGTCTGGCCGGTGGGCCGGTCCACCGTGACGGTTGGCGCCCTGGCGACCCTGTTTGACGGCGACCATATGTTCTCGGAGTCGGAGTTCGACGATGTGTTCGAGCCATTCGATCTGCGCAGGGGCCATGCGCGGCTCGCCCTCCATTCGAGCGCGGAGGTGCCGCTCGGTCGCGGGCTCTCTGCCCGGACGGGGCTAAGGGCGGACCGGTTCGTGGGGCTGGAGACCACTCTGGCACCCTTTGCCGAGCTGAGCTACGAGGCGTCGTGGTGGAGGGCGCGGGTGGGAGCGGCCAGGTCGCACCAGGCGCTGGCCTCGATGCGCAACGAGGAGTCGCTCGTTGCGAGCTACGTGGCCTACGATCTGCTCGTCCCGGTTGCCGAGGGACCGGTCCCGCGCAACACGGAGTACACACTCGGCTGGGAGGGAAGGAGCGGAAGGCTGCGGGTGCGGATCGACGCCTACCGGCGCACGCTGGACAACCTGAGGTTGCCGCCGATCGGAAATGTGCCGCTCGAAGGCTTCGTGCTGGGGGACCCCGCGCTCTGGGAGAAGGCGAGCGGCGCGGCGCGGGGGGTGGAGGTGTCCTGGAGCTGGGTGCGGGAGCGGGGCCTGTCGGTGCTCGGCAGCTACCGGTGGGCGAGGGTCGAGCGGACTGTCGGCGAGCTGACCTACACGCCCCGCTTCCACCGGGATCACGAGCTGGAGGCGGCCCTGTCGTGGCGGACCGGCTCGTCCTCGTGGTCGGCGAAGTGGTCGCTGCGCTCCGGCCAGCCCTTCACCGAGTGGGTGGAGGCGTGGGGCCGGATCATCGGAGGCGAGTACAACGCGGGCCGGATGCCCCGCTACGCGAGGCTGGATCTGGGCTGGCGCCGGGAGAGCGAGACGTCGTGGTTCGGCGGCGGCCATCTGGTGCCGTACATCTCGGTGGCCAATCTCCTCAACCGGACCAACATCGTCGCGGCCAGGCCGGAGCACCACGAAGAAAGGGGCCTCGTTCAGGAGTACCGCAGGCAACTCCCGGTCATACCGTTCTTCGGCGTGGAGTTTCGGCGTTGACGGCGCGAGCGCGGTGGTCCGTGGCAGCCCTGCTGGGGACGGGAGCGATCTCCGGGTGCGCGGACTACCCCCCCCTGCTGAATCCAGACGCCATGGCGGTCATTGTGATCCTGGAGGCAGGCGCACTCGAGGAAAGAATGGTGGTCAGACATCCTCACCGCTCGGACGAGGATGCCGCGCAGTGGATCGTCAGGGATGCCGTACTGCACGGACCCGGGTGGACGGTCCCCTTCGCCGACACCCTCGAGGAGTGCGCCGAGTCCGGTGACCGCCCGCCAGCGTGCGCGCGCACGGAGGTGGAGCTTCGCGCGGAGCTTCCCGAGCCCATCGCACCGGCCAGCAGCTACACTGTCGCGGGCGAGGGAGTTCTGGGCCCGTTTCACTGCACGATCGAAGTCCCCGCTTCGCCGGTGCTGCTGGACATGCCCGACACGGTGCGTGTGCCGAGAGACACGATAATCGCCTTCACCGTTCCGTTTCGGTACGAGGTAGGCCCGGAGGTCGGATCTCTAAGCGTGGTGGGCGAATTCAGAGGCACCAACGGCATCCGCTCCGGCTACTGGAAACCGCTTGGCAACTTACCCAGTGGGACTGATACGCTCAGCATATACGACGACACCGGTTTCTTTCTCTCGCAATCTGTACAGCTCGCCGCGTCGGGGTGGAACCGAGTGAACTTTAGGAGAATACCCGCCGGCGAACTGTGGCACGCGCAGGCGGCCGAGGCGGCCGGTCTCGTCGGCGCAGGCGGCGTGGAGGGCGAGGGGGCGTATGGGTACTGCGACGGAGTGAGCTACTCGCGAACGGCGGTCATCATCGCCGAATAGGCCACGACGAAGGCTGGTAGCAGCGCCACCGGCCCGAGGAGCAGCGCGGAGTGGAGCCCTGGGCATGGGAATTGTAAATCACGGATTACATATTGTAAAGCCTACATTACAGTCTGTCCAAGGACTGCTAGGTATGGTGATGGCGCTCTGGCATGGTCAGCCTAGCCGCCAATGGGCCGATCCGGCGCACCGGAACGACCGAGATGCGCTCTTCCAGGGCGTAGGGGTGGTCGCCCGGGTAGACTATCCAGAGGTGGTCCAGCCGAAGGTCGGCCAGGGCGACACGCATGGAGCGAGTGGTGCCCGGCGCGTCGGCGTACTTGCACTCGACACCGTAGCGTCTGCCGCTGTGCAGCAGCAGCAGGTCCAGCTCGGCACCGCCGTGCGTGGCCCAATAGTACGCGTCCCGGATCCCTGAAGACGCGAGAAGCTGCTCGATGACGAACCCCTCGAAGGACGGACCCCGCTTGGGGTGACCAGCCAGATCGTCGGAGCTGGAAAGCCCCAGGAGCGAGTGCAGGAGCCCCGTGTCCCTGACGTACACCTTGGGAGCCTTCACCTGGCGCTTCTTCAGCTTCTCGAACCACGGCGGCAGGACTCGAACCATGAACGCCCCCGCAAGCAGGTCCAGGTAGCGTCGGGCCGTCCCCTCACCGGTGCCGAGCGAGCGGGCAAACTCGGCGCTGTTCCACGTCTGGCCATGGTAGTGGGCGATCATCGTCCAGAACTGTCGCAGCCGCTCGGCGGGAATCGTGATGCCGAGCTGCGGGATGTCGCGCTCGAGGAAGGTACGAACGAAGTCCCGGCGCCAGAGTGCCGAGTCCTCCGTCGCAGGGGCGAGAAAGGACCGGGGGAAGCCGCCGCGCAGCCAGAGCTCCCGCCATGACTCGCCGCCGGTCTCGTCCAGCGTAAACCCGCCCAGATCGACGAGGCCAACGCGACCGGCCAGCGATTCGGAAACACCCCTCACCAGAGCGGGCGACGCGCTGCCGAGCAGCAGGAAGCGGGCAGCGGAGCAGGGGCGGTCGACCAGGACCCGCAGGGTCTCGAACAGAGCGGGCATACGCTGCACCTCGTCAATCACCACCAGGCCAGCGAGACCCCCTAGAGTCTGCTCCGGCGCATCCAGCCGACGCCGGTCCACTGCCGACTCCAGATCGAAGTATGTGCTAGGCTCGTCCGTGGCAATGCGGCGGGCCAACGTGGTCTTGCCGCACTGCCGAGGCCCGGTAAGCGCCGCGCAGGGGTGCACGCGCAGGGCAGCATGTACTTCTCGGACGGGGCTGGGTCGCTCGACGAACATGACCCCTGAACGCTACGGCGCTAGGCTGTCTCGGTCAACATTCGGGAAAATTCCGCTGGTGGATGACGGATCTTCACGAATAACAAGCGAATACCGCGCGTAGGGTACCCCACCTCGCCGCCGCTCCCTACCGGGGGCCAGCCTCCCTCACGCCACCCTCCACCTGGTCCTCAAAGGCGCGGAAGTTGCCCCTGAACATATTCGCGAGCTCGGCCGCAGCGGCATCGTAGGCGCCCGCATCCGCCCAGGTCGATCGAGGCCAGAGCACGTCGTCCGGCACGCCCCGGACGCTCTTCGGGACGCGCAGACCGAAGACCGGATCGACCGCGACCGGGGCCTCGTCCAGCTCGCCACCAAGGGCGGCGTCCACCATCGCGCGGGTGTGCGCCAGATCCATGCGGGACCCCACTCCGTAGCGACCGCCACTCCACCCGGTGTTGACTAGCCAGACCTTGGCACCGTGCTCGCGCAGCTTCTCGCCCAGCAGATTCGCGTAGACCGAGGGGTGCTGCGGCAGGAAGGGCGCCCCGAAGCAGGCGCTGAAGGCAGCCCGCGGCTCGGTCACGCCGCGTTCCGTCCCCGCCACCTTGGCGGTGTACCCGGAGAGGAAGTGGTACATCGCCTGCTCGGGGGTGAGGCGGGCGATCGGCGGTAGCACCCCGAAGGCGTCGGCGGTGAGGAATACGACGTTCCCGGGGTGTCCTCCGGTCCCGGACCGCACCGCGTTCTCGATGTAGTGGAGAGGGTAGGAGGCCCGCGTGTTCTCGGTGATCTCGGCGGAGTCGTAGTCAATCTCGCGGGTGCGTTCGTCCACGATCACGTTCTCGAGGATCGTGCCAAAGATGCCGGTGGCGCGAAATATCTCCGGCTCCCCTCTTGGCGAGAGGCGGATCGTCTTGGCATAGCAGCCGCCCTCGAAGTTGAAGACGCCCTGGTCGCTCCAGCCGTGCTCGTCGTCGCCAATCAGGCGTCTCGCCGGATCGGTCGAGAGCGTCGTCTTGCCGGTGCCGGAGAGCCCGAAGAAGAGCGCCGTGTCGCCTCCCTCGCCGACGTTGGCGGAGCAGTGCATCGGGAGCACGCCCTGGGCCGGAAGGAGGAAGTTGAGCGACGCGAAGATCGACTTCTTGATCTCGCCGGCGTACTGGGTTCCGCCGACCAGCACGACCCGCTCGCCGAAGTGCACCACGATGAAGGCACCCGAGTTGGTGCCGTGGCGTTCGGGGTCCGCCTGCAGCGAAGGCGCGTGGAGGACCACGAAGTCGGGCGCGAAGCCGTCGTCGTCGCCCGGTGCCAGACGCAGGAACATGTTGTGGGCGAAGAGGTCGTGCCACGGACTCTCCGAGATGACCCGGACGCCGATCCCATAGCGCGGATCGGCCCCGGCGCGGGCGTCGCGCACATAGAGGTCGCGGTCGCTCAGCCACCTACGGACATCGTCCTTGAGGAGCGCGTAGGACTCCTCGGAGATCGGGACGTTGACCGCTCCCCAGTCGATCCTCCCTTTGCTCGACGGCTCGCGCACCACGAAGCGGTCGTTGGGCGAGCGCCCGGTGTGGGGCGCGGTGACGGTGACGAGGCCACCTCCGGCCGCGAGCCTGCCCGTGCCCAGCCGCAGCGTCTCCTCGTAGAGCGCCGCCGCCGAGAGATTGCGGCGCACCTTCCCCCTGGGGGTCAGTCCATGTTCCGTTAGCTCCACCCTGCAACTCCATCGATGCTAATGCGGGTCGGATCCCCTGTGGGCCACCCGCGCGGCCCTGCCGACCGCCTAATTTCGTGCTGTCGGCACTCAGTCAACAGTAACAGCGATCCACGACCTTCTCCGTGAAGACGAATCTCGCCTCCTCCCCGCGCTACCTGGCGGCCGTCCTGGTCGGCCTGGGCACGGCCGTCCATTCGGGCGCGTCGGCGCAGGCATCCGCTCCCGTCGGGCGTGCGAACGACGGGAAGTGCGATGGGCCGGTCGTCACGCGGGTCTTCGTCGACAACCATCCCGTCTACTATCCAGCGATCGACTCGGTGAGCTCTCGAGGATTGGTGGCCCGTGCTGGGGACTGGGTGCGTTCGACCGCCAATCTACTGCATCACCGCACCCGCAAGGGCTTTATCCGCCGCGAGCTGCTCCTGGACGAGGGCCACTGCTTCGATCCGCTCCTCGCGGCGGAGTCGCAGCGCCTCCTCCGGGAGCTTCCCATAATGGCGGACGCACACGTCTACCCCGTGCATGTGGGCGAGCGGGAGGTGCACCTGGTCGCCGAGACCCGTGATCGGTGGTCGCTCAAGCTGGATGTGCGATGGGAGTACGACGAGCGGCTGCGAATCACGCAGGCCTCCTTCGACGAGGAGAACTTCCTGGGCGCGGGCGTCCTCCTCGGCGCCTACGCGACCGAGCAGGACGAGCGCCGCGACCTGGGGATCCGGCTGAGCGCCCTGCAGTTCGCCGGCACACGACTCAACGCGCGGGCAGGCGTCGGCAGGACCCGTACGGGCGACTTCATCTACCAGTCGCTGACCTATCCATATGTGGGCGAGGTCGGTTCCTGGGCGCTGACCGAATCGTACTCGATGCGGGAGGACCAGTTCCGGTACAGCGCACCCGAGGGGACGGACTTCGGCCATGTGAACCTGCCGATCCAGTCCCGCACGGCGATCGCCGCCATCTCCAGGCGATTCGGCGCTCCTGGCAAGCTGTCGGTGCTAGGTGTGGGGGTCTCCTGGGAGGAGGTGACCTTCGACGACTACCCGGACAGCGTCATGGTTGTGGTGGACTCCGACTTTGGCAACCCGAAGAGTGCGGATGCGGCGACGGTGGAGGCAATCGAGCCGCATGTGCTCGGTAGGAGGGCGCTCCGCCTGAACGCGCTCGCCGCGAGGCGCAGCGTCAGGCACGTGACCACGACGGGGCTGGATGCGCTTCGGAACGACCAGGAGGTACGTGTCGGCGCACAGCTTCTGGCGACGGTCGGCACCACGGTGGGCGGCGGGAGGTGGCTCTCCTCGGACGGCAGGTTCCACGAGGTGCGGGGCACACTCTCGCTCTTCCTCGGTGCCGCCGGGGGGCGCTGGGTGGTCAACTCGACCTTCGAAGTGGGGGCGGCTCTGCCGGTCCTGGGAAGCGCGGGCTCGGGTGCCGTGCGCGACCTGCTCGCCGAGACTGGAACCCACCTCTACTGGCGACCCGGAGCTGCTCCCCGGCACACGCTCCTCCTGGCTCTGACGGGCGTTGGCACCTGGCGGAGCTCGCTGCCATTCCAGGTAAACATGGGCGGCCCCCACGCCCTTCGTGGCTACCACCGCGACGCGCTTCCGGTGGCCCGTCGGGTGGTGGCGCACCTGGAGGATCGGGTGCTCCTGGGTGGCCCATTTCGGAAACACGTGGATCTGGGGCTGGCCTTCTTCGTCGATGCAGGTGCGGGGTGGGGGGAAGGAACGCCCTTCGGAGTGGACACGGGGCTGAAGCTCGCGGCTGGGGCGGGCCTCCGAATCGGAGCGCCAGCCGGTGCCAGACGCGCGGTGCGCCTGGACTTCGCGGCACCGATCGAGGACGGCCGGCTCGGGCAGCTCCAATTCCGGGTAGGTGTCGACGCGATCAGCCTGCTCGACCGAATCGGTGATCGGCGGGCCCGCCGGGGTCGCACCCCCAGTCCCTTCGGTGCCCTTATGGGGCGCTAGTAGTCCGTGGACTAACTTCCGCGAGCGCCGAGACCGGCGAAGCGCTGGCGGTACGTGGACAGTCCCGGACGAGCACAGAGACCGGCGAGCGCCCCGCTGGCAGGGCGCGACGAAGGGCCGGTAGCCGCCTCTGTCGCGCAAACATTTGACTTCGGGTGCGGAAGTTCATACCGTGCGTACCCCCTTGCCGATGCCTTGGCACCCGGCGCACGGTCTGGAGCTGGCCGATCGGAGGCCCCCTTGGGGCTAGCTTTGGGGGAGAGCAGCTGCACGAGAGCCCTTTCAGGAGGACGGCGTTGTTCGGAGCTTCGCGAGGCCTGGATTCGTTCGATCAGTATCTCCAAGATGTGGAGCGCTACCCACTCATAGCCAATCCAGAGGAGGAAAGGGCACTCGCGAGGCGAGCCCGAACGGGCGACAAGGAGGCCGCCGAGCGGCTGGTGACCGCCAACCTTCGCTTTGTGATCTCCTATGTGAAGAAGTACCAGGGCCGGGGTCTCGGCCTGGCCGAGCTCGTCTGCATCGGCAACGAGGGGCTCCTGAAGGCGGTCAGGAAGTTCGACCCCGAAAAGGGGGTCAAATTCATTTCCTACGCGGTGTGGTGGATCCGCCAGACCGTCCTGCAGGCGCTCGCCGAACAGACCCGGTCGGTCAGGATTCCGCTCAATCAGAATTCGAACTTGGCGCGCCTTGCTCGGACAAGCACTGTGCTCACGCAGCAACTGGGCAGGACCCCCACCGACCAGGAGCTCGCCCGCACGATGGACGAGCCGATCGAGACGGTGCGGGCTCTCCGGCGCGTGGCCGCTGCCGAGCTCAGCCTGGACGCTCCGATGGACCGCGGTGATCGCGACAGCGCCAACTTCGGTGAGCGCTTCGCCGGGGCCGACGCCGCCGAGATCGAGGACGACGTGGAGGCCGTTGCGCGCCGCAGCTACCTCGAGACGATGTTCGACAGCTACCTGACCGAGCGCGAACGCAAGATCCTCTACCTCTACTACGGCCTCGACGACGGTGAGGAGCGCACCCTGGAGGAGATCGGCTCGCTTCTTGGCGTCACCCGGGAGCGCATCCGCCAGATCCGCAATCGCGCCTTCGAGAAGCTGCGCGACAGCCCCCAGGGTGAATCTCTGTCCGGTTTCTGGAGGACGAACTAGAGGTAGCAGCCTGCGGACAAGGCTCCTGCGGCAGGAGCGGCGCTGCATCCCCGCTGGACCGCTTCGCTCGCCACTCCACAGTGTAATGTGGGCTTTACGGTATGTAATCCATGGTTTACAGTGCTCATTCCTCGTGGCGGAATGCTCAGCCGTCATCCCTGCGCGATAGCATGACCATCTCGCGGACTCTCACCTCGGCCGTCGGGATCGTCACGCCGTCGCGCTCGTAGGAGTCGTACTGCAGGTGCCCCTCGACGTAGAGCCGGTCGCCCTTCGAGACGTAGTCCTCCGTCACCTGGGCGAGACGGCCCCAGAGCCTGACTCGGTGCCAATCGGTTCGCTCCTCGGGGTCCTCTCCGCCGGTTCGCCAGTTGGTGGCGAGCGACACTCGGGCCACCTTGGCCCCCGAGGGGGTGACGCGCACGTCCGGGTCGCTCCCCACGTTGCCGACCAGGATGACCTTGTTTACCGAACGACTCAACTTCGACCTCCCTTGCTGGTGCGGAGCCCGCGCGACGGTCTGGATGGGTACGCCCGCCCTCTGCGCTCCGCAGCGACTCGTTTGTGCCTGCCCACTTGCCTGTAGTCGCAGATTGCACCCCGGGAGGGGGCGGATACATGGCGGATTGGGACTGGCGCCAGGCAAGAGTGATCGACGATTCGCCGATGGTGAGGCGGTTATTAGGGACCCGTATCCGGACCCTTCATCGTGGCTCCCATCCGGGGCCGGGAAGGGTACAACCCGTCAGAGAAGGGCGCTGAACAGCCCGGCTGCGTTCTCGGCGAGCCTTCGCGGCCACGGGCGCGCCTCCCAGCCAGCGCCCTCGACGCGCTCGCAGTCGTTCAGGTATCCGGTCTGCAGAAGCCGGAGCTCGGAGGCGAAGTCGCTGTTGTAGACGAGGGTGCTCACCTCGAAGTTGATCTCGAAGCTGCGACGGTCGAGGTTGGCGGTGCTCACCATCGCGAATTCATGGTCCACGGTAATCGTCTTTGCGTGTAGCAGGCCCCGCGTGTACTCGTGCACCTCGGCACCGGCCTCGAGGAGGGCTCCGTAGAAGCTCCGGCTCGCCAGCGCCACCAGCGGGGAGTCGTTGCGGGCCGGGACGACGATGATCGTGCGCACGCCTCGGATCGCGGCCGTTGTTATGGCGGCGAGAGTCCCCTCGTCGGGAACGAAGTACGGCGTCGTCATGATCAGTTCCTCGCGGGCCATGTGCACGGCAGACTGGATCACCCGCACCAGGGCCTGATTCTGCGAGCTCGCCCCGGTGCCGACTATCTGCACGATGCGGCCGTCCGGATGGGCGTCGGGAAGTGTGCTGACGAGGTGATCGAGGTACTCGGCGCTGTCCATGTACCAGTCCTCGACGAAGAGCGCCTGCAGGTCGTGCACGGCCGGACCCTCGATCCGGAGAGTCGCGTCGACCCACGGCGCGAAGCGGGGCTTGGGGTGGAACGACTCGGCCGCCAGGTTGTGGCTCCCGGTGTAGCCGACCTGGCCGTCGATCACCGCGATCTTGCGGTGGTTGCGCATGTCGAGGCGGATCGTGACGATCTGCGTGATGCGGGTGGGCAGCGCAGCCACGACCCTGACTCCGGCCGCCCTCAGCTCGGCGGCTAGCTCGGACTTCAGGAACGCACCCGAGCCAGCGTTGTCGACCAGTAGGCGGCACTCGACGCCCCTCCCTGCGGCCCGCTTCAGCGCATCGGCCACCGCGCGACCGACGTGATCGTCGAGGTAGGTGTAGAAGAGCAGGTGTGCATGCACCTTGGCGCTGTCAATGTCGTCAATAAGTGACTGCATCAGCGACTGGACGGAGGCGAGAAGCGTCAGCCGGTTGCCCTGCCTCGGCGGGGTGTCGTCGCCGAGACGAGCCAGCTTGGCGATCGCCTCGGTTCCCCAGGGCACTACAGTCGGTACGGTCGCCTCTACCTGCGCCCGCCGCGCGGCCGATCGGATGCTCCCCTGTATGACGCGGTGCCGGTGCCTCCTGCGGCTCCCCGCACGGACCTCGCCCACCACCGCGTAGAGCACGATCCCCATTATCGGGACCGCGACGATGACCAGGATCCATGCCATTGACGACGGCTGGCGCGCACGCGGCCTCAGCATGACGAAGACCACGCAGACTGCGTTGACCGCGATCAGGGCGGCGGCCGGGAGTAGGCCAGCGAGAGCTTCGGGCACGCTGTCGGAGGCTGCCGACTAAGCGGTTCCGGCCGACCGACGGGAGTAGGCCTGACCCGAGACGTCGCTGGGGAAGCGGACTACCCTTGCGGGGTGCACCTCGGCTTCCAGGAAGCGAAGGAGTCCGTCGGTCGAGACGGAGGTGGTCATCGAGTTGTCGAGCGGGTGGAAGTTTACGGGTTCACGTTGCAGCATCTCGGCGTCCAGCGCCACCTGCACCACGCCGCCTACGTCGTTCACCACGGCGAAGGGCGAGACCGAGCCAGCCTCTATGCCGAGGAAGGCTCGAAGCCGCCGCGCACTGCAGAAGGTGAGGCGCTTGGTGCCGAGCTCGTTGGCGAGCCAGCGCAGATCGACCTTGCGCTCGGCAAGACACGACACCAGCCAGTGCCGCTCCTTCTTGTCGCGAATGAAGAGGTTCTTCGTGTGTGCGCCCTCGACCCGGCCGCGGAGCCTTGAGGCCTCCTTCACCGTGAAAACCGGGGGGTGGTGCACGGTCGTGTGGCCAACTCCGAGCTCGTCGAGCCGCCGGAAGAGGTCGTCCGGCCCCTTGGGGGGCGACGGGTCGCTGATCTGTGGCATGGAGTATCGTCGCTAGCAGCCTCGTTCCGGAGCAAGTCCGCCGACCACTTGCCAAGGGCCGAAGCGCCCGATCGTTTCCCCTCTCCAGCGTCGCTCGACGGGGAGTTGCCTCGCGGGGCACCGACGAAGTACCTTGGACTGCGGCTTGCCGAGGATCCCGCACCTTGGGTCCTCAGGCAGTCTCGCGGGATCGGCGAGAAGCGGCGAGGCCGCTCGGTGCCGGGGGGTATGTGCCCAGGTTGCTAGCCGTTTGGAGGTTCAGATGCTGTCCAGCAAGGCGCGTGGGGCGTCCGACTCAGGCTCGCAGGCTGGCTCTGCGGTCCCGACCGCCCCGGCGGGAGGGCTGGTACGCAGGATACTTAGGGCCGCCGAGCTCGGCCGGAGTGCAACCCTATTGGCGCTGGTCCCGCTCGTGGTGGCGTGCGAGCCCGACCCCATGGGGCGGCAACCGCCACCAAATCTCTCGGGCGTGTACGACCTATTGTCGTTTTCGCTCCGCGGTGGTCCCACCTATACCGCGCCGGAGGCAAGGGGGACCTTCGAGCTGTCACAAAAACCCAGGACGGATCCCGACTCAGTGGGGGGCAACATGAGCGCTGAGGCCATAGTGACGTCTTTCGATCCGCCCCTTGAGGTGGCGTACCAGGGGACGTACTGGAACTTCAACGACGGCACCTGGGGGCAGAAGGGGATCGTGGCGGAAGCCCTGGGCACCTACACCCTCGGCTTCTCCGCAGAGGTTGAGGACATCGCGCTGACGATCACGATCACGGAACCGGCCGCCGCCGTATCCACCTACATCTGGAGGCCACGGTATGTCGACCCCTGACCATCCGGTGCATAGACCTCCCGCGCCGTTCGAGTGCCGTCGCGTCTACGGCCAGCACATTGCTTCAGCGAATTCGCGGTGTAATGAACATATTCCATAATGTAATGTACAGTTTACATTCGGAGCTGAGGCCGGGGCCAGTTCTCCAGACCGTTGCGCTGGCTGCGGCACTGTGGGCGGCCGGTTGCGACTCGAACGAGGCGCCGGTCGCGATGGATAGCATTCCGGGCCAGAGCGTGGCGATCGGGGAGACCGCTACGGTTTCGCTCGACCAGTACTTCAGAGACGCCGACGGCGATCCGCTCACCTTCGACGCGACTTCCGGGGCTCCGGCGGTGGCTACGGCCAGCGTCTCCGGCCAATCGCTCACGGTGACGGGAGTCTCCCAAGGCACCGCCGAAGTGACCGTCACGGCGAACGACGCCGAGGGTCTCTCGGCCACGCAGAGATTCACGGCAACCGTACCTAACCGCGCGCCCACGGTTTCGAGCCAGATCCCGGACGCCGAGGTTTTTGTCGGAGAGATCCTCCAGGTGGATCTCTCCGAGCACTTCGCCGACATGGACGGCGACGAGCTCTTGTACGCGGCAACTTCGTCCGACGACGAGGTCGCGACGGCACTCGTGTCGGATTCCACCGGCCAGGGTGTCGCAACCGTGACCGTCACCGCCACCGACCCCGGCGGGCTGTCGGTCGAGCAGAGCTTCGCCGTGACGGTCCCGAACCGCGGGCCCATCGTCTCCAACCCCATCCCCGACGCCGAGGCCCATGTCGGCGATGCGGTCGAGGTGGAGCTCTCCGGGCACTTCGCCGACCCGGACGGCGACGAGCTCTCCTACACGGCAACTTCGTCCGACGACGAGGTCGCGACGGCAACCGCGTCGGGTGCCTCCCTAACCGTGGCGGGTGTCGGCCAGGGAACCGCCACCGTGACGGTCACAGCCACCGACCCGGGCGGCCTCTCGGTCGAGCAGGGCTTCACGGTCACCGTGCCGAACCGGGCGCCCGAAGTCTCCGACCCCATCCCCGACGCCGAGCTCCATGTCGGCGAGACGATCGATGTGGACCTCTCGGGGCACTTTGCCGACCCGGACGGCGACGACCTCTCCTACGCGGCAACCTCCTCCGACGAGGGGGTGGCCACGGCCTCCGCAGCGGGAGCCTCCCTGACCGTGGCGGCCGTCGGCCAAGGTTCCGCAAGACCGACCCCGGCGGGCTGTCGGTCGAGCAGAGCTTCGCCGTGACGGTTCCGAACCGCAGGCCCATCGTCTCCAACCCGATCTCCGACGCCGAGATCCATGTCGGCGATACGGTCAAGGTGGGGCTGTCGGAGCACTTCAGCGACCCCGACGGCGACGAGCTCTCCTACACGGCAACCTCGTCCGACGAAGGCGTGGTCGCGGTGTCCACCTCGGGTGCCTCCCTAACCGTGGCGACGGTGGGCGAGGGGGTCGCGACCGTGACGGTCACGGCCGCCGACCCCGGCGGGCTCTCGGTATCGCAGAGCTTCGCGGCAACCGTCGAGCAGCCCAACCGGGCACCCGAACCGGTAGGCGAGATCGCGCCTGTGAAGATCTTCAAGGGCGGGGAGTTCGCCCAGGACGTATCGCACTTCTTCACCGACCCCGACGGCGACGAGCTTACATATGCGGCCCGATCATCGGACGTCAGCGTGGCTACGGTCGGCGTCGCAGGCGACGTGATGACCGTGCGCGCGGTCGCCCAGGGCGAGGCCGAGGTAGTGGTCACGGCGACCGACCCCAGCGGACTCTCGGCCGCCCAGACTGCCCAGGTCTCCGTGGAGAACCGCGCGCCGGAGGTGGAGGAGCCGGTACCCTCGCAGGCGCTCAAGGTAGGGAGGGCGGTCACGCTCGACGTCACGGGCAACTTCACCGATCCAGACGGCGACGAGCTCTCCTACTCGGCCGCGAGCGCCGACACGCTGCTGGCGGTCGCGACGGTCGACGGTGCCGAGGTCGAGATCGAGGCCGTCGGAGCCGGAGACGTGGTCGTCTCGATCGCGGCGACCGATCCGGGCGGGCTCTCGGCCACCCTGGAGGTGGAGGTCGCGATCTTGGCGAACCGTCCCCCGAGGGCCGTGGGCGAGCTGGAGGACCACATCCTCGTCACCGACGACACCGTAGTGGTCGATGTCGCCGACCTCTTCACCGATCCCGACGGCGACGAGCTCTCCTACTCGGCCATGAGCAGCGACGACCTGGTGGCCACGGCGGAAACGGACGGCTCCCGGGTGACGATCGCGGCGACGGGCGGCGGCGCGGCCACCGTCACGGTCCTCGCCACCGATCCGGGAGGCCTGTCCGACAGCCTGAGCGCCTCGATCAGGGTCAACCCTCCGGTGGTGGCGGACACTCTTCCACTCCACGACCTCTTCATCGTGATCGAGGAAGGCGAGTCCGAGGCGGACACGCTGAGCAAGGTGGTCATCGACGTCTCCGACTACTTCAGCGACCCCGACGGCGACGAGCTCACCTACTCCGCCTCGACCGAGCACGACAGCGTGGCCGAGGTCGAGTCCGTGGACGGCAGCGTGGTCACGACCGCGCCGGTCGAGGTCGACACTGCGTCGCTGTGGGACAGCACCACCGTCACCGTGACCGCCACCGACCCCTACGGCCTCTCGGTCTCGCAGGAGGCCCAGGTGCGGGTCGCGCACGCCGACTACGAGGCGTGGGATGGCCTCGAGATCACCGAGGAGGGGAGGGTGATCCTCGGGGGGCTGACCTTCTCCGGGTGCTTCCCGCTCGACGGGTTCGTCTATGGCGACACCGTCTACACCGTGCACCGGGCCGAATGGCAAAGGCAGGAGGGCACAGGGTGGGTGCAGTTGGCGGAGACGTACAAGGAGCTGGAGGTCTGTGCCTTCGAAGACCTTCCCGACGAGCCGCCCGGCGTCTACCGTTTGGCGGGCGAGGTGACGACCTGGCCAGCCGACACCGCCGACACGGACGAAGGAGACACCGTGCGTGCGCTCCGGAAGTCCGAGAATACGGTCGAGATCGAGGACGACGCGCCGCCCCCACCCCACGCCTCTGCTCCTGGTCGCCCGCCGTCGGGCGTCGGGGAGCCGCTCCGCTCCCGGGGCTTGGCCGCGGTCGCCTCTGGTCGTCGCAGCCGGCGGAGAGCGTAACGCTGAAGGCAGCGCCTCGGCTGCTACGAGCCCAAGCTGAACTAGAAGTAGTGGCCGACTGCCGGAGCACGAGAGCGCTCCTCGGCGTCGTTGTGGTCGCGCTGGCGCTCGTCGCGCCGCGGCCAGCCGATTGCCAGGACCGGAGGTGGCTGGGGCCGCTAGAGGAGGTCCGGCGGATCAGCGATGTGGAAGGCACCCTCTTCGGGGATCCCCGGGTCATCCGGGGTTCCCCGAGGGGGGGCTTCGCGCTGCTCGACTGGGGCGAGATGTCGGTCCGGGAGTACTCGCCGGCTGGAGAGCTCCTCTGGCGCTTCGGAGGCCGGGGGGATGGGCCGGGGGAGTTCCCGGCCTGGATCGTGGACCTCGAGTACGACCGGGAGGGCAACCTGCTGGTCATGGACATGGCCATGCGCGTAACGACGGTGGACCCGTCGGGCGCGCTGGTCGCCACGGAGAAGGTGATCAGTCGTGCCATCGGGGGTCTGGACCTCGGGGGGACCTTCGGCGGTCTGCAGCTTCAGGTCCTCCCCGATGGATTCGCTCCCGGCCACGCGTTCATGCACACCTCCCCGTCCGAGCATTCGCGGCATCTCTGGTCCTCGGAGTCGCGGCGGGTCGAGACTCCGAGCGGCGTGTACGAGGGGATCGACGGCGGGATAGTGGCCGTACGATGGGCCGCCAACGCCCCGGACGGCGAGGCGGTCGTGTACCACCGGTGGTCGGACGTGATGATCCTCCTGGCGTCCGACGGCAGCGTCCGGTCGGTCGTGCGGGGGATCGAGGCCGTCGAGTTCCCGGATATCGTGCACCTCAGCGGCACCATGGAAGGATTGGGGGAGTACAGCGGGCACAAGGTGGACCCGAAGGCCGTCGAGGTCACCCTGAGCGCGGCCGTCGGCGAGGACCGCATCTTCGTGCTCTTCGTGGCGAACCGGGACCAGCCGATCGTCGACGCGTACTCGCGGGACGGTGAGTACGCGGGGTCGTACCGCCTTCCGGACGGCTTCCGCACCTATGAGATGGCGGTGCTTGCGGACGGCAGCCTGGCCTTCCTCGACATCAGCTTCGTCCCGGCGGTCGTGATCATGCGGCGGAGCCGCTAGCGGGGCTAATGCGCGGAGCTCACGGTGACCGTAACCGAGTGTTTCGGCTGGCCCGTGGCCGATTGTTGGGACATCGACGTGCCAGCAACCTGCTACCAGCCCCGCCCGAATTGAGGCGGGAAGGGCTGCTAGCCGTCGCCCCGCTTCCGTAGCCACGCCACCACCGCCAGGAGGAGCACCGCAAAGACCACCAGGAAGGTCGCCACGGCCAGGATGGCGGGGCTGATCTGCTCCCGGATGCCGGCCCACATCTGGCGCGGAATGGTGCGCTGCTCGACGCTGGCCATGAAGAGCACAACCACGACCTCGTCGAAGGAGGTGGCGAAGGCGAAGAGGGCCCCGGAGATCACGCCCGGGGCGATGAGCGGCAGTTGGACGCGCCGCACGACGGCGAAGGGACTCGCGCCGAGCGAGGCGGCGGCCCGGTTCAGGTTGCGGTCGTAGCCCGCAAGGGCGGCGGAGACGGTGAGCACCACGAAGGGAATCCCCAGAGCCGCGTGCGCCAGGATCAGGCCAAGGTGGGTCTGCCCCAGACCGATCTTCGAGTAGAAGAAGAACATCCCGGTCGCCGAGATGATCACGGGGGTGATCATCGGCGAAATCAGGAGGCCGGTGACGAAACGGCGGGCCGGCATTGCGGGGCTGGTTAGACCCAGAGCGGCCAGCGTGCCGAGGGCGGTGGCCAGGATGGTCGCCGATACTCCGATGATCAGGCTGTTCACCAGGCTCCTACGCCAAACCTCGTTCTCGACGATCTCGCGGTACCACCGGAGCGAGTAGGCCTCGGGGTCCAGCCGGAGCATTCCTTCGGTGAAGGTGAAGTACGGCTCGGCGTTGAAGCTCAGCGGGACGATCACCAATATCGGGGCGACCAGGAAGACCAGCACCGCGACGCAGTACGCGACGTAGGCGGCGCGGCCCAACTGTCCGGGGCGAAGCAGCCGGGGGAGTGCGGACGGCCCCACCGTTGTCACCCGGCCGTCACCCCAGACCGAGGCGCTCGACGCCCACGAGCCGGTCGTAGAGCACGTAGAGCGCGAGCACGCCGACGAGCATGATCCCTCCGAGCGCCGCGGCGAGACCCCAATTGAGCGAAGTCTGCATGTGGTAGGCGACCATGTTCGAGATCAGTTGGCCGCTGCTCCCCCCGACAAGAGCCGGCGTGATGTAGTAGCCGATCGCCAGGATGAAGACCAGCAGCGTTCCGGCCCCGACGCCCGGCAGCGTGAGCGGCCAGTACACGCGCCTGAAGGCCTGGGCCGGTCGCGCGCCCAGCGACGAGGCCGCCCTCATGTACTGCGGCGGGATCCCCTGCATGACCGAGTAGAGCGGGAGCACCATGAAGGGCAGGAGCACGTGCGTCATAGCCACTACGGTGCCGGTCATGTTGTAGATCAGAGCCAATCGGCCGTCCTCGCCGACGAGCCCAATGGCGGTCAACAGGTCGTTGACCACGCCCTGCCTCTGGAGGAGGACGATCCAGGCGGTTGTGCGCACCAGGAGCGAGGTCCAGAAGGGCACCAGCACGAGCGCGAGGAGGAGGTTGGCGCGGCCCGGGGGCGAGGAGGCGATGAGGTGCGCCAGGGGGTACCCTAGGACAAGGCAGATGACGGCGATCGACGCGCTCACGGCAAGTGTGCGCCAGAGGAGCGGCAGGTAGATGCGGCGATCCTCCGGCTGGCGGGCTAGCGATCCGTCGGGAAGGCGGCGCAGGTCGAGGGCGGCGAGGTAGTGGCGCAGCGTATAGCGCTGACCTGCGGCGAGCACCGCGTGCCAGGTGGCGGGGTCTGACCACGCTTCGTGCACGCCCGCCATCGCCTCCTGCCAAGGTCCTTCGCTCACCCCCTCGAGGGAGCGGGCGCTCCTGGCGACGACGCTTCGAAGACCTCCCTGCACCCTGTTGAGGGCACCGGCCACCTTTCCCAGCGACCTGTCGGCGCGCGCGTCGACGAGCTCGCGGGCCATCGCCGCGAACGCTTCCTCCGGAGGGAGTCCCTGGCCGTCCCAACTCTCGAGCGCCGAGATCGTCTCCGGCAGGGCGTCGGCCACCGCCGGGTCGTGGACCGAGCGCACCAACATCGTCGCAAGGGGCGCGACGAAGGTGACGACGATGAAGAGCAGGAGCGGCAGCGCAAGGCCGACCGACCGCCGCCGCTCCCGGCTCTGGTGATTCAACGCGTCAGCGGGCGAGCCACGCGCTGAAGCGCTCGTTCAGATCGTCCTGGTGGTCGGCCCACCAGCGCCAGTCGAAACTGAGCGAGTGCTTTGTGTTCTCGGGGGTAGCCGGCATGTGGGGGGTCATGTCCAACCCCGTGAGCACATGCTTCCCGACCAACGCCGCGCCCGATTTGCGCGCAGGGGAGTACGAGATCCTGTTTCCGATCCGCGCTTGGGACTCGGCGGTGGTCGCGAACGCCAGGTAGCGCCGCGCCTCGTCTAGGCGGGGGGTGCCAGCGACGATTCCGAGGACCCCGATGTCGAGCATCTGGCCGTCCCAGACGATCTTGAAGGGCTGGCCTTCGAGCACCTGCGCGTTGAAGATGCGCCCGTTGTAGGCGGTGCTCATCACCACCTCGCCGTCCGCCAGCATCTGCGGCGGCTGCGCGCCAGCCTCCCACCACACAACCTGGTCCTTGATGGAGCTCAACTTGGCGAAGGCCCGGTCCAGCCCTTCGGGCGTGCCCAGAGTGGCGTACACCTCGTCCGTCGGGACGCCGTCGGCGATCAGGGCGAACTCCAGATTGACCTGCGGCACCCGCCGCATGCCGCGCCGCCCCGGAAACCTGTCGAGGTCGAAGAAGTCGGCCATCGTGGCGGGTCGCTCGTCGTTCTTGAGGGTCTGCGTGTTGTAGGCGTATACCGTCGACCAGAAGAGCTGGCCCACGCCGCACTCCGAATGGGCCACCGCCGCGAAGTCGTCCACCGCTGGGACACCGTCCGGCCCAGGGGGCAGATCGGCTATGTCCACCAGCTCGAAGAGTCCCTCGTCGCATCCGCGCACCAAGTCGGCGATCTCGAGATCAACCACATCCCAATGAATGTTGCCGGCCTCGACCTGCGCCCTGATCTGCGCGAGCCCGCCGTTGTAGTCCTCGACTACGACTCTGACGTCCGTCTCCTGCGTGAATGGGAGGTTGACGCCCATGTGGACGGCCCGTCCGTACGAACCGCCCCACGAAACCGCGGTCACCGATTGGGCTTCCAGTTGCCGGGGCGTTGCAATCCCCGCGACGGCCGCCGCCGCGACCGATACGAAGAGGGTCGATCTGATCATGTCTGCTCCATGGTAGAGTTCAGTCTTGCACTGTTTCGAAGTTCAGGGCGCGGCAGTCCGTGACCGTCCACGCGATGCGGACAGTGTCGCCTACCAAGACCCCGCCGTGCCCTGCGACGTTGGGAATCTTCGCTACTAGGTTGCTGACGCCGCAAGCCGCCATGCGGACGCGGAGGTGGTCGCCCACAAAGGCCACGTCGCGAATCGTGCCCCCGACTTGGTTCTGGTAGAGGTCCAGATCGGGATTCACGGCGACGCGCTCGGGTCGAATCGAGAGAGTCACGCGGTCGCCCGGCTTGCACTCGACGATTCTGAGCGCTCGGACCCGCTCCCTGCCGACCTCCACTTCGCAGAAGTCGCCGTCGACCGCGATCACCGTGCCGTCGAGGTGGTTGTTCTCGCCGATGAAGTCCGCCACGAAGGACCGTTCCGGCTCCTCGTACAGGGCCTCGGGGCCCGCGATCTGTTCGACCGCACCCGCCCTCAGCACGCCGATGCGCTCCGACAACACCATTGCCTCCTCCTGGTCGTGCGTCACGTACACGACGGTCACGGCGAGCTCGCGATGGATGCGGCGGATCTCGTACTGCATCTCTTCGCGCAGCCTGCGGTCCAGAGCCCCCAAGGGCTCGTCCATCAACACCAGGCTCGGCTCGAAGACGAGAGCGCGGGCGATCGCGACACGCTGCTGCTGGCCGCCCGAGAGCTGTCCGGGCCGCCGCTTCTCGAGACCTTCGAGCCGCACCAGGCGTAGCGCGCTGTCCACGCGTTCGCGGCACTCGGCCCTGGCTAGGCCGCGCACCTCGAGCGGGAACGCGAGGTTCTCCTCGACCGTCATGTGCGGAAAGAGGGCGTAGTTCTGAAAGACCATCCCGATCCCGCGACGGCGGGGCGGCAGGTCGTCGACACGGCTACCGTCGATCCTGATGACCCCGGAGGTGGGTGCCTCGAAGCCGGCCAGCATCGTCAGGATTGTCGTCTTGCCGGAACCCGAAGGACCCAGCAGCGTCACGAACTCGCCACGGCGCACGCGCAGGTCGAAGCCCTGCACCGCCATGGTGCGGCCGTCGTAGCTCTTGGCAACCTCCTCGAACTCGACGTGCGCTGCTTCGGCTCCGGAGCCGTCTACGGTACCCCTGTCCGCCGCGGAGCCGGTCAAGCCTCGTCCCTGCTGCGTCCACGGCCGTTGGCACGCAGATCGCGCCGCGCCTGCACCTCGCGCATCAGCTCGTCGATGCCGACGACGCGCATTTCGCCCTCTTCGTCCCGGAGCGTGATCGTGTCGCGGAAGATGTTGACGCCGACCACCCTCTCGCTCCCCTGCGCCGTCCTCAGCACGCGGCCTTCGCGCGGAAACCTCCGCCGTGCTTCCACGTACGAGTCGTGCTCGTAGCGCAGGCAGCACATCAGCCGCCCGCAGCACCCCGCAATCTGGGCGGGGTTGAGCGAAAGGGACTGATCCTTGGCGAGCTGGAGGCTGATCGGCTTGAGCTCGGGGAGCCAGGTGGCGCAGCAGAGCTCCCGGCCGCACCGCCCCACCCCGCCCAGCAGCGCCGCCTCGTCCCGTACCCCGATCTGCTTGAGCTCTATGCGGGTCCTGAAGGACCGTGCCAGATCGCGCACCAGCTCTCGAAAGTCAACGCGGCGCTCGGCCGTAAAGTAGATGATCAGTTTCCTGCGATCGAACTGCCACTCCGCGTCGCTGACCTTCATCTTCAGGCCGTGCTTGGCGACCTGCCGCCGGGCCTCTCGCAGAGCGCGGCGATCGTCGTCGCTCCGGTAGCTCGCCCGTTGCACCTCCTCCGGTCCCGCTCGACGCAGCACCCGCATCGTGGGGTTCGGGGTCCCGCACTCGCTAGTCGAGCATTTGCGTTCGGCGATCGTGCCGAGCGCCGTGATCTCGCCGAAGTCCTCCCCTCGCTCCGCCTGCACGATCACCCGATCGCCGGGGGTCAGATCCAGCCCCGCCGTCGAGTAGTACCCCTTCCTGGCACCCTTGAAGCGCACCTCCGCAAACCCGTTCATCCGCCCCTCAGGAGCTGCCCGCCTCGACCCACGTCCCGAGCGACTCGTACTTCGCCCAGCGGCTGGCCAGGAGCTGATCCGTGTCCACCTGCCCTAGCTCGCCAAGGTGGCGGCAAAGAGATCTAGAGACCGACTGCATGGCAGAGCCGGGGTCTGTGTGGGCGCCGCCGGGTGGCTCGGCGATCACCTCGTCGGCAACTCCAAGGGCGAAGAGGTCCGCCGAGGTCAGGCGCAGCGCACTGGCCGCCTTCTCGCGCTCGTCGGCCGAACGCCAGAGGATAGCCGCGCATCCTTCTGGCGAGATCACCGAGTAGATCGAATGCTCGAGCACGAGGATGCGGTCGGTGACTCCGAGCGCCAGCGCCCCTCCCGATCCCCCCTCGCCGATCACCACGCAGATGCTCGGCACCCGCAGCCGCGCCATCTCGCGCAGGTTGGTGGCGATCGCCTCCGCCTGTCCCCGCTCCTCGGCACCGAAGCCCGGGTAGGCGCCGGGTGTGTCGATCAGCGTCACGACCGGACGGCGGAATTTGGCTGCCATGCGCATGAGGCGGAGCGCCTTGCGGTAGCCCTCCGGGTGGGGCATCCCGAAGTTGCGGCGCAGATTCTCCTTCATGTCACGCCCCTTCTGGTGGCCGATCACCATTACCGACTCGCCGTCAAGCCTCGCCCAGCCGCCTATGATCGCCTCGTCGTTGCGGTAGCGGCGATCGCCCCGGAGCTCGAACCAGTCGGCGAAAACGCCCTCGATGTAGTCGAGCGTGTAGGGGCGTTTGGGGTGGCGGGCCGCCTGCACCTGTTCCATCGGGGCGAGGTTGCGGTAGGTCTCGTCACGGAGCGCGTCCAGCTTCGCCGAAAGGACCCGCAGCTCGTCGCCGGCGTCCAGCCCCCGCTTGGCGGCGCTGTCGCGAAGCCGTGCGACCTGGTCCTCCAGCTCGTCGATATCCCGCTCGAATGCAAAGTGCGCCGTGCCTGACACTTTCGTCGCTGATCCTCCTAGTCGGGGCCGGGTCGCCACACCCTGGGGTGGGGACTCCGTTGCAACATCGGTAGGATAAACTACAGCCGAGCCTACCCTTGCGACAGCCAGGCAACCGTGGGCGGCGCTGGGCCCGTCCCAGCGGGCGAGGGTGTGTTCGGTGTCTATATTGTATGGGGGGCGCGCGATCTCGGTGCTGGCAGGCGACCAGTCGTTGGAGGAACGATCGCCGGGCGGCGTGAGTCGGACCGGAGGTCTGAGGGTGGCCTACGGGGCGGTGCTGGGGACGGCGATGCTCCTGATGTGGGTGATCGGCGCCGTGGGTCTGATCGGTGCGGAGGGCGATCCCTTCGACCTGCTCTACGGCGGTGTGATCGGAGTTGCGGCGGTCGGTGCGCTGGTGGCACGTTTCCGGCCCGCTGGGACGGAGCGAGCTCTCTACTGGGCGGCCGTGGCGCAGTGCCTTGTGGTGGTCGTCGCGCTGATCTCGGGCAAGCAGCACCACCCGGTCTCGTCGACGCCGGAGATCGTCCTCTCGAACGGATTCTTCGTGGTGCTCTGGGTGGCGTCCGCGAGGCTTTTTCGTAGGGCGCGAACGAGGGGCTGAGGGGCGCGGGGCCGCCTCGCGGGACTCAGCGCGACCTTGCGAGCATGGGCCCCAGGGGGCGTCCACCGACTAGGTGAAGGTGCAGGTGGTAGACCTCCTGGCCGCCGTGATCGCGGCAGTTGATCATCACCCGGTACCCGTCCTCGGCGACCCCCTCCTGGCGGGCTAGGGCGGAGGCCACGCGGAGCATCCTGCCGAGCGTCGCCTCGTCGCCCACGGATACGTCGGCTAGCGTCGGAATCGCCCTGTTCGGCACGATCAGGATGTGGATCGGCGCGAGTGGGCGGATGTCCCTAAAGGCGGTGACGAGATCGTCCCGGTAGACGATGTCGGCGGGAAGCTCGCCGCTCACGATCCGGGCGAAGAGGGTGGCCTGCGTCATCGGGTGTCCGTCGAAAAGGCCGCTAGCACGATTGTGTCCCCCTCCTGGATGGCGTCGACGACGTGCATCCCCTCGACCACCTCGCCCAGGACGGTGTAGTCGGCGTCGAGGCGCACATTGTCGACGAGGTTGATGAAGATCTGGGCGTCGCCTGTGTCGCGACCCCGCGTCGAGAGGCCGACCGTGCCGCGCCAGTGGCCGTGGCTGGAGATTTCGTCGCGGCTGTACGGACCGTCGCCGGAGTACTCGTTGCCATTCGGGCTGCCACCCTGAATCACGAAGTTGGGGACTACGCGGTGGAAGGTCAGGCCGTCGAAGTACCCCTCGCGGACCAGACGCGATAGGCGGGCCGCGTTGGTGGCGGCCAGGTCGGGCCGCAGCGCGATGACCACCTCCCCCTTGTCGCCGGCCATCTGGATCCGGATGCGCTCTTGGGCGAGCTGCGCTAGCTGCATGGGCGTCGGGGTCGGCAGGCGCGGGAGCGGCACAGGTGCGGCTGTGTGCGACTCGCCGGTGGATGCGCTCAGGGTCCTAGCCGCGAGCTCCGCGACGGCGCGGTCGTAGTCGTGGAGGTAGGGGTCGAGATCGGCGCTCTCGAAGCCTCCGAGCTCTGCGATCGCCTCGAGGAGCGCCACACGGGCGTCGCGCTCCGTCTCGCGCTGCCGGGCGGTAAAGTGCCCGAGTGCCGCCAGCAGAGCCGAGGTCGCGTCCGCGTCGACCGGCGCCATGTGCTCGCCGAGGAGCCGGGCGGCGGTCATGACGAGCTGCGGATCGTCGGATGCGAGTGCGTCCAGGTACAGGTCGCGCCCTCCGCCCCCGACGGCCGCTCCGAGACCCTCCAGGGCGGCCGCGCGGACATTCGCGTCCTCGCCTGGGGCACCCAGCTCCCTCAGCCTCTCGACGGCCCCCGCCTTGGAGGCGGCGAGGGCCGCCCACCTGCGGACCGATGGATCGCCGTGATCCGCAAATGGCCCGATCCGTGCCGCAGCCTCGCCGGGGTCGATCGCCGCCAGGGAGCGGAGCGCTCCTGCGGACCGCCGCCACCCCCCCGCAACCGACTCCAGGGAGTCCGCCAGGGCGGCCAGTAGCGAGCGTTGCCGCACGCGCTCCGCTCCGGGACACTCGCTCGCCGCCAAGGTCAGCGCCGTCGCCCAGAGGCGCGCGTCCGGGTCGGCGATCGCGTCCAGGATCGGTCCGCACCCTCCGCTCGGCCGGACCCGGCGGTCGTACGCCCGCAGCGCCGCGACGCGAACACGCGGATCGGGGTCGCCCAGGCCTGACCGGATTGCCGCTTCGCCCCCTGCCCCGCATCGGCTCGACGCGACCACTACCTCACGCCGCGCCCCCCAGTCGGCGGAGGCGGGCTCCGCCAGCCGGGCAGCATCGGTGCCCTCGGCGCAGGGCAGGACCGACCACGCGATCCTACGTGCACGCAGGGTCGCAAGCGCCCCCTCGCGGTCCAAGCCGATCTCGTCCTCGAGCTCCGCCAGCCATCGGGCCGCCGCCACGATCCCCGGATCGAGCGGCGCGCCGACCTCGCCGCCGCGGGCGAAGGCGGCGATGCCGCGCGCCACCCCCAATCGAGCCGCGTGCCTACCCTCGCCCCAGAGCTCCCTGGCCACCCCGGTAATCGCGACGAGCGCCTGCGCAGCCGTCGCGCGCTCCTCGGCGTTCGCGAAGCCGAGCCTCCCCAGGCTGGTCGCGAGCGAGCCCAGCGCGCGCCCGTCGGCTTCGAGAGGTGCGCGCGCCGCGAGCAGCTCGACCACGTCGCCAACTTCCTGGCCGTGCAGGGACTGGGCGACGGCGAAGGCCGCCGCCGACCGGACCGCCGCGTCGGGGTCACCGAGCAGGTCGGCAAGGAGGGACATCCACGCAGGGTCCTCCATGCGGCCCAGCGCCCTCGCGGCCGCAGCCCTAAGCCACGGGTCCGACCCCTCCAGATGCGCCAGCACGCGCACGAGCCCGACCTCGCCGCGCGCATCCTCCTCCGCCACGATCTCGGCGTAGGCCGAATCCCTCCCAGTCGGACTTCCGGGGGCGTCGCCGTAGTCGCCCGCATCCTCCGCCCCGCACGCCGAGAAGAGCAGCGCCGACGCTACGAACGCCAAGAGGCCCCGGTCGCGCCACCGAATCTCGGGGCAGCCGTCTCCCGCCGACCGCGGCTCGTCGTGTATCACTCGCCCGGAACCCAGCCGAAGCGCCGCCACGACGCCTCTCCGGCATCGTCGAAGACCACGCCCTCGCTCTCGAGCAGCGCCCTCTGCCACTGCGCCATCCCGGAGACCCGCGAGGTCGAGATGGCACCCCGCCGATTGACGACTCGCCACCACGGCACGTCGCTCCCCGACGGCAGGTGGCTCAGAGCATACCCCACTCCGCGGGCGGCGCGCGGCTCGCCCGCCAGAGCTGCAACGCTGCCGTAGTTGGCGATTCGGCCCTTGGGAATCCGCCGCACGCAGTCGTATACTCTTTCGGAGAATGCGCTCATCCGACAACAAGCTATGGACGCTGGCCGGGGGCCGCCACGGGGCTGACAGGACCGGGGCGGTCGCGGGAACACGCGCCGTCACTGTGCAGGGGCCGTAGCACCCCGTGGGAGGCCAGCCATGATCGGACCAGGTGCGGCCCGGCTACTAGCCGCTCCAGCCGCGACCGGCGCTCCGGCGGTGCCCGGTTGCTCCGTGGCGGCCGCCCAGGCGGTCGCCAACCGGACGGCCGAATCGCTCGGCGCGGCCGTTGCCTACCCTCGACCTGACAACGGCCCGGCTTGCCGTGCGGGCCGTTCACCTCCACCATGGAAGGGAGCCCTGACGATGCGACCGAGCCGAACCCTACTTGCGCCTGTCTTCCTCCTGGCCGCTGTGC
>JAGWBP010000019.1:11453-81289 GCA_021295835.1 Gemmatimonadota bacterium | reverse complement strand
CGCCAGGCGGTCTCGGCGGCGGGGACGGGGTGCATGGCCGCGCTCGAGGCGGAGCGGTTCCTGGCGGCGGGAGGGTAGGCTAGAAGCCCAGAAAGCGGAGCGCATCGTTGCTGAGCGCCCACACCATGATCGCCAGGACGAAGACCATGCCGATCTGGCTCCAGCGGAGCCGCTGCCTGACCGACAGCTTGCGGCCGCGGACCAGCTCCAGACCCAGGAACACCATGTGGCCGCCATCCAGGACGGGGATCGGCAGCATGTTGAGGATCGCCAGATTGATGCTGAAGAGGGCCATGAAGTCCAGGTAGGCGGGTGCACCTCGCCCCACCGCGTCGCCCGAGGCCACCGCGATCGTACCCAGCGAACCGAGCTCCCTCGGAGAGATGCCGCCTGTCACCAGGTCACCCAGGAAGCTCAGGATGCGGCCGGTCACCAGGACCGTCCTGCCCGCCCCTCTCTCGATCGCGTCGACGAGACCCACCGGGACGGCATGCGTCTCGACGTCAGCCACGTAAACGCCCAGCCGACCGACTGGCTCGCCGGTGGCTGACCGAATCTCCCCCAGCTCGACGGTGCGGAAGAGAGCGTCGCCCTCGCGGAGGATGCCGATCTCTATCGTCTCGCCCGGCCTCGATGCAAGCTCGCGGGTAACGTCCGTCCAGCTCCGCACATCCTCCGCCGCCACACTCGTGATCAGGTCACCCACCTCGATCGACGAAGTGGCGGCAGGACCGCCCCGCACGACCTCTCCGACGACCGGATCGACCCAGTAGAGGAGAGAGGCCGCGATCCGGCTGCGCTCGGCCCGGCTCTCCGGGAGCACGATCTCGAAGACCGCATCCGGGGACTCGGTACGCACCTGCACGGGGCCGGGCTCGCCGTCGGCCAGCCCCCGCGTTATGTCTCCCCAGGATTGCGGCGTCAGGTTGCCCACGCGGACGACCGTCGCTCCGGGGGCAATCCGGGAGAGCGCCCCGGCACCTGCGGGGAGGCTCGCGCTCTCGACGGCCATCACCCGTGTGGTGGCTGGCTCCTCCACACCCCACGCGCCCGCAACGAAGACGTAGGTCGCAAATGCGAAGATCATGTTCATGAGCACGCCCGCCGAGATCACGAAGGCGCGCGCCGGGATCGACTTGGAGTCGAAGTCCGCGGCGGAGGGCTCCCTCGGCGCCGCCTCCTTACCCTCGAGGCGCTCCATGACCTCGTCGTCCATCCCCTGCATCTTCACGTACCCGCCCAGCGGGATCGCTGCGATCCAATACTCGGTTTCGCCCCGGGTGAAGCCCCAGAGGCGCGGCCCGAACCCGATCGAGAAGCGCTCGACACCGATTCCGACCGACCTGGCGGCCCAGAAGTGCCCCAGCTCGTGCACGAAGATCAGGACTCCGAGCAGGAAGAGAGTGGAGAGTACGTAGATCATGCTCCGATTGCCTCGATTTCGGCCCGCGCGCGACCTCTGGCCTCACGGTCGGCCCCGAGCACGTCGTCCAGCGTGTCGACCGGGAGCTCGCCGTGCACCTCCAGCGTCTCCTCGACGACCCGAGCCATACCAGCGAAGCTAACCCGACCCTCGAGGAATGCCTCGACCGCCACCTCGTTGGCCGCGTTGAAGACCGCCGGCGCCGCGCCGCCCGCCCGGCCCGCGTTCACGCCGACGCGGAAGAGGGGGAAGCGGCGATCGTCGACGGGCTCGAAGGCCAGCGGCGAGATCGCCACCGGATCGAAGCCCCGTAGCTGCGCGTCGCTCGCTCGCCGGGGCCACGTCAGCGCGTAGAGGATCGGCACCTCCATGCTGGGAGCTCCCATCTGCGAGATCACCGATCCGTCCACGAACTCCACGAAGGAGTGCACGATCGAGGTCGGGTGCACGACCACGTCGATCCGATCGTAGGGCATCCCGAAGAGGTGGTGCGCCTCGACTACCTCCAGGGCCTTGTTGGCGAGGGTCGCCGAATCGATGGTGATCTTCCTCCCCATCTCCCAGGTCGGATGCCGCAAGGCGCTGGCGGCGGTGACGCGCTCGAGTTCCTCGTCGGTCGCCTGGCGGAAGGGGCCTCCGCTCGCGGTGAGTATCAGGCGGTGCGCCCCCACCGGCGCGGCACCGCTCAGGCACTGGTGGATCGCCGAGTGTTCGCTGTCTACCGGCACCAGCTCGCCCCCGCCCCTCTCGGCCGCGGCCAGCACGATCCCGCCGGCGGCGACGAGCGACTCCTTGTTGGCGAGGGCGCAGCGCTTGCCCGCCTCCAGGGCGGCAATGGTCGGGACCAGCCCCGCAGCTCCGACTACCGCATTGACCACGATATCGACCTCCGGCAGCCGCGCCAGCTCCTCCACACCCTCGGGGCCGGAGCGCCAGCCCCGACCGGCCAGCGGGCCGAGGGCGGCAGGGTCGGCGACGGCCACCTCGGAGACGCCGAACTCGGAGGCGACGCTCTCGAGCTCGGCGACCGAGCCGAGGGCCGAGAGGGCGACGATCTGGAAGCGGTCTGGGTGGCGCCGTGCGACCGCCAGCGTCGAGCGCCCGATCGACCCTGTGGCACCCAGGACGGCAATGCGCTTCACTGCAGAGCGGGGGCGAGCTGGAGGAGGGCGTAGGCAGTCGGGAGGGTGAAGAAGGTTGCGTCGAAGCGGTCGAGCACCCCGCCGTGCCCGGGAAGTAGCGTGCCGGAGTCCTTGATGCCGGCATCGCGCTTCAGGAGCGACTCGGTCAAGTCGCCGAACTGGCCCGCGGCACCCAGCACCAGCCCCATCCAGGCCCCGGCCATCGGCGAGATGGGCGCCGTCGCAAGATCCTGCAGTGCGAGTCCCATGAGCGCCCCCGTCGCCGTGGCGGCGACGAGCCCTGCAACCGATCCTTCCACGGTCTTGCCCGGGCTCAGGCGGGGGGCGAGGCGCCTGCGCCCCACCGCCCTGCCGACAAAGTAGGCCGCGCTGTCGCCGACCCAGACCACGCCGAGCGCCAGCAGGACGAGCATCGTCCCCTCCCAGGGCAGCTCTGCGGAGGCACCCCGAGCTTCGGGAATGTGGCGGATGAGCAGCGCAAAGGAGAGTGTGGCGCCGATGTAGAGCGGAGCCACGACGGTGGCGCACGCCGAGGCGAGGAAGGAATGCTCGCCACTCCTCCGGAGCAGGACGCCAGAGGAGACGAGCCCCACGAGGAGGAGAAGGACCAGCACTCGGGCGCCCCACTCCGCAAAGTCGGGTTCGCAGGCGGCTAGAAGAACCGTGCCCGCCGACGCCGCGACGCCGAGCCACCCAACCGGTCGCACCCCGACAGCCGAGGCGAGAGCGAAGAGCTCGCGTGTGGCCTGCGCCGCTACCAGCGCCACGAGCGCCCCCAGGTACCAGCCTCCCAGGTAGAGCACCAGCACGAAGAGCGGCAGCCCGATGACGGCGACCATAACCCGCCTCCGGAGCTCGCCGGTGCCGGCTGCGCCTCCGCCAGTCCCAGCCCGCGGAGATCCGGAGTCTGTCACCCGGTCCCGACCTCGCCGAAGCGGCGCTCACGCCGCTGATAGTCCAGGAGGGCGGCGTAGAAGTCACCCCGGTCAAAGTCGGGCCATAGCGTCGCCGTGATGTGTATCTCCGTGTACGCAAGCTGCCAGAGCATGAAGTTGCTGATGCGCTGCTCGCCCGAGGTGCGGACGAGGAGGTCCGGATCCGGGAGACCCGCCGTATAGAGGGCGCCCTCAAGTAGATCGGCGTCGATCGAGCCCGGATCGAGGAGCCCGTCGCCCGCCCTCCGAGCCATCGACCGCACCGCTCGCACGAGCTCCTCCCGGCCGCCGTACGACACCATGAGATTCAGCCGCAGCTCCGAGCCCCCGCCGGTCACCTCCTCGATGTGCCTGACGGCATCGCGCGAAGCGGCGTTGAGGCGCTCCACCTCCCCGAGCACTCGCACCTCGACACCGGAGGCGGCAAGCTCCGCCGACTCCTTGCGGGCGTAGGTGCGGAGCGCCTCCATCAGGGCCCGGACCTCGGCCTCGGGGCGCTTCCAGTTCTGGGTCGAGAAGGCGAAGAGCGTCAGAATCTCCACCCCGGCCGCGAGCGAGGCCTCCACCGATTCCCGCACGGCCTTCATCCCCTCCCCGTGGCCCAGGTGCCGAGCCAGGCCCCGACCCTCGGCCCAGCGCCCGTTGCCGTCCATGACGATGGCCACATGGCGGGGCACGCGGGAACCCGCACGAACGGCGTCCAGAAGGTCAGAGACCATTGAGTAGCGGCGGTTCGGCGACGGGCTTCAGATCGCCATCACCTCTTTCTCCTTAGCCGCCAGCAGCTCGTCGATGCGCCGCACATGCTCGTCGGTGAGCTTCTGGATCTCCCCCATCGCCCGGCGGGCCTCGTCCTCGCCGACTTCGTGGCCGCGGAGCGTCCCCCGGATCTGATCGTTGGCCGCCTGGCGCGCGCGGCGGACCGAGACGCGGGCCTCCTCCGCCATCCGGTGGAGGAGCCGCACGTACTCCCGGCGTCGCTCCTCGCTGAGCGGCGGGATCGGGACCCTGACCAGGGTACCGTCGTTCGAAGGATTGAGGCCCAGTCCGGCGGCCATCACTGCCTTCTCGATCGCTTCGATCAGCGTCGCGTCAAAGGGCTGAATCGCGAGGAGGGCGGCATCCGGAGCGGTCACCGTGGAGACCTGGTTGAGCGGCATGCGACCGCCGTAGGCGTCGACCAGCACGCTGTCGAGTATCGACGGGACGGCCTTGCCGGTCCGCACCTTCCCGAACTCGCGCTCGGCGGCGGCGACCGCCTCGCCCATCTTGGTCTCGGCCTGCGTCATCTGCTCCATCTGCTCCTCCCGCTTCGACCGGCACCGTTTCGGAGCTGGCGCACGGTCACGACACCAGCGTCCCTACCTGCACGCCGCCAACCGCCCGCCGCACCGCCCCTCGATCGTCGAGACTCAGAACGATAATCGGAAGGTCGTTCTCGCGACAAAGCGAGACCGCCGCCCCGTCCATCACCCGCAGGTCGCGGGCAACGACCTCCCGGAAGGAGATGTCCGGGATGAACTCGGCGTCCGGGTCGCTCGCCGGGTCGGCCGAGTAGACTCCCCGCACCTTGGTGGCCTTGATCACGACATCGGCGCCCATCTCGATCGCGCGCAGCGCCGCGGCCGTGTCGGTCGAGAAGTACGGACTACCCGTCCCGCCGGCGAAGAGCACGATTCTGCCCTTCTCCAGGTGGCGCACGGCACGGCGGCGAATGTACGGCTCGGCAAGCTGCGGCATCCGGATCGCCGTCATCACCCTGGTTTCGACGCTCTTTCTCTCGAGCAGGTCCTGTACGGCCAGCGCATTCATTATCGTGGCGAGCATGCCCATGTAGTCGGCGGCCACGCGGTCCATTCCCTCCCGGCTCGCGATCGCGCCCCGGACGATGTTTCCGCCTCCGATCACCAGTCCCAGCGAGACGCCAAGGTCATGGATCTCCCGGAGCTCGTCGGTGATCTCGTCCACAACTGCCGGATCGATCCCGATTCCGTGCCCGCCTGCGAGAGCCTCGCCCGAGATCTTGAGGAGGACCCGCCCGTAGCCCGAGCTCCGCCGCTCGAATGCCGTGGGTGGCTCGTCCACGGGCTGCAGCGCTACCCGCCGACCTGAAACCTCGAGAAGCGCCCAACCCTGATCTTCTCGCCGGTGCGCGCCGAGACCTCCGTGACGAGCTCGCCGACGCTCCGGTCCGGGTCTCTGACGAACGGCTGGTCCAGCAGCACCCGCTCTCTGAAGAACTTGGCGAGCTTCCCGTCGACAATGCGGTCGCGGATGTGCTCCGGCTTGCCCTCGCGGGCGACCTGCTCGATAAAGACTCTGCGCTCCCGCTCCACCGTCTCGGGATCCACATCCCCCGACTCGACCGCGATCGGATCGCTCGCCGCCACATGCATGGCGAGGTCCCGCGCGAGCTCCCGGAAGTCGTCGGTGTTGGCCACGAAGTCGGTCTCGCAGTTCAGCTCCACGAGGACGCCGATCCGGCCACCGTGGTGAATGTAGCTCGCTACAACGCCCTGATTGGCCGCCTTCGCGGCGCGCTTGGCCGCCTTGGCCTCGCCCTTGCTCCGGAGCAGGTCGATGGCAGCCTCGATGTCGGCACCGGTCTCGGTCAGCGCCCTCTTGCACTCCATCATCCCCGCGCCGGTCCGGTCGCGAAGCTCCTTGACGAGCGCCGCCTTGATCGCCATCAAGGGGTCACTCGGCGGCGGCGGTCGGAGGCTCCTTGCCGCCGTTCGCGGTCTTGCGCACCCCCTCGACCTCCCCGGTGGCGCGCACCTGGGCGATCGCCTCCGGGTGCGGACGGCGCCTCCGCCGACGCGGCCTGAAGGTGCGCGTGTCGGCCGCCTTCTCGCCGGTCTCGGTCGAGTAGGTCGTCGCCTCCAGATCGGCCTGGCGGCGCAGCTGCTCGTCGGGGACCTCGCGGCGGGCGACGTCGATGGCGTCGGCGATCCGCCCCGCGATCAGGCTGACCGAGCGGATGGCGTCGTCGTTGCCGGGAATGGGGTAGTCGATCATCGAGGGGTCGGCGTTCGTGTCGGCGATCGCGATCACCGGGATTCCCAGACGGTAGGCCTCGCGCACGCCGATGACCTCGCGCCTCGCGTCGACCACGAAGATCGCGCCCGGCAGCCGCACCATGTCGCGCGTTCCCGCGAAGTACTTCTCGAGCTTTATCCGCTCGCGCTCGAGCAGGAGGCGCTCCTTCTTGGTGTAGAACTCGTACGCGTTCTCCTCCTGGCCTCGCTCGAGCTCCTTCATCCTGCGAATCTGCCGCCGTATCGTCTGGAAGTTGGTGAGCATCCCGCCGAGCCACCGCTCCGTGACGTAGAGGGCGCCGCAGCGTGTCGCCTCCTCCTCTATCACCTGGCGCAACTGCCGCTTCGTCGAGAGGAAGAGCACCTTCTCGCCCCTCAGGACGACCCTGCGCACCGCTTCGCACGCCTGGATCAGCCGATCGACGGTCTTGCGCAGATCGATTATGTGGATGCCGTTGCGCTGCCCGAAGATGAAGGGACTCATCTTGGGGTTCCAGCGCCGGGTCTGGTGCCCGAAGTGGACGCCGGCGTCCAGGAGCTCTCCCAGCTCGACCTGCTGCGAAGGCATCGTCATGGTGGCGGGAGATCTACCTCTTGCTGAACTGGAAGCGCTTGCGCGCCTTGGGTCTGCCCGGCTTCTTGCGCTCGACCTCGCGCGAATCCCTCGTGAGCATCCCGGCCTCACGGAGTGGCCGGCGAAGCTCCTCGTCGTGCAGGAGGAGGGCTCGCGCCACCCCCAGGCGGATCGCATCGGCCTGGCCGGTAAGCCCCCCGCCCCGAACCCGGGCCTCGACATCGAAGCGCCCATCGGAGGCGGCGACTGTCAGCGGATCCGCGATCCTCGCCCGATGGGTGGCGCGTGGGAAGTAGTCCTCGGCGCTGCGGCCGTTGATTTTCCAGCGGCCAGCGCCCGGCCGTACGAAGATGCGAGCGACGCTCGTCTTCCTGCGCCCCACCGCCTGGATCGGCGCCTCTCCTCCGCTGCTCATATCTCGAGAGCGCTCGGGTTCTGGCCCCGGTGCGGGTGCGACGGCCCCGGGTAGACCCGCAGCTTGCGGCGCGTCGCCCTACCCAGCTTGTTCTTCGGCAGCATGCCCCGCACCGCGAGCTCGATCACCCTCTCCGGAAAGCGCTCCAGCATGGTCCTGAAGGGGATGTGCCTGTCCCCGCCCATGTAGCCCGAGTGGCGGAAGTACGTCTTCTGGTCGGCCTTGCGGCCCGTCAGGGCGACCTTCGAGGCATTGACGACGACTACATGGTCGCCGGTGTCGAGGTGCGGCGTGAAGTACGGCTTGTGCTTGCCGCGCAGGTACACCGCGACCTGGGTTGCGAGTCTGCCGAGCGGCTTCCCCTCGGCATCTACGACCCACCAGTCCCGCTCGATGTCGGCTAGGCCGGGCGTAATGGTTGCGTTCACAGCGTCGTCGGACTCACACCGGTGTCGCGTTGAGAACCTCTCCGCCGCAGGGGTGGCCCCGGCGAAGTGCGTACAGCCTCGGACGCTACCGGAAAGAAGATAGGGGCGCAAGGGGTGGGGGGGGGGGAGGAACCGCTAGTCGTACGCCAGTAGAAATGTCCTCTTTCGGATCATGTTCGGTCAGGCGCGGCACGCGATCCGGGAAGGAGCACCCACCCTACCAGTCGGAGGCGTAGGTCGCCAGGGCCCCGGACCACGAGTCGAGCCGGATCCGCGTGAGCGCTCGCTCCTTGATCTGGCGGGCCCGCTCCCTGGTCACGCCCATGCCGCTGCCTATCTCCTCGAGCGACTTGGGGGGCCGGCCGTCGAGTCCGTAGTACTTCCGGAGCACCACCGCCTCGCGGGGCCCAAGTGTCGAGAGCACCCGATCCAGGACACGTGCCAGCTCCTTCTCCAACACCGCCGCGTCGGGCTCCGGCGATACCCGGTCCGGCAGGCGATCCACAAGGCGGTCGTCCTCGCCGGGCGTCACCGGCGAGTCCAGAGAGACGTGCTCGCTGACAATTGCCCGCGCCCTCTCGACCTCAGCCGGGGCGAGATCCAGCGTCTCGGCGATCTCCATCAACCCCGGCTCCCTTCCCAGCTCCTGGACCAGCGCCGATACCCGCCTGCCGATTCTGTACACGGATCCGGCGCGGTTCAGCGGAATCCGGACGATGTGCCCCTGATCGGCCAGAGCCTTCAGAATCGCCTGCCTGATCCACCAGACGGCGTAGCTCATGAACTTGGTGCCCTTGGTCTCGTCGAACTTCCGGGCGGCCCTCATCAGCCCCAGATTGCCCTCGTTGATGAGGTCGGAGAGGGGGACGCCCTGATTCCGGTAGCGCTTCGAAACCATCACCACGAAGCGGAGATTCGAGCGCACCAGCTTGTCCAGCGCGTCCTCCTCCCCCCGACGGATCCCCCTGGCGAGGCGAGCCTCCTCGGCGCGGCCGAGCAGCGGGAAGCGGCTGATCTCGCGCAGGTACTGCCCGAGGCAATCGTCGATCGACGTTTGCCCTTGGCTACGCATCGCGGTCCCCGTTCACTCCCTCTCCAGGCCGTGCCGCTCGATCTTCTTGTAGAGGTTCGACCGTGGCATCCCCATCCGCCTCGCCGCCTCCGAGACATTCCAGCCGGACTCGCGGAGCTTCCCGGATATGAACGTCTTCTCGGCCGCCTCCTTGAACTCGTGCAGCGTCTCGAACGCCATGACGTCCGCTGGCATTCCGTCATCCTCCGCGCCCTGCTGGACGAGCTCGACTACGTCGCGCCGCCCGACCGTATCCCCGGCGCTGAGAATCATCAGGCGGGCCACCGCGTTCTTGAGCTGACGCACATTGCCCGGCCACTCCGACGCTTCGAGCGCCGCAAGCGCCTCGTCGCTGAACTCCCGGGGCGGAGCTCCGTAGGAGGCCGGGGCGAGCTCGGCGAAGTGGCGGACGAGCATCCGGATGTCGCCGGCCCTGTCCCTGAGCGGCGGCACGTGGATCGTCACCATGTTGAGGCGGTGCAGCAGATCCTCCCGAAAGGCGCCCTTCTCGATCTCGGCGGGCAGGTCCTTGTTGGTGGCGGCGACGACCCGCACATCGACGTTCACCGACCTGGCCCCTCCGACCGGGGTGATGTCGCCGCCCTGGAGCGCCCTCAGCACCTTTGCCTGCGCCCGGCTCGACATGTCCCCGACCTCGTCCAGGAAGAGAGTGCCGCTGTCGGCCTGCTCGAACTTCCCCGTGCGGTCGGATACCGCACCGGTGAAGGACCCCTTCCTGTGGCCGAAGAGCTCGCTCTCGATCAGCTCCGATGGGATCGCCGCGCAGTTGACCTCCACGAAGGGGCCGGACTCCCGGGGCGAGCGGCGGTGGAGCGCGCGGGCCGTCAGCTCCTTGCCGGTGCCGTTCTCGCCCGTAATCAGGACCGGTGCGTCGGTGGCGGCCACGCGCTCGACCTTCTCGAGCACGCGCCCGATCGCATGCGAACCGCCGACCATGCCGTGCCGGACCTCGATCTCGTGCGCGAGCCTCTCCACTCTCTCGGAGAGCCCTCGAACCGCGAGCGCATTCCTGAGGGTGACCAGGAGGCGATCGGTGTCGAGCGGCTTCTCCAGGAAGTCGAAGGCACCCTCGCGGGTCGCCTGGACGGCGGTCCCGATCGTGCCGTGGCCGGAGATCATGACCACGACTGCGCCCGGATCCTCCGCCCGAATCCTCTGCAGGACCTCGATCCCGTCCATCTTCGGGAGCTTGACGTCGAGCAGGGTGACGTCGGGCCGGAAGTCGGGGTAGTCGACCAGCCCGCCGGGGCCGTTCACCGCGACATGCACCTTGTGGCCCTCGTATTCGAAGAGCTGCCTCAGCGCGTCTCCTATAGACGGCTCGTCGTCGATGATCAGGATTCGCGCCACGTCTCGCCCCCTATCCTACGGCCGGTCTCCCACGGCAGGAGCAGCGCCGCATCCGCGCTGGACCGCTTCGCTCGCCTACCCGACAGGCACGGCGGCGGGACTGAGCAGCGAATCCACCGCCTCGACCGCCGCCTCCACGTCCTCCGCCGTCGACGCCCACCCGAGGGAGAAGCGAACCGCCCCCTCCTCGAGCGTCCCGAGGATGCGATGCACCTCGGGGGCACAGTGCAGACCGGCGCGCGTGTGGATTCCGAAGTCGCGATCGAGCGACCCGGCCAGCGACGCCGCGTCGACGCCCTCGGCCGCCACCGTGACCAGGGGCACTCCATCCGGGGCAGGTGGCGAGAGTACCCGTAGTCCCCCAATCGCCAGCAGCCCTTCGCGGAGACGCGCCTTCAGAGCCATCTCGCGGGCGTGCAGCGCCTCGACGCCCTGGTCGAGCACGAAGTTGCAGCCAGCCATGAGTCCGGCAAGCCCTGGGGTGTTCCCCGTACCGGCCTCGAGACGATCGGGCATGGCGGCCGGCATCCTTCGGCTGCGCGAGTCCCCGCCCGTCCCCCCGAGGAGGAGCGAGCGGAGCTCCAGCCCCTCGCGGACCCAGAGGCCCCCCGTCCCCTGAGGACCGAGGAGAGCCTTGTGCCCGGTGAAGGCGACGACATCCGCGCCCTCCGCCACCGGACTGGCGCTCACATGCCCCGCGGACTGCGCGGCGTCCACAAGCACGACGGCACCTGCCTCGTGGGCGATCGCGGAGAGGGCGCCGAGCGGAGCCACGGTGCCAAGCACATTCGAGGCCGCATTCACGGCGAGCATGCGCGCACCGTCGAGCAGCCGGGCCGCCTCGTTTAGATCCACTGCGCCGTCCGGCGCTCCCGAGAGCACGCGGAGGTGCACGCCGCGCTCCCGGGCGAGGAAGTCCGCAGGCCTCAGCACCGCGTTGTGGTCGTACTGCGAGACGGCCAGGGTGTCGCCCTCGTCGAGGAGACCCCAGAGAGCCGCGTTCAGGGCGTGCGTGGCGTTCTGGGTGAAGGCGATGCGACCAGGATCCCCCGGGAGACCCATCACCCGCGAGACCGCCCGTCGGCAGCGCAGCGCGAGGCGAGCGGCCGCCAGCGCCCCCGAGTGCCCCCCGCGTCCGGGAGTGCACCCCACTCCGCGCAGAAAACCGGCCACCGCATCCGCCACCACCGGGGGGCGAACCGCCGAGGTCGCGGCGTAGTCCATGTAGTGTCCCATGACGCGAATCCCTCCGCCAAGTCTCGCTCCGGGCACGGCGTGCCATCGCTGACCCTAATGCGTTGGGGTTGCGGGAAACAAGGGGGCGGTGGCGGGGTCGTGGACCGCAGCGCCCGCCGAGAGGTGTGCGCGAGTCGCTGCGCGCAGCGTCGGCACCCCCACCCTCAGGCGTAGCGCCTCGGCGATCTCCAGCTCTCCCAGCCCACTGCGATCCTCGAGGTCGGCGATCGTCAGCGCGACGCGGAGCGTCCGGTGAACGGCGCGCGCCGAGAGCCCGTAGGTCGCCACCGCGCTCTCCAGCAGCTTCTCTCCCGTCTCGGTCAGGGTGCAGTCGCTTATCACCCTGCGGGCGGGCATCAGGGCGTTGACCCCGTCGTCGGTGCCGAAGCGCTGCCGTTGGCGCCGCCTGGCCCGGACAACGCGCTTCTGGGCCGCCGCCGAGTCGAGCCCATCGGGGCGGCCCGGCGAGTTCAGGTCGCCCCACCCCACCTGGCCTATCGCAAGCTGCAGGTCGATGCGATCGAGGAGCGGGCCGGAGATGCGGGATCGATACCTGGCGATGTCGCGGTCGGAGCAGGTGCAGTCGTCGCCGCCCTGGCCGCAGGGGCAGGGATTCATGGCACCCACGAATTGAAAGCGCGCCGGGAAGTTGACGGTGTGCCCCACCCGCGAGACGCTGACGCGGCCGCTTTCCATGGGCTGGCGAAGGGTGTCGAGGACGCTCCGCTTGAACTCGGCCAGCTCGTCGAGGAAGAGGACGCCGAGGTGGGCGAGGCTGATCTCGCCCGGGCGTGGCGGATTGCCCCCTCCCACGAGTCCCCCGGCGGAGATAGTGTGGTGCGGAGCGCGAAAGGGCCTTTCGAACTTGACGGGCTCCTCTCGGCTGGTAAGACCCGCGACGGAGTGCACGCGCGTGACCTCCAGCGACTCCGCCTCGGCGAGCGGCGGCAGAATCCCCGCGAGGCGCGCCGCCAGCATCGTCTTCCCGGCCCCCGGCGGGCCGGACATGAGCAGACTATGGCCTCCCGCTGCCGCGATGAGCAGCGCCCTCTTGGCGAGCTCCTGACCGCGAATGTCGCCGAGATCGCGACCGTTGCCCGCGGCCCTCACGGTCGGCGGAGTCGGCGGGGGTGCCGGGTCGATCTCTCCTCGCAGCAGCCCCACGACCTCCTCGACGGTCCTGATCCCCACCACCTCGACCCCCGGCACAGCGGCGGCCTCGGCGGCGTTGTCCCACGGCACGTACAGCCTTCCGCCTCCGTGGGCTCGACAACACATCGCCAGGGCGATCGCGCCCCGGACAGGTCGAATCGAGGCGTCGAGGCCGAGCTCCCCGACGAAGCCGCACCTCTCGACGGCTGCCGCTGGGACATGCCCCAACGCGGCCAGGAGCGCAACCGCCACCGGCAGGTCCAGCCCCGAACCGGACTTGGGGAGGTCGGCCGGCGCCAGATTCACGGTGATTCGGCGAGGTGGGAGCGCCATCCCGCTCTGGGCCAACGCCGCGAAGACCCTCTCCTTCCCTTCCCGTACCGCCCCGGCTGGGAGGCCCACAACGGTGAATATGGGCAACCCAGTCCGCACGCTGACCTCGACCCTGACGAGCTGGCCCTCCACTCCGTGTACCCAGAAGGAAGTCACGACGGATAGCATGCGGGTCAGGATAGCGCCGACTGTGGGGCCCTGGAATGCGTAAAGGGGACAACCGGGCACCACGAGCCACCGACCCGGCCCAAGGAGGAACGCAGAGCGAAGCCACCGTTACAATACTGTAAATCATGGATTACATATTGTAAAGCATACATTACAGTATGGCAGGCGAGCGAAGTGGTCCAGCGGCGATCCAGCGCCACTCGAACGCCGTGGGTGCGCTAGGCTACTCGCGGATCGGGATGCGGACGATCATGCGGGTTCCCCTCCCCACCTCGCTCTCGACCCGGATCTCCCCGCCCCACGACTCCACCAGCCTCCTGGCGACGGCAAGTCCGAGCCCGCTCCCCTTGGACCGGGTCGAGAACTGCGGCTCGAATACCCTCGGCAGAAGCCCGGGCGGAATGCCGGTGCCCTCGTCCTCCACTATCAGGGCCGCCATCGTCTGGGGTTCCGTCGGCCCGGCTGCGCGCACGCGCACCACCCCGCCTCCCGGCATCGCCTCGCGGGAGTTCTCGATCAGGTTGAGGATCACCTCCTTCAGCTCGTCCGGTCGGCATTCGAGCGTCGGCATCCCCGGTGGCAGCTCGCCGACCACGCGAATCCCGCTCTCGCCGCCGACGCGGTAGAGATCCAGGACGTCCCTGACCACGTCGCCCGCATCGACCGCGACCAGAGGTCCCTGCTCCTCCGCGCCGGGGGAGGAGAGCTTGGAGAAGCTCGTGGCGATCGCTGCGAGACGGTCGATCTCCCGGAGGATCGCGCCTGCGTTCCTTTCCAGGATCGGGGCAAAGTCCCGGGGTCGGTCCCTCCAGGCGCGCACCAGGTGCTGCACGGAGAGCTTGATCGGCGTAAGGGGGTTCTTGACTTCGTGGGCCACCTGCTTCGCCATCTCGCCCCACGCCAGTATCCGCTCGCTCTCGACGAGCTCCCGGCGCGCCTTGCCGAGCCTCAGCACCATCCGGTTGAAGGCTGCGAAGACGGAACCGAACTCGTCGACCCGGTCCTCCGGCAGACTGACATCCAGCTTGCCCTGGCCCACCTTCTCCGAAGCGGCCTGCAGCGTCTGAATGGGCTTCGCGAGCGCCCTGCCCACGACGAGCGCGAGGCCCAGCGAGAGGACGGGGCCCACCACCACGGCGAAGAGCAGCAGGTCGGCGACGTCACGGCGTCGTAGCGCGGCTGCACCGGCGGGAAGTGGCACCGGCGCGGCTACAATGTCTCCATCGTGTAGACGCCTATGGGCCACGATGTAGCTCCACTCGCCAAGACTCTCCACAGTCGATGCGGCGAGCTGCTCGTTGCTGTCGAGCACGTCGCTAACCGCAGGGTCCAGCCACCCTTCGTAGAGACCCAGCTCGACCAGCTCCCGCGCCGAACCGGCTGCGAGCTCGCCGTCCCTGTACTCGAGCAGATCCGCGCCAATGCGCCTCCCGAGACGCTCCATCGAGCCGTCCTCCTCTTCGTAGCTGGCGGCGGTGCGGTGCACGATACGCTCGGCGAGCGCCTTCGCAGTCCGCTCCGAGCCCCCTGAGAGCGCACGGTAGGCGAGCGACCCGAAGAGCGCCGCCGAGAGGACGAAGAAGCCGAAGAGAGTCCAGGTCACGCGAGCGCGAAAGGAGCGGACCAGGCCGCGCCAGCCGATTGGAGTCGCCAGTCGGTGGCCCAGCGTCGCTGCGGCGACGAGCCAGAGGAGCATCAGCGGTGCGAAGGTCGCCGCCAGGACCAGGGTCGCCCGCGCCAGCATCACCTGGACATTCGGAATGCTGATCGTGTAGTAGACGGAGTGGAGGCCGTCCGGGTAACGAGCGACCCCCTCGCCGCGCCACCCCTCGTCGTTGCGCCGCCACTCGACGGTGTGGCCGGTCGCACCCCCGTAGTCGTGGTCGACCCGCACCAGCGTCAGGAACTCCTCGTTGCCCGCCTCCTCGACCGACGCGAAGAGGGGACCGAGCGTCGGGGGCGCCCCGATGCTCCGGCGCGGAGGGACGGCACCGGTCACGAGGCGCCCATCCTGCAGGGGCGCTGCGAGGAGGTGGTGGACATCCGCCTCGGCCGGACGCCGGTAGCTCCAGGCACCCTTCGCCACCAGCTCGGCGAGAGTGGCGTCGACGACCGGCGGGCGGCCCCCCGCCACTCCGAGCCTCAGCTCCTCGGCGGGCCGTCCGTCGGGGGACCAGAGCGTGAGGAAGATCGGAACGCCCATCTCCGCCAGGCCGCTCCCGACCCAGCTGCCGTAGAGGATCTCCACATCCGTGGCACCGACGCGGTCGAGCGAATCGGCGCGGCTGGCGAAGCCCTCGACCAGGTCGGCGGCGTAGCGATCGGCCGTGACGCCAAGCCCCGCCATCTGCCGTTCGGCGATGACCTGGCGAGCCTCCGTCCGCATCGACCAGGCAAAAGGCAGCACAGCGGTCCCGGCGAGCCAGCAGGCGAAGAACCACTGCTGATGCGACACCCTGAGATCGGGATCGGCGCCCCTGGCGAAGAGCCATGCGGGGATGCACCAGAGGGACGCCAGCGCCAGCGGCACCCCCGGGCCAACCCGCACGCCGAAGCCGACGGCGGCGCTCAGCAGTGCGCTTGCGACGATCGCGGCGCCCAGCATCCTCGGCCGCGCCGCACGCCCCGTTGCCGGCGATCTCGCGAGGAGTGGCCAGCTGCCGACCGCCAGGATGAGCGCCACGATCCCCTGCACCGCGATCCAGCGGGAGTCGGGCCCTCCCATCAGCTCCAACCTCACCGCGCCTCCGAGCCATTGCAGAGCGAGGGGATAGCCGAGTGCCACGGCCACCGGTGCCACTGTGCTCCCCAGGTGCCAGCGACCTGCGGCCAGGCCCGCTAGCGGCATCGCGACGACGGCTAGGAGGAGCAGGCGACCGAGACCCGGGGCGAGCGGCCCAACCAGCTCGAAGTAGACGGGATCGGTGAGCTCCGGTGGCAGGGGAAGGTGCTCCAGTGGGACGAGCAGCGCCGCCAGAGCAAGTCCTCCGAGCGAGAATGGGCGCACCCTACCACCTCTGGAGAGCGTCTCCACGAACCAGAAGAGCGCCAGAAGGGCCAGCACGATCGCGGTCCCTTTCCCGCGACGATCCAGGGCGCGCACTTCCCGGTCGGGCTCCTGAATCCTGAAGGCGACTATGGGCGAGTCAGGCCAGAGGAGGTCGGCGCGATCGGTGCCCACGGTCCTATCGACCCCGGTGATCGCGATGCGCTCGCCAGAGGTGACAGCGAAGCCCGTCGCGAAGTCACCCAGCCCCGCAGCGTGCGCCGCCGGAAGCTCCGAGTGCAGGAGAACGGCGACAACCGCGCTGCCATCGCCGTCGGAGATGGGCGCGGCGAAGTACAGGTAGGAGAAGAGGGGGCTTCCGCCGTACAGGTAGCGACCGCCGCCTCGGAGAGCCCCCTTGGGGAACTGGCCGTGATGCTGGCCGCGCCACGCCACCAGCGTTCCGTCGGTGCCGTACACAGCGGCAGCCAGGTCGGTCTCGCCCACGATGGCGGCGATCGAGTCGCCCAGGGCGCTCCGATCCTTCTCGTCCGCCCAAGCCTCGGCGGCGCGAAGCAGGCGCTCGAGCGAGGCGTCGCCATGGGCCGCAGCGGCACCGAACTCGCTCTCCAGGAGGCGCACTGTCTCGGCCCTCCGCTCCGCCCAGTACGAATCCCAGTCCGCCTCGATGGCGCGGACCTCACGATCGGTGTGAAGGGCCACGCCGACGGCACAGGCAAGGACCAATGCAGACGCCAGATGCCGGAGGTCGCGGGCGGCCAGGAGCGCCGAGAGCACCAGCACCGGCAGCGCCGAGGCGGCGACCCAGGGGCCAAGCGCACGGGTCCAGAGGACAACCGCTCCGAACCCCACCCAGACCAGGGTCCGGGAGACCATGGCGCGGTCGGCTGCGGTGCGGTGAAGCCGAGAGCCGGTCATCGGATCTGCAGCAACTCGCCGAGCCTTCGTATGGGCATAAGCTGTGCGTCCGGAAGACGGCTCCCGGCCTGCGGGAGCGGAGTGTGCAACTCTCAGTTAGGCTATCTTCAATCTAAATGGCCGATCCACACCTGTCGTCAGAGCCCGGTCGGGCACCACGTCATCCGGCGAGGGGGCTCGGCACCGCGGGAGGAGCATATTGCGAACCCTGAAGCGCCGACGGACCGGCTGGGTGCCGTGGTGCGCCGCCCTTGCTGTCGTCTCGGCGGCCATCCCCCATCCCGCTCCTGGCCAGCTCGTGGACCGGGGTGCCTTTGTCCTCTACCGGAACGGCGTCGAAGTTGGCGTCGAGGACTTCTCGATCCACCGGCAGGGCACCGGTGGAGCGCAGTTGGTCGTAGCCACCAGCACGGTCAGGGTGCGCGACGGCCCCACGCTGACCACCTCGCTCAGCCTTGCCGGCCCGGAGATGGCGCCTAGCGAGTACTCGGTGATGGCAGCGGGCACCGACACGACGTCTGTTAGGATCGTGCGCGCTGGGAGGCGGTTTCGCTCCCGAAGAATCGACTCGGCCGGGGAGGAGGAGCGGGCGTACCCGATCCGGGGCGCCAGCGTAGTCCTCGACGAGGGGGTTGCGCACCTCTACTTCGTCCTCGCGGAGATCGCCGATGGATCGGTGGTGCACCCACTCGTGCCCCTCGAGGGTCGCCAGGTCGGCGCCGCAAGGATCGAACGAGCTGCGGAGACGATCCGCACCGGGGGAGCTCCGACGGAAGCCACGCGGGTGCGGCTGGGGTCCGTAGGCGAGGCGTGGTTCGACGGGAGCGGCCGCCTCCTGAGGGTGCGCGTCGGCGAGGGAGGGTTTGTTGCCGAGCGTCGCCCATGACGCTGGCCGGTCGAGCCTGGCAGTCTTCCCGACGGCGGGACCACAGAGGATATAAGGAGATCGAATTGCGAACGAGGACCACCACTTCCGCCTGCAACCCTCGCGCTTCAGATGGCGAACGCCCCTTGCAAAGGCCGCTAGGCCGCCCCTGGTCGCTGCCGCTTCGCGCCCCGGCGGCTGTCCTCCTCGGCCTTTTCGTCCTGGCTCCTGGACCGCTGTCAGCTATCGGCCAGAAGGTGCCCGACTCCCTCTCGCTCCAGGAAGCGCTGGAGATCGCCCTGCGTAGCAATCCGGGCCTCCTCGCCGCCCGCAACGACGCCACGGTGGCCGACTGGAGCGTGCGGTCGGCGTACGGGGCGCTCCTGCCTTCCGTATCGGCCGGATCCGGGTTCTCCTGGCAGGGCTCCGGCGAACAGCGCTTCGGGAGCATCACGGCGGGCCAGCTCGGGATTACCGACCAGCCCTCGTACCTCTCGAGCTCGTACAGCATCGGGGTGAGCCTGTCGGTCAGCGGGCGCAACCTGATGGCGCCGGGGCAGGCGAGCCGCGACCGCGAGGCCGTGCGCGCTCAGCTTCGCGCCACCGAGGGCACGCTGAGGCGCGCCGTCACCCGGGCCTACCTGGAGGTGCTTCGCCAGAAGGAGGGTCGGGCCCTCGCAGAACGGGAGCTGGCTCGCGCGGAGCTAAATTTGCGACTCGCCAAGGGAAGGCAGGAAGTCGGGTCGGCGACGATGATCGACGTGCAGCAGGGCGAGGTGGGCGTCGGGCGCGGCGAGATCGCGCTCCTCCAGGCCGAGACCGGCGTGCGCAACGCTACGATCCGGCTGCTCGAGCAGATGGGCGTCGCGATTGGCGCGGAACCAGCCCTGACGACCGAGTTCGCGGTCTCCGAGTTCGAATGGTCGGCCGACGAGCTCTTCGAGTGGGCGCTCGCGCAAAATCCCGACCTCGCCGCGCTGCGGGCGCGGGAGCAGTCCGCACTCTACGGCGTCAGGATGGCGCGGTCCTCCTACTACCCCAGCCTGACACTCTCGACCGGACTGAGCGGCTTTGCACAGAGCGCGAGCAGCACCGATGCGCAGGAGGCGGCCGCGAAGGCCTCGGGAGAGGCTGCAATGCGCAACTGCGAATACCAGAACGAGGTTCTGTCGCGGCTCGTCGACCCCCTGCCCACGCTGGACTGCTCGCAGCTCGCGGTGACCGAGGCCCACCTGGAGGCGATCCGGGAGCAGAACCGCGCATTCCCCTTCGACTTCACGAGGACCCCGCCATCTGCCTCGCTCTCGATCTCGATCCCGGTCTTTCAGGGCTTCGGGCGTCAGCACGCCGTCGAGGCAGCACGAGCAACGCTGCACGACAACCGGCTCCTGATCCAGCAGAGGGAGCTGGCGCTCAGGGCCGACGTCGAATCTCGCCTGACAACGGTCCTCACGGCCTACCAGTCGGCGCTGATCGAGGAGCGCAACCAGGCGCTGGCCAGCGAGCAGCTGCGCCTGGCGCAGGAGCGGTACCGCAACCAACTGCTCAACTTCGTCGGGCTGGTGGAGGCCGAAACCGTGAAGGCCCAGGCCGACCGACAGCGCGTCCTCTCGATCTTCACCTACCATGACGCGATCGCCGACCTGGAGTCGGTGGTCGGCGCACCGCTCAGGAACCCATAGGAATGCGAACCAGGAACAAGCTCATCATTGGGGCGGGGGCGGCTGTCGTTCTGACCGCCGCCGTGCACTTCAGCCTCCAGAGCGGGCGTCAGGGCGGCATCGGGGCGCGCATCGAGGTTGTCGAGGAGCGGAATCTCACCGCCACAGTCACCGCCAGCGGCAATGTGCGCGCCCGACGCAAGGTGGACATCAGCTCCGACATCTCGGCGCGGGTAACCGAGCTCCTCACTGACGAGGGCGAGGAGGTCGTGGAGGGCCAGGTCCTGCTCCGGCTCGATCCGACTAGGTACCAGGCATCCGTCAATCGGAGCATGGCCACGCTGAAGCAGACCCAGGCGCAGGTAGCGCAGGTGCGCGCGAACTACCTGCGGGCGGAGCGGGAGGCCAATCGGCGGAGATCGCTCTGGCAGACCGACTCGCTACTCGTGAGCCGCCAGGAGGTCGAGAACGCCGAGAGCGACCTGGAGGTGCAGGCCTCTCTCCTCGAGTCGGCGGAGTTCGGGGTGGGACAGGCCAGGGCGGCGCTCGAGGAGGCGGAGGACCAGCTCGCCAAGACGATCATCCGGGCACCGATGTCGGGCCGGGTGACTCGGCTGAATGTCGAAGCGGGCGAGACTGTGATCGTAGGCACCATGAACAACCCCGGCAGCCTGGTGCTCACAGTCTCCGACCTATCGGTCATGGAGGTGGTGCTCGAGGTCGACGAGACGGACGTTCCCGACATCTCGGTCGGGGACAGCGCGATGGTCGAGCTGGACGCCTTTCCGGAGCTGGAGTTCGGCGGCGAGGTCACCGAGATCGGCAACAGCGCGATTCGCCCGCCGTCGAGGGCGGCGGGGACGGGGCAGACTCCAACGATCGACTTCGAGGTCGTCGTGACGCTTCGGTCGCCGCCCGCCGAGCTGCGCCCAGACCTCTCCGCCACCGCGCAGGTCGTCGTCGAGTCGCGCGAGGACCAGCTGAGCATTCCGATCATCTCGCTGACTCTCCGCGAGGAGGAGGATATCGAGAGGAAGGCGGCCGACAGCGCCAGCGAAGAGGAAGCAGAGGACAGCACGGGCGGGGAAGGACCCTCGGACCCCGTCGAGGGGGTGTTCGTGGTCAGGGAGGGGCTGGCGCACTTCGTGCCGGTCGAGGTTGGCATCGCCGGTCAGGAGCACTTCGAGGTCCTCTCCGGGATCTCGCTTGGGGACACCGTGGTGAGCGGACCCTACCAGGTGGTGCGCACACTGAGGAGTGGCACGCCCATCGCGCCGATCGAGGACCCATTTGGCGCCGGTCCTGGGGCCGGCTAGCCGCCGCAACCGCCAATGCGACCGACGGACTGCTAGGCGTGCGCCTCCTGGAGGGGATCCGGCTTGCGTGGGAGCAGATCACCACGCAGCGGCTCAAGAGCCTGTTCACGCTCCTGGGTGTCATCGTCGGCGTGATGTTCCTGGTCGTGGTGGTCAGCATCGTGGAGGGAATGGACCGCTACGTTCGCGACACGATCACCGAGAGAGTCATAGGAGTCAACACAGTGACTCTGTCGCGCTACCCCCGGAACTCGATCAACACCTCCGCCGAGCAGTGGCGGGCGTGGTCCAGGGCACCGGGCCTGACCTTCCGAGACCTCGAAGAGCTGCGCGAGGGGATTTCCCTGCCGGCGGTGATAGGCGCCCAGTCCGACAGGAATGGCGAGATCGAGGCCGAAGGCGGAACCAAGGCCGAGAACATCAACTTGGTGGCCGCGTCGGCCGAAATGTTCGAGATCCGCAACTGGGTAGTGGAACGCGGCCGCGCCTTCACCCGCCACGAGGTCGAGCAGGGCGCGTCCGTCGTGGTACTCGGGGTGTCCACGGCCGATGTGCTCTTCGGCCCCGTCGATCCCGTGGGCAGGTCGGTGCGCATCGCGGGACGACCCTACCGCGTCGTCGGCGTACTCGAGGAACAGGGATCCTTCCTCTTCGTCTCGCTGGACAATCTCGCGGTGGCACCTTCGCACTCGCCGCTCGGCGCACACACGGCCCGGCCCGGCATGATCGAGGAGATCGTCCTCAAGGCGCCGGACCCGAGCCTGAGCGTGCCCATCAGGGACGAGGTCGTCGAGATCATGCGCCAGCGCCGCCAGCTGCGGCCGCACGAGCTGGACAACTTCGCTGCGGAGACCGCCGAGGCCTCGCTCGGCTTCTGGGACAGAATAAGCAGTGTCCTCTTCGTGGCCCTGCCTAGCTTCGTCGGCATCTCCCTGGTCGTTGGCGGCATCACGATCATGAACATCATGCTCGTTTCCGTCATGGAGCGGACCAGGGAAATCGGGGTGCGGAAGGCGATTGGAGCGCGGCGCGCGGATATCCTCACGCAGGTGATCGTCGAGAGCATGACGCTCTCGGGTCTAGGTGCGGTCGTCGGGGTGGGCGTCGGCGTAGCGCTGACGCTGCTGGTGGGGGCGGTCTCGCCGCTGCCTGCCGCAGTGGCGCCCCGCTGGATCGCCCTGGGCATGGCGCTCGGGCTCGTCGTGGGAGTCGTGTCCGGCGTCTATCCTGCGTCCCGAGCCGCTCGGCTCGATCCGGTGGACGCGCTGAGGTACGAATGAGCGCCGACCCGGCCCACGAGCCGACGGCCGCGCCCGTGGTGGGCGAAGTGCCGACGGGAAGGGTCCTGCGCGAGGGTCTCAGGGTCGCCGGGTCGGCTCTGCGCGCCAACTGGATGCGCTCTGCGCTCGCCGTGCTCGGGGTCGCCATTGGGGCAGGCGTTGTAGTGACCGTCGCCGCCGTGATCACAGGGATCAGGAGCGAGGTGATGAGCGCGATCGAGTCCGCCGGTCCGGATAACTTCGCGCTCATGCCCTTCGACTTCTCCGATGCAAGGGCATCCTTCGTCGGCGGGAAGCCGCCTTGGTGGGACCGCCCGGAGATCACGGACGCCGAGGTCAGGAGGGTGCGCTCGCTGCCAGCGGTGGCCGAGGCGGTCTCCGGGTTCGAGTTCTCGGCGTTTGTGCGCTTCCGGTCGGATTGGGTGTACGTTCCATTTCGCGGCTACTCCAGCGGATGGGCGTCGTTCACGGGGGGCGAGTTTGTGGCCGGAAGGGACTTCACCTCGGCGGATGTGCGGCATGCGCGCAGCGTCATGGTCGTCTCGTCCGCGCTGGCCGAGAGCGTGTTTGGGCAGCTAGACCCGGTTGGCAGGCGCGTGCGGGTGAATGCGGGACGTCGAGCCGCCAACGAGCTCTTCACGGTCGTCGGGGTCTTCGAGCCGCTTCCGATGTTCCTGGGCGAAGCAGTCGAGAACTTCGCCCTTATCCCGGTGACGACCGCCGACAAGCGGCTCAAGGCGCGCACGCGCTCGAACTTTCTGAGCGTTCAGGTCAAGCCCCGCGATCTGCACGGCAGAGCCGAGGCGGAGAATCAGGTCGTGGCCGCGCTGCGCTCCATGCGGGCGCTCCGCCCCGGCGATGACAACGACTTCGCGATCATCCGGAGCGAGGACACGATCGAGCTCTTCAACCGGCTTACGGGGATGTTCTTTGCGGTGATGGTCGGCTTGTCGTCGATCGGGATGCTCGTCGGGGGCATCGGCGTCATCGGGATCATGCTGATCTCGGTGACGGAGAGGACTCGCGAGATCGGGGTGCGCAAGTCGCTCGGCGCCACACGCCGCGAGATCAAGTGGCAGTTCCTCATCGAGGCATCGCTACTGACGGCCGCAGGGGGCGCATTGGGTCTGCTGGGCGGATGGGGGGCTGCGGAGGCGGTCGCCGCCCTCACGCCCCTCCCAGCGCGCATACCTCTGTGGTCGGTCTTCGCGGCGGTCTCTCTGGCCGCCTTCACCGGTGTTCTCTTCGGAATGCTTCCCGCGATGCGCGCCTCGCGCCTGCCTCCGGTAGACGCCCTCAGATACGAATGACGCCGCCTCTGGATGTGCTGGCCGTCATGGCGCATCCCGACGACGCCGAGATCTTCTGCGGAGGCGCCTTGCTCCGGTCGGCCGACGCCGGCGAGCGAACAGGTGTGCTCGACCTCACCGCCGGCGAGGCCGCCTCGCGCGGCACGACCGAGACGAGGGCGCGCGAGGCGGCGGCCGCATCCGAGATCATGGGGCTTGCCGAGCGACGCTGCGCGGGCTTGCCGGATGCCCAGGTGGCAAACAGCCATGCGGCGCGCCAGATCGTCGCCGCAGTCGTGCGCGAGCTGCGGCCCCGGGTGGTCGTCACTCACTGGACCGGCGGCCGTCACCCGGACCACCGCGCCGCCGCCACCCTAGCCCGAGACGCGGCCTTCCTGGCCGGTCTCCGGAACTTTCCCGCCAAGGGTCGCCCGCACCGCCCGCACAAGGTGGTCTACGCGCTGGCATTCGCCGAAGATGGGGTCAAGCCGACCTTCGTCGTGGACATCGCCGAGCAGGTCGAACGCAAGATTGCGGCTCTCGAGGCGTACGGCTCGCAGCTGCGCGCCCGAAGCCGCATCGGAGAGGTGTTTCCCGGTGGAGACCGACCGGTCGTGGAGCAGATCCTGAGCATGCACGCGGCCTACGGCTCGCTCGTTCGCAGGCCGTACGGAGAACCGTACTGGACGGCGGAAACCACTCTGGTGGACACACTCGGCGGTGTGGGGGTGGCCACTTTCTGAGCGGCTGGAAGTCGACGAGGCACTGGAAGTCGACGCGGACGCGGCCACCGCTTGAGTTCGCCCCCCGAGGGGGGGTTGTCCGTGGAGTGGTGGATCTGGCTGACGGGCCGTTGGGCCCGTCAGCCAGATCAGGGGGTCAAACGGAGGAATCGCGGGCGGGTTCCTGGCGTGCTCTCGTCACCCCGCCACGAGTCTTTAGCTCGTTCTTTCTAACGCGGATTGCTGATAATTATGCAGCAGCGTGGCGCTATGCGCCAACACTTGAATCCACAGAGCGTTAGGCCCTTAAAGGACACAACCAACATTTCCTTGCTAACGTGAGGCTCTTCTGGTTGCTGAGCCGTTACGGGTCCATATGCCGTGGGAGCCGCGATGGATACGGCTGCGGCGACAACGGCGACCTTGATGATTCGTGCACTGCGCGCGCGAAGGGTCTGCATGCTCATTTTGTTCATTTTGATATCCTTCCGTGTTTGATGTTGTCATTCAATTTTCCTGCAGTTGCCGCCGATCGCCCGGCGGTCAAGACCATGCGATGATGCCTACTTCCGATCCACTGCAAGTCTCGCGACGAAGCTATCCAGATCCACCCGATCCGGAGTGGAACGCCATTGATCCGGCGCATCGGCGGCGGCGACCACTCCGACCACAACCGAGCGCCGATCCACGACGTACAGGATCGGCAGGGGCTCCACGCCAAATTCCCGCTGGAACCACCCGCGATCGCGCAGCACGACTCTCGCTGGTATCCGCTCCGCCTTCAGCCACGTCTCGACCCGCTCTAGGCCGTCCTCCTCCCCCTCTCCAACCGCCACCACCACGACCTCCAGGTCGTCCTTCAAGGTGCGCTGAAGCCTACGAAGCACCCTTGCCAAATCGTCTAGCTCACAGCCGAGGCACTGGCTGACCGCCAGCGCCCACACCACAGCCGCCCCGCTTCCCGATGGTCGAGCAACCGCTGGAAGCGTGTCGCCCGCCTGGAGCCCAACCGTCGATCCAATCGGCGCGTCACTCGAGCAGCCTGCCAGAGCGGGCATCCAGAGACCCGCCAAGGCGAGGAAGACGAGCGCCCTCACGCTAGTTCTCCGCCTTGCGCCGAGCCACAATCCAGCGATTCGGCAGAATCGAGAAGGGGTCGGCAAAGTAGAAGTCCGCGCCGATCACGGCGTGCAACATCGGCATACGAGCCGCGCTCCACACGAGCGATCCCTGCCGGTCCATCAGCACGAGGTCGTAAATTGTGCCCGCAGTCACTTTCCTTTGCGACTGAACGGCCAGCTCGCTGCCCGCAGGGAAAACACCCACCATTTGTGTAATGCCCTCGACCTCTCTCTCCTCGGCCTCCGGCCTTCGATCATAAGGGGTAGTCGGGAGCACGATCGGCGTCGGCAGGGCCACGGGCAGTCTGTCCAGCAGCTCACCGTTCAGGTCGAAGCTGTAGACGGTGTCGGAAAGGGCCCATGCCGCCCAGATCGTGTCAGCCTCCACCTGCGTGCTGATCGAAACGAACAGATACGCTTCTGCGAGCGCCGCTTCCGGGACGCCGACCGGCAGAAAGCTACGTTCGATCGCCTCGGTGCCGCGGTTCCAGATGTGCAACTGCGCGGGCCTCTCTGCTTCTGAGCGCCCCTCGATCAGGTACCGATCTCCACCAATGTCGGTCACGCCCAGCAAGAAAACGCCCGGAGATTCGACCGTGACGGCGCCTCCGCCCTCTGGAAAGAAGGTCATTCGCGAAGCCTGAAAGTCCGCGACCACGATTCCACCGTCGAGCGTCGGGCGGGCCGTGAACGGCGTGCGGAACTCGCCGGGACCGTCGCCCCTGCGCCCAATCACCCTCACTAGCGACCCATCCATGTCGTAGATGTTGACTTGGCTCTCCTTCGGCTCGGCGACGATCAGCCGGTCGGGTCCACCTACCGCCACCATGGGACTCACGACCATGGCGCGGTCGCTCTCCTCGAGCTCCAAATGCCTCACGATCTCGAAGCCGCTCTCGAAGGCCTCGACGTCGACGAGCTCGGGTTCCGCCGCGCTCCGTGCGACACCTTCGGTCTCGGAGCCGCCGGTCTTGGGCTGATCGGATGAATCGCCGCCCTGCCCGCATGCGAGCATTAGCGCCAAAGCGAGCGTGGAGACCGCTTGTCCAAGTAGTCGGGCCGGCACCGAGCCAGCGCTCAATGCGCATGAGTCGCTGCATGCTGCGTCGATTATCTGGTTCATCGTTCCGGCCTCGGTCAGTGGGTTACAACTGCGCCCCTCCCGCCACGGCCCGCCAGGCGCTCGTCCATGCGCCGAGGCGAACACGCGAATATTGGGATGATCTCATGGGCGCCTACATGGCCATATGGGACAACGTGCCACAGCGGCGATGCGGAGCGAGATCAGGAATCGTTTACTATCCGGCGGGGCACCCCGCACGGACGCACAGCCACTCGAATGCCGGGGGACCTGGTCTGCGGGCTGCTAGTCGCACACCGAGCACGGGCCGGTCCGGCAAATGCGAGCGCCTTGCAACAGGGCGACAGCGAGGGTCACGCTGCCAGCCGCCGAGGTCGCGGGTTCGGGCACGGGCTCGAGCCAGCCAGCGAGGGAGGCGGCCCACAAGACGGCCCCTCCGCCGAAGGTGAGGAGCGCGCCCCGGTGATGGCGTGCCGGGCCCAGCGCGAGCATCACCCCGCCAAGCAGCACGGTCACGACACACATGACCCGCTCGGCCCCTTCCGCGAGCCCGAGCGCGGGAGCCGCCACTGCCAGCAACGGCGTGAGCGCGCAGTGCACCCCGCACCAGGCTGCGGCACAGGCCACGAGACGTGTCCTGGAGGCCACGTGGGAGCTCGACGGGTGGGTGGAGAGTATCTTCTGCATCCTCCCAAGCTAACGCCTCGGAACCGCGCGAACCCTGAGCCCGCCCTGGAGCGCCAGGGACCGGCCGGGCTACCTTCCGAGTCCCACGCCTGCGGAGTCCCACGCCTGCGGAAGGTCGGCCATGAAGACCCAGGACTACTCCCGCCACATCAGGTATCCTCCCTTCTGGACCGTGTGGGGCCCCTTAGCGCTGGGCCTCCTCGTCTCCGCGTACTTCGGGGTTCGAACCATCCTCGGCTTCACGGTGGAGAACTTGGCGTTCACGATTCTGGCCCTGCTGGTCGCCTTCCTGGTTCCGCAGTCGCGCCGTCACGCGCTCCCCGTGCAGGACCGCGTGATAAGGCTCGAGGAGCGGCTGAGGCTGAAGGCGCTGCTGCCGGACGTGCCCGCGTCACGGATCGACGAAATCCCCACCAAGCAGCTCATCGCGCTTCGCTTCGCCTCCGACGGCGAGGTGGGCGAACTTGTGGAGCGGGTGTTAGCCGGCGATCTAGTTACCCAGCGCGAGATCAAGCAGGCCGTGCGCGAGTGGAGGCCCGACCACGAACGGGTGTAGCGACTAGAGCGCGCACGCCCGTTGCGGCCACACAGGCCCTGGGGTACGTTTTGTGAACAACCGGGGCCGGGCCGTACGGCCGCGACCATTCTCGCCACCTAGCGGAGCGACACGGAATGTCTGACACCGAGGCGCGCTTGCTCGCGCTCATCAACGAGAACATGGATCTGGGACGCGATCCAGACTTCGACCTGCCCTTCGGCCAGGCGGCCGGCGTGTCCTCGATGGACTGCGTTGCGTTCGTCAAGCTGGTGTCCAAGGAGTTCGGTCTCGAGATCTCCCCCGACGAGTGGGTGGGTCTCGGATCCCTGCGCGGTCTGGCCGCACGCATCGACGCCGGCTGATCCGACCAGGAAGCACCTCTCGGGCGGTGCCGTTGCGGTGGCCGCCCACCCCCAAGGCCGGCGCGCCGAACGGCAGCCGCCATCAGCCATGAGCAGTGCAGCCCGGTGGGAGATTCCCGAGCCGCGTTCGGTGCGCGAGGTCCGTCATGACGACGGCAGCGTCACCTTTCTGCGCAGACATGGGAACCCGGCTGGGCCGCGCCTTCTCCTGGGCCACGGCAACGGGCTGGCGATGGACTTCTACTACCCGTTCTGGTCGCTCCTTACGGATGGCTTCGACGTCCTGCTCTACGATATCCGGAACCACGGCTGGAACGCGGTGGGAGAGCGCGCGGAGCACAACGTCCCCAACCTGGTCCGCGACCAGGAGCGCGTCATCGAGGCGGCGACGCGCCAGTACGGCGAACGGCCCACGACAGGGGTGTTTCATTCGCTTTCCGCTCTGACGGCACTCCTGTCGGGGACGCTGGGGACGGGCGGATGCGACACGCTCGCGGGGTGGATCCTCTTCGATCCGCCGCTCTACAGACCTGGCCCGAAGGATCCGGATTTCGACGCCGTCGCCGAGCAGTCGGCCGGGGTGGCGAGCCGTCGCGCGGACCGATTCCGGACGAGGGAGGACTTCGTGGAGCTCTTCGAGTTCCTGCCGGTACTCCGCAGGGCGGTTCCCCAAGCCGCTGAGCTGATGTCCCAAACGATTCTGCGGGAATCCTCCCTGCTGGGACTGGGAGGCTACGAGCTCCGCTGCCCGCGCGACTACGAGGCCCAGATCATCGCCTTCATCAGGACGTACGCGTTCCTGGTGGACTTCGGCAATCTCCCCTGTCCGACGAAGGTGATCGGCTCCGATCCCACGCTGCCCTACGCATACCTGCCCACCTTCGACCTCAGCCACATCCTGACCGTCGACTACGACTTCATTCCCGAGACGACGCACTTCCTGCAGGTGGAGAGGCCAGCGGAGTGCATAGGCGCGATGCGCGGGTTTATGGAGGAGAACGGACTGCTAGCCTCCGAGTAATCCTGCGACCGCGGTCGCTGAAGTAGGCGCACTCCCCCAAATGAGGTCGCCGTTCCTCGCCCCTGCCTCGGCGATCTCAGGTGGCCGTGATCGGCCTAGCAGTCCGTGGATAAAGCCGGCCGAGCACGCTGGCAAGGCGCGACGAGAGGGGAATAGCAGCGCTATTCGCCCGAGGAGCAACGCAGAGCGAAGCCTTGGAAAGGAAGCGCCCGGCGCAGGCCGCAACGTGAGGCCGCGTCGACGAAGCACGTCACGTATGCTGCGCGACAGAGTCGGGCACCGCCTCGACACGCACCGTCACGACCTCGGTGTCGTGGTACTGCTGGTGGCGAACCGAGGCGGCCAGATGGCGTAGAAGGCGCAGCACGACCTCCCGCTCGATCGCGGCCTCGTCGGAGGGAGTGCCGAGCAGGGCGACGCGGTCCTGCAGGTTCTCCTCTCCGGTGCCGACGACGAATTCGAGCACGGCGCTGCCGTTCTCCCGGTGGGCGGTCAGGAGAAGGTGGGAAGGGCGTTCGGGGCGTTTTGCGCGGGGGGTCTCGGGTTGCGTTACCTCGGGATGCGCGAGCGCGAGCAGCGCTTCCTCGGCGACGGCCCCCAGCCGGACGGACATGGCCTCGCCCCACCCGCTTCGGGTCGCGAAGTCCCGGAGGAAACCCTGGATTCGCGGCAGGTGCGACGGGTCGAGTGCGGTCCGGAGGCGGCTGCGTACCGGCCCCGTGAGGCGCAGGAAGAGGGTCATGAGGATCGCGCTGAAGCCGCCAGCGTTCATGCCGTTCTCCAGCAGGCCGCCCGCGAAGCGGGACGTCTCCTCGGGGAGGATCAGGCCGTACTGCGCACCCACGCCGGCCAGAAAGGCGATGCCGACGACGAGTCCCTCGCGGTATCCCAGCCCGCCCTGCACCACGATCTTCACGCCGATCGCGAAGAGCATGGCAAGCAGGACGACCAGATAGCCCGTGAAGACCGGATCTGGAATGGCGAGCACCGCGGCGAAGGGCTTCGGGAGGAAGGCGAAGGCGATGAAGGCGGCTCCGGCAACGATCCCAACCGCACGCGCGGCCACACCGGTGAGCTGGGTGAGGGGGACGCTGGTGGTGGTCGCGCTCCCGGGGACGGTCCCGGAGAGTCCGGCGAGAAGGTTGCCCGCGCCGTCCACCGCCATCGCACCCTGCACGGCCCGGAAGTCGATGGCGCGGCTCCGGCGGCGCCACGAGACGCGCTGGACCGCCACCGCGCTGCTCATCGTGCGGACGGCGGCGATCACGGCCACCAGCAGGAACGAAGGGAGGAGCGTCCAGAAGGCAGCGCCGAAGCCGAGATCGAGACCGGGCACCTGCACCTGTGGCAGAGCGATCCAGGGGGCTGCGGCGACGCGTTCCAGGTCGTAGAGGCCGTAGCCGGCCGCTATCGCAGAGCCCAGTGCGACGCCGATCACGGGTGCCCACAGCCGCAGCGCTCCCGTCGCCCTGAGCGCAAGGCCGCCGATGACGAGCACGGTCGCGAAGAAGCTGAGCGGCGCGCCGGGGGGCGGAGCCATGCCTGCCGGGCCGGATAGAAGGCCTGAGACGAACGGCAGGACCGTGATCGGAATGAGCATGATCACGGTGCCCGAGACTGCGGGCGTGAGGACGCGCTGGAAGAGGAAGAGGCGCCACGAGAGGAGGACGGGGATCAGCGCGGAGATCGCGACGAGGGTGGCGAGCAGTGCCGGGCCGCCCTGATCCAGCGCCGAGATGGAGGCCGGGATGAAGGCACCGGATGTGCCCATGACCAGCACGTGGCCCATGCCGATGCGACCCGCTCGCCGAGCCTGCAGAATGGTCGCCGAGCCGCAGAGGGCGACCGACGCGAGCACGGCCCAGGAGAGGTAGGCGTCGGAGACGCCGGCAGCCCGCATCACAACCATGGGGATGAGCATCACAGCGGCGACGTTGAGCGCCGCAAGCTGGAGGCCGACGCCGAGCGAGAGCCGGAAAGGGGGCTTCTCGTCGGGCTGGTAGAGGGGCGAAGGTCTGCTCCTACTCAACGCCGGAGCTCCTCTCTCGCCAGCCTCGGCGGCAGAGTTGTCTTGAGTATGTGAGCCCAATCATTCCCGCCTGGCTGCAAGCCGATCGCAGGACGGGCACGGGCTACCGGAGAGGCTCACCGCGCTGGTGCGAACCAGTGGCGTCTGCGTTGGAAGGGATAGCCGGGCAGTGCAATCCGGCGGCGCGCCTCCCCGGCGAAGAGTCCGGCGAAGGAGACCGGCAGACCCGCCTCGTAGGCGCGCGCGACCGACTCCGCGAAGGGGCGCTCCGGGCGGTCGGCCGCAGGGGCGTGACCGCCTCCATGGCCCGCTTTCGACCACTCGCCTAGCGGGATGGCACCTCTCCCGGGCCCCGGGCCGATCTCCACGACCTGCTCCACCCCCGCGTCCGCAAGGGCGGGGGCCAAGTCGCTGGATGGGCGGCGCTCACCCGCCTGACTGCGCCAGTACGCGCCGTCCAGCGCTCCGTCCGCACCCGCAGCGGCTTCGCCATCCCAGCCGACCACCACAATCTCGGGGCGGGAGAACGTCACCCCGGCGCACGCCGCCTCCAGCTCGTCCAGCGGGTCAAGATCTGGGGCGGAGAGGTCGCCAGTGGGCACCGCAACCGCCATGCGCACCCTCGGCCGGGCCAGCGCGACACCGCGGGCTGCGGCGATGCGAAGCCCGTCCTCCAGCGTGAAGACGCCCGCAGCCCACGCGGCGACCAGCTCTCCGACGCCGTGGCCGGCCACCACTGAGGGGCGCACGCCCACGCTCGCCCACAGGGCGGTGTGCGCGCAGGCAAGCGCGTAGGCGGCCGGCTGCGCCCATGCGGGGTCGCCGATCCTGCCGGCCGCGTCCGCCCTCCCGAAGATCACCTCGAGGAGGGAGGCACCGCCTAGTTTCGCCGCCAGCGCCGCGTCGCACCGATCCAGCACCGCGCGCACCACGGGCTCGGTCGCGTGGAGCTCCTGTCCCACTCCGATGTGCTCGCCTCCTTCGCCGGGGTACACGAAGGCGGTTCTGGGGGGCGAGGGAGGCTCGGGCAATCCTCGGGGCTCCGGCCCCAGCTCAGCCTCGATCAGGGCGGTCAATCCCTTCCGTAGCGACCCGGCGTCGTGAAACGAGACGGCTGCGCGGCTTGCGAAGTGAGAGCGTCCCACGCCTGCCGTCCAGGCCATGTCGGCGAGCAGGACCCCGGCCGCGCCGCCCTCCGCACTGGTCGCGAACGCCTGCTCGTGCTCGTCCAGCCACCCAAGGTACCGCCTGGCCAGCCCCCGCAGCGCCGCCGGAGACTTGCCGGAGAGGGGAAGGACGCGAGTCTCCCTCGGAGCGAAGTCGACTTGCGGAGCCGGCAGAGGGGCCACCTTCCCGGGCAGCTCGGCGGACACCACCAACGCGCGGCCCGGCGCCCATGGGGGAGCCGAGATCGGATCCCTGACCGCCGCTCCGTCCTGACAGGCAGCCCCCGCCTCCACAACCACATGTGCGTTCGCCCCCGAGATGCCGAAGGAGCTCACGCCAGCGCGCGCAGGACGGTCCGGCTGGGCGGGCCATTCGGTCGGCTCCGAGACGACCCGCACCGGGAGCCGGTCCCACTCCAGGTGCGGGCTCGGATCGTCGAAGTGAAGCTGCTTCGGGATGCGGCCCCGGTTCATCGCCAGGACAACCTTGATCAGACCGGCAACTCCCGCCGCGGCCTCCAGATGGCCCAGGTTGGTCTTGACTGAGCCCATCAGGAGCGGACGCTCCGCAGGTCGTCCCCGTCCGTAGACCGCAGAAGCCGCGAGGACCTCGATGGGGTCGCCCAGGTCGGAGCCGGCTCCGTGCGCCTCCAGGTAGTCCACCTCCGCAGAAGCGATTCCGGTGTGCGCGAGGGCCATCTCGATCACCTGCTCCTGAGCCGGCCCGTTGGGGACGGTTAGCCCCGCGCTCGCCCCGTTCTGGTTCACCGCCGATCCCCGGATCACGCCCCAGATGCGGTCGCCGTCGGCCACCGCCTCGCCCAGACGCTTCAGCACGACCATCCCGCACCCCTCGCCGCGCACGAAGCCGTCGGCGGCGGAGTCGAAGGTCCTGCATCGGCCCCGCTTCGAGAGCATTCCGGCCTCGCGCATGAAGATCCCGACATCTGGAGAGAGGATCGCGTTCGCGCCGCCAACGAGGGCCAGCCCCACCTCCCCCTGGCGCAGCGCGCCGGCGGCCTGGTGCAGTGCGGCCAGCGCGGAGGCGCACGCCAGGTCCACCGGCACGGCGGGCCCGTTTAGGCCGAGCGCGAAGGCGATTCGGCCAGCGGTCACGCTGATGGTCGTGCCCAGGTAGCCGTGATCCTCGCCGGCAGCGGAGGCAACGTCCCGGTAGTCGCCGTTGCCGACGCCCACGTAGACGCCCGTGGAGCTGCCCCGCAGCGCCGATGGATCGATCCCGGCGTCCTCCAGGGCGTGCCATGTGGTCTCCAGCAGGAGCCGTTGGCGCGGATCCATCGTGCGCGCCTCGATCGGCCTGATGCCGAAGAAGCCGGCGTCGAAGCTGTCGATGTCTTCGAGGAAGGCACCGCGCCGGACGGCGTCGCGCGGGTCATCCGGGTCCCCCGCCACACCCTTCCAGGGACCGGGGTCGAGCCGCCCCTCGGTCACCAGGTCCCGGCCGCCTTCGAGAAGGCGCCAGAGGGCGTCGAGGTCGGCCGCACCGGGGAAGCGGCACGCCATGCCCACGATCGCGATGGCGTCGTCCGGGGGTGCAGTGGGCGTGCGCGGTGCCTCCTCTCGCAACTGTTGCGATTTCTGCAATAGTTGCGGCTCGCGCAGAGGTCCCGGCTCGCGGAGAGCTCCCGGCTCTCCCACAGGCTCGGGCGTGGCCCCGGGCACGGGAGCAACTCCGTCCTCGATCAGCTCGCCCGCCAGGTGCCCCGCCAGCGCGGAGATGTCCGGGTAGTCGAAGACCAGGGTGTTGGGCGCCGTGTAGGCTCCCGCCAGGGCGCGGTTGAGCCGGTTGCGGAGCTCGACGGCCATCAGCGAGTCCATCCCCAGATCGATGAACCCGACCGTCGGCGCCGGGGCCGACGGCAGCCGCAGCACGGCCTGCACCTCGCCCTGGAGGAAGGAGACCAGCACATTCTCCCGCTCTGCAGCGGGGACTTCGCCGACCTGCGCAAGGATGTCCTTCGGGGCGGCCGAGGAGTCCGCTTCGCCCTGCGAGGCTGCAGAAAGCAGCTCCTCCAGCAGGGGCGGCCGCTCCTCCACCGCCTCCTCGAAGACCGCCCAGTCCATCGCCATAACGACGGAGTTCGTCACATCCTGGCGCACCAGGCGATCGAAGGCCCTGATTCCCTGCTGCGGAGTGAACCACCGCCCGCCAAGCGCCGACCGCCGCTGGTCGATCCGTTCACGCTGCTCCGCGGCCTCGCCGATCTCCGACCACGCCCCCCAGGCGATCGCCTGCCCGGCAAGCCCCAGCGCACGCCGGTGGCCGGCCAGCTGGTCCAGGAAGGCGTTGGCGGCGGCGTGGTTCGCCTGGCCGGGATTGCCCATGACCCCGACCCGGCTCGAGAAGAGGACGAACACGTCGAGATCGCGGTCCATCGTCGCGCGGTGCAGATGCCACGCGCCCAGGATCTTGGGGCGGAGCACCTGCTCGAAGCTATCCCAGCTCTGGTTGGTGAGCGCCCCGTCGGAGAGCACGCCCACGCTGTGGATCACCCCCGCGAGCGGCGGCAGACGCCGGTCCAGCTCGGCCAGCATCCGGTCCAGCGCGGCCTCGTCGGCCACATCCGCCAGAGCCACCTCGACCGTCACGCCGCGTTCCCTGAGCTGACGGATCGTCTCTTCGGCGGGGGGGTCGGGCGCGCGGCGCCCGTTGAGCACGATCGCCCCCGCGCCCCGGTCCGCGAGCCATTCGGCCACGGCACATCCGATCCCCCCCAGCCCCCCCGTCACGAGATAGGTGCCGTCCCGGCGCAGCCGGCCGCCCGACAGCGGGGGCGCGGTCACGACGATCTTCCCTAGGTGCCGGGCCGAGCGCATGAAGCTCAGCGCGGCGCCCGCCTCCGCCAGCGGCCACCGGCTGTGGATGATCGGTTCGAGCTCGCCTGCGGCGATTCGCGCCATCACATCGCGCAGCACCCTCCCGACCCACTCGGGATCGGTCTTCTTCAGGACGTCGAGCTCCAGGATATCGTAGGAGACGTCCGGACGCGCCGCCGCCATCTCCTCCTCGGTCAGGATGTCCCTCCGGGCCATCTCCACGAAGCGGCCGCCCTGCCTCAGGCAGGCCAGGCTCGCGTCGATGAAGCCCTCCCCGGTGAGGCTGTTCAGCACGATGTCCACGCCGGCACCGCCGGTCGCCTCCAGGATCCCCTCGCCGAAGGCCGTGGTGCGGCTGTCGAAGACGTGCTTCACGCCGAGCGACCGCAGATGCGCCTGCTTGGGGGCGCTCGCCGTGGCGAAGACCTCCGCGCCCGCCGCCCGCACCCACTTGATGGCGGCCAGCCCCACGCCGCCCGCGCCAGCGTGGATCAGGACCCGCTCGCCAGCCTCCAGCCCGGAGTACTCGAAGGAGAGGGCCGCCGACACGAAGGCGCTAGGTATAGTCGCGAGTCCGGTCTGCGAGATCCCCGCCGGAGCGGGGGCCACCAGCTCCTCATGGGTGATCATCTGCGGCCCGAAGGCCCCGAATCCCATCCCCACCACATGGTCGCCCGCCGAGATGCGGGACACCTCCGACCCGACTTCGACCACATGGCCGCACATCTCCCTGCCCAGTAGCCCCTCCTCGATGAACCCCAGGGAGCGGAAGACGTCCCAGAAGTTGAGCCCGGCCGCGCTCACGGCGACGCGAACCTCCCTGGGCTCCAGGGGACGCGCTGGCAGCGGCTGCACGAACGGCCGGTCGAACACCCCGCCCGGATCCGGAGCAAGCACCCAGTCGGTCTCCTCCGGCAGCGCCAGCCGCGCCCCCTCCGACTCCGCCCGGATCAGGCGCGCGACCCTTCGGCGTCCGAAGCGATGGACGACGTGGTTCTCGGAGTCGGGATAGAGGAGCTCGTTGGCGAGGTCTGGATCGAGTGCCATCTCGCGCGGATCCAGGTCGATCATGCGGGGCTGAAGGTGCGCGGCCTCCCGCGCCACGGCCTTGCCGAAGCCCCAGAGCACCGCGCCGGCCAGCTCCCCTCCGCGCTCGCGCTCCAGCACCTGTGCGCCACGGGTAACGAACCAGACGCCCTTCTCCGGCGCGAGGCCCGAGTCGGCCACGCCCTGCACCATGGCGAGGGCGCTCGCTCCCATGCGTTCGATGTCAGAGGCCACCACCCCGGTCGTCGCGTCCTCCCCGTGGCCATCGAGCGCCATGAGATGCACGACGCCGTTGAACGGCACGTCACCCGGAAGGCCTTCGATGAGCGACCGCCACGACCCGCGTCGCTCCATCTCCACCCTCGCGGCGAAGACACCGGGGCCGTCCAGATCCGGCCACTCGCCCTCCGGCTCGCCAGCGGCGGCCAGCACCACCGTCTGGTTGCGAGCCGCCAGGTCGCCGGCCAACTGCGCCGCCTCGCCCCCCTCGTCCGCCGCCAGGATCCACACGCCCCGCGGCTCCCGCACCTGGGCCGGTCCGCAGGCCACGATCACCCCCTTGTCCGGGGTCCGCTCCAAGTCGGTCTCGTCAGGTCCGAGCACCTCGACCGCCTCGAAGCCGGCGTCGCCGAGCGCGCACCGCCACACCGCCGGGCTCGCCAGGGCGTGATCCGGTCGGTAGTCGTCGGCAAAGCGCCACCAGCCGTCGAGCTGCCCGAATGTGAGGTCCATCCACCCCAGGCCGCTCAGGTTTTCGAGGGCGACCAGCTGTCCCGAGGGCGCGAGCAGACGGCGGCAGTGCCCGAGCGTCTCCTCCAGGTACCGGGTCGCGTGGAGCACGTTGGACGCCAGAAGGAGGTCGTAGCCGTGGGCAGCGAAACCCTGCCGAACAGGGTCCTTCTCGATGTCCAGCGGACGGTACTCGATGCATCCGCCGCCGTCCCCGAACCGGGCCTCCGCCTCGGCGAAGAAGCCGGCCGAGATGTCAGTGTACATGTAGTCGAAGCGTCCCTCGGGCAGGAGCGGCAGCACAGAGGCCGTGGCCGAACCGGTGCCCGCCCCGACCTCGATCACCCGCAGGCGGCGTCCTTCGGGGATGGTGCCCAGGAGCTGCCGGACCGCCTCCTCCAGGAGCCCGTTCGCGGCGCGCGCCACGGGCGCCTTGAGGTAGAGGTCGGCGGCGGTCGGCTCTCCGCTGCTGAAGAGCAGGGTGAGCGGGTCCTCGCGGCCGCGGAGCACGTCGGGCAAGGCGCCGGCGGAACGCCGGAAGAGTCCCACCTCCGTCAGGCCGTGCGAATACCGCCGGGCCATCACGGCGGCGTGCGCGTCCGGGGCGGGCGGGAGGACGTCGGGCCACGGATCCTCCGATCCCACCGCGACGACGAAGCCGGACCCGTCCTGGGCGAGCACCCCCGGCCGGGCGATCATCTCGAGGATTCGCCGGAAGAGGCGTCGGTGCTCCGGATTGACGCCGAGCCGTTCCCGCAGAGTCTCGGGGTCCACGGTCTCGCCGCGGCTGCGCCGCCAACCCAGCCTGTCCAGGGTGGCCAGCGCGTAGGACCACGACCAGTGCTCCAAATCGGTCAGCAGCGCGGCGCGGTCGTCCGGGTCGACTTCCGCCTGAATCAGATGTTCCGAGAAGAGCCGCGATTCCGACTTCACCGCTGCCGGGCTCGGAAAGAAGTCCGCCGAGGGCATTCCCGGCGGCAGGGCGCACTCCCGCCATACGACCTCGTAGAGCAGGTCCTGGACGCCCTCGACCGTCGATAGGAGCGCGGCGCGCGTCGCCCGTTTCACCGTGTGGCCGCTCAGGCCCCCGAGCAGCACCCCGCTGCGGTCGTAGATGCGAAGCTCGCCGGTCAGGACCTCGGGCGCTTCGTCCGCATTCGCATCGCCCCGGGCGGGCCGCTCGTTAAGGCGCACATGGCACACCACCCGGTCCGGGAGGCGGTCCCTCGTGAGCCAGAGCCGCTCCCACCCGAAGGGCAGGTAGGTGACCGAGCCGTGCGGTCCCGTCAGATCGCGCGCCGCCGCCATGACCTGAAAGCAGCCGTCCAGGACGAGCGGATGAAGGTCCAGTCGGTGCGAGCCCAGGCCTTCGGGGAGGGAGACCTCGCCCAGCGCCTCCCCGGGACCGGACCAAGCCTTCCGCAGCGTGCGGAAGGAGGGGCCGAGGTCGACTCCGGTCTCGGCCCGGGCGCGGTAGTAGTCCGCCATGTCCAGAGAGTCGAGGCGGGCCCTGAGGCCGTCCAGGTCGATCCGCACGCGGGCCTCAGGCGGGAGCGCGGAGCCGCCCGGCGACAGGCGTCCCTCCACGTGCGTAGTCCACTCCTCGCCGCCGCCCTTGCTGAAGAGCTGGAAGCGGCGCGCGGTCAGCGGATCGCCGGCGTCGAGCACCAGCTGCACCCGACGCCCGGCCTCGCCCGGCCCCCCGGACTCCTCCGCGTTGAGCACCAGCGCGCTTTGCAGTTGCACATCTTCGAGGGCCACCGCCCCGCGTCCCTCGGCGCGCGCGGCCGCCAGCGCCATTGCCCCGTACAGCGCGCCCGGGGCCACGACTCGCCCGAACACCCGGTGGTGGTCCAGCCAGTCTGGATCCGAGGGGTGGATCTCCGTCTCGAAGACAACCTCGCCGCGCGCCGACTCGTGCCGTGATCCCAGCAGGGGATGGCCCGCCCCGAGCGTCCGCCGCCTGGGGGCCTCGAGCCAGTGGCGTCTCCGCTGGAAGGGATAGCCGGGGATGGAGATGCGCCGTCGGGCCTCGCCGGCGAAGAGCCCCTCGAACCGGATGGGCAGTCCCGCCTCGTAGGAGCGGGCGACGGCCTCTGCGAAGTCGAGGCCCGGGGGTGCAGCCGTGTCGCCCTCCGCCGCCGCGCCCGCCGTGCTTCGCGAAACCGTGTCTCCCTCGGCTGGACTCAGCGTGGAGGCCACTGCTGGCGCCGGGGTCTCCGGCGACTCCGGCCACGCCGACAGCGCCATAGGACCCAGGACCGGGCGCGGCCCGATCTCCACCACCAGATCCACGCCCAGCTCCGCGAGCGACTCCACGCCGCGGGCGAACGCCACCGCCTCGCGGGCGTGCCGCCTCCAGTAGGTGCCGTCCAGGGTCTGGCCGGGATCGACCGGCCGACCGGTCAGGTTGCTGACCACGGTCAGAGCAGGCGACGCGACCGGCACGCCCTTCAGCGACTCCTCCAGGGCGTCGAGGATGGGCTCCACCAAGGCGCTGTGGAAGGCCTTTCGGGTGTTCAGCCGCCGGACCCGGATCCCTGTGGAGGCAAACTCCCCGGTGATCGCTTCGACCTCCTCCAGCGGACCGCTGACCACCTGGTGGGTGCCGTTGTCTCCCGAAATGCTGAGTCCGACTCCGCCGAAGCTGGCGTTGTGCGCCTCCAGGACCTCCGCCACCCGCTCGGGTGGCGCGAACACCGCAGCCATGGCGCCGTCCGCCATCTGGGACATGAGCGCCCCGCGCACGCAGGCGAACCGCATGCCGTCCTCCAGGCTGAAGACGCGCGCAGCCTGAGCCGCGGCGATCTCGCCGACGCTGTGCCCCACCACCACCTCGGGACGGACGCCCACGCTCGACCAGAGGGCGGTGAGAGCGCACCCCAGCGCATAGAGCGCTGGCTGCTCCCAGGCGGTGTCGCCCAGTTCGGCCTTGGTCCCGCCGCCTCCTGCCTCCATTTCGCCGCTGCCCTCCGCGCCGCCGCCCCCGAACATGGCATCCAGGAGAGAGGCGCCCCGCACTGCGCGGACAACCGTCTCGCAGCGGTCCAGGACGGCGCGCGCCACCGGCTCCGTCTCGTACAGATCCCTGCCCATCCCGACCCACTGGCTTCCCTGCCCCGTGTAGGCGAACGCCACCCTGCCGACGCCGCCAGGCCGCGGTACCGCGATCTCGCCGGATTCCGCCAGCTCCCCCAGCCCCCGTCGGAGCGACGCGGCGTCTCGGAAGACCACGCCGGCGCGGTGATCGAAGTGGCTGCGCCCCACGCCCGCCGTCCACGCCATCTCCGAAAGCGTCGTCTGGGCGGCCTCCTCCTCCGGGACCGCCCGATCGTCCCGATTGTCGAGCCACGCCAGATACCGACCCGCCGATTCCCTCAGCGCGGCCTCCGACTTGGCCGAGAGAGGGAGCAGGCGCACCCGGCGCGGCTTCATGGCCCCGTCCGGCAGCTTCAGATGCTCCAGCGTCGGGGGAAGCGACGCCGCGACCGGCTGCCGCGACCCCGACCCACGGTATTCCTCCACCACGATGTGCGCGTTCGTTCCCGAGATGCCGAAGCAGTTGACCCCGGCCACCCGCGGACGGCCCGCCCGCTCCGGCCACTCCATCGTATCCGAAGTCACGCGGAGAGGCATGCGGTCCCACTCTACCGCCGGGTTGGGATCGCGGAAGTGCAGGTGCTTCGGGATCACCCCTCGCCTGACCACCAGCGCCGCCTTGATGAGCCCGACCACGCCCGCCGCCGACTCCATGTGGCCCATGTTCGTCTTCACGGAACCGATCAGAAGCGGACTGCCGGCGTCGCGCCCCCTACCGTAGACGCTGGACACGGCGTCCAGCTCGATCGGGTCGCCGACGGCAGTTCCCGTTCCGTGCGCCTCGACGTAGTCCACCTCCAGCGGATCGACGCCCGCCTGGGCCAGCGCGTCCTCCATGACCTGCTCGAGCGCAGGGGTGTTCGGCACCGTCAGCCCGACCCCGGTTCCGCCATTGTTGACCACCGAGCCCCGGATCACCGCCCAGATCGGGTCTCCGTCCGCCTCGGCATCGCACAGGCGCTTTAGGACCACGACCCCGCACCCCTCGGCCCGCACGTACCCGTCCGCAGAGGCGTCGAAGGTCTTGCACCGCCCCTCGGGCGACAGCATCATCGCGTCCGCGCGAAGCTCGTAGATGCGCCCGTTCAGGATCGCCTGCACCCCGCCCGCGATGGCGAGATCCGCCCTGCCCTGCTGCAGGTCGGCGACCGCGTCGTTGATCGCCACCATCGCCGACGCGCAGGCGGCGTCCACCGCCTTGGCCGGGCCGTTCAGCCCGAGCACGAAGGAGACGCGGCCCGCAGTCCCGTTCAGGTTGGTGCCGCTCAGGGCGTAGAGGCACGCCGCAGCCTCGGAGGGCTTGGCCGAATCCACCACCAGCATGCGGTACTCGTCGTTGCTGATCCCGGAGTAGACGCCGGTGCGGCTCTTCCTTAGGCGATCGGGGTCAATGCCCGCGTCCTCAAGGGCCTGCCAACTGACCTCCAGCATCATGCGCTGCTGAGGATCGAGCAGCTCGGCCTCCACCGGGGAGATCCGGAAGAAGGCGTCGTCGAAGAGGTCGATGTCGTCGACGAAGGCACCGAAGCGGCAGGCCGCGCTCTCGACCGGGTTGTCGCCGAAGATCTGGCCCCAGCGTCCCTCGCCCGAGCCCGGCACCCCTTCGGTGACCGCGTTTCCGCCAGTCTCCAGGAGGCGCCAGAAGGCCTCGATATCGGTCGCGCCGGGGAACCGGCACGCCATGCCGACGATGGCGATCGGCTCTCCGGGGGCGAAGCGGGCGGGCATGGAGCTGGGAGGGGGCATGCGACGCTCCTCCAGATCCCTCCAGACTGGGGTGGGCGCTTCTTACAGCGCGAGGGTCGGGGCGATCCCGGTGTTCGCGCGGCTCCGCTACAACGATAACCGGGGCGGCGGGAAGGGTCACGGTGCGGGACGGCGACGCGGGGCGCTAGATACCCTGTCCTTAGTGAGATCGGGTCGGCGCTCGCCCCGGGCCGCGGATGCGACCGGCCGGAGCACCACCAGCCGCTCCGCGACCAGCGCCGCAGGGGCTCCCGCGTGGATTGCGTGTGTGGCGGCTGGGTCGGGATCGACGCCCGCCAGGGCGAACGGCGACTAGGCGGCCGCCGGGCCCGCAGGGATCGCGCATCCCCTCCTGGCGCGAGAGATGTAGCAGGCCCCGCCGGGGCTGATGGGGGCGGTGCCCGGCAGTGAGCGGTAGACAAGGCCGCGCGAAAGCGATATCACTGTCGTGGTCATGGTGATATCACTCCGATTAGTGGCAGCGCTTACCGGCTCCGGTTTTGTGGCGCGACACGGGCGACCCCGACGCCACCCCCGAACGCTGTGGGACCGTGCTGTGCGCCGGTGAAGTGGCAATGCTGGCGGGGCCGGGGGAGGCCGGAAAGTCTACCGTTGCGGTTGCGCTGGCCCCTGGCCCCCAGGTGGGACGGCGACAAGTGGCGCGGGCTGGGCCTCGACCGAGGGAAGCGAGGCGTTCTCCCCACGGCTCTGGAGGGCCTCCAGGACGGCTCAGGGAGCCGCCCCCGAAGGGGTCGGGTGGAAATCGGATCGGTGGAGGTCTCCGCAGCCACCAGCCGTGTTCAGACTTCGGGGTCGTCCGTGTTCGGTCGCCGCTGAACCGCCGCCAGCAGATGGGCCTCCATGCGGTCGAACCGTTCCCCGATCCGTACCTCCATGTCCTTCCGGTCTTGGCGCGCCCGGTCGAGCCGTTCCCCGATTCGGGCTTCCACCCTGTCGATTCGCTCCCCCACGTCTTGCAGACCCCTCTCGATCCGGGCCTCGACGTGGGGGAAGTCGTTGGTCGCCAGCTTCTCGGCCAACGCTCTGACTTCCGCTTTGACCTCGCCGCGCATGTCGTCGGACGCTGCCCTTGCCGCCTCGCGCATCAGGGGCGCGCCAACCGTGCGAGCGCCACCATACCCCCGATCACGGCTCCCAACGCGGCCAGCAGCGAGGCGAGCAAGGGCAGGACCTCTCCCCATCCGGGCCAGGTCATCGCCGCACCTCCATGAGGCCGCCGAAGGTGTCCCGCCACGCATCGAGGGCTCCGGTCCACGCCTGGCGGTGGGCGGCCCCCGGCGGGTCTCCGGGAGCGCGGGCCATGGTCCGGAGCTTCTCCTCGAGCGCGGCCGCCGCGTCTTCCAGCGCCTGGAGGCGCTCACGCTCCGCCTGCGCCCGTGCCTTCCGCCGCGCCCGGTAGCGCGCCATTCGTTGTGCCGCCGTCTGTGCCATGCTGTAACGTTACGGCGGGCGAGCACCGCCGCGCAAGTGTGAGCGGCTGATCGCCGCTCGCCAGGTCTTTGACGCGGTTCCCGTGGCCGCCTACCGTTTGCAAGCGAGCCCACTCCCACGAGCCCCATTCCCCAAGAAGTGATATCATTGTCGAGCGGCGATTGATATCACTCATTCCCACGCGGGGCAACTGCGGCAGGGGCCGGCCCTTAGATATGTTCTAGGAGAGGCGGAATGCGCGGGCGGCGGCGAACCGGGGTTCCCCGAGATCCTCCAGCCGGTACTGGTCGTGAGGCAGGTGTGGGAAGCGGAAGATGGCGGACCGCTGGCCCTCGAGCATCACGGGCGGTACCTCGAAGCGCGCGGGGCTCAGGGAGAAGCCGGTGCCCAAGGCCTTGATCAGCGCCTCCTTCAGACTCCACAACCGGTAGAACAGCTCCGCCTTCCCGGGTCCGGAGTCGGCCAACGCGCGCTGCTCGCGCGGTCCATAGACGCGGCTCCCGATGCCGTCAAAGTCCCGGTCGGGCCTGCGCACCTCCAGGTCCACGCCGAAACCGGAGCCTGCGGCGAACCCGATCAGGCCGTGCAGACCGCTATGGCTCACGTTGAAGCTGGCGGCAGCAGGCCTGCCGTTGACCATGGCGAAGGGCTTGCCGTGCTCCCGATAGCCGAAGGTCAGCTCGTCGTTGGTACACCCGAGCCGCTGGCAGAGGTTGATCCTCAGCGCCGCGCGGCACAGCGCGTATCGCCGTCGCGCCCCCCTGACCACGAACCTCTTCCAGCGCGCCCGCTCGTGTTCGTCGAGCAGCTCCAGGGCCCGTTCCTCGCGGTCAGGGTGGGGTCGGAGATCGACGTGCAGGACGAGCGAGCTCCCGTTCGGGCGCCACGGACTCCACCATTCGTCTTGAGAGCTCATCGGGCACATCGTACTCTGGAGACTCGCGGGGCGCAATTCACGCAGCCGACCCTAGCAGAGGGGTTATCATGGGCGGCGATGACGACCGCAACGGCGCCGCCCCGCATCCGGCCCCAGGGCGCTAGGATCCCGGCTCGTCCTCTTCCACCCCGGGGAATTCTACCACGACGGTGACCGTACGCGAGAAGCTCACGCCATCGAAGTAGCCATACACCCCCTCCCCCTCGATGCCGGTCTCCGGCCAGGGCCTGAGCACAAGAAAGTGGTCGACGTCGTTTCTGAGGGGAACCGTGTTCTCCAGGAATCGGGTGTAGTTCCGTCCCACTCCGGCGAGCCGCATTGGTACTGGCACCGCTACGGGATCGGGCGACCGTACCATGGTGTCGGGATCGAATCTGACTCTGCCCGACTCGGCACCCACCAGTATCGTAGTCCTAAATGGGGTGACCGTCCCACCCATCTCACCGATTCTCGTGCCAACGTCCGAGCCGAAGCGGTATCGCACCGGTACCCACAGTCCGGAGTTAGGTACCCACATGTCGATCGCCCGGAATAGCACGGTGTCGGACTCGGGCTCCAGCAGGACAGTGGGCTGCGGCGCTACCGTCCGGCCGGTGAAGGGACCATGCTCGGTCACGCCGCTTAGACGGTACTCGACGCCGGAGCGGATAGCCTCCGGCAGCGTGCCGCGCAGGCAGACATCGCCCTTTGCGTCGAGAAAATTGAAAACTCCCAACAGTCCGCAGTTCCGCTGGACAACGGTGTCTGCAAGGGGCACCGTCCACCCCGGCCCCTCCAGCGAAACGGCGATTGCGGGCTCCCGGCCCAAGCGGGGGTCGAACTCGGAGACGTGCCACGCCTGGTATCTTGCCAAGATGTAGGCCTCGCGTTCGCCGACCTCCAGGAGCGACGCGATCCCCACCCAGTACGGGTCCGGCGACGCCGGATGAGGGAGGTCGCACCCCAGCGCAGCGACCAGCGCCAGAGCGGCCCCGGCGGCGGGTCTGGCAGCCCCTGGACAACCCCCCCACAAGCTGCCGGCGAGCGCCCTCAAAACCGAAACTCCACGCCGGCGAATGGAACCAGGGGGATCTGAGCGCTCCACTCCTCTCCATCCCACGTCGGCAGCCACGCGACCACGTTCGGGGTGTCGAAGAGGTTGGCCACCGAGACGTAGGGGGTCAGCTCCCCACCCCCGAACCACCCCACCCGCCACTCGCGACGCCACGAGACGTCGACGCGGGCGTAGTGGCGAAGGCGACCGGAGTTGTACCAGCCGCCGACCCGCGCAGCGTGGCCAAAGGAATCCCGGTAGCCCGGGAGCCAGACATCGCCCAGCCAGGGGGTCTGAGGCTGGCCGGAACGGAACGACAACTGCGCGGACACCGATCCGAGGACGCCGCGATACGCCGCCAACATCTCCAGCTCATGGTCCCGGTGGAAGCGCGGCGTGTACGCAATGCCCTCCTGCGTGCGGGTGACGACCGCCCACCGGTAGCTTCCCAAAACCGATAACCCTCTCTCCCGTACCCAGCTCCACGAGGTCTCGATGCCCCTCGCGCTGCCCTCGGCCAGCTCCCAGAGCCCAGGGTCGCCGAGCACCGGGCGATCGAGGACGCGGGCCCCGTAGTGCGGCATCCTGAGGTTCTCGAGCCAGCGCCAGTAGGAGTCCACCCGCAGCCGCAGGGGTCCGAGCTCACCGTCCCACCCGACCGTGACCTCCGTATTGGCGGGCACCGGTCCGCCGCCCACCGGCACCAGAAAGTCGTAGGCCAGGTAGCTCGCCATGAGCGCCTCCTCGTCGCGCGTCGAAGCCAGCGCCTGATGCGAGCGCGCTCCCGCAACCCGCGCTCCCCACGATGGCGCTCGGTAGGCCAGCTCGGCGAAGCCGCCGAGAGTGGTCGCTCCGAGTCCGGTGAAGCGGTCCACCCTCGCCCCGCCACGGGCGCCGAAGCCACCCGCCAGAGGCGACTCCGCCTGCGCATGGGCAGCGATGCGCCAGAGCGAACGCCGCACCGAAAATGTCTGCACCAGCCAGTGCTCGTCGGCAGCTAGGTCGAGATCGCCGTGCAGCCTCTCGGCCCGGGCCCCAACCGCGAATCGCGACCGGCCCTCGCGCCAGGAGACCTCGGCCTCGGCGCCTTCCGATATCATGGACCCACTGCCGTTGACCAGCGTGTCGTATCTTCCGTCAGCAGGATCGGCGTCGTCCACTGGTGGGCCGTCGAAACCCACCGATGCCCGTGCCCGCGAGTAGAGGTCGCTCGCGAAGCGCCCGCGCATCAGGCGCGCGTCCAGGATTCCGCCGTCGCCCACGCGGTCGCGGTAGTGCACCGACAACGCCGAGCCGCCTCCGTGCATGTCCCAGTTGCCCCTGCGGACGGTATCGCGATCTGGGACGGTATCGCGACTTGAGGAGATCCGGGGCGTCGAGAACGACTCCGTGCTCAGGTATCCGCTCACCGATAGACGGCGCACCCCGCCCAGGTCGGAGGTCACCTTGCCGTGCAGGTCGCGGAAGAAGTAGGGAATGTGCTCCTCGATCAGCCCCGCGAGCTCGGCCGCCTGCGTCACCCGGTCAATCCAGGTGCGCCTGCCGCTAGCCAGAAAGGAGGTGCTCTGCCCCACGGGTCCCTCTACCGTCAGCCGCGCCGACCCGATCCCCAGCGCCCCGGACGTCCTCGTCCGGTCCCGAGCGCCGTCGCGCGTGGCGATGTCGAATGCCCCGGAGAGCGAGCCAACCCCGAAGGCTTCGCCCCCAGAGCTCGGAAGCACCCTGGCGTGATCCACCGCCTCGGGGTTTATCGCCGAGACGAATCCCCCTGCGTGGAAGGCGTTGAAGAGCCGCACGCCGTCGAGGAGCACCGGAGTGCCCTCGGCCGTCCCGCCCCGAATGAAGGGCACCGAGAGGTAGTCGGAGGGCGGAGAAGCCGAGGGCGAAATTAACGCCACCCTAAGCACGTCCGACTCGAGCACCGGCGGCATCGTCTCCATTACATGCGAGTCGATCACGAAGGCGTCCCGCGAGAGCGAAAGTGGATCTCCAGCCCGTCCACCACCCACCACAAGGGCCTCCAGATCGCTCGGAATCGGCGAGAGCAGCACCGTCAAGGCACCGTTGGGCATCGACTCCAGCACCTGCTCCCAGACTGCGTACCCGAGAGCCCTCGCGACGACCCGGTACGGGCCTTCGAGCGGCCCAGCGCGAAGTACGAACGCTCCGTGGCGGTCGGCGCGCACCGAAGGGATGCCCGGATCGGCCGCCTCGGCGTGCGCCACCGTCACCTCGGCGAAGGCGACCGGCTCCAGGGTGATGCTGTCGCGCACCTCCCCGACCAGCGCCGCCTGCGGCAGGGCGACGGTGGCAAGTAGCGTCGAGCCCGTCATCTGGATGGCCTAAACCCCTGTATCGTCATATTCAGTGCAGTATTTTTCGTGGCTGTTCCCATCAACCGTGTTGATGTAGATCGAGTCCTCTGCGATCCGGCCAGCCGCGTCGGTCAGCTTCACATACAACCATCCTTCCGTGTGCTCGCTCGGGGTTCTCGCCACCAGCGGATTGCCTGTGCCCGACAACACTCCGGACCACTCGTACGTCGGCGGCTGCACCCCCTCCGACTTCACTAATGCAATCCACCTGCACTCGAAGAACGCTGGCGGGTTCGATTTTGGCGGATTCCGCGGCCCCTCTATATCCTTGATCTCTGGCGGCAGGCTACCTAATGGCAAATAGGTGAGGAAGGACTGCCCCTGGTCCATGAACTCCCTCCGGATCTGGGCCATGCTCGATATTGCGACGGTCCCGTCGTCGCGGAGCCCCCACACGATGCCAACCAGGTGAACCTCTGAACTATCACGACTATAGTCGTCGATCATGAACACCGGGGCACCGCTGTCGCCATTACTCGCAAACAGCTCGAGCACGAGACTGCAGTAGATCCAAACATCGTGTCGATCTCTCCCATCAACGCATGTCTCTTGTACCGTGCCATAGGTCCATCCTGTCGTACGGCCAACCTTGTGTATCGACCGACCTACCCACGGATACGGGCGCTCAAAGATAATCGTGAAGGTAGGGTTCCTGCTGTTAATCCCGAGTTTGCATCCACCCACTGGCACAGTTAGGTCGCAATGCTCCTGAGCCTCCGTGGTGCGGGCAATCTTCCCAAGTGCGATCCCTGCCGAGTCCTCGTCCACCTCCATCAGCGCGGCGTCCGCATGCCTGCACCTCCCGTGCTCACAGCTCTCGGCCTCCGGATCCCACAGCTCCTCGCCTACCAGACCACCCTTGAAGTCGGTGAAGTAATCGTGCGGCTGCTTCCAGTCGCTATCTATCTGGTCCGGCCCGTGTGGAACCCGCGTGCAGTGGGAGGCCGAGACGAAGCCCTTCGTCCGGCCCTCCAACGTCCAGACACTCGACAAAGTGGTGAATCCGATCGTACAGGGATAGCCTAGTGTAACACGGTTTCCCGCTTCATATCCGCCCGCAAGCCGGCGATCGGGAATCCGGTCCGTGAGTGTGCGGGGCCAATCGGCCGGGGCCGGCGGCGGGTTGCCGGGCGAGTCGTCAACGGTCGCCACCAAGTGCTCCACGGGAGAGCCCCGGACGATCTCGAGCATCGCCACCGGCACTCCCAGATCGGCGGCGACCTCCTCCACCGCCGACGCGAAGGCGAAATCCGTCACCCCGACCTTGATGCGGTTGAACTCCTCGTCAACGCTGAGGCTCACGACCTCGTCCATCTCGAAGAGGTGGGGGCGGAGGCGGGCGCGGTGCTCGGCCATCTCCAGGAAGGTGTGCTCGACCACGCGGCCGAGCATCTCGGGGGCATCGGCGGTCGGCGGCGCGAACTGGCCCATTGCGGCGAGGACCGCCCCTCGGGCCCTCGGCAGGTCGCCGATGCCATCCTCGGTCAGCGCCAACACGATACGACCTTCAGAGCGACTTCCCTCGCCGGGTTCGTACCAGACCCCGCCGAAGCCGGGGATCTCCCGAGCCAGCGCGAGCTGCTGGGGGCTCTCGCCGAGCTCGTCGTCGGTCAGAGCATCGCTAGCACTAGCGGCGGGCGACATCGGAGCATCTGACAGGTCGTCGTCGATGCAGGTGGCGACCAGCAGGGCGGATCCTGCGGAAAAAAGCGCTAGAAGCGCACCTTTATTCCAGGCGGACGGACGGACGGTGAACATATGTTTCTCCACCTCTCCCAGGCCGCCGGGAGATGGCGTCCACTACATCGGGAACCGCTATTTGCTCCCAATGTTTAAGGTAGCGAACGTGGCCCCTCGTCGCAAGAGCGGCCTCCGCCAGCGGCTCGTGCGGTAGCAGGCTAAGGCACCCCCGGACATCGACATGCGGCCACGTCCCGATCCCGACGCCGATGCGATAATCCCGACGGCGGGCAAGGAAGTCCCTGACCTGGCGCGGGCGGCGAAGCGCCGGGCTGGAGGTTGTCGGACGTCGCGCGCCCGTCTGGATCCTTGCACATGGGCCATTTTCCATGATAGATTGAATTGACACAGATCGATCCGCCAACAGGGTGCGTGCCATGCCTGTAGATTTCCGCCACCGAGATACCCATCGCCACGGAACTAGCGGCGCTCTTCGGCTTGCCCCGAGCGTCTCCGTCCTGGTCGCGGTCGCCGCCTGGGTGGTCGGGTGCGGCGAGACCCAGCCGCCAGTTGAAGTCGGGAGTATACCGGAGCTGAGGGTCGAGGTCGGCGGCACCGAGTCGACGGGTCTCGCGGGGTACTTCAGCGACCCGGACGGAGACGAGCTCAGCTATGAGGCCTCGTCCTCCAACGCCGAAGTGGCGACCGTCGCCATCTCGGGTGACTCCCTGGCGGTCACGGGGGTGGCGAGTGGGAGCGCGGAGGTCACCGTGACGGCCTCCGACGGCAGTTTCTCGGCAACGCAGGACTTCACGGCAATTGTTCCCCTCGCCGACCGGGTAGTGTTGCACATCCTGTACGACCGACTGGGCGGCGACGGCTGGACCGACAACACAAACTGGAAGACCGACAAGCCCCTTGACGAGTGGCACGGGGTGAGCACCGATTCGGGCGGCTGGGTTGTTGATCTGGACCTCAGCAACAATTCCCTGACCGGCGCGATTCCCCCTGAGCTGGGCGACCTATCTAATCTCCAATACCTGGATCTCGACGAAAATTCGCTAATCGGCGAGATTCCGCCTGAGCTGGGCAACCTTGCGAATCTCCGCATCTTGCAACTCGACCACAATTCCTTGACCGGCGAGATACCGTCCGAGCTGGGGAGTCTGTGGGATCTCCGAGCCCTGCTTCTCCACGGCAATTCGCTAACCGGTGCGATCCCGCCCGAGCTGGGCAATCTGTCGAATCTCCTGCACCTGCATCTCCACTTCAATTCGCTGACTGGCACGATTCCGCCCGATTTCCTCAACCTATCGGCGATAAAATGGTTCTATTGGCACAGAAACGACGGCCTTTGTGCGCCGGACACAAACGAGTTCGATTATTGGCTGCACCAACTCACGGATTGGCAGGGCCCGAGGTGCGATTGAGTTCGGGAGATTTCTTCGCCACCTAACCCGCGGCGCTTCCGGCTCGCCTTCACCCCCAAGAAGACAGAGGCAGGGGACATGCGATTCGAAATCGCGTGCGGTTCGGCCAGCAACCCATGCGGATTCCTAATGTGTTCGACCGCTAGCGCCAGCTAGCCCAGTCCATCCACCGCGACCCCCCGACGGGCAAGCCACCCCTCGATCTCGGCCCGAATGTCCGCGAGATCCTCTGCGGTCCTCGCCTCGTAGCGGGCCACGATCACGGGCTGGGTGTTGGAGGCCCGGATTAGCCCCCACCCGGTGGGAAAGAGCACGCGCACGCCGTCGATCGTCTCGACCTCGTAGCGCGCCGCGAAGTGCCGACTAGCCAGCTCCACCAGCCCGGCCTTCTCCTCCTCGGCGACCTCGATCCGGATTTCGGGGCTGGACGCGCGCTTTGGCAGGTCGTCCACCATTGCCGAGAGAGGTCGGTCGGAGGCGGCCAGCATACTGCAGAGGCGGCAGGCGGCGTACAGGGCGTCGTCGAAGCCGTAGTAGCCGTCGGCGAAGCAGATATGGCCGGAGAGCTCGCCCGCAATCGGCGCACCAGTCTCCGACATCTTCTCCTTGATCAGCGAGTGCCCCGTCTTCCACATGACCGGATTGCCGCCAGCCCTGCGAACCTCCTCGACGAGCACTTGGGAGCACTTGACGTCGAAGACGACGCTCTGGCCGCGCGGTCCCTCGCGCCGGAGCATCTCCAGCGCGAAGAGGAGCAGGAGCATGTCGCCCCTCACGATGCGTCCGAGCTCGTCCACCACCCCGATACGGTCCGCGTCGCCGTCGAAGCCGATCCCGACGTCGGCCCCGTGGGCGCGCACGGCCGCCACGAGGTCCTGCACGTACTCGTCGACCGTGGGGTCAGGATGGTGGTTCGGAAAGGTCCCGTCGGAGTCGCAGAAGAGGGGGACCGTCTCGACGCCGACCGCACGCAGCAGCTCCACGGCAACCACCGCACCGGTCCCGTTGCCGCAGTCGACCACCGCTCTGACGGGCCGATCGAGCGAAAACCGTCCGCTTACGTCGGCGACGTACGAAGGCAAGGGGTCCACCCGCCTGAGGCTCCCCACGCCCACCGTCGCCGGGACCGCCCCTCGGCCCCGAATGCGCCCGAGCAGCGCCTGGATGGCGTCGCCGTAGATCGACTTCGCGCCGACGGTCATCTTGATCCCGTTGTACTCGGACGGATTATGCGATCCGGTGACCTGCATCGCCCCTTCCGTGCCAAGCCAATGCTCGCCGAAGTAGGTGACCGGAGTGGGAACGGTCCCCAGGTGGATGACGTCGCACCCTGCCGACCGAAGGCCCCGCACCAGTCCGGCGCCGATCTCAGGGGACGATGGCCGGTTGTCCTCGCCCACGGCGACCACGGGAGCTCCGCGGCCGGAGCACTCCCGCAGCTCGGAGGCGTACGCCCTGCCGACCGCCTCGGCGACCTCGGCGTTCAGCTCCTCGCCGACGACCCCCCGGATATCGTACTCGCGGAAGATGTGCTCGTGGAGGATCAAGGCTCTGCGCTCGGTATCAGAGGCCTGCAGCCCCCGCCTGGGGCGCAACGTACATGATGCCCCGGATCGCGTTCTCGGCCATCTCCAGCGCCGCTCCCGGGAAGATCCCCGCAAGCACCAGGAGGGCGACGCTCACCACGAGCGCCACCCGTGTGGCGAAGGGGGTGATGACGTAGCCCGTCGGCCTGCCTTCGGCGGGGGCGTCGCGCATCCACATGTACCACGCGACTCGTAGGTAGTACCAGTAGGAGACGACCGTCGTGAGCGCCAGGATGACGGCGAGCTTCCAGAGGCTCGCCTCGGCCGCGCCGAGGAGCAGGTGGTACTTGGCTATGAACCCGGCCGTTCCGGGAAAGCCCGCCAGGGCAAGAAGCACGATGGTCATGCAGATGCTGAGCACCGGGCGGCGGGCGCCCAGACCCTGGTAGTCCTCTATGCGGTTGCCGCTCTCCCCCTGGTTGCCCACCGACACGACGACCGCAAAGGCGGCGATCGTCATCACGGTGTACACGAGCAGATAGAAGAGGAGGCCCGCTGCGGCGGTCTCGTTCGCGGCGACTATCGCCACCAGGAGGTAGCCGCCGTGCGCGATCGACGAGTACGCCAGCATGCGCTTTACGCTCGACTGCACCAGCGCCACCAGGTTGCCGAAGACCATGGTCAGGGCAGAGACCCACCAGAGGATGCCGGACCAGTCGGCGTGCAGGGCGTCGAGCCCGGTCGCGAAGATCCGCAGCAGGACCACGAAGGCGCCCGCCTTGACGGCCGCGGCCATGAAGGCCGTCGCCGGGGTCGGCGCACCCTCGTAGACGTCGGGCGTCCACATGTGGAAGGGCACCGCCGAGACCTTGAAGGCGAGGCCGATCGTCAGGAGAGCCAGGCCAGGACCGAGGAGGCCCTCCACGGCCGCGCCGGCGGAGAGCGCCTCGGATATGGCGTGGAGGTTGGTGCTGCCCGCGGCCCCGTAGAGCAGCGCGATCCCAAAGAGCAGAAACGCGCTCGCGAAGGCGCCCAGCAGAAAGTACTTCAGTCCGGCCTCGGCGGACCTGCGGTCCCGGCGGTTGTACCCAGCAAGGGCGTAGACGGCGATCGACATCAGCTCGAGACCGAGGAAGATGAGCATCAGGTCGCGCGACGCCGCCATGACCATCATGCCGACCGTCGCGAAGAGGACGAGCGAGTAGTACTCGCCCGCCTGCAGCCGCTGTCGCGCCACGTAGGGGAGCGCGATGACGATCGCGAAGCCCGCGCCGAGGATGAAGACCCAGTTGGCGAAGAGGCGGAGCCGGTCCACCGCGATCATTGCGGCCGTGCCGCCCTCCGCCACGCCGGAGTAGAGCCACCCGTTGGCCACACCGGCGACAAGGAGGCCCGCTAGCGCCAACCACCCGGTCTCCTTCCCCAGGCCGCCAGACCGCCTGCGCGAAACGCCCGCCAGCAGCACCCACATGCCGAAGACGGCGAGCACCGCCTCGGGGAGGAGCGCGAGTACGTAGTGGAGGCTCGAGGAGTAGTCGAGAAGCATCGTCAGTCCGCCGGATTCCCCCACTCGGCCCCAATGGACGGGGCGGCCGAGACAATCGGGTCAGCCCCAGCCGCGGCACCGCCACCCTCCACCTGTTCGAGCACAACCAGCAGGCTCGGCTCCATCCGCTCTAGCAGCGGCGTCGGGTGGACGCCGATCCAGATCATCAGGGCGAGGAGAGGGCCCAGGACGGCGATCTCTCGCCGCGACAGCTCCGCAAAGGCCCGGTTTTCGGGCTTGTCGAGCTTGTTGAAGAGGATCCGCTGAACCATCGGGAGCATGTAGTACGCCGCAAATACCACCCCCGATGCGGCCAGAATCGCGTGGATGGGGTATCGCTCGAAGGTGCCGAGCAGAGCCAGGAACTCGCCCACGAAGCCACTTGTGCCCGGGAGCCCGATCGAGGCAAGCGCGGTGACGACGAAGGCGGTCGCGAAGAGGGGAGCCACCCGGCCGATCCCGCCAAAGTCCTCGATGCGGCGCGTGTGGCGGCGTTCGTACATCATGCCAAGGAGCAGGAAGAGGGCGCCGGTCGAGACGCCGTGGCTTATCATGACCACCATCCCACCCTGCAAGCCGTTTAGCGTGAGGGCGAAGATGCCGATCACGACGAAGCCCATGTGCGCGACCGAGGTGTAGGCGACCAGCTTCTTCGCGTCCGGTTGGACGGCAGCGACCCACGCGGCGTAGATGATTCCCACCACCCCGAGTGCAAGCATCACGGAGACGACCGCCGGATGCTGGGCCGCGTCGGGGAAGAATGGCAGCGCGAAGCGCACGAAGCCGTAGGTGCCCATCTTGAGGAGCACCGAAGCCAGGATGACCGAACCCGGCGTCGGCGCCTCGACGTGGGCGTCGGGGAGCCATGTGTGGAAGGGGAAGATCGGGACCTTGATCCCGAAGGCGAGCGCGAAGGCGGCGAAGAGCCAGAGCTGCTCTCGAAGCGAGAGCTCGGCGTGCAGGAAGGCGTCGTAGGCGAAGGAGCCGGTGTCGCTCGCGAAGTACACGTAGAGAATCGCCACCAGCATCAGGAGCGAGCCCACGGCGGTGTAGAGGAAGAACTTGACGGCAGCGTATATCCGGCGCTCGCCCCCCCAGATGCCCACGATGAAGTACATCGGCACCAGGGTGAGCTCGAAGAAGACGTAGAAGAGGAAGACATCCGTGGCCAGGAAGAAGCCGACCACCCCGGTCTGCAGCAGCAGCATCAGGGAGTAGAAGGCTCTGCGGCGAGTCTTCACGTACTCGAAGGACCCGAGGATCGCCAGTGCGCTCGTGAGCGTCGTGAGGAGCACCATGAAGATCGAGATGCCGTCCAGCCCCAGCGAGTAGCCCACGCCCCAGGGCTCGATCCACGTCGCCGACGACACCATGGCGAAGCCTCCGTCGCCCGGATCGTAGGCCCACCAGAGGCCAAGGCTGAGCCCGAAGACGAGCACCGACCATCCGAAGGCAACGAGCTTGGCGCGCTCCCGCGAGGACGCCACGACGTGCGCGGCGCCGGCCAGGGGCAGCCAGATCAGCGCGTGGAGGATCCAGTCCTCGTACCGGGTCGCGGCCAGCAGCTCGGTCATCGCGCCCTCACAGGAGAACCGCCGCACCCAGGAAGCAGAGGATCCCCAGAGTCAGCACGAAGGCGTACATGTTCACCTGACCGGTCTGAAATAGGCTTGTCGTCCAGCCGGCCAGGCGGGCCGCGCTCCCGGTCATGTTGACGAACCCGTCGATCACCCGATTGTCGACCGCTCGCCAGCACCACCTGGAGAGCGCCACCACTGGACGTACCACAACGGCGTCGTAGAGCTCGTCGAAGTACCACTTGTTGTAGAGCGCCAGGCGGAGCCCGCCCTCCGGTCCACTGTCGAGCGAGGCTGGCTGGAACTTGCGCGACCCCACCAGCCGCACCGCCACCGCCACCACGGCGGCGGCCGCCAGAGTCGAGATCAGAGCCCACGTCGCTTCGCCGCCCCCAAGCGGCGAGTGCTTCGCCGCCTCGCCGAATCCTGCAACCTGAATCGATGTGGCTGCGTAGGTGATCGGATGGAGCCAGTGGTGCAGCCATTCGGTCATTGGCAGCGCACCGAAGAGCCCCGCGAAGGAGCTCCGCAGGACCTCGGGCACGTTGATCCACCCTCCGAACACCGATAGAACGGCCAGAGCTACGAGGGGCACGGTCATCACGCCAGGGGCCTCGTGAAGGTGGCGTCGGGCGTCCTCCCCGGTGCGGCCCTCCCCGTGGAAGGTCATGACCATGAGGCGGGCCATGTAGAATGCGGTCAGGAGCGCGGAGAGCAGCGCCAAGGCCCAGAAGGCCGTGTAGGGCCCCGCAAAGGGGTTGGACTCCGCACCCGCCCACGCCGCCGCGTACCAGATGATCTCGTCCTTCGAGAAGAAGCCGGCGAGGGGCCAGATCCCCGCGATCGCCAGGGTGGCCACCCACATTACGGCGCAGGTGACCGGCATGTGTCGCCTCAGTCCCCCCATATTGCGCATGTCCTGCTCGTCGAAGTCGCCGTGCGAACGGTGGGCCGCGCGGTGCATGGAGTGAATGACGGCACCCGCGCCCAGGAAGAGCAGCGCCTTGAAGAAGGCGTGCGTGACGAGGTGGAAGATCGCGGCGGTGTAGGCCCCGACCCCGGCCGCCAGGAACATGAAGCCGAGCTGCGAGATCGTCGAGTACGCCAGCACCTTCTTGATGTCGTACTGCTGGAGCGCGATCGTGGCCGCGACCAGGGCGGTGAGCACTCCCACCCCGGCAACGACCGCCTGGCTCGTCGGCGCCAGCGAGTACAGGATCGAGGAGCGCACGACCATGTAGACGCCCGCGGTGACCATGGTGGCCGCGTGGATGAGCGCCGAGACGGGCGTGGGCCCGGCCATGGCGTCCGGCAGCCAGATATGGAGCGGAAGCTGGGCGCTCTTGCCCGCCGCCCCGAGGAGGAGGAGGAGCGTGATTGCGGTGACGATGGCGCCACCCGCCGCAAGCTGTCCTTCGGCACCGGCAAAGACGGGCGCGAAGTCGAGGGTGCCGAACGCTCCGAAGATGAGGAACATCGCCAGCAGGAAGCCGACGTCGCCAATGCGGTTGACGATGAAGGCCTTCTTGCCGGCGTCCGACTTCTCCCGGTCGCTGAACCAGTAGCCGATCAGCAGGTACGAGCAGAGCCCCACCCCCTCCCACCCCACGAACATGGTCGCGAAGCTGGAGCCCAGGACCAGCACCAGCATGAAGAAGACGAAGAGGTTCAGGTAGGCGAAGTAACGCGGGTACCCGGGGTCGTCGCGCATGTAGCCGACGCTAAAGAGATGGATCAGAAACCCTACCCCGGTAACGACCAGAGTCATGAGCATCGACAACTGGTCGAGCTGCAACGCCGCGTCGATGCGCAGATCGCCCGTCACAACCCAGCCCCAGTAGGAGCGCACGACCGGATCGTGCATCTCGGCGGGCATCCCCAGGAAGTTGAGCAGCGCCAGGCCGAAGGCCAGCGCCATAACGCCGGGGCCGATCCAGGTGGGGAGCGTGTGGGTAGCTGGCCGCCGGTCGTCCACGAGGGGCGTCCAGTCGCGTCCCGCCCGTAGCGCCGCCGAGGAGGCGCGCGCCGACCGGAGCGCCAGGAGGCCGTTCAGCACGAATCCGAGGAGCGGCAGCAGCACCATGAAGCCCGGCAGCACCGGTGCCCACCCGTCGGCCGCGACTACCCCATCGGCCGCATGCGCGAGGGCTGCGGAAGTCATCGCGTCACCACTTCAGCAGGTTGAACTTGTCGACGTTCACCGTCTCGTAGTGCCTGAAGATCGAGATGATGATCGCCAGCCCGACGGCCGCCTCGGCGGCGGCCACCGTCATGACGAAGAAGACGTAGATCTGCCCCTCGATCCCCACATGCCGCGAGAGCGCCACGAAGGCCAGGTTGACCGCATTCAACTGCAGCTCGATGCAGAGGAATATGATGATGGCGTTCCTGCGCACGATCACGCCCAGGGTGCCGATCGCGAAGAGGGCCGCGCTCAGGTAGATCGCAGGCACGAGCATGTCAGGCGCCTTCGCTCCCGCCTCGTGGCTTGGCCAGCACGACCGCGGCGACGATCGCGACAAGGAGGAGGAGTCCTATCACCTCGAAGGCGACCACGTAGTCGGTGAAGAGCGGATCGGCGATCGCGCCCACCGCGCCCTTCTCGGCCACCGCAAGGTCGATGGCGGCAGCCGCGGCGGGGTCGGCCAGGTGGCCGCCGAAGTCGTCGGCTTCGGACCCCGTGATGCCCTGCACCAGCACGCTCGCGGTCAGCCCCACCACGACGACCGAGAGGAGCGACCACGACCCGAACTTGAGGTCGGCGCGGTAGTCGTGACCGAGGTTCAGGAGCATGATCACGAAGAGGAAGAGCACCATGATCGCGCCTGCGTAGATCAATACCTGGATCGCGGCCAGGAAGTGCGCTTCGAAGAGGACGTAGATGCCGGCGAGACTGGCGAGCGTCGCCACCATGAAGAGGAGGCTCGCCACCGGGCTGCGGCCGGTCACGACGCCGACTGCGCCGCCGACCGACACCACGGCGAAGAGGACGAAGAGGGTGTCGGTCATTCGGACCGAGGGTCGCTCGGATCCCAGAGCTCGGTGACCGGGTGGTCCTGCTCCATCAGGCGGTCCAGGTCGTAGACGAAGCGATCGCGGGTGTACTCCGCGTTCTCGAAGTGCTGGCCGACGTGAATCGCCTCGACCGGGCAGACCTCCTGGCACATCCCGCAGAAGATGCAGCGGAATTCGTCGATCTCGTAGACGATCGGGTAGCGGTTGCCCTGGTCGTCCTCGCCACCCACAAGGCGAATGCAGTTGGCGGGACAGACCGTCGGGCAGAGGCCGCAGGCGACGCACTTGGGGCGGCCGTCGGCGTGCACCTCCATGCGGTGCGTGCCGCGCCAGCGGGGGTGCAGGTCGGGCTGCTCCTCCGGGTACTCGAGCGTCACGCTCCTGGGGCGGACGAGGTGCCTGAGGGTGAGGCTCATCCCCCTGAGCGTCGCTCGCATGTACGAGGTGCGCCCCGCCTCGGGCCGCTTCATCACCTTGACCGAAATCGACATCCTAGCCTCCTGGACCGAGCGCGTCCGGGTCCGCGACGGGACTCCTCGCAACTCTCCGGCGATGCGCCCCCGCAATGACCCGGTCGCGGTCCACGAAGAAGAGGAATGCAAGCGTCGTAATCCCGCTCACGACCGTCAGCACCCCTCCGTAGAGCATCCCGAAGGGGACGCCCAGTTGGTCGAGCACCAGCATTGTCCCGGCGATCAGCATGGCAGCAGCACCTTCCACCCCAGGTGCATGACCTGGTCGTAGCGGAAGCGCGGCAGCGTCCACCGGATCCAGATGTAGAGGAGCAGGAAGAAACCCGTCTTGACCGAGAAGGCGGCCAGGGTAAGCAGGGTGATCAGCACGCTCGGAGTCGCCGGGATCGGGGCGCCCGCCTCGTCGAAGCCGCGTATCCATCCCGACTCGTGGCGATACATGTCGTCGCCCGTCCAGAAGGGTATGTCCCACCCGCCGAGGAAGAGCGTCGCCAGGAGCGCGGACGCCGTGACCACATGGGCGTATTCGGCGATGAAGAACATCGAGAACTTCATCGCGGAGTACTCGGTGTGATACCCCGTGATCAGCTCCGACTCCGCCTCGGGCATGTCGAAGGGAAGCCGGTTGGTCTCCGCCAGCGCCGAGATGAGGAAGAATATGAAGGCGAGCGAGAGCGGGAATACGAACCAGAGGCCGAGCTGCTGCTGCCGCCAGACCGCCTCGGTGAGCGTGACGTTGCCGACGAGGAGGAGCACCGCGATGAGGCTGAGCCCGAGCGCCACCTCGTAGGAGATCATCTGGGCCGAGGCGCGAAGCCCGCCCAAAAAGGCGTACTTGTTGTTCGACGCCCACCCGGAGAGCACCACTCCGTAAACCGCCAGCGACGAGAGGGCGAGGATGTAGAGCACCCCGATCGGCACGTCGGCCACCACCATGTCCACCGTCCCCACGGGCGTTGGCAGCGGCGCCGCAAAGGGGATGACCGCGATCGTCACGAGAGCGGGCATTATCGCAAGGGCCGGCCCGAGGACGAAGTAGAACTTCGCCGCGGTGCCGGGCATCGTCTCTTCCTTGATGATGTTCTTGATCCCGTCGGCGATGGGCTGCAGGAGCCCGAAGGGGCCGACCCGGTTCGGGCCCAGGCGGTCCTGGATGGAGGCAGAGACCCGGCGCTCGGCGAGCGTCATGTACGCCACCACCACCATCACAACGGTGAATACCGCCACCACCTTGACGGCCGCGATCGTCACGAACCAGAAGGTCGTGAGCTCCTGCATCTCACCCATGGGCGGCCTCCGCAGCCAGAGCCGCGCCGACCTCGCCGAGCGCCTCGTAGCTCAGCCCCTCCAGGGGGGCGTGCGTGGCGGCCGCGGCGGCGAAGCTCTCCGCCGCGCTGGCCGGCGTGCCGCCGCCCGCCAGCGCACCCGCCAGCGCCCCGAGCACCAGCCACGCGGGACGCGCCGCCCCCGGGGGCTGGAGCCCCTGCCAGTAGCGCTGCACCCGGCCCTGCGCATTCACGAAGGTGCCCTCCTCCTCGGCGGCCGTGGTGATCGGGAGCACGAAGTCGGCGTTCCCGGCGGCGGGCGAATCGAAGTGCCCCAGGTAGACGTAGAGCGCGGCTTCGCCGCCGAAGTCGGCACCCTGATCGACGAGCTCGTCGCCCAGCACCAGGACGATGCCGTCGTGGGCGGCCACCTCCTCGAGACCGCCGGTAGCCTCGTCGTCGCCGACCCGCTCGAACCCCAGCAGCCGGGCCCCGTCCACGTTGGCGGCAAGGTCCCGGCGGCGAACCAGGAGCGGGAAGCCCGGCATCGGATCCTCGCTCTCGGCCCGGCGGGAGCGATAGACCCCCGACGTCGCCCGCCCAGCCGCCTCGGCCAAGGCAAGGAGCGCCCCCAGCGCCTCGACCGAGGCCGACGGGGAGCCCACGACCCGCACCTCCGTCCCGGCGAGCTCGCCGAGACGGACGAAGAGGTGCTCGAGCGCCGACTTCCAGTCCGCTCCCCTGCGCTCCTCCCCTCGCCCCGTGGACGGCTCCTCGAGTCGCCCCGCCCAATTGTACCACTCGTAGTTGGCCCGGCCGTAGTCGCACATCCAGTGGCCGTTGACCTCGTGGTTGGCGCGGGGCTTGAGTCGCTGCACCAGGTTGTCGCGGGTGTGCAGCTCGATGTTGCACCCCTGGCTGCAGCTCGTGCAGACCGACGGCGTGTGGTCGAGGTCCCAGGCGCGGGCCTTGTGCAGGAAGTCCTTCGAGACCAGGGCCCCCACCGGGCAGATGTCCACCACGTTGCCAGCGAAGGGCGACCCCTCGAGGCCCTCCTCGAAGAAGGTGTCGATGACGGCGCGGCTACCCCGCTCGACCACCGTGAGGCGCGAGTCGCGGGCCACCTCGTCCATGAAACGCACGCAGCGGGTGCACATCACGCAGCGGTCGCCGTAGTAGAGGACGTCTCCGCCGAAGTCGTCGCGTCCGAAAACGCGCTTCGGCTCGCGGCCCCGGCCCCGCTCCCTGCCCTCCTCGAAGACGTAGTCCTGGAGCTTGCACTCCCCGGACATGTCGCAGATCGGGCAGTCGAGCGGGTGGTTCACAAGGTAGAATTCGAGCACGCCCTTGCGCATCCGGAGCGCCGCGTCGCTGTCGGTGCGCACGACCTGGCCGTCCTCGGCCATCGTCACGCACGACGGCTGCAGCTTGCGGGCACCCTCCACCTCGACGAGGCAGATGCGGCACTGGGCCGGGGCGGTGAGTCCGGGGTGGTAGCAGTAGTGCGGCACATCGATCCCGAGCCCCTCGGCCGCCTGCAGGAGCGACGTCCCCTTCGGCACCGTGACCTCGGCGCCGTCGATCGTCAGGGTGACCGTGCGCATCAGGCTACTCCCAGGCGCTCGCCCCTGCGGATCAGGGCGAGGTAGTCGTCGCGGAACTTCTCGATCGACGAGATGATCGGCATCGCGAGGGAGTCCGAGAGTACGCAGATCGTAGTCCCGGTCATCTGTTCGGATATCTCCACCAGCGTCTCCAGGTCGCCCTCCGTGCCACGTCCGTCCTCGATCCGCCGCAGGATGCGGGTCGCCCACGCGGTTCCCTCGCGGCAGGGCGTGCACTGTCCGCACGACTCGTGCGCGTAGAAGTATGCCATGCGGCGCACCTGCTTGACGATATCGGTCGTCTCGTCCATCACGATCACCGAGGCGCAACCGAGCATTGAACCGGCCGCCTCGACCCCTTCGTAGCAGAGGTCGCACTCGACGCACTCCTCGGCGCTCATGATCGGCACCGAGCTGCCCCCGGGGATTACCGCCTTGAGTGCGCGGCCACCGCTTAGGCCGCCGCAGACCTCCTCGATCAGCTCCATCATCGGGAAGCCGAGCGGCAGCTCGTAGTTGCCGGGCCTCTTCACATGGCCCGATACGCAGAAGAGCTTGGTCCCGGGGCTCTTCTCGGTGCCCCACTGGCGGTACCACTCGCCACCGTGGCGGAGGATGTGGGGAGTGGCGGCCAGCGTCTCGACGTTGTTGATCGTGGATGGCATCCCGAAGGCGCCGACCGCAGCCGGGAATGGCGGCTTGATGCGAGGCTCCCCCCGGCGCCCCTCCAGCGAGCTCATCAGGCCGGTCTCCTCGCCGCAGATGTAGGCGCCGGCGCCGACGTGCAGCGTGATGTCGATGTCGACCCCCGACCCCATGACGTCCCTCCCCACCAGCCCCTCCCCGTACGCCTCCTCCAGCGCCCGCGCCAGCACCTGCGTGCTCTCGAAGAACTCGCCGCGCAGGTAGATGTAGCAGTGCGATGCGCCGATGGCGTACGACCCGACGAGACACCCCTCGATGAGTTGGTGCGGCGTCCAGCGGATGATCTCGCGATCCTTGAAGGTGCCCGGCTCCGATTCGTCCGCGTTGCAGAGCAGGTAGTGCGGACGCCGCGCGTCCTTCGGCATGAAGGACCACTTCAGCCCGGTCGGAAAGCCCGCCCCGCCCCGCCCCCTGAGACCCGACGCCTTCACCTCGTCGATCGTCGCCTCGCGTCCGATCTCCAAGGCCCGCGCGATCCCCTGGTAGCCGCCGAGCGCCCTCCACCCGGCCACGGTGCGGGCCTCCGGGTCCCCGAAGCCCTCGCTAAGGACCCGGGTCTCGCTCTCGTGCAGGTAGGGGTAGGCCATCGGGCTTATCTAGTACCTAGTGCCCCTCGTCCACTTCGCGCCGCAGCCTCGCGAGGAGGGCGGGCACGTCCTCCGGGGAGACGTCCTCGAAGTAGCGCGAGTTGATCTGGACGCAGGTCGGGAATCCGCACGCCGCCAGGCACTCGGCCTCGGCCACCGTGAAGTCTCCGTCGGCGGAGGTCTCGCCCAGCTCCGTTTCGGTGTGCTCGAGGAAGGCCGCCAGCACCTCGTCGGCACCGGCGAGATTGCAGGAGATGTTCGTGCACACCTGCACCAGAAAGCGACCGACGGGGCGCTTGTTGTACATCGTGTAGAAGGTGGCCACGCCCCTCACGAAGGCCTCGCTCAGGCCGAGTATCCCGGCCACCTCGTTCATCGTCGCGGGCGAAATGTGGCCGCGGATCTCCTGGGCCATGTTGAGAAGCGGAATGAGCGCCGCGCGGGCCGTCGGGTAGCGGCTCCGGATCTTCCCGAGGCGCTCCCGGTACGGCCCCTCCAGGAGGGGCGCGTCGGGGTTCTTCGCCACGAGCATGTAGGGCAGGCTCGGCGCAACGGACGGGTGTCCGCCGTCCGGGGACCGGCGGCCTACGTACTCGCTTCCCCGCACCTCCGCCTCGGTCAGCTCGAAGTCACCCGTGTTCCCCGCCCACCCGGGGTTCCTGAAGCGCGCCTCGCTCACCTGTCTATCTCGCCGAGCACGATGTCCAGGCTGGCATTGATCATGATTAGATCGGCCATGAGGTGGCCCTCCGCCAGCTTTGGAATCGCCGAGAGATTCACGAACGAAGGCGGGCGGATGCGCCACCTGACGGGCTTGGGGCCGCCATCTCCGACCACATACATCCCGAGCTCGCCCTTCGAGCCCTCCACCGAGAACCAGCAGTCCTCGGCAGGGGCCGGGATCCCCTCGGTGATCAGCTTGAAGTGGTGGATCATCGACTCCATGTCCGACATGCACTCCGTCTTGGTCGGCAGGGTGATGCGCGGGTCAGGGACGTCCATCGGGCCGTCGGGCAGCCGGTCGAGCGCCTGTTGCAGAATGCGCAGACTCTGGCGCATCTCCTCCATGCGCACGAGGTAGCGGTCGTAGCAGTCCCCGTGGCAGCCGATCGGAACTTCGAAGTCGTAGCTCTCGTAGTCGTAGTAGGGGCGGTCCTTGCGCACGTCGTACGGCACTCCGCTCGCGCGCAGGTTGGCGCCGGTCAGCCCGTGGTTCACCGCCTCGTCGGCCGAGATGGCGCCGATCCCCTGGGTGCGGCCCACATGGATTGCGTTGCACGTCAGGAGCGTGTCTACCTCGTCGAGGGTCGCGGGGAGGTTGTCGGCGAACTCCCGCACCCCCTCCGTCCATCCTTCGGGCAGGTCGGCCATCATGCCGCCTATGCGCGTGGCCGAGGTCGTGATGCGGGCGCCGGTAAAGGCCTCGTGTAGCTTGTAGACCTTCTCGCGCTGCTGGAAGGCGTAGAGGAACGGAGTGAAGGCGCCTACGTCGATCGACCATGTCCCCAGCCAGAGCAGGTGGGAGAAGACGCGGTCCAACTCCATGCAGATGACGCGTGTGACCTTGCAGCGCTCCGTCACCTCGATCCCCATCAGCTTCTCGACCGCCATGACGTACGCGCAGTTGTATATCAGCGGCGCCAGGTAGTCCATCCGGTCGGTCAGGGGGATGATCTGGTTCCAGGTGCGGTACTCGCCCAGCTTCTCGAAGGAGGAGTGCAGATAGCCGAGGCGGGGCGTGACGCTGACCACGGTCTCGCCGTCCAGCTCGACGACCAGGCGGAGGACTCCGTGGGTGGCCGGGTGTTGCGGGCCGACGTTGACGAGCATCGTCTGCGACCCCAGCTCGGGCTCGGGCGCGTCGAAGGGGGCCACCGGGCTGGCGACGAGCTCGCCTCCGGGTCCCATCTCCGGGTTGCGGCCGACGGCGTAGCTAGCGCTCTGGGTCGCCATCCGAGCGCTCGTCGTGTGGGGCAACCAGCTGAGGCTCCCGTCCTCCGATCTCGCCGGGAGTGTAGTGGTCCTCGGGATCGCGGGTCAGGGAGCGGCGAGTCTGCTCCGCACGCGAGAAGCGGCCACGCAGCGGAAAGTCCTTCCGGAGCGGGTGCCCCTCGGCGTATCCGTCGGGCATGAGGATGCGGCGCATGTCGGGGTGGCCGCGGAACTCCACGCCGTACATGTCGTAGACCTCGCGCTCCAGCCAGTTGGCGCCCTCCCAGATCGCGGTGGCGCTGTCGACCTCCAGCGCGTCAAGGGACAGCTCGCACTTGAGCCTGAGGGCGGCCCGGCGGGGAATGGACCAGAGCTGGTATACGACCTCGATGGGCCTGCCCCCGCCGTAGTCTACCGCAGTCACGTCGGCCAGATGGTCGTAGTGCTGACCTGGGTCCTCGCGGAGCCAGCGGAGCACCTCGACGATGCGCGACGGGTCCACGTACACCACGTCCTCGTCACCCGCCATCACCTGATTTCCGAGGACGGCACCGGGGAAGCGCTCCCTGAGAGCCGCGACCGAGGGGTTGAGGTGGGGCACCTCGCTTCCGGTCGCACGGACGCGCTGGGCGTCGCGCTGGCCGCTTGGACCCAGCGAAACCAGGTCGAAGTCGGGCGCGGCGCCGCGTGGCTCGCTAGTTGCGGACACTCACGGCAGCCTGTCGTCGGGACGGGCGACTGCGGCGGTCTCCACCAGCCCGCTCACGCGATTCTGGTGCGTCGAGTTGCCGAAGGGGCCGGAGAGGTCGGCGACCTCCTCGTCGTCGGCCTGCGGCCTGCCCGCGGCGAGGGGGTCCTCGGCTCGCAGATCCTCGTGATTCGCCAGGCTCTCGCCCCGGATCTTCTCCTGGACCATCATCAGCCCGTAGATGAGCCCCTCCGGACGCGGCGGGCACCCGGGGATGTACACATCGACCGGGACGATGGTGTCGATCCCCTGCACCATCGAGTAGGCGTCGAAGACGCCGCCCGACGAGGCGCACGCCCCCATCGAGACGCACCACTTCGGCTGCATCATCTGATCCCAGATCCGGCGGAGCACCGGGGCCAGCTTGTACGGCACGCGCCCGGCGCAGATGAGCACGTCGGCCTGCCTGGGACTGAAGGACATGCGCTCCATCCCGAAGCGGGCGAGGTCGTAGTTGCTCGCCGCCGAGGCCATCATCTCGATCGCGCAGCAGGCGGTTCCGAAGGGCATCGGCCAGAGCGAGTTGCGTCTCGCCCAGTTGACGACGAAGTCCAGCTTGGTCGTCAGGAAGGGGGACGGCTCCGAGCTGGACAGTGGGTTGTTCTCTAGTCCCATTCCAAGCCTCCCTTTCTCCACTCGTAGACGAGCCCCACCGCAAGCACGATCACGAAGAGGAAGACCGCCACGAAGGGGCCCCACCCCAGCTCCCGCACCCTGACGGCCCACGGCACCAGGAAGATCGTCTCCAGGTCGAAGACGATAAAGCTAATCGCCACCATGTAGAACTTGATCGAGAAGCGGGCCCGCGTGTCCCCGAGCGGGATCATCCCCGACTCGTACGGCATCGCCTTCTCGGGAGTGGGGCGGCTCGGGTTGAGGATGTGCGAGGCAGCCGCCATCCCGACGGCGTTCAGCACGGTGACCCCGAAGATGATCAGGAGCGGAATGTAGGACTTGGCCATCTCGGAAAATACTGTGCCCAGCACCGCAGGGGAAAGCTCCGTCGACGATCGCGCGACGCGATCCTACGAGCCGCCCGTCCCTGTAGTCGCCCTACCGGTGGCGCTGCCAGTTAGGTACAGGGTGTTCCCAAGGTCGGGAGCACCAGAAATCCCAGCCGGGCAGCCACCTTCGCCTGATCGAAGTCCATCGTGACGAAGGCAAGGTCCGAGGCAGTCGGGGAAAGGTAGAGCGCAGATGCCACATGCCACAGGTCGGCACCGCGCAGACTCCCGGCCCGCGTTGCCACCCTGAACTCCCCAGTCAGCGGGCGTCGCGGATGGATCCAGTGCAGCGCCGAGACCAGGGCGTCCGGGAAGGCGAAGCCCCGGCGGTTGCGCGCCGAGCGTAGTTCAGCCTCCAGGAGATTCGAGGAAACCAGCCGCGACACCCCCTGGAGGGCACGAACGACTCTCTCCGCGTCCTCATCGTCGAACGCCAGCGACACGATGGCCGACGTGTCCATGTAGCCGATCACAGCTCGCGATGCCGGTGCGCGAGGAAGTCCTCCAAGGCCCCGGCGACCCGGCGCTTCCCCGGGACGAGCGGTGCCTCCGGATTCTCCGCCGGGGAGATGATTCCCCTTCTGACGAGATCATCGAAGCGTTCCTCAATGCTCTGCTCCCTGGGTTCGATCGGGCAGATCTCGGCCACGGGTTCACCTCGGTAGGTGATCGTCACGGAGGTCCCCCCGCGGACCAGTCGAATGACTTCGGAGAACTTCGCCTTCGCGTCGTAGGTGGAATAGGTCGGCGGCATGGGAGGTGGTCGGCGTTGGAGGTCGGTTGACGGCTCTGGCTTGACGGCGGCTGGGGAGCGGTGGTGGGGCGATGCCTGGAGCGGTGGCCGATCGTATAATATAACTGGTCTGACTAGATTGATAAAGACATTGCGGGGCGGCTGGCCGGTCCCTACGTTTCGGTGTCTCTTCACAACGGCTGGCCTTGCCTGGGCGGGCCGGGGTAGGGACAGACGCCCCACCGGAAAGGAGCCCTGACGATGCGACCGGACCGAACCCTGCCCCCTGCCTTCTTCCTGGCCGTGCTGGCGGCCTTTCCGCTTCTCTCCGGATGCGTGGAGGGGGAGCTGGAGCCTGGCTACGATGCGGCGCTCGTCGACGCGCTCGTCGAAGAGGTCGAGACTGGCCTATGGGCGGGCGACGGCGACCCGCTGGCCGACTTCCGCGAGGACTACGACTTCCGATGCGGCGGCACCGGGAGCTACGACGGCGACAAGCAGGATTGCAGGGCTGAGTGCTGGATGCGAGGAGGAGGTGGGTACCGCGAGTGCGACTGCTATATCTGGGTCCAGCCCGGTAGCAGGGAGAGGGGCTATTGCAAATTTCGGCCGGCCGAGGGGGGGGCGGCGAACACGAGCCGCGTCCGCCGCCTAGACCGCGCCCCCCCGGCCTCATAGGCGGCGGCGGCGACGACGACGAGGAGCACGGGGGGCTGTCGCTCGAGTGCGACAAGGGGAAGACGCGCGGCACTAGCGCCGGGTGCAGGGTGGAGGCGGGGCGCGGCCGCTCGCTGGACTCCATGGCGTTCCAATGGCAGGCCCTCCCCGGCGGGAAGTTCCACGAGGGGCGCGGGGAGGAGTACTCGAGCTGGGACGGTGCGGCCACGGAGAACCGCAAGTTCTGGCTCGAAATCGCCGAGGGGAGGCGGCTGTCGTTTCTGACCGACTCGGTCACCGTCCGGCCGCGAAGCTGGAGCCTCCAGGAGCGGAGCGCGGTGGAGGAGTACGAGCCGCTGCCGCTGTTGGGGGAAGACGAGGAGGTGTGGGGGATTTACGAGTGGGGGGGACTCGACAGCCTGCTGGAGACGTCGCAGGGGAGCGGGCCGTGGGAGGGCAGCTACTACGTCTCCTCGCAACCGAAGTTCGGCGACGCGTGGCTGCACGTGAACGAGAAGTTCGTGGGCGACCCCGCGTACGAGCTCCCCAGGGAGGAATGCGGAGTGCCTAAGGGGGACTCCATCAACATCCCCGACCTGAACGAGGAGTGCGACATTTGGACCGCCCTGGACAACTTCCGCCTGCAGGTCGTCGACCACGAGCACGAGCACCAGAACAGCCTCAACAAGTGCATCCGGACCGTGAACTCCAGCGCCAGGTTCGAGGCCGTCGAGAGCATCGTCGGGGAGACTGGAGCCGCGGCCCAAGATTCGGCCAGGATACGATGGACCGACGGGCTCCGGCCCGCCCTCGACAGCGCCATGGCGACCAACCAGGTCAACGAACGGAGCGCCGATGCCTTCTGGTGGCGACGGCTCTCGTGGGTGAAGGCCAACCATGGAATCAAGGGCCACAGCGGCACCGACGGCTGCCCCCAGATCTGAGACGATAGAGAGGAGACGACCGATGAGGACGACGCTGACTACGAAGCTGGCCGCCCTGGCGGCGCTGGCCTGGCTGCATCCGCCGATGCCGGCGGCCGCGCAAGAGGAGACGACGGTGGCGGAGGCGCTGGAGTATCTGGAGCAGGAGAAGGCGGAGTACTTGCAGCGGTATATGGCGGAGTACTTTGAGCGGAAGAAGGCCGGGACAGAGGGCTGGACCAAACCCTACGACCCGGCCCGCGCGTTCCTCCGCCAGGTGTCCGGGCCGCGCACGTCGGCCGAGCTGGACGCCTTCGCCGACCAGGTGGCCGCGATGGTGCTCGACGCCAGGCTCCCGGAGCATGTCCGGAGCAACGCCAAGGCCGTCCTGTTTGGTGCGGCGAGCTCCGACGAGCCCTACTACTTGGGAGGCACGCCGTACCCCCGCGCCGTGGATCTGCTGGCGCGGCTGCACGAGGCGGGCATAATTGCCCTGTCCACCATCATGCTGGCGGATTCCGTGCGCGGTCTGGCCTACGTGCGGGAGCTCTTCGAGCGGAGCGAGCGGCCGCCGCTTTGCCGGTGGAGGTACGCCGGCGATCACGGCTGGGTGCCAATCAGCGGCTCGAGCCTGCCAGCAATACCAGTTGACTTGCTACCAGTCGACGAGAGGACCGGCGAGCCCGTCCCCTGGCGGCAGGTGAGCCCCAGCGAACGCGAGGCGCTGGAACGGCGCGTCCTGGCGGGAAGAAGGCCTCCGGAGTGCGAGGGCTACGACACGCGCGGCGCGCCGTGGTGCAAGGCGGGGGGCTACCTGTTCGACGG
>JAGWBP010000019.1:11015-11435 GCA_021295835.1 Gemmatimonadota bacterium | reverse complement strand
GCAAGCGCCGCCTCGGCGCCGGATGGCCGTATCCCGTCCCCGAAGGTCTTCCGGAGCACGTCGCGGACTGGCACCGGCGCTGCCGGTAGCCTGGGTTCGCTCGAGAACGATCGTTTCGGGCCGATTCTGGCCGGATCCGAGGCCCGTAGAGCGACGGGTACGGGCATTGTAAACTGTAGATTACACATTGTAAATCATAGTTTACAGTACGGACCGGCAAGCTAAGCGGTCCAGTGGGGATGCAGCGCCGCTCCTGCCGTGGGAGAGCAGCTACATTCTCGGCGGGAAGCCGACGATCACGGCTGCGGCGATGTACGCGCACAACGACCTCGAGAGCGGCGGCCCCGAGTACCCACTCGACGAGGAGTGCGGGGTGTCGGGCGACTCCATCGGCGTATACGCCCTCAACGACAAGTGCAG
>JAGWBP010000019.1:9589-10790 GCA_021295835.1 Gemmatimonadota bacterium | reverse complement strand
GCACGAACTTCGCGCACTGGCGCAGGTTCGAGAGATGGGTGTACGGCGGGAAGACCGGGGACCACAGCGGCACCGACGGATGCCCCCAGATCTGAGACGAAAGAGGGGAGACGACCGATGAGGACGACCCTGACTACGAAGCTGGCCGCCCTGGCGGCGCTGGCCTGGCTGCATCCGGCGATGCCGGCGGCCGCGCAAGAGGAGACGACGGTGGCGGAGGCGCTCGAGTATCTGCGGCTGGAGGAGCTGCCGTACGCGGAGCAGTTGCGATGTCCTCCGCCAGGTGTCCGGGCCGCGCGCGTCGGCCGAGCTCGACGCCTTCGCCGACCAGGTGGCCGCGGTGGTGCTCGATGCCACGCTCCCGGGGGACGTCCGGCGCAACGCCAAGTACGTCCTGATGAGTGCGGCGAGCCCCAAAAGTGGACGCGAGGGCACGCCGTACCCCCGCGCCGTCGATCTGCTGGCGCGGCTGCACGAGGCGGGCATAGTTGCGCTGTCCACCATCATGCGGGCGGATTCCGTGCGCGGCCTGGCCTACGTGCGGGAGCTCTTCGAGCGGAGCGAGCGGCCGCCGCTGTGCCACCGCGGGGGGGGGTACGAACCGGCGCAACTATCCGGCGCAACCAACCAGGGGATTCCGGTACGTGTACCCCTTCCTACGCCCCCTGAATGCGAGGGCTACAGCTTCCGGCTCGACGCGCGCCCCACGCCATGGTGCAAGGCGGGGGGCTACCTGTTCGGCGGCATCGTGGCCGAGGCGTGGGAGCGGACGCCCGGCGGCAAGCGCTACGGAGGCGCCGGATACCCGGACCCCTTCCCCGACGGGTTGCCGGAGCACGTCGCGGACTGGCACCGGCGCTGCCGGTAGCCTGGGTTCCCCCCCTCGAGAACGACGGTTTCGGACCGATTCTGGCCGGATCCGAGGCCCATAGAGACGGGTACAGGCATTGTAAACTGTAGATTACACATTGTAAATCATAGTTTACAGTATGGATCGGCGAGCTAAGCAGTCCAGTGGGGATGCAGCGCCGCTCCTGCCGTGGGAGGGCAGCTACATTCTCGGCGGGAAGCCGACGATCACGGCTGCGGCGATGTACGCGCACAACGACCTCGAGAGCGGCAGCCCCGAGTACCCACTCGACGAGGAGTGCGGGGTGTCGGGCGACTCCATCGGCGTATACGCCCTCAACGACAAGTGCAG
>JAGWBP010000019.1:8388-9363 GCA_021295835.1 Gemmatimonadota bacterium | reverse complement strand
GCACGAACTTCGCGCACTGGCGCAGGTTCGAGAGATGGGTGTACGGCGGGAAGACCGGGGACCACAGCGGCACCGACGGCTGCCCCCAGATTTGAGACGAAAGAGGGGAGACGACCGATGAGGGCCCACTTGACGATGGCAGCCGCCGTGGCGGCCCTGGCCTGCCCGCTTCCGGCGATCCCGGCGGCCGCCCAGGAGCCCAGCGATTCCCTGCTTCCATTCTGCAAGGAGGGATTGAACGAAGGGCCGTGCAGGCTCCGGCCTTTCCCCCCGCCGGGGTGGATTCCCTGCCAAGCGGGGGAGCACGGATGCGATACGATCTACTCTCGCAACCGTGTCGGGCCTGCCGATCCTCCAGAAGGCTGGCGGGTGGCGACGGTGGCGGACGCGCTGGAGTATCTGCGGCTGGAGGAGCTGCCGGACGCGGCGCAGTGGCGATGGTCGTCGCCCGATCCTCCGCCAGGTGTCCGGGCCGCGCGCGTCGGCCGAGCTCGACGCCTTCGCCGACCAGGTGGCCGCGGTGGTGCTCGACGCCACGCTCCCGGGGGACGTCCGGGGCAACGCCCGCCGCGTCCTGACGGTTGCGGCCGACGCCGACAGGGAGGGCACGCCGTACCCCCGCGCCTTCGATCTGCTGGTGCAGGTGTACGAGGGCGGCTACGACCACCATGCGCTGTCCACCATCATGCGGGCGGATTCCGTGCGCGGCCTAGCCTACATGCGGGAGCTCTTCGAGCGGAGCGAGCGGCCGCCGCTTTGCCGGTGGAAGTACGACGGCGATCACGGCTGGGTGCCAATCGGCGGCGACGTTAGCCTGCCAACAATACCAGAGGACTCAATGCCAGTCGACATGAGCCCCAGCGAACGCGAGGCGCTGTTACGGCGCCACGCGGCGAGAAGAAGGCCTCCGGAGTGCGAGGGCTACGACACGCGCGGCGCGCCGTGGTGCAAGGCGGGGGGCTACCTGTTCGACGG
>JAGWBP010000019.1:0-8369 GCA_021295835.1 Gemmatimonadota bacterium | reverse complement strand
GCAAGCGCCGCCTCGGCGCCGGATGGCCGTATCCCGTCCCCGAAGGTCTTCCGGAGCACGTCGCGGACTGGCACCGGCGGTGCCGGTAGCCTGGGTTCCCCCCCTCGAGAACGACGGTTTCGGGCCGATTCTGGCCGGATCTGGAGGCCCATAGAGCGACGGAGAGCGCATAACTCGATATATAGTTCGGCGCTTTCGCCGTCGCCGCGTGGGGGCCTGCGGCCGCTAGCGGCCCTCGAAGGCCTCCTGCAGCCCCGTGCGGGCCAGGAACTCGGCCAGTTTCTCCGGTCCCCCCCCTTCTGGGCAAGCTTCGCCCTCTCTGTGCTCGCGCGAGATTATCCGCGGACTGCCAGGACCCGCCTCTCCATCTCGTCGGCGAGACGGCTCACGAACTCGCCGCGCTCCATCGCCACCTGCTTGCGCCTGGCCCCGCGCGCCCGCACCGCGACAGTGCCCGCCTCCGCCTCCCGCTCGCCCACTATGGCCATGTAGGGCACCTTAATCGTCTCGGCGGCCCGGATTCTGTACCCCAGCGTATCGCGCTGGTCGAGCTCGACACGGAGGCCGACTGCGGAGAGCTGGGCGACCAGTTCGGCGGCAGATCCGTCCCACTGCTCCGAGACGGGCAGGACGCGCACCTGCACCGGGGCGAGCCAGAGGGGAAATGCACCGCCGTAGTGCTCGATCAGCCCGCCCACGAAGCGCTCCATCGAGCCCAGGAGCGTCCTGTGGACGACCACTACCTGGTGGCGGCGGTTGTCCTGGCCTACGTACTCCAGGCCGAAGCGCTCAGGCATCAGGAAGTCGAGCTGGAAGGTCCCCCCCTGCCACTCGCGGCCAAGGGCGTCGGTGACCAGGATGTCCACCTTTGGGCCGTAGAAGGCGCCGCCCCCATCGTCGATCTCGAAGTCGAGGCCTCGGTCCCGGAGCACCTCCGCCAGCCTAGCCGAGGCGTCGTCGTAGATGGCCGCATCCCCAATTGCCTTCTCGGGGCGCGTCGATAGCGCCACCCGGTACTCGTACCCGAAGACCCCGAGCAGGTGGTCTCCCAGGTCGAGGAGCCGATTGTACTCGTCGGCAATCTGATCCTCGCGTATGAAGATGTGGGCGTCGTCCTGGGTGAAGGAGCGCACCCTCAGCATCCCGTGCAGCGTGCCCGAGCGCTCGTAGCGGTAGCATGTCCCGAGCTCGGCGAAGCGCAGGGGCAGATCCCGATAGGAGCGCACCTGGGAGCGGTAGATCATGAAGTGATGCGGGCAGTTCATCGGCTTCATGCGGAAGCGGTCGCCGCCGGACTCCATGGCGGGAAACATGTCCTCGGAGAAGACATCCAGATGCCCCGAAATCCGGTAGAGCTCCTCGCTGGCCAGGTGGGGCGTGTACACCAGCTCGTAGCCGTGCGCGACCAGGGACTCGCGCAGGAAGTCCTCGACGATCCGCCGTACGCGCCCCCCGTGCGGGTGCCAGAGCACCAGCCCAGCTCCCACCTCCTCCTGGACGGAGAAGAGGTCGAGGCGCTTGCCGAGAACTCGGTGATCGCGCTTCCTGGCCTCCTCCAGGCGGTGCAGGTGGGCGCGAAGGTCCTTGGCGCGGAAGAAGGCGGTGCCGTAGATGCGCTGGAGCATCCGGCGGCGCTCGTCGCCCCTCCAGTAGGCCCCGGCGGCGCTGAGCAGCCGGTAGTGCCTGAGGCGGCCCGTGGAGGGGACGTGGGGGCCGCGACACAGGTCCAGAAAGGGGCCGTCCCGGTAGACGGTGATCTCCTCGTCGTCGCCGATCTCGCCCAGGCGCTCCAGCTTGAGCGGGTCGTCCGAAAAGAGGTCGCGGGCCTCCTGGCGCGACACCGCCTGGCGCTCGAAGGGGTGATCGGCCTCGATCACGGCGGCCATGCGCTCCTCGATGGCCGCGACCTGGTCTGGCGTGAACGGCTCGGGCACGTCGAAGTCGTAGTAGAAGCCGTCGTCGATCGCGGGGCCGAAGCCGATCCCGGCGGTCGGCACGAGCTCGCGCACGGCGGTCGCGAGGACGTGGGCCGCGGAGTGGCGAAGCACGCCCAGCGCCTCCGGGTCGCGCTCGGTCAGCAGCCGGACCTCGGCACCGTCCGGGAGCGGGCGAGAGAGGTCGCGGACTTCGCCGCCCACAATCGCCGCGAGGGCCGCGCGGGCCAGCCCCGGACCGATCTCGGCGGCCAGATCCGCGGCGGTGGCACCCTCGGGGAGAGCGACTTCGCGGCCGTCGGGGAGCGAGACGCAGATGGAGGGGCGGTCGGGGGTGCTCATCGAAGCCCTGGCCCCACCACCCTCCGCGCCGCAAAGACCGCACCGAAGGCGACGGTCGCGAAGGCCAGACCCCACGCCGACGGCGGCAGCCATCCCTCCGACCCGTGCGAGCGAGCCACCAGGAGCGCGACAACCCCGGCCCCGGCGGCGGCGAGCGCCTCGAGGGACGACGGTCTGCGCGAATGAAGTCCCGCAACGATCGGCACGAAGAGGCTGACGCCCAGCAGCGAGTAGAAGATCACGAGCGCTCCGACGACGCTCGGTATCGCCACCGCCAGCACCACCCCCGCCAAGCCGCCCGCCATCGCCGCGAGACGTGCCACCCTGAGCGTGTCGCGGTCAGGCGCGTCCGGTCGCAAGAAGCGCTTGTAGAGGTCCTTCGAGAGCGAGGTGGAGAGCATGAAGAGGATCGCGTCCGCCGAGCTGATCTCTGCGGAGAGCACCGCCGCCAGCCCCAGCAACCCGACCCACGCTGGCACGCCCTCGGTAAGGATGACGGGCAGCGCGGTCTCGGCGTTCTCGAGACCGGGCGCCACAGTGCGCGCAGCGATCCCGAGCACGGGGGGCAGAATCGCGAAGAGCATGAGGGCCACCCCGCACGCGGCCACGCCTAGGCGCAGAGTGCGTTCGTCCCGGGCGCCGAAGGTCTTTTGCAGTATTCCGGGAGAGACGATGAAAGCTGGCGCGAGGAGGATCAGGTACATCCACCCGGAGCTGCCGTTGGCCATGAAGTCGGTGTGTCCCGCAACGGCGCGGGCACTCTCCACCACCGCCCCCACCCCGCCCGCGCCGTCGATCGCAAGCGGCACCGCGATCAGAAATCCGACGATCAGCACCACGAGCTGCACGAGGTTGACCCACGCGGAGCTCAGCAACCCCCCGGCGACGAAGTAGATGGTCATGACCACACCCCCGACCACCGCCCCCAGCCACTTGGGCGCCCCGGCCACCACCTCCAGGATCCACGCCATCGCGATCAACTGTCCGGCCAGGATGGCCAGTGTGCCCAGCCAGAGGAGCCCCGCCATCGCCGCCCGCACCGAGGGGCCGTAGCGGTGCTCCAGGTAGTCCCCCACCGTGCGGAGCGAGTGCTCGCGCGCCACCCGCCAGAGGCGCGGCCCGAACCAGAAGGCGAGCACGAGGGTGCCGACGCCCGCCGATCCGACCCACCACCAGGCCGCAATGCCGTTTTCGTACGCCAGTCCAGCCGCGCCGACCGTGGACCCGGCACCGATGTTGGCGGCGAGGAGCGTCGCGAAGAGAAGCCCCGGGCCGAGCGAACGTCCGGCGACGAAGAAGTCGCGGGTCCCGGAGACGCGCCGGCCAATCGCGAGACCGACCGCCGTGATCAGCGCCACATACGCCAGCAGCCCGAGCAGCGCGCCGTTCACCTGGCGGCTGACTCCAGATCCTGCACTCCCGGCAGCGAGGGCAGGCCGCGCGCGGTTCGGACGGCGCGCACGATCGCGTCCGCCAACACCTCGGCCGCGAGGGCACCCACCTGACCGACGTTCGCGGTCTCGGCGAGAGTCCCCGTTGCGAGAGAGAATACGGTGTCGCCGTCGCTTGGCGTGTGGCTCGGAACGATCGCCCGCGCCAGCCCGTCGTGGGCCATCTGCGCCACCTTGGTGGCCTGGGCCTTGTCGAGCTTCGCGTTGGTGGCCACTACGGCCACGGTCGTGTTGCGGCCGGGCTGTGCGGGGTGATACTCGCCCCGCACGATGCGCCGCGCGTCGGCGAAGCCCCCTTCCGGCGTCCGCGCCCCCGCGACGATCGCGCCCGTCATGGGGTCGACCACGTCGCCCACCGCATTCACCACGGCCAGGGCACCGACCACCAGTCCGCTCCCGAGCGTCACCGCGCTGGTGCCCACCCCACCCTTCATCGCCCACTCCATCCCCAGCATCTTGCCCACCGCCGCCCCGGAGCCGGCACCAACGCTCCCCTCGGCGACGGCTCCGCCAGTCGCACGAGTGGCCGCCTCGTAGCCGCAGTCGGGCCCCGGGCGCCGACTCCCCGCCACGCCCAGGTCGAAGATGATCGCACCCGGCACGATCGGGACCACACCGCTGGCACCGACCGGAAACCCCTGACCAACCTCCTCCATATGTCTCATCACCCCGCGGCGCACATCGAGCCCGAATGCGCTTCCCCCCGAGAGGAAGACCGCATCGACCCTCGAGACGGTGTTCACCGGGTCAAGCAGGTCCGTCTCGACGGTGCCGGGAGCCCCACCCCGCACATCCACTCCGCCAACCGCCCCGCCGTCGGCGATGACGACCGTGCACCCCGTCGGGTCGTCGGGATAGGTGAAGTGCCCGACCCTGATGCCCTCCACGAGCGCGATACCGTCCGTGACGTCCCCTTGGCCCTGTTGTGCCGAAGCGAATCCCTGTCCCCCCGCTGGTACGAACGAGAGCAGGTGCCCGAGGACTGCGAGCGCCCCTATGGCGTTGCTCGGCGCGCGTACAGCCGCCGCCCGACAATCTCTACCCACGGTCAATGGCCTCCTTGGGAGCTGCTTCGTTCGTGTGCATGGCAAACCTAAGGCGCGTGAAGCGCCTCCCACGTCAACTGGGTCCCCGCCTTGCAACCCATTCACCTCCCGGAACCGTCTCTGTAAGGCACGAGACGGGCTGCTGGCGCGGCTAGGAGGGCAGGACGCGCCCAGGGCGTCGCCGACGGCTTCTGCGGAGGCTGGCACGCTGCTTGCTGGTTAGTATCGTGATCGGCGCAGGGATGGCTCGAAGAGTGGATCAAAGGGGGGTCAAGATGAGGACAGTTCGCCTGGCGCAGCGCTTCAATCGCCTTCAGGCCACCCTTGGGCTGGTCCTGTCGATCTCCCTGATTCTCGGAGCGAATCGTCTGGTAGCCCCCGACGACGCCGAGCCCCCGCCGGGCAGTGATCCTCAGTGTCAGGGGCAGATCGAGCCCGGCGACAGCGCCGAGCGCCCGCCGGACGGATCCTACCGCCTGTAGCGGTTGCCCCCACCATACCTGGGGGACAATTGCACGCACTGATCAAGCGCTTCCGGGGGCGCCTGTCCCTCACCCTGGCGCTCGTCGTCTTCGAGACGCTCGGGTGGATCCTCTTCCCCCTCGTCATTGGCCGAGCGATCGACGGCGTCCTCGTCGGCTCGGCGCAAGGTCTCCAGCAGTTGGCGGTGCTCGGCGTCGCCACGATGGGGATTGCGGTGCTCAGGCGCTTGGTCGACAGCCGGGCCTACGCCTCGATCTACGCCACCCTGGGCGAGGAGATGGCCGACGCGGCCAGGGAGGAGAGCACCTCGACTCGCACGGCTCGTCTGGGGATGCTCGGCGAGGTGGTGGAATTCTTCGAGAACTCGCTCCCGGAGCTGATCGTCAGCGTGCTCAGCCTGATCGGCACGGTCGCCATAGTGGCCACCCTCAACACTTCGGTCTTCGTGGGGTGCGCGGTTACGGCGGTCGCAACCACGACCCTCTACGCGCTAACCGGCCGCCTCACAATCCGCTACAACCAGGGGCTGAACGACGAGCACGAGCGGCAGGTCGACATGGTGCACAGCTCCGACCCCCGGCACCTAGGCGCGCATCTGCGGAGGATGATGCGCTGGAACATCCGCCTCTCGGATCTGGAGGCCGCCAACTACGGGATCAACTGGGTCTTCATGATCGCGCTACTCGTCTTCTCGGTAAGCGCATCCGTGCACGACTCGCCCGAGTACGGCTCGGTCTTCGCTGTGGTGATGTATGTCTTTCAATTCATGGAGTCGATGATGATGCTCCCCCTCTACTTTCAGGGGTGGCTGCGTCTGCGCGAGATCTCGGGCCGTCTGGCCCGCGTCGGTGGCCCAATGTAGATCGGCCACTAGTCCGACCGCTATTCCACCTCGATTCGCCGCCAGCGTCCCTGGCGGAAACGCCCTATGCCCAGCAGACAGCGCGAGACGTGCCCAAGCAGGATCGCCATCCTGACGTGGTGGGATTCGAGGGTCGCCACCTGCTGCACTCCCCAGCATACGCCGAGCGGGAGGGCCAGCTGCGAGACGAGGGATATGTACATCGCGCCCCGTGTGTCGCCGGTGCCCTGCAGCGCCCCGTTGTAGGTGAGCGCCACCGCCACGAAGACCCCCGAGATGCTCAGGAAGGCGAGCAGCTCGCTGCCGATCGCTCGGGCGACCGGATCATCCATCCCGAATAGGTGAAGGAGGAAGCCGGGCGCCAGGAGGAATAGGGACCCCACACCGGCCGCCACCCCTAGGCCGATCCGGGAGGTGGCTCGTGCGGCCAAGGCCACCCGCTCCGGCCGCCTCGCACCCAGACTCTGGCCGGAAACCGCCGCCGTTGCGGCCATCAGCCCAACCGACGTCCAGGTGACCAGCGAGAAGAGCTGGGTGTAGCCAACCGCGTACGCTGCCTGTGCCTCGGCGCTATCGGGAAGCGAGCCGATGAAGCGCAGCAGGATCACTCCGCCGACATTCATCGCCACCCCCTGAATGCCGGTCGGAATTCCAAAGCGAAAGAGCTGGCGGATGATCGCCGGATCCGGCCGCCAGTCTGACCCCGGACGGAGGCGTATGACCCAGCGGCCCCGGAAGAGCGCCCAGGTGGCACCGAGCGCCACCACCCAACTGGCCAGGGCCGTGCCGAGCGCCGCGCCGAGAGTGCCAAAGCCCGGGATCGGACGAGCCCCCGGATCAGGATCACGCTGGCGACAAGGTTCAGCGCAGTCATCCAGATGCCGAGCCGCAGCGGCGTCCGTGCGTCTCCGGCGGAGCGGAGCGCCCCCCCGAGCATGAAGAAGCCCAACCGGGCCTTCCGCGATCGATCGGTCCAGCCGGTGCACCTTCAGTCCATTCCCGCCGGCTGGCAACCTCCGCTACCGACGATCGCCCTGCGAGCCGGCGACCCGCGCGCCAACGAGGGTGCCCACCGCACCCAGGAGCGGATTGAGCCATGGGATCCACGCAGGCGGCCGGGCCGACCCCAACGCCTCGAGGAAGCCGGCCACCTCGGGGGCCGTCACCTCGGGCGGAGGACCCTGGGCGAGCGCATCCGCAACCCCAAGGACCACTACGAGAGCGATCAGCATGAGCACGCCTCGCCGGTCGCTCGCGACCTTGGCGCAGATGGCACCACCCGCGACCGCAGCCGCTAGGCCGATCGCGATCGACGCAACCAGCCACGCCGGGGTGGGCTCCAGGCCGCCGGGCCGAAACACCCGATCGGGACCGAGCAGCGCAAAGAGCCCGATCATGAGCCCCGTGACGCAGACGGCCATCACGACCCACCCAAGCACGGCACCGCCTACGTTGCGCAGTTGGGCCCCCGGCATCTCCCGATCAGGCACTTGCAGTGCGCTCCCCCCTCTTGTCTCCGGCGGGCGGCCAGCCGCAGCGGCTCCGGGGCGCTGGCGGGAGGGCATCGGCAACCTTTGGCAGTCCGTGCCGATATCATCCGTGCGGCCTCTACGATCGCACTCCGGTCCGAAGGAATGTCGCACATGACGTTAGAAGCCGCTAGATTTTCGCGCTGGCTCCGATACCGGCTGTCGCGGGCGGCTCTGCCCTGCGGATCGGCGTTCCGCGCAGGCCGATTTCCGACACTCCCGAACCCAAGCCACCGAGACAGGGGTTGACGCGACGTGACATACTCAGGCGTGAGGCCTAAGGTGACGAAGTCGGGGGGCTGTCCCGAGCGGTCGGGGGCATGGGCCGATGATACCGATGCTGGTCATGAGTGCTATGGTCGTCGTTGTTACCGTAGTTGCCCACCTGGTACCGACTCGCCCGGACGGCCTTAATGGTACGCGTACCACAGAGCGAAGAAGAGCATCCTGGGAGGGTTCGTGAGGCGGAGGCGGCTTCGTCTTCGTGGCTGGCGGGCGGGTTCCAAGAACCGGTGAAGAACGGGGAGCTCGCAGGCACCCAATGTCGAGTCCGGACGGGGCGAACTGATGTGTTGAACGTCCCCCCCATGCCCTCGGCCTATGTCGACGGCTACCCCAGGGCGCGCGCGATCGACCGGGAGGCTGCGGACAACTACATCGCGCACACCCGTATCGGCGATCCGGTCATGGACGCGATCGTGGAGGACCTGGCGGGGCTGCCT
>JAGWBP010000002.1 GCA_021295835.1 Gemmatimonadota bacterium | reverse complement strand
CGCCACTGGGTACGGGGCATGGGCTGACGACCAGGATGCGCCGGTCAGGAGTGGGGTGGGGCGCGCGACCATCTCGGGGGTCATCGGGGCCGCGCCGGTGGGCCTGACGCGGGTGCGGGTGAGGGTGGCGAGATCGCCGAGCAGGTTCTGGAAGCTGCGGACGGGCAGCACGACGTGGGCGTGCGCCGATCGGGGGGCCGCCCATCGCGGCCTCACGGTACGGGTCCCAATTCAGACTGTGGCCCTGCTCCCCGCCGCCGGTCCGGGGTCACACGGGATCTACACGGCCTGCGCGCGCTCGTCGCCTGCCCCGGACACCAGAAGACGCGACAGGAGCGTGAGGTTGTCGTAGGCCGGGTTTGCGACCTTCCCGCGCACGACCCCGTATCGATCCACGCCGATCGCAAATGGCGTCATAAATACGCGCCACGATGCGGACGCGTCTCCGGTGGGATCCGCGATGACAGACACTCCGGACCCAATTCCCCGGCAAATTCGCGCACGCGTTCGACGGCCCCGGAGCAACACACTACGGTCGCCACCGCCTCCGACTGGTCGGCCGCGAAGTGCGATATCTGGTCGCGGCGGCGCCAGCACGGTTCGCACGTGACCGCCATGAACAGAACCACCCTTGGGCACCCGGGCGCTGTAGCGGCGAGCCGCACTTCCTCTCCCTCGAGACGGGGAACGGTCGTGCCCTCCGAAGGCCCGTGAAGGCGAGACCGGCCCTCGCGGGAGCCGAGCAACAAGTCGGCGTGCTCCCTTAGCATCACGATCATCCCCGCGCCAAGGATGAGCACGACCAACCACAGGATGCCGTAGCTCGTCCAGAACAGCCACGTCACGCTTCGCGCCCTCCGGCCTTGTTGCCCGATCGTACAAGGGGCGCTACGTGCTCGCTCTCCCCAGGCACCCCCGCAGCCCGTATGGCAACCACAGCGGCAATCACCCAGTACGAGAGAAGTACACCCGCCGTGGTCGCGGCGGCGAGGGCGATCGTCGCGGCAGGAGAAGTCCACAGCGGCCGGGCCGCGGCCGAAGACTGCGTAAGGGCGAACGAGACAGCCGCGAGCACAGCGTTCCGAACGAGGTCCAGGGTGCCCACCGGTCCTGCGGGGGCAAGGTCGCCGAGGCAGGCGCAGCCCCCTTGGTAACCGCGTCGGCGGAGTACGAGGAGCGCGGCCGTGCCGACGCACCGAAACCCCACCGTGCCTCAAGCCGCCACGTTCGTCCGGAAGCCCGCGACCAACAGGCTGGCCACCAACGCTTCGAAACCCACGACCGCCGTCGCAAGCGTACCGATCGCTGCTGGTGGCGCCCGAGGCATAAGGAAGCGAAGCACCGCGCGAAATCCGGCCCGGTCGCGGAGCTTGGCCCACACCGCGAAGCTAAGCACGATGGCGAGGAAGGCTCGGCCCAAGGCGGCGATGTCGCCCGCTTCCGCCGCAAGAGGCTGCGAGGCCATGAGTTCAATTCAGTTCATTCGCCGGGTGGATTGGAAGCGGGCTGGGGCAGGAATCTGAGTCGCACCACCTGCTCCACGTCGAATTCCACCTTCCGCACGCCGACCGCAATATCGCCGCTCAATCCGCCATGCCAGATCGAGATCCCCCTCGGCCACTCGGCTACATGGAGGAAAGCGCCACCCGCGTCGTACACGTGGGCCCGATACATGGAGTCCGCTTCCGCCGGCCACAAGAACACCCAGAGCCGACCGTCGTCGTCGTACCAGATGTGATTGATCGCCGGCTTCCTCTCCGGAATTCGGTAATCCGGGAAGTCTATCAACTCAAGCCGGAGCCCAGGCTTGAACGCGTCGCGAATCTTCGCCAGCTCTTCGTACCCTCTCCGCGCCTCCACTTGGGTGACAGGGGGTCCGAGCCGTTCCCTCCGCACCCTGGCCTTTTGGGCGCCATCCGGTGCGTGAACGCGAATGTCGTAAACCGGAGAGAAGACCTGAGCGAAACCACCATCCGGTGCGTGGGCCACGATGACTCTGGCCCCGAACGGTGGGAGGAAGGGGGCTGGACGGGTCCCAGAACCAGGGGACCGTACTACTATGACGGGCCATTCCCATTCGCCAAAATCCGACCGCATGCACGTTCGGCACCCGGCCATACACTTCGCCGCTCTCCGTCACCTGAACGTGCTCGTCCTTATTACCTTGAATGCTTCGTCCCCTGCGCGGCACCGTGATTCCCGTCGGCCCGGCGAACATCGGATTTCCGCAAAGTCCCGATGTAGCGTCGTCGCGGACAACGAAGGACTCGAGATAATTCGCACCTGCGGCACTGACCTTGAATATATCGAAGGAACTCGGCGTATTCACCCAGAGCCGGCCGACCGGGTCGAAGGCGAGGCCGCAAAGGAGCGGTGCGCTGAACTCGCCAGGGCCCTCCCCTCGTCCCCCAAATCTGTAAACGTGGAATCCGCGGCGATCAAACACACGAACCGAGTGGGATCCGGAGTCGGCCACGTATATGAATCCCCCCGCGTCCGGCGAACCGGTGGTCATACAGCCGGGCCGGGGGAATCGCCGGGCGACCGGGCGACCGGTCAGGGATGGCGGATGACGTATCGAACCAGGTACGGGACGTCGAGCTCGTCACGCTCGACGAACCACAACGATTCCGCGTCCGCCCACCTTATCCTGCCTCGCGGCGGCGGATCGACCCGAGCGACGGAACGACCGGATTCGTCCAGCACTTCCCACTCGGACGATTCGACGCCCGTGCGCAGGAGGAGCCATGTCGTGCCGTCCATCCCGGCCTGCACGTCGCCGACGGGTGGGAAGAACTGCAACCTGCCAAATGCCCTCTCCCACGCCTGCCGAACACGGCCTTGAGGAAAACCGGGAAACTCGTCGTAGTCGCGGACATACTCCTCCACGTGCCGCGACCGCCACTCCCGGGGCACGCGGATTGGATCGTACGGGACCTCCAGCGCCCACGCGGTGTCAGACTGGGCGTCGAACCGGATCACGCGAAACGTGTGGTGTTCGGCGCTCGTGGCGCCGGTGCGGTGCACCACGACGAATCCCGACCCGTCCGGCGCGACCGAGAGCAGCGAGCGGTACGACTCGGGAATAGACATATAACTGGTCCAACCGCTCCCGACAAATTGCGTGATGCCGCTGCGCCCGACGATCATGGCCACCGTGTCCCGCAGCAGCCCCTCGGGACCGAATAGGACCACCGCCTCCGGCTTCGGCGGAGATTCGGCCAACTCGCCCGCCGACGCCTTGTCCTTGAAGAGCCGGGATCCATCCTGAAGGACTCCCCGCACGCTCGCCCCGAGCAAAGACGGATGGCCCATGATCCGCACCGACCACAGGAAGAGGCCCTCGGCGTCAAAGTACTGGAGGCGTCGCGAGCCCGAATCGATCCACACCCGGCCACTGTTCAGGCCCATGCGGCCCACCCTCTGGAACTCCCCCGGTCCTTCGCCGCTCCTGCCGATGAATCCGAGGAAGTCTCCGGTGAGGGAGTAGACCCGGACGCGCCGCTCCAAATCTTGCGTTACGAACAGCCGGTCACCCATGACAATCACGTCTCCCACCCGAGTGAGTCCGGTTTCCGGGTCGAACGCATCGCCGATCGTGACGGTGCGCTCCAACGCCCACCGCTCCGGCTGTCCGGAGGCCGGGTGGGGCCAAGCGGCGCAGAAACAGGCCAGCGCGGCAGGCATCAAGCCCATCGACCGATGGTTCCTTGCCGTACGCCGGAATCCGGCGGGCCGGTCTGCTGCAGCGATCTCAGATCGTGACACGCCGGAGTCCCGAACGCAGTTCAGCGATTCTCGCCGGGGAGTAGCGTCGTTGAATGATCTCGCCGATGCATCCGTGCCGGATCACCTTCGGCGGGACATCGACTGAGGCCGCCGTCTGCTGCACCCGGCCGGGGAGCTCCGTCCCGCCAACCGCTTGGAGCCATGGTTTCGATTCCACATCCGGCGAGACTCGACCGTCCATGGCAAGAACGACGTGGCAATCCCAACTACCGTCTGGCCGGGTGCTCGTGGAGCATTGCTTCCCTCCCATCGACAGCTTACAGGCTCGGTACCCATTTGGATTGTCTTTCGAGTCGCATACATAGTATTCATCGTTCTCGCTCCATGGCCCGCATCGATAGCAGAAATCCTGGGCGACAGCGCGCTCCGGCACGCTCAAGCATGCGAACGCAAGGATCGCGAAGACGGGGAATGGGTAAGTGCATGGCTTGTTCATGAGTTTCTCCTTTTGATGAAAAGGTTCTCGGTAATCTAATCGAGGCCTCCGGCTGCTGCTCACGGGCGGCGGATGGCATACTGAACCAGGTACGGGACATCGAGCTCGTCCTCCTCCACGAACCACAGCGCGTCGGTGCCTGCCCACCGCATCGAGCCGTGCGGCGGCGGCTCGATGCGCGCAAGGGAATTGCCGGACAGGTCCAGCACTTCCCACTCGAACGAATCCACGCCCGTGCGGACGAGCAGCCAAGTCGTGCCGTCCGCCCCGGCCCGCACCACCCTCACTGGAGGAAAGAACTTCAGTTTCCGATAGGCGCGCTCGAGCACGCGCATAGCGGGTGCGCTCAAGTCGCGGCGTTCCTTCTCCAGGTGCCGCGACCGCCATTTGGAAGAGACCGGGATCGGAACGTACGGGATGTCGCGCACCCAGGCGGTGTCCGCACGAGCGTCGAACCGGATCACGCGAAATGTGTGGGGCTCCGCGCGCGTGGCGGCCTCTCGGTGCACGACGACGAATCCCGACCCGTCGGCGCTCGGAGCGAACAGCGAGCGGTAGGATTCGGGCAGCACGGTGAACGTTACTCCCCCTCGGCTCGTCCGCCCGAGCTCTAGCGCGCCCGCACGCCCCACGAGGACCGACACGGTGTCTCGGAGCGATCCCCCCGCATCGAACCGAATCACATGCTCCGGGCGATCGGGAGCGGCCGCTAGCTCGACGATGTCGAGTGGGTTCGTGACGAGCATCGATCCATCCTCGAGCACGGCGCGCACGCGTATCCAACCCATGGGGAGGGTGGGATGGCCGCGGATCCGTATCGAGGAGGCGTAGCGGCCTTCCGGGTCGAAGTACTGCACACGTCCCGTGAGGCGGTCGGAGACCCAGACCAGCCCATCGCGGACCCCTATCCAGTTCACCTCGCTGAACTCTCCCGGCCCCTCGCCCTGCCCCCCAAGAAAGCCGAGGAAGTCGCCCGCGAGCGAGAAGATCCTGAGGAGGTGCTCTCTCCGTTGCGCCACGAACAGGCGCTCGCCGACAACGATCACATCCCCCACCCGGGTCAGCCCCAGTTCCGGGTCGCCGTGATCGCCAATCGTGACGGTTCGCTCCAGCGTCCACCGCTCGACCTGGGCGGAGCCGACACACGGCGAAGCCGCGACAAGGCACGAGCAGCCGAGCGCCACACCCGCCGAGATGGTCAACCGAAGCCCCCCTCCGGCGATCTCAGATCGTGACACGCCGAAGTCCGTCACGTAATTCTTCGATGTCCGACGGGGAGTAACGCCGTTGGACGATGGCACCGGTGCATGCTTGCCTTGCCATTGCCGCAGGCATCTCTGGGGCGGGCACGACGAGCTGCCGCCACCCGGGGATCTCCGCTCCGCCAACTGCGGCGATCGATACCCCCGAGCCCTCGTCCTCCGCCCTGCCGTCCAACGCGAGTATGGGGACGCAATCCGGCTTAGTGCTGCTCATCTCGCAATCCCCATTTCCTACAACAACTTGGCAAGTCTTCCAGCCCCCGCCTGTCGGTTTTGGTACACACTAGGGCATGACGTGCGTGGGACTCGACAGGCCGTCGCCGGAGAGGAAATGCAGGGATGTACCCTCATCCGTTCCCTCGGCCAGCAGCCACCAGCCATCGTCGCCCAGGACAGCCGAGCGGATGCCCGACACCGGGATGACCCTGGGCATACGAGGCGTCCAGTTTCCCCACTCGGCGGTCGACACCCTTCCTCCGGCGAGGACGATGCCGAGCGTGGCGTCGTCGAGAAAAGCGACTCCCGCGATCTCACCGGGCGGCAAGCGCTCGCGCGAAACCGACCGGACCCCTTCGACACCACGCTCGACGTACAGGAAGCTCTTCGGCCGGGATCCCCAAACGACCGCGCGGGCTCCGTTCGGGGAAACCGCCGCTCCCGCCATGGTGATCGCGGGCGGAAGCGTGTAGGCGGCTACTTCCATGAGTTCAAGCGTTCGGTCGGATTCCGCCCGAGACGAGGGGCGCGTCGGATCATCCGGGACAGGCGACGATACCGGCGCGGGCTCCTCACCCCGGGGGGGGGGAGGTCAGGACACCGATTTGCTGATGGCCGACGACGCCGCTTGCCGCAATCCCGAGCCACAGGGGGTTAGCCGAATTTCGTCGGATCACGAGTTGCTCCCTAGCCGAGGTGAGCTCGCCGCCGCCGCCCAGGGATACAGACTGGTACCGCTTTCCGCAAGGGCGGGTCAACTACTCCACGCCGGTGCTTCCGAAGCCGCCCTCGCCACGATCGGTCTCGGACGGCGACGCCCCCTCTGCGATCGTCGGCGCGAGGCAGCGACCGAAGACGAGCTGCGCGATCCGGTCGCCCCGGAGGATATCGACCGGCCGGGGACCCAGATTCTGAAGCAGCACCTTCAGCTCGCCACGGTAGTCCGAGTCGATCGTCCCGGGGCTGTTCGGCATCGTCAGGCCGTGCCTCGCCGCCAGCCCCGAGCGCGGCCTGACCTGGCACTCCATCCCCGGCGGCATCTCCATTACGAGGCCGGTGCGTGCCGCGCGAATCTCGCCGGGCGCCATCTGGAACGACTCCGAGCTCCGGACGTCGAATCCCGCCGCACCGGTGGTCTCCCGCGCGGGGAGGGCCAGATCGGGATTGGAATTCAGGCGCAGGAAGCGGACGGTCTCGGCAGGTGGGGATGGCTCGATCCCCACCGAGTCGCACCTGCGCCCGAAGGCCTCGGCCACTCCCGGGTGCACCACCCTGCCCTCGCAGATGTTGACTCCGCGGCCGAGATCGGGATCACCGGCGCACGCCTCTCTCCAACCGGCATCGGCCAGCTTCAGAGCGTACGGCAGCGTGGCGTTGGTCAGGGCCAGAGTGGATGTCCTGGGGACCGCTCCCGGCATATTTGCAACCCCGTAGTGAATCACGCCGTCCACCTCGTAGACCGGGTCCTCGTGGGTCGTCGGACGTATCGTCTCCACACACCCGCCCTGGTCGACCGCCACGTCCACGATCACCGATCCCGGTCTCATCGTCGCGAGGTCGTCGCGCGCCACCAGCTTAGGTGCCTTGTTGCCGGGCACCAGCACCGCGCCCACCACGAGGTCCGAGTCCCGCAACTGCTTGCGCACCGCGTAGCCGGTGGAGAAGAGCACATTCACGTTGGCGGGCATGATGTCGGCCAGCTCGCGCAGGCGCGGAAGCGAGACGTCCATCACCGCCACCCTGGCCCCAAGCCCAGCCGCCATCCTCGCGGCCTCGGTTCCCACAACCCCTCCGCCAAGTATCAGGACCTTGGCCGGAAGCACGCCCGGCACCCCTCCGAGCAGGATCCCCGAGCCCCCAGAGGGACGTCCCAGGTACTTGGCCCCCTCCTGCACCGCCATCCGCCCCGCCACCTCGCTCATCGGGGTCAGGAGGGGGAGCTCGCCGCGCTCGGGGCCGACCGTCTCGTACGCTATCGCCACGCACCCGCTCTCGATGACGGCGCGGGTCAGCTCCTCCGAGGCGGCGAAGTGGAAGTAGGTGAAGACGACCTGGCCCCTGCGCATCAGGGGCCACTCGGACGCGACCGGGTCCTTGACCTTCATGATCATCGCCGCCCGCTCCCAGAGCTCTTCGGCACCAGCCACGATCTCGGCCCCTGTCCGCTCGTAGAAGTCGTCGGTGAAGCCGCTGTCGTTGCCCGCGCCCGCCTGCACCATCACGCCGTGCCCGGCCTTTGCCAGCGCCTCGGCACCGGCGGGGGTGAGCGCCACCCGGTACTCGTTCTGCTTCACCTCGGTAGGGACGCCGATGAGCATCTCCGGCCCTCCTCCGGTCGCTGCCCGGTCTTCCTATGGGCAATGTAAATCACAAGTTACATATTGTAAAGCATACATTACATTATGGAGATGGATACTGCTAGGTGGGGCCCAGCGTCAGCGTGCAGCTTCGCTCGGGGTCGAGCACTTGGGCCGCCACCCTCGCGATGTCGCCGTGCGAGACGCCGTCGACCAGCTTCAGCACCTCGTCCAGCCCCATGATACTCTCGTCGTACAGCGCGGCGCTCGCCAATCGGTGAAGGCGCGCGCCGGTGGACTCCAGCGAAAGGACCATCTGTCCCTTGACCTGCTCCCGAACTCGCTCCAGCTCCTCGTCGGCCAGGCCGTCGGCGACCACCTCGCGACAGATCTCCGCCACGGCGTCGAGCGCCGCCGCACACTGCGACGGTCGCGTCGCCAGGTAGACGCCCGCGGCTCCCGCCCGCGCGTGGAAGGCCTGATACGAGTGGACGGCATAGGCCAGCGCCAGCTCCTCGCGAATGCGCTGGAAGAGGCGCGAGCTCATCCCGCCCCCCAGCGCCGTGGAGAGCAGTGCCAGGGCGTAGCGGTCGGGGTGCGAGTGCCCCGGTGTCGGCACCCCGGTCACGATGTGCACCTGGGCGAGGCCGCGCTCCACCCGATGGGTCCCCGCGCACACCCCTGACGGCTCCGGCGCCGCCTTCGTTCGATCGCCCGCCTTCACCGGGCCGAACCACTTGGAGACAAGATCCGAGAAGGCGTCGTGCTCGACCGCCCCCGCCGCCGCAACGATCAGGTTGGCCCCCACGTAGCGTCTTCGGTGCAGCTCGGCCAGGCCGTCACGTGGCATCGAGGCCACGCTCTCGCGGCTTCCCAGGATCGGCGTGCCGTAGGGGTGGTCGCCCCACATTCGGGTGCCGTGCAGCTCGAAGACGAGGTCGTCGGGGGTGTCCTCGACCATGGCGATCTCCTCCGTCACGATCTCGCGCTCCCGGTTCAGGTCGTCCTCGTCGAGGCGCGGACTCCTCACCAGATCCGATATTACCTCGGTGGCCAGCGGGATGTGGTCCGGAAGCACGCGCGCCTCGTAGCCGGTGTGTTCCCGCGAGGTGTAGGCGTTGAGAGATCCCCCGACGCTCTCGAGCGAGAGGGCGATCTCGCGCCGGGAGCGACTGGCGGTGCCGCGAAAGACCATGTGCTCAAGCATGTGGCTGGCACCCGCCATATCGGCCGGCTCGAGGGCGGAACCCTGACGGATCCACGCCCCTGCGGCCGCGCTCCGCGCCCCCGGCACCGACTCGGTCAGCACAACGGCACCGTTGTCGAGGTGCGTGACCCGGTGCGACTCGCCCGCTCGGGAGGAGCGCGTCGGCATCGGTCGCCCTATCTTGCCGGAGCGGCCGCCAGCCAGCCTGCGTCTACTTCCCCGAAGCCGCCGCGTCGTCCGCCGCCGCGGCCTTCCTGGAGAGGCGCATTCTTCCCTTCTCGTCTATCGAGAGGAGCTTGACCCGCACCACGTCGCCCCGCCTCACCACGTCCTCGGTCTTGCCCACCCGGTGGTCTGCCAGCTCCGAGATGTGGCAGAGCCCCTCGATCCCCGGCATGATCTCGACGAAGGCCCCGAAAGTGGTTGTGTTCTTGACCGGACCCTCGTAGATGATCCCGACCTCGGGATCCTTCGCGATCGCCTCGATCATCTCCTGGGCGCGGCGCGCGGCCTCGCCCGAGACCGCCGCGATCTTCACGATCCCGTCGTCGTCGACTTCAATCGTTGCTCCGGATTCGTCCTGTATAGCCCTGATAGTCTTGCCCTTAGGTCCGATTATATCACCTATCTTCTCAGGATTGATGCGAAGCGAGGAGATACGCGGCGCGTGGGGCGAGAGGTCGTCCCGCGGCGCTCCAATCACTGCCTCCATCTCGCCCAGTATGTGCAGGCGGGCGCTCCGGGCCTGAGCTAGGGCCCGCTCCAGGAGATCGAAGGAAAGCCCGTCGATCTTGATGTCCATCTGAATCGATGTCACGCCCCGTTTCGTGCCGGCCACCTTGAAGTCCATATCGCCCAGCGCATCCTCCAGACCCAGGATATCGGTCAGGACCGCGACCCGGTCGCCCTCGGCAACGAGCCCCATCGCGACTCCCGCGCACGGTGCCGTGATCGGGACTCCGGCGTCCATGAGCGAGAGCGACGCGGAGCAGACAGAGGCCATCGAGGAGGATCCGTTCGACTCGAGGATCTCCGAGACGATCCTGATCGTGTAGGGGAAGCCGTCGTACTCCGGCAGCAGCGGCCGGATCGCCCGCTCGGCGAGGGCTCCGTGTCCCTTCTCGCGGCGCGAGGTGGACCGGATCGGCCTCGCCTCCCCCACCGAGAACGGGGGGAAGTTGTAGTGGAGCATGAAGGACTTGGTGACCTGCTCCGCCGAGTCGATCGAGTCGATGCGCTGCTCGTCCTTCGAGGTGCCGAGCGTCACGACGCCCAGCGACTGCGTCTCGCCCCGGGTGAAGAGCGCCGATCCGTGGGTGCGGGGCAGCAGCCCCACATCGCACCCGATTGCGCGCACATCCTCGAGACCCCGACCGTCGGCCCGGACGCCGTCGTCGAGAATCCGGGCCCTCACACTCCGCTTCTCGAGGGAGCGGATCACCTCCCCCACTCCACCGTCGCCGAGCGGCAGCTCGGGTTCGTTCGCCTCGAGCTGCTCGGTGATGTCCTTGGCGATCTTCGAGAGCGCGGCCAGGCGCTCCACCTTGCCGGGAATCCGGACCGCCTCGGCTACCTGGCCCTCGGCGGCCCCCTCGACCAACTCTCGCAACCTCGGGTCCACCTCCTTGGGCACCCACTCCATCGCCGGCACGCGGCGCGGCGCAATCAGCTCCTCCTGAATGGCGATCAGCTCGCGGATCGCCTCGTGGGCCTGCCTGAGCCCCTCTAGGATCTCCGCCTCGGGGACCTCGATGGCCCCACCCTCCACCATCACGATCGCATTTTCCGAACCAGCCACCACGATGTCCAGGTCGGCGTATTCCAACTGCTTGAAGGTAGGATTCACCACCCAGTTGCCCTGAACGCGCCCGATGCGCACCGACGCCACCGGCGTCCTGAAGGGAATGACCGACGTGTTCAGCGCCACCGAGGCTCCGATCAGCGTCAGGACATCGGCGTCGTTCTCCTGGTCGGCGCTCAGCACCTGGGCATGGATCTGCGTCTCATAATAGAAGCCGTCCGGGAAGAGCGGCCGGAGCGTGCGGTCGGTCATCCTCGACGACAGCACCTCCTTCTCCTGCGGCGCCCCCTCGCGCTTGAAGAAGCCGCCCGGGATCTTGCCGGCCGCGTAGGTCTTCTCGCGGTACTCGACGGTGAGGGGGAAGAAGGGAAGGTGTGTCGGCTTGTCCTGCACCGTCGCCGCCACCAGCACCACCGTGTCGCCGAAACGAACCAGGCAGGATCCGTGCGCGAGGCGGGCCATCCGACCCACCTCCAGTATGAGCGGTCTGCCGGCGAAGCGGGTTTCGATTCTCTCTGTCATTTCTCTCGTCTTCGTCTTCCGAATGTTGCGTACAGCCGGATGGTTGTGCCGCAGCGTATGCCAGCGGCTGGGAAATTACGGGATCTCGCCGGCGGCAAGCCGGGCGAAAGGGCGGGGAGCGGAGCCCGGGGCGATGAAGCGCCCCGGGTGCTGCGGGTTGGAAGGAGCACTAATGCGATGCCGCTCCGAGGTCGGCGCGGATCAATGGCGCAGCCCAAGGTCCTTGATCAGGGCGCGGTAGCGAGCCGGGTCGGAGCGCTGCAGGTACTCGAGCAGCCGACGCCTGCGGCCCACCATCTTGAGCAGGCCGCGGCGACTGTGGTGATCGTGCTTGTGGCTGTCGAAATGGCCGCGCAGGTGGTTGATCCTAGCCGTCAGAAGCGCAACCTGCACCTGAGTGCTGCCGGTCCCGGTGCCGTCGTGCTCGTAGCTGGCGACGACCTCGCGTTTGTCGATGGTCATGGTTGTGGCTCGGTTCGTCGGTTTGGTTTGAGTCGGTCTCGCGAGCGGGGGCCAAGACCGGAGTCAGGGCGCATCGCAGGCAGGAGAATTCCTCAGGCGGCCGTCCTCGGGTTTCCAAAGCTGGCACTTGGTGGGTACGGTCGATCCACCGCCGGTGCCGAATAAATCCGCAAGGTCATGAAGTGTGGAGTCCGCATCCACGAATTCCAGCCACCCCGAACTGCCGCGCACCCGGAGATCGTAGCAGCCTGATTCTACGAGAGCCAGTGCCCTTGGCGCAAGGGGGGTTGGAGTGGTACGTCGTTTCCGCAGTCCCCGAAGGCGGCTTGGCGCCTCCCCATCCGCCGCGGCTTCAGACAGGGTCCGCCCGCCCCAGCGCCTCGCGCGAGCGCCTGACGTCCTCCCGCATCTGCTCGACCAGAGCGTCCGCCGTCTCGAACGCCACGACCGCGCGCAGCCGCTCCACTAGACGCAGCCGAAGGGCGCTCCCGTAGAGGTTGCCCTCGTAGTCCAGCAGATGGACCTCGATTGCGGCCCCCGCGCCGGGGAAGGTGGGTCGGGGTCCAATGTGCAGCGCACCCGCGAAGTCGCCGTCGGCAACGGTCGCGCGACATGCGTAGACGCCCTCTGCGGGGACGAGCTTGTCTGGGTCGGAGATCACGATGTTCGCTGTTGGGACGCCCAGCGCGCGGCCGCGGCCGTCGCCTCGCACCACCGTCCCGGAGATCGAGTAGGGGCGCCCCAAGGCGCGATTGGCGTCGGCGAGGTCGCCGCACGCGAGCGCCCGTCGAATGCGGGAGGATGACACGATACCCGTGCCCTCGCGGACCGGTCCTCTGACCGTGACCGAGAAGCCCAGCTCGGCGCCGAGTCTCGCGAGGGTGTCCGTATCGCCGGCCCGCCCGTGTCCGAAGCCGTGGTCGTGTCCCACCACCAGCTCGTCCACCCCCAATCTGCCGAGGAGCAGCTCGGTCACGAAGCGGCGCGGCGAGTGCGCACGCAGCTCGGGCGTGAACGCCAGGACCACCACATCGTCGAGTCGGCTGCCCTCCAGTAGCTCCATCCTCTCGACCGCCGTCGTGAGGCGCTTCGGCGCGGCCTCCGGGCGGACTACCGTGAGCGGATGGGGCTCGAAGGTGACGAGGACGCTCCTCGCGCCGGTGGCTTCGGCACGGTCCGCGACCGCGCCGATCACGCTCCAGTGTCCGAGGTGGAGGCCGTCGAAGGTGCCGACTGTCGCCACTACCGGGGCCGATTCCCCTACCGGAGCGGCTCCTTCGCGCGCTCGCGACGTCACCGCCCGCCCACCCCGCGCCGAAAGACGGTTCGCGGACGGAGCACGCCGCCTCGCACCTCGCCGACCGCCACGAGCCGGTCGCCTTCATCGGCGACGAAGGTGGCCTGAGCGGAGTCCGCCGCACTCGCGGGCACCCTGGCCCCGTCTGCCAGCCGGGCCGCATCGCGCTCGTCCACCGCAATCGACGGTAGGTGTGACAACGCGGCGACCGGTCCCATTCTCGCCCGCCGGGGCACGCTGCCGCTCCGAAGCTCCGCGAGCGAGGCCGCGTCGGCCACCGAGAACGACCCGACCCGAGTGCGACGGAGCTCGGCGATGTGCGCATTGGTGCCCAGTCGGCGGCCAAGCTCGGCGGCCAGGGAGCGTACGTAGGTGCCGCTAGAACAGAGCACCCGAAAGCGCACCTCCGGCAGCTCGAAACCGACGACCTCGAGCTCCCGTACGACCACGCGACGGGGTGGCAGCTCCACCTTCTCGCCGCGCCGGGTGAGCCGGTGCGCTGCAACGCCGCCGACCTTCACGGCCGAATAGCTCGGCGGCGTTTGCTCATGCATCCCGAGGATCCCCGACGTCGCACGGCGGACCTCCGCGTCGACCAACCCGACCCATGCGGAGTCTTCCGCCACCACTTCGCCCTCGCGGTCGAGGGTGTCGGTAGCGACCCCGAGGCGGGCGACCGCCTCGTACTCCTTGTCCAGGCCGGAGAGATACCCGAGCAGCCGGGTCGCACGGCCGAGCCCGAGCACCAGGAGGCCGGTCGCGATCGGGTCGAGGGTGCCGGCGTGGCCGGCCTTCCGCACTCCCAGCGAGCGGCGGGCGAGCGCCACAACATCGTGCGAGGTGCAGCCGGTCGGCTTGTCCACCAGGAGCACCTCCATCGCCGCCGCTGCGTCCGGCACCCCGAGCCTGCTCAGCTCTCGGTAGGCTCCGATGGGTCGCCGCTGGGCACCTCGCCCAGCGAATCGCCTGGCATCACCTCGCGCAGGATGTTGTCGATCCGCTGAGCCGCCTCGATCGAGTCGTCCCGCTCGAAGCGCAGCTCCGGCATCCGCCGGATGTGCAGCTCCCTGCCCAATGAAGAGCGCAGGAAGGGAGCGGCGCGGGCGAGCGCGGCCATCGTCCTCTCCTGCTCCTCGGGCGACCCGGACGGGACAACGTACACTCGTGCCAGCCACAGATCGGTACCTAGGTCGACGCCGGTCACCGAGAGGCCGCCAACGTCGGGGTCGCGCACCGAGTTGTGGATCTTGAGCGATATCTCGCGGAGGAGCTGCTGGCCGAGACGAGCAGTGCGCCGCAAGGTCATCCGAGGCGCCGGGTGCAGTCCGAAACCACGTAGGCGTCACGGGCACCGGCGACAACCCGGTCCACCGCCTCGCGCACGCTGTCGGCGTGGGCGGCGTGCGCGGCGAGGAAGACAACCGAGATGCGGGCTCGGTCCCGTAGCTCCTGCAGCCCCGACTCCGCGAACGATACGTTCATCCTGCCGAGCCGGGCCCGAAGCGAGCGGAGCACCGAGCGCTTCTCCTTCAGCGACCTGGCCCCCGGTATTGCCAGCTCCCAGCTACAGAGCGTCACGACGGGCTCCCGCCACTCGCCTCCGCGCCGTTCCAAGCGCCCTCACCGCCGCCTATGCGGTATCCAGCGTGCGGGCGAACTCCTGCACCTGGTACGCCTCGATGATGTCCCCGGCCTTGATGTCGTTGAAGTCGGCGATTCCGATCCCGCACTCGAAGCCCTCCTTGACCTCGCGCACATCCTCCTTGAAGCGCCTGAGCGATCCGACCTCTCCGTCGTATATCACAACGCCGTCGCGGATCACATGAGCCGCTGCCCCCCGCTGAATCACGCCCTCCATGACGTAGCTTCCGGCGATCGTTCCGACGCCCCGGATCCTGAAGATGACCCGTGCTTCCGCCGATCCCAGCACGCTCTCTCGCCGCTCCGGCGTCAGCAGCCCCTCGAGCGCCGCCCGCACATCGTCAACGGCCTCGTAGATGACATCGTAGGTCTGGATGTCGACGCTCGTACGCACCGCCGTCTGGCGTGCGCCCGCGTCCGGGCGAACTCTGAAGCCGACTATCACCGCGTCGGCGGCGAGCGCCAGCGTCACATCGCTCTCGTTCACGGCGCCGACGCCCCGGTGGATGATCTCGACCTGAACCTCTTCCCCCGAAAGCTGCTCGAGGGAGTCGCAGAGAGCCTGCACCGAGCCGTCCACATCGCCCTTGACGACGAGGCGGAGCGTCCCCACGCTCCCGGCGGCGAGGAGCTCCTGGAAGTCGCCCAGCTTGATTCCCCGCTGCCGAATGCGGAGCTGTTTCTCGCGGTCCAGGCGCTGGCGGCTGGTCGATATCGACGCTGCCGTGACCGCGTCCACGACCTGGAAGATGTCCCCCGCCTGCGGCACGCCTGCGGTGCCCAGAATCTGCACTGGCACCCCCGGACCTGCCTCGTCCACATTGCGACCGCGTTCGTCCAGGAGCGCTCGCGCCCGGCCATCGAATAGGCCGGCCACGAAGTTGTCGCCCACCCGCAGCGTCCCGTTCTGGACCAGGATGGTGGCGACCGGGCCTTTGCCCACATCGAGCTCCGCCTCCACGACGGCACCCTTCGCCGTGCGCGCCGGATTCGCCTGTAGCTCGAGGATCTCGGCCTGCAGCAGGATCTTGTCGAGGAGGTCGTCCATCCCCTGCCCCGTCGCGGCCGATACCTCGGCAACCAGGGTGTCGCCACCGAAGTCCTCGACCGTGACGCCGTGCTGGAGAAGCTCGCGCTTGGCCCGCTCCGGGTCGGCGGTCGCGAGGTCGATCTTGTTCACCGCCACGACCATGGGTGCGCCGGCGTTGCGAGCGTGGCTGATCGCCTCGATCGTCTGAGGCATCACCGAGTCGTCCGCAGCGACCACGAGCACGACTATGTCGGTGACCTCGGCACCCCTCGCCCGCATCGCCGTGAAGGCAGCGTGCCCGGGGGTGTCGAGGAAGGAGATGCTCCGGCCGTCCTCGAGCACGACGTGGTAGGCCCCGATGTGCTGGGTAATGCCACCCGCCTCGCCTGCCACCACGTTCGTGTCCCTGACCCGGTCGAGGAGCCGCGTCTTCCCATGGTCGACATGGCCCATGACGGTTACGACCGGGGGCCTCGGCCTGAGATCGGCGGGATCGTCCTCGACGGTCTCTTCCTCTGGAGGCAGGTAGTCGGTCTCGCGCACCGCCTTGAAGCCGAACTCTTCCAGGAGGAGCTCGATCTGGTCGAAGTCCAGACGCTGGTTGATAGTGACCGGCAGCCCGATGTTCCGAAAGGCCGACCCGATTATATCGGCGGGCGCGGTGTCGATCAGCTCGGCGAGCTCGGAGACGGTCAGGAACTCGTTGACGTGCACCGTCCGGGCCTCGGCGGCGACCTGCTCGGCTGCCCTCTCCTCCGCTGCGGCCCGCTCCTCCTTGGCCGCCGCGACGGTTGCCTTGCCCTTCCGGCGCCGCTTGCGGCCGCCCTTCAGCTCCGCCATGACCCGCTGGATGTTCTCCTTGGCCTTGGAACGGTCGGTCGTGCGCCGCCGTCGGCCCCGCTTGCGGTCGGTCTTGCGGCGCCCGTCGGAGGTGTACCCCTGGGCCTGGACGCGCACCGTGCCGCCGGGTCCGGCGCTGGCGGCGGGCTCGAGCGGGGGGATCCCGGGAACGAGGCCGCTGGGTGCACCCTCGCGCACCGATCTTGGCCTCGTCGCCGGGTCGGATTGCGGTGGGGACGGCGTCGGCTCGGCGGGGTGTAGCTCCGCGTCGGGCTCGGTGTCGGGCACGGGTATCGCAGCCGACCGCTCGGCAGCGGCCTGATGCTCCTCGTCGGGGTGGAGCTCCACACCTTCGCTCGCGGCCGCCTCGGCCTCCTCCACAGTCGGCACCGTGGTCTCGGCCTCTACCGGGGGAGAAGTCGCGGCGACGTCCTCCACCTCGGCGGCCTGAGGGGGCGCCACCGCTGCGCCGGCCGCTTCGGGTTCCGCTTCCGCCACCTCCGGCTCCTCGGTCGCCCGGAGCTCCTCCACCGATTCCTCCGGCTCGGGCGCGGGTGGAGGCGGTGCCACTCGCCGTCGCCGGCGACGGCGACGGCTAACGGGCTTTCTTCCCTTTACGGCCTCGGCCATGACATCGGCGGCTTCCCCCCGCCCTGCCCGCCGCTCGCGCTCCAGACGAGTGCGGATGCGCGCGACGTCCATGTCGTCGATGCGAGCGTCGGCGTGCCCCACCCGCACTCCCGACTCCCTCAGGAAGCCGAGGAGGACATCCACGTTGACACTTAGGTCAACGGCGAGCTCCTTGACCAGCATCAGCCAGCCGTCGGCGCGGGAGCGGGGGAAGCTGCGTCGGCTCGATCGGGGTCGGAGTCGGCGACGGTCAGCTCTTCGATAAGCTGGAGCAGATGCGAGGCGGCATCCTCGGTCAGACCATCGACAGAGAGCAGATCCGCCCTGTCCAGGTCGATGATGTCGAGGAAGCTGCTGTACCCGGCCTCGCCGAGCGCCGTCAGCGTGGCCTCGTCGATGGAGAGCTCGCTCAACGGAAAGTCGGCCGTCTCGTAGGAGTCCGTCTGGCCGCCTAGCGCGAATGACGAGTCGGCTCCTCGCTCGAGCCACTCGCGCGAACCGTAGAGGTCGATCTGCCAGCCGATCAGTTGCGAGGCCAACCGCACGTTCTGGCCGTTCCTGCCGATCGCCAGAGAGAGTTGGTCCTCGTCGACGATCGCGGTTATTACCTGCCGGGCCGGATCTGGAATGACCTTCGAGACCCGGGCCGGCGCCAGCGCCCGACGGGCGAAGATCTCGGGATCCGGGTGCCAGGGCACGATGTCGATTCGCTCCCCCCCCAGCTCCGAGACGACGGCCTGGACGCGAGAGCCCTTCAGACCTACGCACGCACCCACCGGATCGATGGACTCGTCGCGGCTGCGCACCGCGATCTTCGTGCGCCCCCCCACCTCTCGGGTCAGCTCCTTGATCTCGACGATGCCCTGGTAGATCTCGGGCACCTCGAGTCTGAAGAGCGCCGCCACGAAGAGCGGGTCGGCACGGGAGAAGATCAGCCTAGGTCCCTTCGGCGTCTCGTCGACCACCTTGAGAACGGCGCGAATCGACTCGCCCTGGCGGAAGCGCTCGCGGGGATTCTGCTCCTTCCACGGGATGATCGCGTCGGCGTCGCGGGTGCGATTCAGGAGGAGGACCAGCTTGCCGCGCTCGATCTGCTGCACCTCGCCTGAGAGCAGCTCGCCAACACGGCCGGAGTACTCGTCGCGGATTCGCTGCCGCTCCCCCTCACGCACAAGCTGCACGATACGGTGCTTGGCGGCCATCACGGCGTTGCGGCCGAAGCGGCCGAAGTCCACCTCGATCTCCATCACGTCGTCGATCTCGTAGGTGGGGTCGTCCCAGCGGGCCTCCTCGAGCGAGATCTCCCGGTCGGGGTCCTCGACCACCTCCACGACGCGCTTGAGGACGATCATCTCGATCTCGCCCGCCAGGTCGTCGACGGATATCTCGGTCTCGACGTTCGCCCCGTAGATGCGTGCCAGGCCGGCGTGAATCCCGTCGCGGATGAGCTCGCTCACCTCCTCGGGGTCGAGACTCTTCTCGGCAGCGATCGCGCTGAAGGCCTTGATGACCTGGGCGGTGTCGATCTCCATCAGCTCGGCCACTCGTGCACGAGTCGGGCCGATGCGAGCGAGGCGCGTCGGATCTCCACCTCGTCCCCCTGCGGCAGGCGCATGCGGATCACGCTCTCCTCCGGGCGGGCCGCGTATCCGAGCAGCTCTCCCTCCAGCCGACGGCTCCCCTCCCATAGCGGCTCCTCGCCGAAGAGCACCACCCGGCGGCCTCTGAACCTCCGGAAGTCGCGCCCCCGCGTGAGGGGACGCTCCAGGCCGGGCGATGAGACCTCGAGCACGTAGCTGTCCGGGACCAGGTCGCCCTCGTCGAGCCGCGCCTCGATCTCTCGGCTCACCGCCGTGCAGTCGCCGAGCGACACCGGACGATCGAGCGCCGCCCGCTCGATCCGGACCCTAAGGACGGGGCGCTTAGGGTGGCCACCCCACTCCAACTGCACGAGCTCGAAGCCCGCTCCGGAGAGCAGCTCCTCCACTCCGGTCTCCACCTCCGCACGGGTGGTTTTCACGGCTTCGCCCCAGGCCAGTATGTGGACAAAAAAAGCGGGGGACACCCACTCCCCCACTCGCACAGGTCCGCCACCCCACGCACTCGGCGAGGCGCGACCACCGGAAGCAATGTACGCCGAAGTGGTGCCCGTGGTCAATCGCCGGTCGCCTCCGCGGCGGCAGGCGAGCGAAGCCACAGAGATGGGTATTGTAAACCGTGGATTACATATTGTAAAGCCCACGTTACAGTATGGCCAGGCGAGTGAAGCGATCCAGCGGGGATGCAGCGCCGCTCGAATGCTGCTAGGGTCGGCGCTCGACCTCGGCGCCGAGGGCGGCCAGACGTTCGTCGATTCGCTCGTATCCGCGCTCGATCTGGTCGGCGTTGCCGATCAGGCTCTCGCCAGTGGCGCCGAGCGCCGCGATCAGCATCGCCATTCCGGCACGAATGTCGGGGCTCTCCATCCTGCCCCCCCTTAGGCGCGAGGGGCCGACGACGACCACCCGGTGGGGGTCGCAGAGGATGATCCTGGCGCCCATCGCGACCAGCTTGTCGGTGAAGAACATCCGCGACTCGAACATCTTCTCGTGTACGAGGATCGTCCCCACGGCGCAGGTGGCGGTAACGACCGCGATCGAGGTGAGGTCGGCGGGAAAGGCTGGCCAGGGTCCGTCGTCGACCTTCGGGATATGGCCGAAGGCGTCCGCCTGGATCACCGGGCGCTCGCGCGCGTCCACATGGAGGTTTCCGCCCTCGACGCGGCATGCGATGCCGAGGCGGCGAAAGCCGATGAGTATCGAGTCCAGGTGCTCGACGGGCGCGTCCTCGATGACGAGCCGGCTCCGCGTCACAGCCGCCAGTCCGATCAGGGAACCCGTCTCGATGTGGTCGGCGCCGATCTCGAAGTCGGCCCCGCCCAAGGCTTCCGCACCCCCGACCGTCAGTTGCGAAGTTCCGATGCCATCCACCCGTGCGCCCATCTCCCTGAGGAGGCGGCACAGATCCTGGACGTGCGGCTCGGCGGCGGCGTTCCTGATGACGGTCGTGCCGTGGGCCATCGATGCGGCCATCACCGCGTTCTCGGTGGCGGTGACCGAAGGCTCGTCAAGGAAGATCTCGGCACCGACCAGCCGCCTGGCCCGGAGCTCCAGCCCTGTCGAGGTCTCCACCTCCGCCCCCAGGGCGCGGAATGCCAGCACGTGCGTGTCGAGGCGGCGGCGTCCGATGACGTCGCCCCCGGGAGGCGGCAGCGAGAGCCTACCGAATCGGGAGAGGAGCGGTCCGGCGAGGAGGATCGAGGCGCGAATGCCTGCCGCCAGAGGCGCATCCAGATCCCGGGGCTCCAGGCACCCGGCGTCGACGACCACATCGTTCGGGCCGATCCACTCCACCCTGGCCCCGAGCGACTCGGCGATCTCGAGGAGGGTGTTCACGTCCCGTATGCGCGGCACGTTGCGCACCGTGACCGGCTCGGCCGACATGAGGGTGGCGGCCAGCACGGGCAGCGCCGCGTTCTTGTTCCCGGCGGGACGGATGCTGCCGCGGAGCTCGCGACCGCCCGTTACGATGAAGGAGGACATCGGGGGGGAAGATACCACGCCGCAACTCTCTCTGGATAGCGCGGGCCGACCGCCCCATATTCGTGGCCCCGCCAATTGCGGCTACCTGAATTCCACAACCAGGCTTCGCACCCGCATCGAGCCGACGAACCCGAACCCGTTCTCGACGTTCTGGATCGGCGGGACCGAGAAGAACTCTCCCTCCGTCCCCGACGTCAGGTAGTCGTACAGTTCCTTGCTGAGCGCGGTTACGTCGAGGGTGACCGGCTCAACCGCCTCGTCGATGGCTTTGGAGGGGAGCGACACCGTTACCGACGTGCCGTCCACCTCGGCGTACCACCCCTTGGGGTCTTCGCCGTGGGGAGGATGTAGCCGCCGTAGGGCGACGAAGTAGCGGTGGGCCGCGACGCTTGCGGTCCAGGAGGCGTCCAGCGTGGCGGAGGCGTCGTCGCGCGTGAGCACGGCGGAGTTGACCTCGAAGTCGCCGACGGCGAGGGTGCGGCCCCTCGCCGTGCGGTAGCCCTCCGCCGAGGCTTCGACCAGGTAGGCGGCGCCCGGGTCGAGCATGGCGGCGGGGGCGAGGCAGTGGGGCACTACGAGGCTCTCGTAGTAGGGCTGTGCGGCGCATTCCCGCCCGCGCTCGTTGGCGGTGGCGACAAGGGTCCAGGAGAGCGCTCCTCCGTTCGGGGTGCCGCGGTACAGTTCGACGATCATGGGCGGCCCTTCGACGGCGGCGGGGGTGTGCGCAGCCAGCACCAAGTGTTCCGCGGAGTCGGGGTTGAGGGCCGCCAGCAAGACCAGCCGGTCGTCCGAGGCCTCCGGGAAGACGGGATCGCAAGCCGCGAGCGACGCCGCGACCGTGAGCAAGGCGAATTGGGAGAAGGACGGGCGTCGCCCCGCCGCGCGAGCTGGGTGCCGCCGCCGCTCGCCGGGTGCCAGCCAGCGACCGCTAGAAGCGGAGATCCGCGCCCACGAACGGAACCGGCGGAATCTGTAGTTTGGCAGAGAGCGACCCATCGTGGCTTCCTCCTGGCGGGGGGTCGGGGTTGTAGTGGCGAGGACGGTAGCTGTATGGGTTGGCGTGGCCGGTGACGTTCGGCACGGAAACGAAGGGCGCGATCTCCCACGACCCCCAGCGGATCGCGTGTGAGACCGAGAGATCGACGCGGGCGTAGTAGGGAACCCGGCCCTGGACATTCGACAGGATTGTGAATTGGTTGCCGTTCCCCCCCAATCCTCTCAGCCCGTCGTCCCGCGATTCGTCTCCGAACCGGTCGTCGCCGATCGTGTTGGGATCGTACTGCAGCCCCGGATACGATCTCAGCGGCACCCAGAACGGCGTGCCGGTCGCCACGGCGCCGCGCACGGAGGCGCTCCACCCCCGCCACCCTGTCACCGCCACGACCGCGTCCACCTCGTGCCGCCGGTCCCACGTCGCCAGGTACTCGGCGCCCCCGCCGTCGGTGAAGCGCGTCCGCGACCACTGGTAGGAGAGCCAGCCGCGCACGCGCCCGAAGTGCCGCTGCACCGTCGCCTCCCAGCCCCGGGCCTCGCCGTCGTGGAAGGCCATGTCCGAGACCACCCGCGCCGCCGCGGGTCGCCAGGACGGAACGTCCCGGAAGCTCCGCGCCCACCCGACGACCGAGCCCGTCCAGCGCTCCCCCCTCCAGACGTCGAGGGCCACGCTCGCCCCGTCCGCCACCGACGCCGGCCGTCCACCCTCCCGCGCAAACCACATCGGCGCGCCGGGAACCGGGTACCGGTCGTCGTGCAGCACCGACAGGAGCTGGTGGGTCCGGTCCACGCCGACGCTGACTGCAAGGGGACCGAGGTGGAGGCGCGCCGCCAAGCGCGGCTCGAATAACCGACGCGAGGAGCTCCGCTCGACCACCGCCCGGACTCCGGGCGCCAGCCTCAGCGGGCCGAACCAGCGCTCGAGCTCGGCGAAGGCGGACAGTTGCGAATGGGAGCCCGAAGCGTCCCCCTCGACGAACGCGCCCTCGCCCGAGCCGTCGAGCGACACCGGAGCGTCCTCGAACGCCAAGCCGGCCCTCGCGCCGCCCCGCCCGCCCCGGAGCGTCATCCCGGCGCGCAGGCCGCGCAGGAATACCTCGTTTCGGGCCACCGGAGGCGACGGCCCGGCCCCAGTGCCGAGACTCCCCTCGTACCTGCTCGCGTACGCGGCGACTTCGCCCGACACCCGGTCGCCCCGCACCCACGACCACGCCAGCGACGACACGAGGTTCGACCAGCGCGAATCGAGCCAGTCCCCGCCGCCGAAATCCCACGCGAACTCGTCTTCGGTGGCGAGCACCGAAAACCCCACGCGGTGAGCCTTGCCCGGATACAGCCGTAGGCCGAGGTTCACGTCGTGGAAGGAGTACGGACCGCCCAGGCCAGGGATGTCCACCGTCGCCGTCCGCCCGGCCGCCAGCCACCGGGCCCCGCCCCACGGCAGCGACCCGTCCGCGGCCGCCCGCACCCCAAGAAGGCTTAGGCCTCCCCGCCCGCGCACCCCCGAGTCGCCGCCCGTCCGCTGCCGCGCCGCCACCACGCCCGACAGCCAGCCCCCGTGGCGCGCCGGCATCGAGCCCTTGTACAGCTCCAGCGACTCCACCGCGTCGGAGTTGAACACCCCGAACATCCCGAACATGTGATAGGGGCCGAAGACCGGCACCCCCTCCCACAGCACGCCCACCTGGTCCGAGGCGCCCCCGCGCACATGCATCCCGGCCCGGTAGTCGTTCACGCTCGTCACGCCGGCCAGACTCCCGAGGCTCCGGAGCACGTCCGCCTCGCCAACCGCCGGCACCTCCCTGACCTGCGCCGCCGTCATCCCTACGGCGCCAACCGCCACGTCGCGCCTGAAGATGACGCGAGCCAGCTCGCGCGACCCGCCACCCGCGCGGCCCGCGCCCACCGTCAGCGCCGGAAGCCCGACCGCCGCCCGCTCCAACCGCAGCTCCGTCGTCCCGCCCCCGGCCGGAGATACCAGAAGCGTGTCCACCAACTGGTAGCCCATCCGGTCCACCACCACCCGGAGCGGCGCGCCGGACTCCGCTACCCCGACCGCAGCCACGCCCAGACTGTCCGTCGCCCACGCCGCGCCCGCCTCCGGCAAGTTCACCACCACCCCGGCGAGCGGCGCTCCCGACACCGCGTCCAGGACCCGCAGTCGCCAGCCCGGCGACGACGGATCCTGGGCCGCGCCCGCCCCCGGCGCGAGGAGCGCGAAGGCCAACGCCGCGAGGAGCGGAATCACAAACGCTCTCATCCGGTTCCGTCCTCCTCCGTCGTCCCACTCCAGCGTTGCCTCCAAGGCCAGTGAGTGAGTGCCAGCGGTCTCGCGGGGCCGGACCACGAACAGAGCCTCGTAGGCATCGCGTAACATCCCCCAACCGGCCTCGTCCCGGACTTCGAGCCGTTCGCCCGACGGCTGGTAGGCCTGAAGGTCCAGCACATCGGAACCCCAATGGGCGGCGACCGCGATCCTCGGCGATCCCGTCCACCTCAGGCGGTGTCCGGTGACAGGCACCAGGAACTCCAGCTCGGGAAGCTGACGGGCGGGCCCGCAGCGTGTCATTTGCGCCCCGGCGGGCACCCTCCCACCATACGGTTCGACGCGCCACGCCGCAACTCTCTCTGGATAGCGCGGGCCGACCGCCCCATATTCGTCTCCCCGTCGCCACCCGCTGGAGGCCGCCATGCTCTCAACTCCACTCGCGCAGGACACATCCGTCGTGCAGTTGGCGCACGACGGGCTCACGGTTGCATCCCAGTGGTCCGTGATCGTGGCCGTGGTGGCGCTCCTGGGGATCCTAGCGGCGCTCGCAATGGTGCTCGCCGAGATGCGGCGGGACGTGCGCAGTGTGCTCGCAGCGCTCGACTCCGTCACCGAACAGGCCGGGCCGTTCCTCGAACACGCCACCGGTGCCGTCGGCAACCTGAAGCGGGTCACCGATGTGATCAGCACGGAGGCGGAGCGCCTCAACCGGACGGCGGGGGAGGTGGCCAGCGAGTTCGGCAAGCTGTCGGTCGAGTCCCGCCGGCGCGTCGCGGACATCTCGGCTCTCCTCGACGTGGCCCAGTCCGAAGCCGAGGACGCGGTGCTCGACCTGGCGGCCAAGGTGCGGATGCTTCGCAGGGGGGCGGGACTGCTGGCACGTGCCACCTCCAGAGGAGGCGACGAGGGGGAGGACTCCCCTTGAGCTACCGCCCCCCTTTGGCGTAGATTTGTCGAGCAGCAGGACGCACTGTTCCGCCCGCTTTCGAACTCGAACCAAGGAGGTGATCAATTGTCTAGTCCAAGTACCCAGCCCAACCCGGCAAGGGCAAGCGATCGCCGCTTCGGCAGGTAGGCCGCCGAGCCACGATCACGAGAAGTCCACGCCGTAGAGCGGTCTTCGCGCCGGGTTGCGGCCGGTAGTTACAGAACGAACCCCCAGGGGATCCGCGCCGAATGTGCGGGTTCGCTGGGGGTTCTCCTATAACGGACTGGTGCTCGCGCGAGTCTGTTCACCGACTGCCGGCGATCGTCAGGACCGGGAGTGGGTCCCCCACACCGCCCTGAGCGCGTCGCTGACCTCCCCGAGGGTGGCGCTCCGCTTCACCGCCTCGATCATCGGAGGCAGCAGGTTCCCATCGCCCCGCGCAGTATCGCGCACTCGCCGCAACGCGCTCTCCACCCGGCCCGGGTCCCGCTCGTCTCTGAACGACTCGAGGGTCGATACCTGGTGCCGCTCCAGGTTGCGGTAGTCGGGGCCAGCCATCGGGGTGCGCTCAGCCTCCGTCTCGTAGCGGTTCACGCCCACGACTACCCGATCTCCGCTCTCGACATCCAGTTGGTGGCTGTAGGCGGCGCGGTGGATCTCGTCGCGCATGTACTCGATGGCGGCCGCCGAGCCGCCCATCTCCTCGATTCGCGACATCTGCGCGAGCGCCTCGGACTCGACGGAATTGGTCAGGTACTCCAATAGGAAGCTCCCGCCAAGGGGGTCCGCCCAGGCGGCCACGCCCGACTCCTCGGCCAGGATCTGCTGGGTGCGGAGCGCCAGCTCGGCCGCTTCGCCACTCGGAAGCGCCAGCGCCTCGTCGTATCCGTTGGTGTGCAGCGACTGCGTCCCGCCGAGCACGCTCGCGAGCGCCTGGATAGCCACCCTGACGACGTTGTTGAGCGGCTGCTGCGCGGTCAGCGTCGATCCGCCCGTCTGCGTGTGGAATCGGAGACGGCAAGATCGGTTGGACGCGCCGAAACGCTCTCTCATCAGCCGCGACCAGATCCGACGGGCTGCCCGGAACTTGGCGACCTCCTCGAAGAGGTCGTTGTGGGCCGCAAAGAAGAAGGAGATGCGAGGCGCGAAGTCCTCGAGCGCGATGCCTCGCTCCAGCGCCCGCTCGACGTAGTGGAGGCCGTTGGCGAGGGTGAAGGCGACCTCCTGCGCCGCCGTCGAGCCAGCCTCGCGGATGTGGTAGCCGGATACCGAGATGGTGTTCCACTGCGGGAGTTCGGCCGCCGCGAAGGCCATAAGATCGCTCACCATCCTGAGCGACGGGGCGACAGGGTAGATGTACGTTCCGCGGGCGATGTATTCCTTCAGGATGTCGTTTTGCACGGTGCCCCGGAGCTCGTTGCGCGGCACTCCGGTCTCGTCGGCGACGGCCGTGTAGAGGGCCAGGAGGATCGGGGCGGTGGCGTTGATCGTCATCGAGCATGAGATCGCCGCTAGGTCGATTCCGCCAAGGAGTGTGCGCATGTCGTCCAGCGTGTCGATTGCCACCCCCGCCCTGCCCACCTCGCCGACCGCCATCGGCGCATCGGAGTCGTACCCCATCTGGGTGGGCAGGTCGAAGGCCACCGAGAGGCCGGTGGTCCCGCGCTCGAGGAGAAAGCGATAGCGCGCGTTGGTCGCCCGGGCGGTGCCAAAGCCCGCGTACTGCCGCATCGTCCAGAGGCGGCCGCTATACATCGACCGGTATATCCCGCGTGTATGGGGGAAGCTCCCGGGCTGCCCGAGGTCGTCGCGGACGCTGAAGCCCTCTGGCAGCCGCTCCCGGAAGGAGTCCCTGTCGCCCGTGCTCACGCCTCCTGCGCCTCCTCGAACTCGACCAGCAACTGGCCCTTCTCGACCGCCTGGCCGGGGCGCACCGGGACGCGGGCCACCCGCGCCGCAGCGGTCGCCCGCAGCTCGTTCTCCATCTTCATCGCCTCGACGATGAGGAGTGCCTCCCCCTCCTCCACCTCGTCTCCCTCCTTCACCTCGATCCGCACCACGAGGCCGGGCATGGGGGCGGATAGCGACGCGACCCGGGGCTTCTGGCCGCCGCCTCCCGCCAGTGCCCCGAGCCGGGCGGCCCGCTCCTCGAGGACCTCTACCAGGAAGTCCCGGCCGCCGAGCGCGAGGCGCCATCCGCCTCCGCCTTCGTGCCCGGCCGCGAGCGCATGCGAAGCCCCGTCCAGGAGGAGGCGGTGACGATCCGGAGCTCCCGTCGGGGCCAGCTCGGCATCGACCTCCCTCCCGTCAATGTGAACGGTCCCTCCCGGCCCAACGCCCACTCTGTGGCGCTCGCCGAGGAGCTCGACGATGTAGGCAGCCAGCTCGCCCCCCCTCCGGCTCACCACCCGCTCCCGGTCGGCTGGCGAGATCGCGGGAGGGCGGCCCACCGAGGGAGCGGGCGCCCCCCATCCACAATGCGCGGCGCCGCGCGCACACCCAACCGGCGGTGCTCCAGCAGCGCTGCAGCCACCACAAGCGCCTCGCGCTCACCCGGTGACGGCGCCTCGGAGAGGAGCTCCGGGTGGTCCTCCAGGTAGGCGGTCGAGAGATGCCCGGCGAGGTAGTCGGGCTCGTGCACTATCCGCCTGAGCAGCGGGGCGCTCGTCGCCACGCCGGCAATAAGGAACTCGTCGAGCGCACGCGCCATCCGTCGGATCGCGCCGGGCCGGTCGGTGGCGCGCACGATCAGCTTGCCCAGCAGCGGGTCGTAGTGCAGGCCGACCTGGCTTCCGACCCCGACCCCGCCGTCCCAGCGAACGCCCGGCCCACCAGGCACCTCCAGGCCAGCGACGGAACCGGCCGACGGGAGGAAGCCGTCGAAGGGGGACTCGCTGGTGATGCGGCACTCGATCGCATGGCCTACGAGCGGAATCTCATCCTGCGCGAGTGGCAGCGGCTCGCCGGATGCGATGCGCAACTGCCACTCCACCAGATCGACACCGGTCACCATCTCGGTCACCGGGTGTTCGACCTGAATGCGGGTGTTCATCTCGAGGAAGTAGAAGGAGTCGTCCTGCCAGAGGAACTCGACCGTTCCGGCGCCGACGTAGCCGACCGCCTCGGCGGCCCGCACCGCCGCCTCGCAGATCCTCGCGCGGTCCTCGGGGCCGAGTAGCGGCGACGGGGCCTCCTCGACGAGCTTCTGGTGGCGGCGCTGGATCGAGCACTCGCGCTCGTGGAGGTGCACCACCCGGCCGTGCGAGTCGCCGCAGAGCTGTACCTCGAGGTGGCGCGGGCGCGGCAGGTAGCGCTCGATGTAGACGCTTCCGTCCCCGAATGCGGCCTCGGCCTCGCGTGCGCACGCCCCGTAGGCGCGTGCGACCTCGCCCAGATCCCCCACAACCCGCATCCCCTTGCCACCGCCCCCCGCCGCGGCCTTCAGGACTATCGGCGCCCCGATCTCGGACGCGATGCGGCCAGCCTCTGCGGGCGAGGCGATCGGGTCGGCGTTGCCGGGAACGATCGGCACCCCCGCTTCGATCATCGTGCGCCGGGCCTCCGTCTTGTCGCCCATGGCGCGGATCGTCTCTGCCGCCGGACCCACGAAGACGAGCCCTGCCTCGGCCACAGCCTCGGCGAACTCGGCCCGCTCGGCGAGGAAGCCGTACCCGGGGTGGATGGCCTCGGCGCCGGAGCGGTGGGCGGCATCCACCAGCCTGTCGATCCTCAGGTAGCTCTCGGCGGCCGGGGCGGGGCCGATATGGTACGCCTCGTCGGCCGCGACCACATGGGGGGCACCGCGATCCGCCTCGGAGAAGACGGCGATGGCACGAACCCCGAGGTCCTGGGCGGCGCGAACCACGCGAAGCGCGATCTCCCCCCGATTGGCGACCAGGACCGACTTGAGCAATGCCCAACCCTTCAGGTTCGGTAGCAACTGATGCTTCTAGCCCGCCTTCGGCAGCGCTACCTAATGCTACCCTCCACCGAGGTCTCGTCGCCATAGCGCCGGACGCGGAAGACGATCTCCTCGTCGTCGGTGTAGGAGTCCAGGATGCGGCGCAGCTCGTCCGCGTCGTCCACCTGGCGGCCCTCGACCGAGATCACCACGTCGCCCGGTTCGAGCCCGAGCGGCGACCGCGACTCGACGTCGGCGATCAGCACGCCTTCGTCGACTCCGAAGTACGATCCGAGTCCTGGATTGAGGTCCACCATCTCGAGCCCGTGGCTGCCGAGCCGCCGGAGACCCTCCAGGTGCAGCTCAATGCTCTCGATGCTCCTGCCCGGCACCAGTGCCGCACTCGTGTCGAGCGAGTATGCTCTGGGCTGGCTTCGGTAGTGCTCGTACTGGTCTCGCCACCGCTCCAGCGCGTCGCGGATGCGCATCCCCATCTCCTTCCCGCGAATGCGGAGCTTGAGCTCTGCACTCAGGTCTTCGAGCGACTCCGCCAGGAGATCGAGGTCGAGCGAGTCCATCCAGCTTGCAACCGCGTCCTCCGTGACGCGTTCGTCGAACTCCTCGTACCCCATGACCCTGGGGGTGACCGACAGCGACACCCTCTCGCCGTCGCGGAGCAACTCGATCTGGAGCGCCTCCCCCTCGGGTACCGCCTGGACCAGGGCCCGGAGACGCTGATCAGGGAGGTTGCGCGATCCGTCGATACCCTCCTCGGCCTCGTCGTCAAGCGGCTGGTCGAGCTGGTGACCGCCCGCCGCCACGATGATGTCGCCCTTCCTGACGCCGGACTCCTCGGCGGGGCCCTCCGCAAGCAGAGTGACGACGCTCAGGCCGCCCTTCGGCACCTCGCTCGGCTTGGTCCAGACGCCAATCACCTTGAGAGGCTCGGCCCACCCGGTAGGCACCATGCGCACGCTGAAGTCCCGATTCTGGGCCTCGCCCGCCTCGGGGAGCGCCGCCGCTCCCATCAGCGCCACCGCCGCCCCAAGCCAGGTCTTCGCTCCGATCCCGTCTGCCCTCGCCGCAACTCTGCCGATCATTGCCACTCCCTCCGAACGCCCGAAGTCACCCCTCATCGCAAGGTAGGACGGTCCTCCGCACACTCCGGGTTGCCCGATTCGGTCGCAAACGATGAGGGTATGCGGGAGTGCGCGTCGATCGACGTTCTGCAAGACGGCGACCGGATCGATGGGCTCTGCGTAAGACGAGAGTCTCATCGATAGACGTTTCGCAAGACGGAAGTCAGATCGATGACCACATCGTAAGACCGACAGCCTGCGGATACTCCCGCACGCCTACGGTGCGGTCAGAACGAGTTCCCGATCCGTAGATAGAGGACGGGGTCCAGAGCGTTGTTCTCGACGAGCGGATAGCCCACGCCGAAGCGAAGCGCCAGGCCGGACTGGTAGAAGGCCGAGAGAATCACCGAGAGCTCGGCCCCTGCGCTCATGAGCTCCTCCATGCGGGGATTGTGGTAGTGGGTGCGCGTGAGAGCGTCGAGACCTTCATCGTCCGGCTGCACCGGGCCCCAGGCGTCTCCGGCGTCCCAGAAGACCGAGCCGTAGACCCTGTCGAGGAAGAGCGGGAAGAGTCCGAGGCCCCGATCGGCCAGCAGGATTGGGAAGCGGTACTCGGCGCTCGCCGTCCACGCGTTGGTCCCCCAGCGCGCGCCAGCGTGGTACCCCCGGAGAGGAAGAAGAGTGGGGGAGCCTCCGAAGAGATCGTAGCCGGTAAGCGACTCCGGCGCGCCGTCGGCGCCGCCGATGTCGAAGTGGAAGCGGTCCGCCCCTGGCCCACTCGCCACCCCGCCGGAGATCCGCACGGCCAGCACGTGGTTCGAGAAGCCGAGCCCTAGGCCAAGGCTCTTGAAGAGCGCCAACTCTCCGGTGATCTGCGAGTAGCTCCGGTCGAAGAAGAGGCTGTCGCGCTCCTCGTCGGCGAGCCCTGATATGACCCCCTGCCGGAGTGCGCTCACCCAGGCCCAACCGCCGTCCTCGCTCGAGATGGAGTAGGCGCGGCGCTGGGTGCCGGAGATTGACGCAGTGGCGCGGAGCTGCGAAAAGTCACTCTTCTCGCTAGGGCGCGAGAACGGCCAGCTATCCGGGGCGGCCTCGCCCTTCACGCCCCCGAGGGAGAGCTCCTCGCGGACCAAGCTTCCGCTCAGGGTCAGCGCAGCCGCCCTCCGGTAGCTGGTGCTCATGAGCGTGGCCGAGAGCGTAGCCCAGCGTTCGCGGTCGAAGAGGAAGTACTCCACCGCGTTGGCACCAGCGGGCAGAATCTGAGTCCGAGCCCGTGCGTCGTGGCTCTGGCCAAAAGAGAGTCCGAGCACCGGGTTGCCGAGCCCGCGGTACCTGTAGTCGAAGCTGCCGGTGAGGCGCTCGCCGTCGAGCGACATCCTTGCGACGAGCGAGAGCTGGTGCCTTCCGACCAGGTCCCGCCCCTCGGTCGCCACTCCGACGTAGCGCTCGATCGCCGTGTAGATGGCAGAGGTGTCTCGACTGCTCCTTACACTCTCCCCCGCGCGTGAGACCGGCCGCCAGAAGTAGGGCCGGAGCGTGGGCAGCGCCCGGTAGCGCTCCTCCGGCGGCTCTTCGGCATCGGCATCGGCGGCGGTGTGCGGAGCGGCGTAGGCCATCCCGCCCGAAGCGTCGCGCGGGCCGACCCCGGGATCGGCGGCCGCTGCCGAGGCCGTCGGCTCGTGCGCGGCGGCCAGCGCCTGCTCCAGAAAGGCGGGGAGCGTCGGTTGCGGGTCGAACCAGCTCTCCGGGTCGAATGGGATCCGCTCAATGTGCCACCCGTCGGCGTGGTAGGAGGCGAAGTGGATCCAGCGGCCCCGACGATCGACCGAGGGGTGCGTGGCCCCGCCGAGGACATTCGTTACCTGGCGAAGCTCGGGCTCCCCTCCGCCTTCCAGTCGGTCTACCCTGGCGGCAAAGATGTTCGGGATTCCTGTCCGGTCCGAGGACCACAGCAGGGTCGAGCCGTCGGCGGTCCAGAAGGGCATCATGTCGACGGCGCGGTCGTTGGTCAGGCGCGCGACGAGATGCCCGGCCGCATCCAGGACCACGATGTCCATCATCGCGGGCCGGGTCCACCGCACCGCGGCGATACGCTCTCCGTCGGGCGACCAGCGCGGGTACGCCCAGTGCGTGTCGTCGCGGCGCTGGGTGAGCGGCGTCACGTCGCCAGTCGCCAACTCGACGATCACCAGTCCGTTGGTTCCGCCTCCCTCCTGCACCGCCACCGCCACCTTGCCGTCCGGCGCCACGTCGGAGTGGGTCAGCCGACGCCCATGGGTGATGCGCTCGACCCCGCCGTCCAGGGCGGTCCGGTAGAGATCGCTCCTTACCTGGTAGAGGCCTTCGACCTCCAACTGCGTGAAGAAAAGGTCGCCGCGGGGGCCCCACGACAGCGTCGCGTCGTTGCCGTTTAGGCGCGTGAGCCCGCGCGGGCGGGAACCACCCGGCGCCGAGAGGCGGATCTGCGCTGCATCCACTCCGTCGGCCCGGGCGAAGGCGAGCGTTGCCCCGTCGGGCGACACGATTGGCTGCCGGGCGATCCGCCCCCCATCGTCGACCGTCTCGCCAACCGTGATGGGCGCGTGCTCGGCCAGCCGCTCGGCCAGCTCGCCGTACCGCTCCTCGGCGTCTCGGCTCCACTCCTCCCAACTGGACGAGATCCCCGTGCCGAAGGCGTCACCTGCAGCGGCATTGAAGCGGTAAGGGACTATCAGGCCCGCAACCGAGCGGGCGAAGTCGCCGAGCGCCTCCTCGCCGTACTCCTCGGCGAGCCAGTCGATGTAGTGCGCCCCGTAGACGTAGGCGCGGTTGCCGCTCGGCCACACCGGCGAGATCCCCGACACCTGGTCCAGCCGGTCGAGCGATCCCTCGAGGGCGGCCGTGCGAAGCACCATGTCGTGCCAGGTGCCCTCCACGCGGCCTGCATGGGTCAGCTCGGACTCGTAGTAGGTGGCGAGCCCCTCAAGCACCCACGAAGGGGCGTGCCAAGACGGGAAGATCGGCCAGCCCCCCGGGGGTCTCCCGAAGACCGCGCGGATCACGCGGCCCATCCACCCAGACATGTCGAGGTGGAAGGTGTGCACCAGTTCGTGGGTGACCACCATCTCGATCCAGTCGTCGAAGTAGGAGAGCGCTCCGCCGTCCATCGGGGGCCGGACCAGGATCGTCACCTTGTTGTAGGGAAAGGCCGTCGCCGAGCCGTTCGAGTAGTCGGCGTGGTCCGAGAGGAGGAGCTGGATGCGGCCAGCGGGGGGATCCACGAAGCGCTCGGCAAGCAGATCGTACACCTGCTCCGCGCTCGTGGCGGCGCGGGCACCGAGATCGGCGAGCCCGGCGGGATAGGTGACGACGAAGTGCTCGGTGGTGATCTGCCGCCAGTCCAGGTCGGGGGACTGGGCCGTAGCGCCGACGGGTGCGAGGAGGATCGGAAGCGCCAGCAGCACTCCGGTGGCAGGGAACGGTCGTTGTCTCATTGTCACCATCTGGTCAGCGAGTGCGGCACTCCCGAACGCCCCGATTATCGGCCCCCCGCCACGCCGCCGCCAGCCCCCACAGCCGATGTGCCGGGTTCGGGAAGCTCCGCCAGGACCCCGCCAGCCCGATCCAGCGCCGCCCGGGCGTGGGTCGCCCCCACGCCAAGCCGTCGCATCGCCAGGGCGGTCTTGACGTGCCCTTCGGCCTCGTCGAGCAGCTCTCGGGCCTGGCCTCGCCCCACGCCCAGAGTCGCCATCAGGATGCGCTCGCCCCGGTCCTGCAGCTTCGCGCAGGTGACGCGCAGATCGACCATGAGGTTGCCGTGGACCTTGCCCATGCGGATCATCGCGGCCGTGCTGATCGAGTTGAGGACCAGCTTGGTGGCGGTGCCCGCCTTCATCCGGGTGGACCCGGTGACGACCTCCGGGCCGGTGAGAGGCGCAATCACGACATCGTGGGCGTCGCTGAGCGCGGGTGGCGGCGGGGTGCAGAGAAGGATGCCGGTCGCCGCGCCCAGCTCGCGCGCCCTCTCCAGCGCGCCGTGCACATAGGGCGTGGTCCCCGAGGCGGCGATTCCCAGCGCGAAGTCCCGAGCGCCGACGCGCAGCCGCTCCATGGCGCCGGCGCCGGCGCCGGGGTCGTCCTCGGCCCCCTCGCACGACCGCGCGAGCGCGCTTGGGCCGCCGGCGATCACCCCCCGGACGATGGCCGGGTCGGTGCCGTAGGTGGGGGGCATTTCGGCCGCGTCGAGGACGCCCAGCCGCCCCGAAGTCCCGGCACCGACGTAGATCAGGCGTCCGCCGCCCCGCAGTGCGCTGGCCGCCAGATCGGCCGCCCTGGCGATCGCCTGGGCCTCGCAACCGACGGCGGCCGCGACCTTCGCATCCTCCCGGTTGACGAGTTCCACGATCTCGAGCGTGGTGAGCTCGTCGACGGCCTCACTCTCGGGGTTGCGTTGCTCAGTCAGCCGGTCGTCGAGCATATTGGCAGTCCGGGGGTGGTCTCGCGTTCGCACGCCTCGGTGAAGCTAACGATCTCCCGTCGACCCCGGGGAGCGTGTGGACATTGGGGCACAAGGCGATTATGCAAGAAGGTCGAGCAGGCGCGGAGCGGAGGGGAGTTACCGCCCGTGTCGCCTTCGCCCTCGTTGCCCTTCATCTGCTGCTCTGCGCCGCGCTCTTCGACCCCAAGATCCACACCGGCGGCGACAGCGTCACCTACATGCTCCTGGCCGAGAGCCTGCTCCGGGCGGGCGACGGGTACTCCACGCAGATAGCCCCGGGGCCGCCCGAGGTCCACACCAAGTACCCTCCGGGATACCCCGCGCTCCTAGCACCGATGGTAGCCGCCTTCGGGCGCAACTTCGTCGCGCTTAAGCTGCTCTCGGTTCTCCTCACCGCCGCGTCGACGGCGCTCTTCGTCGTCTACGCCCGCAGCGGGCGCACGCGCGCATCCTGGCTCCTCCTAGCGCTGGCCTTCGCCGTCTGCCCTGGCGTGATCGACTATTCGCGCTGGATGCTGAGCGAGGCGGCCTTCCTGCTCGTCACCCTGCTGGCGCTCTGGCAGCTCGAGCGGGACCGTCCCGACGCCCGTCTGGGCCCCGCCTTCTGGATGGCGCTCCTCGCGAGCGTGGCGACCTTCTACGTGCGCTCAATCGGGGCGCTCCTCCTCGCGGCAACGTCGCTCGCATACCTGACGCGCCGCGAGTGGCGGAAGTTCATGGTGCACGGCGTCGTCGGGGCGGGCCTGACCATTCCCTGGATCGTGCGCAGCCGTGTCCACGCAGGCACCACTTCGTCGTACCTTGAGGAGTTCCTCCTCGCCAACATCTACGCGCCCGAGGCTGGCCGCCTGGGCGTGTGGGGCATGACAGAGCGCTTTGCGACCAACGCATGGGTCTACGCAACCCGCGAGCTGCCGCGCGCGCTGGCGGGATCCGACTCCACCTGGGCGACGAGCCTGCCGGTCGCCGTCGTCGCAGTGGCGGTCGCCCTGTTGGCGCTACTCGGGCTGGTGTACGCGCTGCGCCACCGTCCGGGCGCGCCGGCGTACTACCTGACGCTCAGCTGCGCCTCGATCTTCCTCTTCCAGACGAGCGTCGCGGATGTCCGCTACCTCGTCGTGTTGATGCCATTGGTACTTCTCTATGCCGCCGACGGTGCGGCCGTGGCCGCGAAGTTCGCCGGGGCCTGGCGCGGGTGGCTTGAGCCACGCCTGCCGGCGCTTGTGGCGGGTGCGCTGGCCGTGCTCGCCCTGGGTGCCCATGCGGCCAGGATTCCGGAGAACCTGGACATGATCGCCGCCTATCGCGCAGGCGACCGCTACGCGGGCTACCACCCTGCCGTGGCCAGCTTCTTCGAGGCGTCCGAGTGGGTGGGGGAGAACACGCCCCGAGACGCCTCGGTGACGGTCAGGAAGCCCCGCCTCTTCCATGCTCTGACCGGTCGGCGCGCGCTCATCTACCCGTTCAGCACCGACCGCGGCAAGGTGCTCGAGTCGGTGCGCCGGACGGACTATGTTCTTGTCGATGCCCTCTACCAGACGACTCGCGTGTACCTCCTCCCGGCGCTCAGGCAGGACGAGGGTTACTTTGAGCTGATCTACGCCACCGACGCCGACCCCACCAACTTCGTCCTCAGGGTGAGAAATGCCGCGACTGCGCCTGCTCCTTAGCGCCGCCTTCGGCGGATTGCCGACGGCCTGCGGACAGGCTTCCCGAGGTGGCGGGCGGGCGCTTCGCCGCCTTGTCCGAGAACCGCTGTGCGGCGCCCTCGCCGCGACGCTGCTCCTCGCCTCCTACGGGTGCGGGAGCCCGCCGCGTCCGGGGATCGCATTCCCCGACGGGTGGCCACTCTCCGCCGCGACCGACCCGGTGAGCGCCTCCGCAGGCCTCGTCTCGACGACGGACGAGTTCGCCACCCGGGTGGGGCTCGATGTGCTCGAGGCGGGCGGCAACGCGGTCGATGCCGCGGTCGCCACCGGCCTGGCGCTGGCCGTCGTGAACCCCGAGGCCGGCAATCTGGGCGGGGGCGGCTTCATGATGATCCGGCTCGCCGACGGGAGCGTGCACGCCCAGGACCACCGCGAAAAGGCACCGCTCGCCGCCACCCGCGACATGTACCTGGATTCCGCCGGGGCGGTCACCGACCGATCGCTGGTCGGCCACCTCGCGGCGGGCGTGCCGGGCACGGTTGCGGGGCTTTGGGAGGCTCACCAGAGGTTCGGCAGCATGGAGTGGGCGGCGCTCGTCGAGCCCGCGATCGAGCTGGCCGCAGGGTTCGAGACCACCACCCGCCTCCTCTCCACCCTGGAGGCGGTCGGCGGCAAGATGCTCCCCTTTCCAGCCGCCGCGCGGCTCTTCATGCCCGGCGGCGAGCCGCCGCCGCTCGGGAGCGCCTTCCGTCAACCGGAGCTGGCCGCCGTCCTGAGGCGCCTCGGCGACGGGGGACCGGACGACTTCTACCGGGGCGAGACCGCGCGGCTGATCGTCTCCGAGATGGAGCGGGGCGGCGGCATAATGACCATCGCGGATCTGGACCGCTACGAGGCCCTCTGGCGCGAACCCGTCGCCTTCGGATACCGAGGCTACACGGTGTACTCGGTGCCGCCGCCCTCGTCGGGGGGCGTCACCATGGCGATGATCGCCGGGATGCTCGAGAGGTGGGAGCTCGCGGAGCTCGGATGGAACTCTCCGGAGACGATTCACCTTATGGTCGAGGCCTTTCGGCGCGCGTACGCAGACCGCAACGAGTACCTAGCGGACCCCGACTTCGTAGAGCTGCCGATCGACGAACTCGTGTCGGAGGCGTACGCAGCCGCTCGCGCCGCGACGATAGAGCGCGACCGCGCGACTCCCTCGGCGGAGGTGCGGCCCGGCCTCGCGTCCATCGTCGACGAAAGCCACACCACCCACTACGCGGTAGTCGACTCCGCCGGGAACGCGGTTGCGGTCACCACCAGCCTCAACTCATGGTACGGAAGCAAGGTCGTGGTCGATGGCGCCGGGTTCTTTCTCAACAACACGATGGACGACTTTACCGCAAAGCCGGGTACGCCCAACCAGTTCGGCCTTGTCCAGGGCGCAGGGAACGCCGTCGCGCCGGAGAAGCGCATGCTCTCGGCGATGAGCCCGACGATCGTCGAGGATCCCGATGGCGAACTATTCCTGGTTGCGGGCACTCCCGGGGGGGCGTCGATCATCACAACGGTGTTGCAGACGATCTTCAACGTCGTCGATCACGGTATGAACGCGGCCCAGGCGGTACACGCGCCGAGGGTGCACCATCAGCACCTGCCCGACCTGGTATTCCACGAATACGGTGGGCTGCCAGAGGCCACCGTGGCCGCGCTCGAGGCAATGGGGCACACCGTCGAGGAGCGCGATCCGGGTCCGGCCGACGCCTACTTCCAGGGGGGCGTATCGGGCGATGTGCAGTTGATCCGGGTGCTGCCCGACGGGTCGCTCGCCGGGTGGTCCGACCCGCGCCGGGGTGGGCTGGCGCTGGGGCGGCGATAAGCTTGCCAGCGGCCCCACCTACCTACTCCTCGGCGTCCCCAATTGTCCAGGGACATATGGTGGACATCCGCCAGCGGTACGTCTTCCACGGATAGCCGCGGTCGAAGGCCTCCCCGAAGTCGAATACGGCCGCGAAGTCCTCGGGGCGGTCGGAGTCGTCCTTGACCAGAACTCCCATCTCGACCAGCGCGAAGACCACCTCGCCGATGTCCTCGGTCGCCAAGACACCCCAGTGCTCGAGGACGGTGCGGGCCATGGGGCCGAAGCGCTCGAGCGCCAGCTCACGGAAGCTGTCGACGAGCTCCCCGCCGGAGATGTGCCTGCGCTCCTCCAGTCTGGCGACGGCCCGGTGGAGGGCTGTCAGGAGGAATCCGTATGCGTCCCGGTGGAAGCGCAGTTGCGACTGCCGCAGCGCGGCTGCCGGATCTGGGGGGTCGTGCATGCCCATGGGTCGGCAACCTCACCGGCCTGGATCAAAGAGCGGGTACCGCGCACATAGCTCGGTCACTCCCCCTCTGACCCGCCTTGCGGTCGGCGCGTCGTGCGGGCGATCCAGGATGTCGGCGATCCAGCCGCCGACCGTGCGCATCTCGTCCCTCCCCAGCCCCCTCGTCGTCACCGCCGGGGTGCCGATCCGAAGCCCCGAGGTCACAAAGGGCGACCGTTCCTCGCCCGGCACGGTGTTCTTGTTCACCGTAATTCCGGCTTCCTCGAGTGCGGTCTCGGCGTCCTTGCCGCTCAGGTCGCGGTCGCGCAGGTCCACGAGCAGGAGGTGGTTGTCCGTCCCCCCCGAGACGAGTCGCACGCCCCGCTCCCTCAGCGCCGCAGCAAGCTCGCGGGCGTTCTCGACGACCCGCCGGGCATAGTCTGCGAAACCGGGTGCGAGCGCCTCCCCCAGAGCCACCGCCTTCGACGCGATGACGTGCATCAGCGGTCCCCCCTGCGTGAAGGGGAAGACCGTACGGTCGATCACCCGGGCGTGCTCCGCCTGGCAGAGGACGATCCCGCCCCTCGGCCCCCGCAGCGTCTTGTGCGTCGTGGTGGTGACGACATCCGCGTGCGGAACCGGGCTCGGATGATGGCTGGCCGCGACGAGTCCGGCGATGTGCGATAGGTCGCACATATGGTAGGCATCAACTTCCCGGGCGATCTCGCCGAAGGCCTCGAAGTCGATGGTCCGCGGGTACGCTGACGCCCCGCTGACGATCATCTTTGGCCGTGCGCGGAGAGCAGCGTCGCGAAGCTCGTCGTAGTCGATAAGCCCGTCGCCTTCGCGCACTCCGTACGAAGCGACATCGAAGAAGCGCCCACTGAAGTTCACCGGCGAGCCGTGCGTCAGGTGGCCGCCGTGGCTCAGATCCATCCCCATGATCCGGTCGCCGGGCTCCAGGAAGGCGAAGTAGCCCGCCATGTTGGCCTGGGACCCGGAGTGCGGCTGCACATTGGCGTGGTCGGCATCGAAGAGACGGGTCGCCCGCGCCCGGCATATGTCCTCGATCTCGTCGGCGAAGGCGCAGCCACCGTAGTAGCGGCGGCCCGGCACCCCCTCGGCGTACTTGTGCGTCAGCACGGTCGCGAGCGCCGCCCTCACCGACGGCGAGACGAAGTTCTCGCTCGCGATCATCTCGAGCTGCCCGAGCTGCCGCTTCTCCTCGCCCTCTATCGCCAGGTGGATCGCCTCGTCGACCGTCGCTAGCAGGTCGGAGGCGGGGTGCCCGGCCCTCACGCCACCCCCGTCAGCGCCCGCCCGACCACGAGCCGCATGATCTCGCTGGTGCCGCCGAGGATCTCGGTACCCTTGGCGTCGCGCATCAGCTTCTCGACCGGAAACTCGCGCATGAAGCCGTAGCCGCCAAAGATGCGCACGGCCTCCTCCGTAACCCACATCGCAGTCTCGCTGGCCGACAGCTTGGCCATCGCGGAGCTCGCCGCAGCGGTCAGCCCGTCTCGGGTCGGCGTGCCCGACTGGCCCAGCGCGGCCGCCACCCCGGCCACCAGCGCCCTCGACGCCGCGACCTTCGTCGCCATCGTCGCCAGCTTGCTCCGAATCGCGCCGAAGTCGGCAATCCGCCGCCCGAACTGGCGTCGCTCCCGCGAATAGCGCACGGCGTGCTCGAGCGCCGCCTGGGCGACCCCGACGGCCTGTGCCGCCACGCCCAGCCTCCCCACATCTACCGCCTCGAGGGCATACCCGAGACCGCTCCCCGCGTCTCCCACCAGCCGATCCTCCCCAACGCGCACCCCCGCGAGCTCCACCGCCACGGTTTCCGAGGCCCGAAGGCCCATCGTCTTTTCGCGACCGGCGACACGGTACCCCTTGGCGTCGGTGTCGACGAGGAAGGCACCTACGCCAGGACCCTCGCCGGGCGGGGAGGTCCCCGCGAAGACCACGGCGACATCGGCAAGCGACCCGTTCGTCACCCACCTCTTCGACCCGTCGAGTCGCCACGCTCCTTCGTGCGTCCGCTCGGCGCGCGTCAGGAGCGCCCCTGGGTCGCTTCCCGCATCGGCCTCGGCCAGCGCGAAGGCCGCGATTCTCTCGCCGCTCGCGAGCATCGGCAGCCAGTTGGTCCTCTGCGCCCTGGTGCCATGCGCCAGGATCAGGTGGGACACCGGACCATTCTGCACCGCCACGGTCAGCGCCACCGCCAGGTCCGCGCGTGCTATCTCCTCCAGGACAGCCACGTAGGTCTCCAGGTCGAAGCCCAGGCCGCCGTATTCCTCGGGCACGCACATGCCCAGGAAGCCGAGTTCGGCGAGCCGATCCAGCACCCTGCGGTCGAAGGCCCGCTCCCGGTCCCACGCGGCCGCGCAAGGCGCGATCTCGCCCTCCGCGAACTCCCGCGCCGCCTCCCGTACCTCTCGCCGCTCCGAGGCGAGCAAGGGGCTATGCGTCCCTACCGTAGGAGTGGAAGCCGCGGCCGCTCTTTCGACCCAGCCATCCGGCCGCCACGTACTGCCGCAGCAGCGGACACGGACGGTAGCGGTCGTCTCCGAGCTCTCGGTGCAGCACCTCGATGATGTGCAGGCAGGTGTCCAGGCCGATCAGGTCGGCGAGCGCAAGCGGCCCCAGAGGGTGGTTCATGCCTAGGCGCATTACCTCGTCTATCGACTCGGCGTCGGCGACGCCCTCCATCAGCGCATAGATCGCCTCGTTGATCATCGGCGCCAGCACCCGGTTGGATACGAAGCCAGGGAAGTCGCGCACCTCGACGGGAACCTTGCCGAGCGCCCGGGCGAGATCCGAGGTAAACCGTACGGTCTCGTCGGCCGTGGCTAGCCCCCTGATCACCTCGACGAGCTTCATCACCGGAACCGGGTTCATGAAGTGCATCCCGACCACCTGCTCGGGGCGCGATGTGGCGGCACCGATCTTGGTGATCGAAATCGAGGAGGTGTTGGAGGCCAGGATGGCGTCGAGGGGGGCGATCCCGTCCAGATTGGCGAAGATCTCGCGCTTGAGCGACTCGACCTCGGGCACCGCCTCGACCACCAGCTCGGCACTACCCGCCGCCTCGAGATCCGTCGCCGTCTCGATGCGCCCCAGAGCAGCCTCCCGCTCGTCCGCAGTCAGCACCCCCTTCCCGACCTGCCGCTCTAGATTGCGGCCGATCGTGGCGAGAGCGCCCTCGATCGCGGCCCCGCTCGAGTCGATGAGCGAGACCCGCGCGCCGCCGACCGCGAATACATGGGCGATCCCATTGCCCATCGTCCCCGCGCCGACAACCGCTACGCGCACGAAGCTCAGCGGCGCACTCCCCAAGGCGTCCCGAGGACCTTCGGCCGGGTCGCCATCCACACGATAGCCCCCTTGAGGAGCGCTCCCGGGAGGAAGGGCAGCACCCCGAGGGCGAAGACCTCGCTAGGCGTCGCCGCAGTGGCCACCGATAGCCACGCCGCCCCGGAGGCGAAGATCAGCGCCGTGGCCAAGACCAGCGCCGCTCCGGTGCGCACCCCGCCGCGCGCACGGCCAGCCACCAGGCCAGCCAGCGCCGCCGCAGCCGGAAAGGCCAGCAGGTAGCCCCCCGTTGGACCCAGCAGCCAGGGAAGACCCGCGCCGCCCATCGCGAAGATTGGCACCCCAAGCAGCCCCATGGAGAGGTACAGCAGTTGCGAGGAGGCACCCGCCGCCGGACCGAGCAACACCCCCGCGAGCAGCACGAAGAGAGTCTGCAGCGTGACCGGGACCGGAGTGGCGAGTAGCGGCACCGCGACCTGGCCGCCAACCGCCGTCAGCAGCGCGAAGGCGACGACCGCCATTGGAACCGCCAGTGGGCGGAGCGCCGCTCGGGTGCCGCGCAACCCCTCCACGGCCACGAGCTGGTTCGTCGTCATGGGCTCTCCTCTCCCGTCAGTTCATGTGCACCGAGAGCGCGACTGCGTTGCCGCCCCCAAGGCAGAGCGTCGCAAGCCCCAACTCGGTCCGGCTTGACTCCATCGCCCCCAGCAAGGTAACGAGTATGCGCGCCCCGGACGCCCCGATCGGGTGCCCCAGGGCAACCGCTCCGCCCCGCACATTCACCACATCGGGGTCGATTGCGAGCTCGCGGATGTCGGCGATCGCCTGCACCGCGAAGGCCTCGTTTATCTCGACAAGCCCGTAGTCCCCCACCTCGGTGCCCTCCCGGCGCATCAGCTTCCTGACCGCCTGCACCGGGGCGAAGAAGAGGTCCTGGGGCTCGGTGCCCCCGGCGGCGTAGCCACCTATCGTCGCCCGGTGTGAGAGGCCGTGGGCGGTGGCGTACTCCTCGCTGGCCACCACCACCGCAGCAGCGCCGTCGTTGAGGCCGGGAGCGTTTCCGGCCGTCACCACCAGCTCCTCGAGGCCGTCGGGGGCGTCGCGCGGAAATGCTGGACGGAGACGCGCCAGCGCTTCCAGCGAGGTGTCGCGGCGCGGGCACTCGTCGGTCGCCACGGTCGCCGTCCCCCGGCGCGATGCGACCTCGACGGGAACGATCTCGGACTCGAAGTCGCCACCGTCGATCGCCCGCACGGCCTTCAGGTGGGAGTCGAGCGCGAACCGGTCGGCTTCCCGGCGGGTGACGCCGGCCTTGGTAGCCGTGTACTCGGCGTGGCCCCCCATGTGGCACCTCCCAAAGGAGCACCAGAGTCCGTCGTGGACCAGTCCGTCCTCGACCTTGCGGTCTCCGAACTTCACCCCGCCGCGCAGTCCGCGCAGGTAGTACGGGACGTTGGACATCGACTCGAAGCCTCCCGCCAGCACGAGGCGCGCGTCGCCCGCCCGGATCGACTGGGCGGCCAGCATCACCGCCTTGAGACCCGAACCGCAGACCTTGTTCACGGTCAGGGCGGGCACGCTTGCCGGGACCCCGCCGCCCAGCGCCGCCTGGCGGGCCGGTGCCTGCCCGGTGCCACCGCTCACGACGTTGCCCATTATGACCTCGTCGATCTCGGCGGCCTCCACTCCGCTCCGCGAGATCGCCTCGCGCACCGCCACGGCACCCAGCTCGGGACCGGAGCGGCCAGCTAGAGAGCCCAGGAAGCGCCCTATGGGGGTCCGGACGGCGTCGACGACTACGGGTGTGCGGGCGGGATCGGGCACGGGGGTTCTCGGTGGGGGCGGTGGACGCGCCAGAGTGGCGGCGGGAGCGGAAATAAACCTACACGCCCAGCGGCCCATGAGAAATACATGCGAGCAATGGCCGATCGATATGTAATCTATGATTTACATTATGTAAACTATAGTTTACATAATAATCAGTTCGGCCGAGCAAATCAGGGAGCGAGCAGGTCCCGCTGGCTGAGCGACTCCCGGGACGGGCGATACTACGCGGGAACGTTCCCAGACGCTCGGGGACGGACGCCCTTGGCCCGGCAGGCTCGATCACCCGATAGGCGTAACGATCCCGGCCCCGGAGGCTCATTGCACGGTTCCCGACGGCTTCAGTTCGCCGCACACTCCCGCAGTTGGTCCAGAGTCTCGATCAGCGGCGCCTTGTCCTCTTCGCTCACGTCTTCCAGCGACGCCATCAGCTCCCGCGTGATCTCCGGGCCCGCCTCATCCCACGCTCCCCACTCCCAACCTCGGGCCCGTCCCGACTCCGGCCCGGCCGCGTGCGCGGCCCTGCATCGCTCCAACGCGTCGCCGAGCACCGTCCGTCCCAATTCCACAGCCTCTGCGATGTGGCGACCTCCTGGAAAGTCGGTCCAATACCTGGCCAGCAGCCGGTTGACGGCCTGTCTCACCTTGCAAACAACATCCCCCTCGCAGGAGTAGGCATCCGACTCGCTCGCGTACCCCCAAAGAATCTCTTCGGCGAACGGGTCTGCCCGGTGCTTCTCGTACAGAGCCATGTACACCTCGTCGCTCACGGTCCAGGCGTGTCCCTCGGCGGTCAACGCGACTTCGTGCCCGAGCGACTCTATCCACGCATGCGTCAGGGTGCCGGTCCAGCCGGGTTGGAGCCGCAACAGGGTCATTCGCAGCACTTCCAGCCGACGCAACCCCAGAATCGCCGAGGCTTCGACCTCTTTGCGGTGCCCCCGGTTCCAACTCGACAGGACGGTGTACAAGCGGACACGGTTGTCGAAGGACCACGCCTCACCCGAAGTGACGAACCGGTCGGCGATCGTCAGTACATGCTCGTCGGTGTCCGCCGGGGCGGCGAGCGCTGCCGGCACCCAGCACCTGTGCGGCCGGAGATGGACCCATGACTCGCCGGCCACCGCCGTGTCCGACCGATCCGTACGGAAATGGTAGTCAACCGGAAGCACCCTCGAGACTTGACCCGTGCGCCACGGATCGACGCGGCAGGCCACATCGGGGGCGATGACCGCCAGCTCCCTGCTCTCATGCGGGGTCTCCGGCTCGACCCGCTGTGAGTCCGCTGGCCCCGCGTCGCCCACAACCGCGCCCTCGACCGCCGTCCACATGCCCTGGCCCCATCGGTCTTCGGAGTACCGCACCCGCTGCCCGAGCGACTCCATCCACGCGAGAATCAACGGGTCGCGATCGACAGGGCGGCCAAGGAGCCCATGCCACCGTTGCGCCTCCTCCACCGCTCTCGCCAACAGCGCCGCGCGCCGCTGGCCGAAGACGGCCGACCCCGCCACATGCTCCCGATACATGGGATGCACGAAGAGATTGTGCACGGCCACGAGATGCTCAAACGGAGGCCAGGCGTCCCCGGACAGAAGCCGATCCGCAAGTTCCAGCAGGTGACCGGCACCCTAGGTCGGGACCACTCCCGATTCGGGCACCCAGCAGCCGTGGGGAATCCCGTAACGTTCGGTCTGCCAAGACCCGACATGGATCCAGAGCTCGCCCGCCTCATCGGCTTCGGTGTCCTCCACCAGGATCTCTGCCGCCCAACCCACTCCGGTGATCTTGAGAAGTCCCGCTGCATCCGCCGAAGGCGACGGCGCGACCCGGCAGACCGCTTCCGGTGCGACAAGTCCCACCCGGTCCGGCACCTGCCCCGCTGCGGGCTCCGCGCCCGCGCTGATCACGACCTGCAGAATGCCCAGGAGGCGACGGATTCGTGGCGCGAGGGGGATCAGGGGAAGAAGGGTCTCATCGGGTCACCTCCACGGAGTACGCCCTGGACCCGTAACGGCCCTGGCCGCTCGTCCTGAACACCAGCACGACCTCCGCAGTGCCCGGATTGGCGAATACCACCTTCGCCTCATGCTTAAGGTACCGGAGATCATCGGTGCGGATCGAGTGAGTATGAGCGGGGGTGCGAGCAGATCAGGGAGCGAGCAGGTCCCGCTGGCTGAGGGACGCCCGTGACGGGCGATACCGCCTGAGGGAGCGCAGGTCGCCAATCCCCATAGACTCGGCTCGGTCCAGGAGGCGGACCAGCAACCTCGCGGTGGCCAGTGCGTCTCCTGCAGCGCGGTGCCTCCCCTCTACGGGGATGCCGAAGTGGTCGGCGAGCGCCCCTAGACTACGGTGGCGGCTCTCGGGGCAGAGCCGCCGCGCCAAGTTGATCGTGCAGAGGCGCTCCACCTCGGGAACTTCGCCGATCGCGTCGCCGAGCTGCGCACGCAGCCAGCCCCAATCGAAGGACGCGTTGTGGGCAACGAATATGCGCCCAGCGATGCGGGCGAGCACCTCGTCGGCGACCTCGTCAAAGGTGGGCGCCCCGGCGAGCATGCGGTTGGTGATTCCGGTGAGCGCCACGCTCGTGCGAGGCACCCGCCGACCCGGGTGCAGCAGCGTCTCGAAGACCTCGCCCACCTGCCCGCACCGCACATCCACAACCGCGACTTCGGTCATGCGATGGCCTCGCTCGTAGCTGCCCCCCGTGGTCTCGACGTCGACCACCGCATAGCGCAGCCGCGAGAGCGGTGCGCCCGGCGGCCGTGCGGCACCCCTCACGCTCCAGACGCCGTCGCCGTCGACCCGGAAGCGCATGTCGACACCTAGCAGCGAGAAGACCGCCGCTGCCGCCGCACCCGGATGACCGTCGATGCCGAGCACACGCCGGGCGACCTCGGCGGTCGGCAGAGGCGCCCTCTGGAGCTGTTCCCAGGCATCCTGGAGGAGAGACCGATTCACCGGGGATGCATCCACCCGGTCTCCGAGAGAGCGGCGGCGAGGGCGACGAAGTCCTCGGGCGCGAGCCTCTCGGGTCTCAGCTCCGCCGCCAGAGAGCACGCGCTCAGCAGCCGCTCGACGACCGGACGCGGACGGGCGAGGTCAGGATGCCGCGCCAGGATGGTGCCAAGCTGCTTGCGCCTCCATGAGAAGGCCGCCCGGGTTAGGCAACGCACACGGGCGGCCCCTCGGGGCGAGAGGCGCGGTGGCGAGCGAGGCGTGATCCGGATCGCCACCGAATCGACCCTTGGCACCGGGCGGAAGGCCCCTCTCGGTACCTTGCACACGAGCTCGACGACCGCGTGCAGCTGCACCCCCACCGATAGGGCACCGTAGATGCGTGTCCCCGGCGGAGCGGCGATCCTCCGGGCGACCTCCGCCTGCACGGTCAGCACGATGTCGGTTGGATAGGGCATCTCCAATAGTCGGAAGATTATCGGCGTCGTGATGTTGTACGGAATGTTGCCCACGACATGGGTGCGGCCCCAATCCTCGACGAGCGAGCGGAGGTCCAGCTTCAGGACATCACCGTGGACCACCCTGACGTCAGCGCGATCGGCGTGGCGCGACACCAGCTCGGCGAAGAGGTCGTCGTCGAGCTCGACCAGCGTCAGTTGGAGAGAGCGCTCGACCAGGTGCGTCGTCAGGGCACCCCGCCCTGGCCCGATCTCGACTACCGGGTCGTTAGCCTCCGCCGCCACGGCGTCGGCGATCCTGCGCTGGAGGTTCCGGTCAACGAGGAAGTGCTGGCCTAGCGAGCGCTTGGCCACACGGCGGGCATTGTAAACCATGGGCTGTCCACGGGCTAGTCCTCCAGCGCCTCCTCGAGGTCGTGCGCGATCCTGAAGAAGGTGTCCAGCCGCGTGAGCGCAAGGAGGCCGTGGAGTTCCCTGCTGAGGGCGGCTAGGCGGAGGTCGGCCCCTGCGGCGCGAATCTCCTTGGAGATGGTGATCAGAACCCCCAGCCCCGAAGAGTCGATGAAGGTGGTGCGCGAGAAGTCGATCACGATGCGAGGAGTGCCGGCGTGCAGGGCGAGCAGCACCTCGCGCTTGAACTGCTGCCGGTTCCCCACGATGAGCTGGCCCTGAATCTCGAAGACCACGGTGCGGCCGACGTTGCGCTTGACGAAGGACTCCTGCTGGTTCCAGAGAGGACGGCGTTGCATGATTCTAGGAAGTTGGGCAGGTGCCAGCCAGGAGGGCGGTGATCGCCGCTACGAGGGTAATGTCGCGGCTCGACGCGCCCCGCGACAGGTCGTTCAGAGGCGCCCTCAGACCCTGTAGAATGGGCCCCAGGGCCGTCGCTCCAGCGAGTCGCTCAATCAGCTTGTAGGCGATGTTGCCCGAGGAGAGGGACGGAAAGACGAGCGTGTTGGCACGCCCCGCCACCTCCGAGCCGGGGGACTTCGTCGCGGCGACCTCCGGGATCAGCGCCGCATCGCCCTGCAGCTCGCCGTCGGCGGCGACTCCTGGGCAGGACGCGCGAAAGAGCCGCACGGCATCTCGGACCCGCTCGACCGCGGGACCTCCGGCGCTGCCCAGGGTGGAGTAGGAGAGGAAGGCCACCTTGGGTTCATCGCCGACGACAACCCGTCGTGCGCGCGCCGCCTCCAGGGCTATCTCGGCGAGCTGCTCCGCACCGGGCTCCGGAACGACGCCGGCGTCGGTGAAGGTGAGAACCTCGGCCCCGCGGCCCCTGAAGTCGGCGACCTCGATGTAGAAGGAAGACGAGAGCGTCCTAACGCCCGGCCTCAGCCGGACCCCCCGGAGCGCCGCCCTGATTACTTCGGCGCTGGTGAGGACCGCACCGGCCACCACCCCATCCACCTCGCCCCGCCGGAGCATCGCGACCGCCGTGGCCAGAGATCCCGCGCCCCCTCCGCGAGCGACTACGGGCTCGGCGATCCCGCGCCTTCGGAGCTCGGCGACGGCCTCCTGTACGCGAGGATCGTCACCCTCGGCGAATGCGATCCTCTTGTTCAGCCGACGGGCGCGCCGAACGAGCTCATCCGAGAAACTCACCTCCGAGGCACCTCACCCAAGCCCGGGCAGGCGACGGCGCAGGCGCTCCAGCACGGGGGGCGATACGGCGGCGCTCACGTCGCCCCCTAGCGAAGCAACTTCTCGCACCAGCGAGGAGGAGAGGAAGGAGTACCCAACCTCGGGGGTGAGAAAGATCGTCTCGACATCCCTCCAGAGCTCGCGGTTCATCTGCGCCATCTGGAACTCGTAGTCGAAGTCGGAGACCGCGCGGAGACCCCGAATGATGAAGCGCGCCCCGGCCTCGCGCGCAAAGTCCACCAGCAGCCCCGAAAAGGAGACACACTCGACGCGCTCCTGGGCGCCGAAGACCTCCGCCATCAGCTCGAGACGCTCCCCGACCTCGAACAACTGTCCCTTTGCCTGGGTGGCGTTCTCGGCCACACCCACAATTAGGCGGTCGCAGAAGCGGAGGGTGCGCCTGACCACATCCTCGTGACCCAGGGTGACCGGGTCGAACGAGCCGGGGTAGACGGCCACGATCGGTCGGTTGGCGCTCATCGGCACTCTCGTCTCCAATCGATCATCCCCCCGCGTCCTCCAGCCGTCTCAGCCGACGGGCAATCAGCCACACCCAGATCAGGATCGCGATCCAGGCGGCCGCGTACGCCAGCAGAACATGCACGAAGGGACGGAGAGCCCCGCGGCCGGCTTCGCCCTGAGCGGCAAGGACCGCAGGCGATAGCGTCACGCCTAGCGCGGCGATGAGTGCGCAGGCGGCCCTGACTCCCGCATCCGCAACGCCGCCCCTTCCCAGGACACCAGGGCGACCGGTCATCCGAATCCTCCATCGCCACCGCCGGGCGACGGAGCAGCGGCTGCCATGCGCCAACGCAGCCTCTCGACGGCGTAGCGGAATGTGAAGAGGCCCAGGAAGAGCATCGCGAAGCCGAGGAAGGAAACCAGCAGAGTGGCTAGCATATCGGGGTGCAGGGTGGGGCCCTCCGACTTGAGCACGACCGGGCCCGGGTGCAGCGAGCGGAAATGGAGGACGCTCACGTGGATCAGCGGGATGAAGAGCGCGCCGACGACCGCGACCACCGCCGCGAAGCGCCTGCCGCGCCGAAGGTCGGACACCGAACCCCGCACCAGAAAATACCCAACGTAGATGAACCAGAGGAGGAGCGTCAGCGTCAGCCTCGGCTCCCACGTCCAGTAGGTCCCCCACGCAATTCGCCCCCATAGCGGACCCGAGACGAGCATGATCGCCCCGAAGACGATGGCGCCCTCGGCAGCCGATACCGCGGCCGAGTCCGCCCGCTCGTCCTCGAGCCAGAGGTACGCGGCGCTCGCCAGAGCGGCGATCCCGATCGCAAGGAAGCAGCTCCACGCCGCCGCCACATGCACGTAGAAGATGCGCTGCACGACTCCCTGCGCGGCCTCCGTCGGCACCCAGAAGGCCATCATCCAGTGGCTGAAGAGGACGACCGCAACTCCGGCCGTCGTGAGCGCGAGGCCAACCACCCGAGCCCTACGCGACATGGATTCTCTCTCCCCTATTCGTCGGTCAGGTGGCGAAAGAGCGCCGCGCCGGCCGCGACTGCAACCAGCGCAAAGGCCCAGAGCACTCTAACCGCCCCCGAAATCTCTGGCCATGGGCGTTCCAGGAAAACCCGCGCCGACGCGGTGGCACCGAAGAGGATCGCTGGCACGAGGAGCGGGAAGGCCAGGACGGGGAGCAGCGTGTCGCCAAGAGTGGAGTGTCGCGATATTCGGCCGAGCAGCGTACCCACGGCCGCGATCCCGATCGTGCCGGGCAGGAGCACTGCCGCATGCGCCAGAGGTGAGCCGACGCCCCGGACCCCCAGAAACGCCGTCACCGAGACGAAGGAGAGCGCCGTCACGATCCAGACGAGCGCCAGATGCGCGCCCATCTTGCCGAGGAAGAGGCCGTGGCGCGGGATGGGGGTCAGCAGCAGATGGCGGAATGCGCCGTCCTCCTCGTCCGGGTCGAAGGTGCGGCCCGCTCCGCCCACGGAGGCGAAGAGGACTATCAGCCAGAGGAGAGCCGCGGCCACATCGCGCCCCGCAAGTGCGCTCCGATCGAGGGCGAAGCCGAAGAGAAGGCCAGCGAGCACGGCGAAGGCGGCCATCGATACCAGGCGCCCCCGCGAACGGGCCTCCAGGCGCAGGTCGTTTGCGGCGACAAGCCAGACCCAGCGGGCTAGCGCCCTCACCTTTGGCTCGACTCGGCGGAAAGGTGGGCGACGAGCGCGCCCGGGTCGGTCGGCGGAGCTCCCTCGTACCGCTTGCGGCCCCGCCGGAGCACGACGATCCGGTCGGCGAGCCGCACGGCGCGGCCCAGATCGTGAGTCACCAGGAGGACGGTGCAGCCGGAGTCCCGACGCGCTGCAAGCACGCCCTCGAGGAGGCCTGCGGCCTCGTCGTCCAGTCCCGCGAAGGGCTCGTCCAGGAGGAGCAGGCGCGGGTCGCTCAGCAGGGCGCGGGCGAGAGACACCCGCTGGGCCTGGCCGCGCGAGAGCGTCGACACGCGCCTATCCGCCAGGGTGGCCGCACCCACGGAGGCAAGCGACTCGGCTACCACCTCGGCCGCCCCACGGCGAGGCAGGCCGTTCAGTCCGGCAAAGAAACGCAGGTTCTCGGCTGCGGTCAGCCCTAGGTAGAGCCCGGTGCGGTGCGACACCACGGAGACCCTGCGCCTCCACTCCGGGTCCGATCGCAAGATCGGCCGCCCGTCCTGGGTGACCGAGCCTGCGTCAGGCCGCCGCTCCCCGCTCATGACCCTTAGCAGCGTGCTCTTCCCCGCCCCATTCGGACCCACTACCGACACGACGCTTCCCGGCTCGGCGAGGATGCTCACCTCCTCGAGCGCCCTGGTGGCGCCGTAGCGGCACGAGACGCACCGGGCCTCAAGCGTCAAGGGTGCCCTAGCAAGATCTAGACGTTGGCAAGCGCCCCGCCGCACTCGCCGCAGTAGCGCGCTTCGAAACGGTTGACGTGCTCGCACGCCCCGCACTGCAGCCCCGCCTCTAGGGCGCGGCGCATCTCGGCGATCTCCGCCTCCAGCTCGGCGTCCTCGTCCGCTTCCCCCTCTCCGCCAGCCGGTGCCAGGTGCGCGAGGGCGTTGTGCGCCAGCTCCGCCCTGAGCGCCTCGTAGTCGGCGCTCCCGAGCTTGCCGGTGGCGCGGTCGTACTCGAGCTCGCGGAGCGCGACGAGCGCCGCCCTGCGCCGCGCCTTCGCCTCGGCGGCGCCTCTGTCTTCGTCGTAGAGGGGGGCGCTCCTCCCGGCGAAGATGGGCTCCAGCACCGCGAGCACCACACCGGTGGCCAGGAGGACCGCGCCGACTATGGCGACCACCGCACCCTCGGCAGATAAAGGGCTCACGCCGCCGCGCGGGTGGGGGCACCAGCCCGCACCGGTCGGTGCTGCGGCCCAGCGGACGGCGGCCAGAGGGCGACAAGTCCACCCACCGCGATGATGAGCCCCCCCACCCAGATCCACGGGACCAGCGGCAGGACCTTGACCTCGAAGCTTGCCCGCTCGGTATCGACATCCACCTCGCGCGGGATCACGTAGAGGTCCTCGAGCGCCGAGCTCGAGATCCCCACCTCCGTGGAGCTCTGGTCCATCACCGGGTAGAAGCGCCTCTCCGGCCGCAGAACCCCGATCTGTTCGCCGTCGCGGTAGGCGGTCACCAGCGCCGTCCACCGCCAGTCGTTCTCCTGGACATCTTCGGCCACGCGGGGCCGCGAGTGCGAGAGGCTCTCGTACACCAGCCGGTACACGCCGCCCAGCGCCGAGGTCACCGTCATCGCCTCCCCGGGCTCCAACTCCTGCACCACACGCCGGTCGAAGGCCGCCCCGGCGATCCCCATGAATACAACGACGACGCCCGCGTGCACGACGTACCCTCCCCAGCGGCGCCGGTTCCTGCGCACAAGGCCGCCGATAGCCCGGAGCACGCCCTCTCCGGCGATCCGTGCCCTCGCCCTGGTCCCTTTCCAGAACTCGACGACCACTGTGGCCAGCACGAAGGTGCCGATCGCGAAGGTGGCGAGCGCCATCCCGTGCCTGACCCCCGTCAGGAGCAGGACACCGAGCGCGACGACGCCTGCGAGGAGCGGTAGGGCGAAGTTCCGCCTCAGGTACCTGGCCGACGCCTTCCGCCATGCTATGATCGGCCCGACCCCCATGAGCGTCAGCAGGAGGAGCCCTAGGGGGATGTTCACGCGGTTGAAGTACGGCGGCCCCACATTGCGCGTCTCGCCGAGCAGCCCCTCGGTGATGAGGGGAAAGAGGGTGCCCCAGGCGACCGCAAACGTGATGCCCACGAGGAGCAGGTTGTTGAAGAGGAAGGCCGACTCGCGCGAGAGGAAGGACCGGATCTGGCTGTCGGGCCGGAGCGAGGGCAGGCGGTGGACGATGAGGAGCGCCGCCAGGATCGCCATCGCGCACATGAAGCCCAGGAAGATGTAGGCGATCCGGAGATTCTCCGCGAAGCTGTGCACCGACTCGATCAGCCCGGAGCGGGTCAGGAAGGTGGCGAAGATCGTCAGCAGGAAGGTGACGGTGACTAGCGTCATGTTCCACACCTTGAGCATGCCCCGATGCTCCTGGATCTGGATCGAGTGCAGGAAGGCCGTAGCGGTCAGCCAGGGGAGCAGCGAGGCGTTCTCGACAGGATCCCAGAACCAGTAGCCGCCCCACCCCAGCTCCTCGTACGCCCAGCGCATGCCGAAGACGACCCCCAGCGTCAGGAAGAACCAACTGAGCAGGATCCAGCGCCTGGTGACGGCGATCCAGCGCGAATCGAGGCGACCGGTCAGGAGGGCCGAGACCGCGAAGGCGAAGGGAACGGCGAAGGCCGTGAAGCCCAGGTAGAGCGTCGGGGGGTGGATCGTCATCCAGTAGTTCTGCAGTTGCGGATTCAGACCCATGCCGTTGATGCGGGTGAAGCCCAGCCTCTCGAAGGGATTGACGTCGGCGAAGAGGAGGACTACGAGGAGGAACGCAAGAATCCCAAGGAGCGTCCCACTTACGTACGGCATGAACTCGCGGTTTCGCAGGCGGTTGCGGAAGACCGCGATCGAGGAGAAGACCGAGAGAAGGAGCGTCCAGAAGACCAGGGACCCGCGCTGCCCAGCCCAGAGTCCCGCGAACTTGAAGTACGGGTCGAGCTCCCGGTTCGAGTAGCTGACCACGTACAGGTACTCGTACCGGTTGCCCAGGAAGGCGGCGATGATCCCGGCCGACACCAGGATCAGGAGCGCGGTGACGACATGTACGCTCCGCTCGCCGCTCGCCACCAACTGTCCCCTCCCGAGCCTTCCGCCCGCAAAGGAGGCGACGGTGCCCCAGAGGGCTATGGGAAGGGCGATCCAGAGGGCGGCTTCGCCCAGGGCGGTCACGCCGCCAGGAGTCCGTGGATCGAGCCGCCCGAGCGGCGAGGCGCCGGGCTGGCAAGTCGGATTCTACCCACGGGCCGCCAGCTCCTCCTTGGCCGCCTCGAAGCGGCTCCCGCACTTGGTCAGGACGGTGTGGGCGCGGAAGACTCCGTCGGCCCCGTAGCGGCCTTCGAGAACGACTTCGGCCTTGTCGTTGAAGGTGTCGGGCAGCACATCGGGGTAGCGCACCACGAAGGTCGCGTCGGCGTCCTCCAGGTCGCGGACGACGAAAGTGTGCTCGCCACCTAGCTCGCCATCTCGCTCCCACGAGCCGTCCACCACCCTGCCGCTCACCTTCACCCCCACATCGTGGAAGGTTGGATCGGCCTCGATCCTGGCGAGGAGCTCGACCGGAGTGAGGTAGTAGACCATGCTGTCGCTGATCCCGGTCCACATCAGGTACGTCACCACCGCCGCCACCCCCACCAGCCCCACGAGAAAGCCTCGGTTCTTCACTGTCGATCTGGCTCCGGTAGCCGTTCAGTCCATTGGCGCGTCAGGCGTCTCGACGGGAGGGCGGTCCCGCTCGCGGGCCTTGGCCGCTTCGCGGGAGCGGAGCAACTGATGCGCCGGGTCGAGGATCGTAAACGGGCCGACATGGTCCCGTCGAAATCTAGCAGCCCGTGGCCGCGACTGCGCATCCCCTTGGCGAGCCGCTCCGCGTGCGCCACTGTCGTTGCTTCAGGTCAGGACACTCTTCACCGCCCGCTCCCAACCCGCGACGAGACCGGCGCGTTCTTCGGTGCCCATCGTCGGCTCGAAGCGCCGTCCCACGCCAAAGGCGGCGGCGAAGTCGGCAGGAGCGCTCCAGACCCCCGCACTCAGCCCCGCAAGCCCAGCCGCTCCCAAGGCCGTCGTCTCGACCATCGCGGGACGGACCACCGGTAGATCCAGGATCCCGGCCAGGAAGCCCATCAGCCAGTCGTTCAGCGCCGCCCCACCGTCCACGCGCAGCGCTTTGGGCGCACGGCCCGCGTCCATCTGCATCGCGCCCAGGAGCTCGCGGGTGCCGTAGGCCATCGCTTCGAGGGCGGCCCGCGCCAGATGCGCCCGTGTGGTGCCGCGAGTCAGCCCGACTATGGATGCCCGCGCGTCCGGCCGCCAGTGCGGAGCGCCCAGCCCCGTGAATGCGGGTACCATGTACACCCCGTCGTTCACCTCCAGCGACCGGGCCAGAGTCTCGCTGTCGGCTGCGTGCTCCAGGACGCCGAGACCGTCGCGCAGCCACTGGATCGCCGCCCCGGCCGCGAAGATCGACCCTTCCAGCGCGTAGGCGCGGCCTCCGTTGGCGTCGCACGCGACAGTCGCGAGGAGACCGTGCTTCGAGAAGGTCCGCCGCCGGCCCGTGTGCAGGAGGAGGAAGGCACCGGTCCCGTAGGTGCACTTGCCCGCGCCCCCCTCCCAGCACCCCTGCCCGTAGAGAGCTGCCTGCTGATCGCCCACCACGGCGCCTATGGGCAGCTCGTCCCCGAGAGCGTCTCCCACCGCGACCCCGAAGTCGCCGCGACTCGGCCTGACTTCGGGGAGCGCCCGGGTGGGCACTCCCATGAGCGAGAGCAGCTCGGGGCTCCAATCGCCCGATTCCAGGTCGTAGAGGAGCGTGCGCGACGCGTTCGTGTGGTCGGTGGCGTGCACGGCGCCAGCGGTCAGCTTCGCCACCAGCCAGGAGTCGATAGTCCCAACGGCCAGCTCACCCCTCTCGGCGCGCCCCGCCAGCTCCCGGTCGCGCTCAAGGAGCCACCGGAGCTTGGTGCCCGGAAAGTACGGGTCCAGCACCAGGCCGGTGCGCCGACGAACCATCTTCTCGTGCCCGGCGCGCTTCAGCTCGCGGCAGATCGCCTCGCTCCGGCGGTCCTGCCAGACGACCGCTCGGCGAAGGGGCGTCAGCGTCTCGGGGTCCCAGAGGACCACCGTCTCGCGCTGATTCGCAATGCCGATGGCCGCGACCTCGGCACGGGCCCCGGCGAGCGCCTCGCGCGCCACCCGCCGCGTGGTCCGCCATATCTCATCGGCGTCGTGCTCCACCCAGCCGGGCCGCGGGAAGTGCTGCGCGAACTCCGAGTACGCCCTCGCGAGGATACCTCCGTCGGCCGAGACGACGAGCGCTGTAGACCCGGTGGTGCCCTGGTCGAGAGCCAGCACCGCGCCCCCGTTCACGGAGCCCCCCCGGATGGCGTCCCGAGTCGGGCGATCGAGCCGATGCGATACTCCAACCCCACCTCCGGGAGGATCTCGACGAAGGCAGCGACCGAGAGTCCCACGACCGCGAAATAGTCGCCCTCCACCCGCTCGACGAAGATCGCTCCGACCCCCTGGATCCCGTACCCGCCGGCCTTGTCGAGCGACTCGCCGGTCGCCACGTAGGCCTCGATGGAGGCGGTGTCGAGCTGCCGCATCGTCACGTCGGCGACCGCCACCCGCGACGCGGCGACTCCATAAGCCACCGCCGCCACCCCGGAGAGCACCCGGTGCCTTGTGCCGGAGAGCGAGGAGAGCATCCGCAGTGCCTCCTTTGGCCCCGACGGCTTCTCCAGCACGCTCCCTCCGCAGACGACCACGGTGTCGCCTCCGACGACTAGCGCATCGGGACGGCGCCGCGCCACGTGCAGGGCCTTATCGCGGGCGAGCCGGTCGACGTACTCCTCCGGTGTCTCCCCGTCCAGTTGGAGCTCCCTGATGTCGGCCGGAATCCTCTCGAAGTCGATCCCCAGCATCGCCAGGAGCTCCGCCCGCCTGGGCGAGGCCGACGCCAGGACAACCGGCACCGTATCCCCAGTGCCTCGGGATGTCACCGAGGGGCTCTCTCCTGCGCTCCGGTCACTCCACCGTCACCGATTTGGCGAGGTTTCGCGGCTGGTCCACGTCGCAGCCTCGCAGCACGGCCACATGGTAGGCGAGGAGCTGGAGCGGGACGGTCGCCAGCACCGGCATCAGCGCCGGAATCGTCGACGGAATCACGATGCGCTCGTCGGCCTGGATCGTCTCGCCGTCGTCGTCCTCGCTGACCACTGCGATCACCCGCCCTCGGCGGGCCCGCACCTCCTCGATGTTCGAAACCGTCTTGGCGTACACGGCGTCGCGCGGCGCCAGCACCACCACAGGCATGTTCTCGTCGATCAGCGCTATCGGACCGTGTTTCATCTCGGCGGCAGGGTATCCCTCTGCGTGGATGTAACTTACCTCTTTCATCTTGAGAGCGCCCTCGAGGGCTACCGGGAACTGATAGCCCCGACCCAGATAGAGGAAGTTGGGCGCGTCCTTGTACGCCTCGGTCATCTCCCGCACGGCATCGTCCACCGCGAGCGCCTCCTCCACCTGGGCGGGCAGACGCCGGAGCGCGTCGACCATCTCGCGGCCGTCGACGATCGACATCGACCGCCGACGCGCCATGAAGAGCGTGAAGAGAGCCAGTGCAACCACCTGCGACGAAAACGACTTGGTCGAGGCCACCCCGATCTCCGGTCCCGCGTGCAGGTAGACGCCGAAGTCGACCTCTGCCGCGATGCTCGAACCGACGACGTTGACGATGCCCATCGTGCGGCACCTGCGGCGCCTGGCCTCCCGGAGGGCAGCCAGTGTGTCGGCGGTCTCGCCCGACTGGCTGATGCCCAGGACCAGCGTCCTGGGCGAGAGCACGGCGTTCCTGTACCTGAACTCGGAGGCGTACTCGACTGTGACAGGCACCCTCGCGAGCTCCTCGAGCATGTAGGCGCCGATGAGCCCGGCGTGCCAGCTCGTCCCGCAGGCAGTGATGACGATCCGGTCGGTGTCGAGCAGCTCCGCCTCGGCCCGGGCAATGCCGCCCAGCCGCGCGCTCCCCTCCTCCTCCAGGAGCCGTCCGCGCAGCACGTCCCGAAGCGAGGAGGGCTGCTCCCGGATCTCCTTATACATGTAGTGGTCGTAGCCGCCCTTGCCGACCGACTCCGGGCTCCAGTCGACGATCTGGGCGCCTCGCCAGACGGAGCGGCGGGAGGGATCGAAGGTACGGTAGCCCCCCGCGCTCAGAACCGCCGAGTCGCCGTCGCGCAGCCGGACCACCCGCTGCGTGTGCGCAACCACGGCGGCCGCGTCGGAGGCCACGAAGTACTCGTCCCGGTCGCCGATCCCAAGGAGCACGGGGCTGCCATTTCGGGCCACGACGATCTTCCCCGGATCTCGCGAGCTCACCACGGCGATTCCGTAGGTGCCCTCCACCCCCGCGAGCGCGGTGGCCACTGCGTCCTCCAGCCGGTCGCAGTCCCTGAAGGCCAGATCAATCAGGTGTACCAGCACCTCGGTGTCGGTCTCGCTCCGGAAGTCGAAGCCGAGGTCGCGTAGCTTCGGGCGCTGGCGGGCTGCGCTCTCGATGATGCCGTTGTGGACGAGGGCGATGTCGCGGGCGCTCGAGAGCTGCGGGTGCGCATTGGCGGTGGTGGGGGCCCCGTGGGTCGCCCATCGGGTGTGCGCGATTCCGCACCTTCCAGGGGGCGGACGGCCGTTCAGGGCACCCTCCAGCTCGCCGATCTTTCCCGGCCGCTTCTCGACGGCAAGTTTGCCGTCGGGCGTGAGGATCGCGATCCCGGCCGAGTCGTACCCTCGGTACTCGAGCCTGCGGAGGCCCTCCATCAGGATGTTGCCCGCGTCGCGGGGCCCCACGTACCCGATTATCCCGCACACTTCAGATGTCCACCTGTCGTTCAACCACACCGCGAGCCTCGGCCGCTAGCATCTTGGCCGCCTCCGCCGTGGGCGCCTCGGCGATCAGCCGCACCACCGGCTCGGTCCCGGAGGGGCGGAGATGCAGCCAGCTCGCCCGCTCTGGCCACTCGAGGCGGAGGCCGTCGCCATTGTCGGCGCTCGCGCCGGGCAGATCGACCGCCAGCGCTTCGTAGGCCTCGGCGAGTCGTTCTCGGGGGAAGGGCAGCTTCTCCTTCACGATCGCGTACGTCGGGAGTTCGGCCACCAGCTCCGAGAGCGCCGCACCGGGCGAGTCAGCCAGCCGCTGGAGTATCAGCGCCACCCCGACGACCGCATCGCGCGTGTGGTGCAGCTCCGGAACTATCACGCCGCCATTGCCCTCCCCGCCCACAACCGCATCGATATTCTGCATCGCGAGCACCACATTGATCTCGCCCACCGGGGCACGGTGCACGGTGCACCCGTGTCGGGCGGCCGCGTCTTCGACGACACGGCTCGTCGAGAGGTTTGTCGCCACCGGTCCCGGTCGCCGCGACAGCACCGTCTCGACCGCAAGCGCCAGCGTCAGATCCTCGCCCAGCGGGCGCCCCATCTCGTCCACGAGCGAGAGGCGGTCGGCGTCCGGGTCCACCGCGAAGCCGACAGAGGCACCGCTCTCGACTACCAGATGCCCCAGATCGCCCAGATTGGCGGCCGTGGGCTCGGGGTCGCGGGGGAAGCGACCGTGCGGCTCCAGCCCGATGCCGTGCACCCCGCAACCAAGTCGCTCCAGGAGGGTGGGGACTATCACCCCCCCGGCACCGTTCACGCAGTCGAGCCCGACGACGAACCGCCTGGCGCGGATCTGGTCAGCGTCCAGGAAGGGCAGATCAAGGACCCGATCCAGGTGTCGCTGGATTCGCGAATCGTCTCGCTCGACTGCATATATCTCATTCCATAGAGCGCGCCTAGGCGAATCCGATTCAAGTGTTGCCAAGTAGTTCTGCATCCGATCCGGAGGGAGGAAGGTCCCGCCCTTCACGGCGAACTTGAGCGCGTTCCACTCGGCGGGGTTGTGGCTTGCGGTCACGCCTAGTCCCCCCGCAGCCCCGGTGTCGCGCACGGCCAGCATCAGCGTGGGGGTGGGCACGATTCCCAGCTCCGTCACCCGGCAGCCGACCGAGAGCAGCCCCGCCACCACCGCCCGCTCGAGCATCGGCCCCGAGGTGCGAGAGTCGCGGCCCACCACGATGTGCGCACCGTCACCTTCCGCCAGCAGGAAGGACCCGTACGCTGCGGCGAGGCCCGCAAACAGTTCGGGGGTGGCGCTTTCTCCAATCCTTCCCCGGAAGCCGGAAACGCTGACCATGAGGCCGGCTGGAAGGCGGATCGGCATGGGCGAGGAGGCGCGGTGGCTTGCGGAAAGGGTGGAGAGGGTGGCGCGGGACCTTGACGCAAAGCTAGCGCCGGCGGGGGGCGGGACAAAGAAAGCCCTGGGAGGCCCGGGGCTGCTACCGCGATCCGGGCTAGGACGATTGGCTCGGTTGATATGGAAGATATGGGTTATAATGCCCATATAACCCATATCTCATTTCGCCCATCTAACGCGATTCAGTATCAGGTAGCCCCATCGGAGTAGTTTGCCCGGAGTGCTAGATTCGTAGACCGACGACGCCCCCACCACCTCCACCCCACACTCCGGAGACAGGCGCTTGTCCGACCCGACGGACAGCTTCGGCACCCGCTGCGTGCACGCGGGACAGCAGCCGGAGTCGGTAACGGGAGCGATCACGCCTCCCGTATTCCAGACCTCCACCTACGTGCAGGATGGTGTAGGGCGCCACCGGGGCTACGAGTACGCTCGCCTCCAGAACCCGACTCGGGAAGCGGCCGAAGCCAGCATCGCGGCGCTGGAGGAGGGTGCCCACGGCATCGCATTCTCAAGCGGACTGGCCGCCATCGAATGCGTGGCCAAGGTGGTCGCCGGGGGCGGCCACATAGTCTGCGAGGAGAACCTCTACGGAGGGACGCTCCGGCTCTTCAACCGCGTTCTCACCACTCTCGGGATCGAGATCTCGCCCGTCGACACCCGCGACCTTGGGGCTCTCCGCAGTGCGCTTCGACCCGGCGTCACCCGGCTCGTCCACATTGAGACCCCCACCAACCCGCTGATGCGCGTATCGGACATCGAGGCCGTCGCCGGGGTCGCCCACAGCGCAGGGGCGATCCTGTGCGTCGACAGTACCTTCGCGTCGCCCTACAACCAGCAGCCGCTCTCGCTCGGTGCCGACGTGGTCGTCCACTCGACCACGAAGTACCTGAACGGTCACTCCGACCTGCTCGGCGGGGCTCTGGTCCTGAACGACGACGCTCTGGCCGAGGAGATCCGCTTCGTGCGGATGTCGACCGGACCCATCCCGGGCCCGATGGACTCGTGGCTGACGATGCGCGGCACCAGGACGCTGCACCTGCGCATGCAGCGTCACAACGAGAACGGGATGGCGGTCGCTCGGTTCATGGAGCGGCAGCGCGCGGTCCAGGCGGTGCACTACCCCGGACTCCCCAGCCACCCCGACCACGCGCTGGCGTCGCGCCAGATGACCGGCTTCTCCGGGATGCTCTCGGTCGAGCTGGACCCATCCGCCGCGCGCAGGCTGGCAGAGGGCACGAGGCTCTTTCGCCTCGCCGAGAGTCTGGGCGGCGTCGAATCGATGATCAGCGTTCCGGCGGCGATGACCCACGCGTCGATGCCCGCCGAGGATCGGCTGCGTATGGGGATCACCGACGGCCTCGTCCGCCTCTCGGTCGGGATCGAGGACATTCGCGACCTGGAGGAGGACCTGGAGCAGGCGCTGGCAGGCCGTGGCTGAATGCCGTGGGAGGTTACCACGGGACTGCCACCCATGACGAGTAGGCTCCCGGTACAGGCCGGGAACCCAGCCAAGGACGAGCAATGACCGATCCCGACTACGATTTCGAATACGACTACGGCGCGGGCGACGGCAGCGAGAAGGCCGACGACGAGGGGCGCGGCGCGGGCGACGGCCACGGTCCCACCGGGAGCGGAAGGGCAGCCCTCACGGGGATTTCGTCGCGCGCCTGGGAACACCCGGCCGACCGCGCCGCCCTGGCCGCGCTCCGCGGGCTCCCCATGTTCGACCAGGTGCTGCGCGCGCTCTTCGGCTTCTTCGGCGAGAAGCCCATCCGGCTGGCATTCCAGGCGAACGCGGTGCGGGTCGGACCCAACCAGTTTCCGCGCATCTGGCAACTCTACACGGAGGTGTGCGACACCCTCGACGCCCCCGCGCGCTACCCCCTCTTCGTCTCGCAGACCCCGGTGGTGAACGCAGGGGCGTACGGAATGAAGGAGCCCTTCATCACACTCAACTCGGGCTCGCTGGAGCTGCTCTCGGACGACCAGGTCGCCTATGTGCTGGGCCACGAGGTCGGCCATGTGATGAGCGACCACGTGCTCTACCGCACGATGACAACGCTCCTGATCCAACTCGCCGGACTCGGCTTCCCCATCGTGGGGCTCGCGGCCCGCGCCATCCTGGTCGCGCTGCTCGAGTGGGGCCGGAAGAGCGAGCTCTCGGCCGACCGGGCCGGTCTCCTCGCCACCCAGGATCCGGAGGTCGTGATGTCGTCGATGCTGAAGATGGCGGGCGGAGGCAGCGACGAGGAGACCTCGCTCGCGGAGTTCATCCGTCAGGCGGAGGAATACCGGGAAACGGGAGACGTCGCCGACCAGGTCTTCAAGATTCTGAACCTGCTCGGCCAGACGCACCCCTTCTGGGTGCTGCGGCTGTCCGAGCTGAGGGCCTGGATCGAGTCGGGCGAGTACGACCGGGTGCTCAGGGGCGACTACCAGCGGCGCGGTGACCCCGATCCGGCCCACAACGAAGACCTCGCCGAGGCGGCGGACGCCTACAAGGAGGGCGCGAAGGACTTCATGGACCAGATGGCGGACGCGGCCAAGCGGGTGGGTGGCAGTTTTATGGATTCGTTCTGGAAGTGACCGCCAGGGATCACAGCTTCAACGGTCTCCGGGCGGCGGTGGAGGCGTAAGGGGGGCCGATGCGCATACTGATCGTCGGGAGCGGCGGCCGAGAGCACGCCCTCCTCTGGAAGCTCCGCCGCGACGCGCCCGAGGCCACCTTCCACGTCACCCGGCCTAATGGGGGGATGGCGGGCGAGTGCACTCCGGTCGACATCGACCCCGGCGAAGCCGAGCAGCTCTCCGCCTGGGCTCGGAAGCGGCGCATCGACCTAGCCGTGATAGGCCCGGAGGGACCTCTGGCGGCGGGTCTTGCCGACCGCATGGCCGAAGGGGGCGTTCCCGTCTTCGGGCCGACGGCGGCGGCGGCGCGAATCGAGTCCAGCAAGGCCTTCGCCAAGGAGCTGATGGCAGGAGCGGATGTGCCGACGGCGGCCTGCGAGGTGCATACCGATCCCGACCGGGCCGCCGCCTACATCGAGGCGCAGAGTGGCCCCCTGGTGGTGAAGGCCTCGGGGCTGGCCGCGGGAAAGGGGGCCATTGTATGCGACACCAGGTCGCAAGCGGCCCAGGCGGCCCGCGAGATCCTGGGTGGCGCCTTCGGCGCGGCCGGGCGGCGGATCGTGATCGAGGAGTTCATGGAGGGCGAGGAGCTCTCGGTCTTCTGCATCGCCGATGGCGAGGAGTATGTGACGCTGCTGCCCTCGCAGGACCACAAGCGGGTCGGCGAGGGCGACACGGGGCCCAACACCGGCGGGATGGGCGCGTACGCCCCGGTGGGTCTGGCCACGGCGGCGCTTCTCGACGAGGTGGGCGAGCGGATCGTGGCGCCGACGCTCCGGGCTCTGGCCGAGGCTGGCGCTCCGTTCCGGGGACTGCTCTACGCGGGACTGATGATCACGGCCGAGGGGCCGAAGGTCGTGGAGTTCAACTGCCGTTTCGGCGACCCGGAGACGCAGGCGGTGCTCCCCCTCCTCTCCTCCTCGCTCCTCGACCTGATGATCGCGGCGGCCTCGGGGAACGGGCTTGGCAGGCAGGCGCCGACCTTCGCCAGAGCGGCGGCCGTGACTACCGTGCTGGCGGCCTCCGGCTACCCCGGCCCGTACCGGAAGGGGGATCCGGTCGAGATCCCGCCGCTCGGCGAAGGGGTTCACCTATTCCACGCGGGGAGCGCGACGGGTCCTTCCGGCCTCGTGACCTCGGGCGGGCGGGTTCTCGCGGTCTCGGCCGTCGCGCCCGACTTCGCCAAGGCCAGGAGCGCGAGCGTTGCGGCCGCCGACGCCATCTCGTTCGCCGGGAAGCACTTTCGTAGCGACATCGGGTGGCGTGAGGAGCGCCGCCGCAGACAGATCCGCCAATAGCGCGTAGCCACAGCGCACCCAAGGGAGACGGCAGACCATGGAGATTACCACAACCCCCAGCCTCGATGGCAGGCGCGTGCGCGAGTACCTGGGCATAGTGACGGGCGAGGCGATAATGGGGGCGAATGTCTTTCGGGACTTCGTCGCGGGGATACGCGACCTCGTCGGCGGTCGCTCGAAGGCGTACGAGAACAGCCTGCGCTCGGCTCGTGAGGACGCACTGAGGGAAATGTCGCTGGAGGCCGCTTCGCGCGGTGCCGATGCGGTCGTTGGGGTCGACCTGGACTACGAGGTCCTCGGAGCCGGCAACGGCATGCTGATGGTGACGGCGAGCGGCACGGCGGTGTCGCTCGAGTAGCGGTGCCCGAGCTGCCCGAAGCCGAGACGATTGCGCGTGGGCTCGACCTGGTGCTGCCCGGCAGGACGGTTCGGAGCGTCGAGGTGCTCCGCCCCGACGTTGTCCGGGGCCCTCCGGACGAATTCGCTGGCGCGGTCTCCGGGCGGCGCATTCGCGATGTAGGCCGGCGCGGCAAGAACATCGTGCTTTCTCTCGACCTCGTGCGGGTGGTCGTGAATCTGGGGATGACGGGGCGAGTCCTCACCTCGGCAGGTGCGCACCCGGACGCTCGCTCCACACACCCGGCCGTCGTCTTCCACCTGGAGGACGGGGGACGCGCCACCTACGACGACGTGCGCCGCTTCGGGATGCTCTCGGCGCTCGGGCCAAGGGCGTGGCGGCGCTGGACGCGCAGCCTGGGGCCCGAGCCGCTCGGCCGCACCTTCACCGCCGCCCGGCTCGGAGAGATCCTGGCCGCGTCGCGGGCACCCATCCGTTCGCTGCTGCTGGATCAGCGGCGGATCGCGGGCGTGGGGAACATCTACGCCGTGGAGGCGCTCTGGGCGGCTCGCATCGACCCGCGGACCCCCGCCCGGCTGCTCGACCCCGCTCGGGTGGCAAGGCTCCACCGGGCGCTCAGGCGTGTGCTTCGGAGCGCAATCGCGGCGGGCGGCACAACACTCCGCAACTACCGGGACGCGAGCGGCGAGGAGGGCCGCTTCGGCCGCGCCCTGCGAGCCTACGGCCGGAGCGGCGAGCCGTGCGTTCGCTGCCGTGCGCCGGTCGAGCGGATCGTATTCGGCGGGAGGTCGGCCTTTCGCTGTCCCCGCTGCCAGCCGGGCCTCCCTGCACGGTGACGACCTCGCGCAGCACCATGGCGGGCACCCTTGCGGTCGCCGCTCTCCTTGCCACCGGCGCCTCGCCCGCGGCCCTGGCGCAAGGCCCTGCCGGAGCCAGAGCGCCGGGCGAGAGCCTTGGGGTCGTGCGCCACGAGCTCGCCAATGGGATGACCTTTCTGACGCTTCCCCGTCGCCAGGCGCCGGTTGTCTCCGTAGTGGTCCGCTTCCCCGTCGGATCGGTGAACGAGCACCTCGGCAACACCGGCATCGCGCACGTCCTGGAGCACATGCTCTTCAAGGGCTCTCGGGAGATCGGGACGGTCGACTACCGTGCGGAGGCTCCCCTCCTGGCGGCGGCGGACCGTGTGCGCGACTCGCTGCTCTTGGAGCTGGCCCTCCCCCGACCGGACAGCCCTCGCGTCGAACGCCTCGCGAACGCAGTCGATCTGCTCGAGGACAGCGCCTGGGCCTTTGCAGTGCCGAACGAGTACAGCCGCATCCTCTCCGCGGCAGGTGCGCGGGGACTCAACGCGACCACCTCCCACGAGGCGACCACCTACTACGTCGAGCTGCCCTCCAACCAGCTCGAGCTCTGGTTCCTGCTCGAGTCGGATCGGATGAAGGACCCGGTGCTCCGCGGTCTCGGCGCCGAGCTGGGAGTGGTGCGCGAAGAGCGGCGGATGCGCCTCGAAACCAGCCCGGGCGGCGTCCTCGAGGCAGCTTTCATGGCAACGGCCTTCCATGCTCACCCCTACGGCGTACCGATCATCGGCCACGCCTCGGATGTGGAGCGCCTGACGCGGCGTCAGCTCGCCGAGTACTTCCGCGACTACTACGGGGCGGCGGGCGCGGTGGTTGCCCTGGTGGGCGATGTAGACCCCGAGGCGGTGGCGCGTCTGGCCGAAGCGCACTTTGGGTCGGTCCCCCGGGGCAGGCCGCCTCGGCCGGTGCCAGCCCACGAGCCCAGGCAGCGAGGCGAGCGGCGGATAACCGTCGAGTTCGACGCCGAGCCGAGGCTCATGATCGGGTGGCGGGCCGTGGCGGGCCACCACGAGGACGCACCGGCGCTTGCGATGCTGGCGTCGGTCCTGACGGCAGGGCGTAGCACCCGGCTCTACCAACGCCTCATCGCCGAGGACCGCTCGGCCATCTTCGTCTCGGCCACGCTCGGACCGGGATTTGCTTACCCCGGCCTCTTTCGGATGAGCGCCGTCCCCAGGTCGCCGCACTCCCCCGAGGAGCTCGAACGCACCATCTACGAGGAGATCGCCAAGTTGCAGGAGGAGCCACCCGAGATGGCGACGCTGGCCCGCATCGGGAACCAGATCCGTGCCGGGGAGTACCGCCGACTCTCCTCCAATCTGGAGCTCGCGATGCAGATCGCCGATTCGGAAGGATCGCTGGGCGACTGGCGCGAGACGTTCCGGCTTTCCCGGCGTCTCCTCGAAGTCACCCCCGAAAATGTGCGGAGGGTGGCGCGCAAGTACCTGGTTCCCGGCGGCCGGACGGTGGCAACGATGGTCAGAGAGGCGCCGTGAGGCCGGCGGCCCGCTCGCCGTCGATCGGCGGCCTCCGAGCTGTGCCTGGCGGCATTCGAGCAGCGCTGCATCCCCGCTGGACCGCTTCGCTCGCGCCTGCGCACGGTGCAATAATGTATGATGGCGCGCACCTTCAGACCACGCTCTCGACACCTCGCCAGTGATTGGCACCAGCGGGCTCCGAGAGCTGTATCGGTACGGAGAACCCGATGACGCATGCACCGCTTCGGATTGCCGCTACTCTTTGCGTTGCGTCTTGCATGAATAGCGCTGCCATTCGCGCTGCGAAGCACCCTGCCAGCGGTCCGCTTCGCCGCTCTCGGTGCTCGCGCGAGATTATCCACGGACTGCTGGTGCTGGTGGCCGCGCTCGCAGCGGCACTCGTTCCGCTCCGGGCTACCGGCCAGGCTACCCTCCGCGAGCGGATCGCCGAGCTCTCCGCGACCGAGATGGACTTCGCGCCGGTATACCCCCGGTCAGAGAGGGTCGCAGGGGTGCCGGTCTACTTTCTGGAAGACCGCGAGCTGCCGCTTATCACCCTCTACGCGTACTTCCGAGGTGGTACAAGCAACTTCGGCCGCGAGCACTACGCTGCGCTCGCGGCGCTGCCCGGCCTGCTCCGGAAGGGGGGCACGGCCACGCTCCCGACGGACTCGTTGGATATCGTCATCGAGTCGATGGCGCTCGCGATGAGCTTCGGGCGCGGCGGGCGGAGCGCCTCGGCCTCGATCAATTTCCTCTCCGACCAGCTCGACGCGGCTGTCGGGCTCTGGGGCGAGATGCTACGCGAACCTCGCTTCGACTCCGTGCAGGTGGCGCAGTGGCGCGAGGGCGAGCTCGAGCGGATGCGGAGGCGGCGCGAGGACCCGGGGGCGGTGGCAATCGGTGCCTTCAACCGCATCATCTACGGCGACCACCCGATCGGATGGGAGCTGACCCCCGCCGACCTGGCACCCGAGCATCTTGCCAACGATCGCCTGCGCCACGTCCACGCGGCGCTCATCTGCCCGGAGAATCTGACGCTCGGCGTAGTCGGGGACATCGGCTGGGAGCGGGCCTCGGAGCTCCTGTCGGGCTTGCTGGCGGAGTGGACGCCATGCTCCGGCGAGCTGCTCGAGGCGCCTTCCCCCACCCTCAGGCGCGATCCCGGCGTCTTTGTGATCCACCGCGAAGTCGCGCAGAGCGTAGTCGTCCTCGGCCACTCCAACGGGGTCAGACAGGGCGAGACGCCGGAGTACTTCGCCTCTCGCATCGGCAATGCGATCCTCGGTGCCTCCGGCCTCTCCAGCCGCTTCACCACCGAGATCAGGACGCGCGAGGGGCTCGCCTACGACGCCACCTCGATCTGGACCGCCCCGGCCGACAGCGACGGCCTGCTCGGGGGATTCACGCGGACCAAGCCCGAGACGACGCTCCGGGCCGCGCGCCTGATGCTCGAGGGCCTGGCGTCGATGAGCGCGGAGGCCCCGGCGGATCACGAAGTCGAGCGTGCCACCCGCGAGATCGTGAACGGATTCGTCTTCAACTTCGCGGCCCCATCGCGGATAGTGACCCGCGCCATCGCCTACGAGATGATGGGCCTCTCGGCGGACTGGCTCCAGCTCTTTGTGCGCGGGGCGCAGGAGGTCACGCCCGACGCCGTGCTCGAGGTCTTCCGCAGCCAGGTGGACACCGCGCGCATGACCTACCTGCTCCTCGGAGACACCACCCGCTTCGACGGCTCGCCGAGCGAGCTCGGAGCCGTCACGGTGATCGAGTCGCCTCCTTGGTAGCAACGTGGATCGCGGCGATCCCGGCACTTAGGAGCCGCCACTCGACCCGCGTGAATCGCGCACGCAGCAGCAGCTCCGCCAGCTCCTCGGCGGGCGGAAAGTCCGCGACCGACTCGGGGAGATAGTCATAGGCCCATGGGTGCCCGGAGACGAGGCGACCGACGAGCGGAAGAACACGGTGGAAGTAGGCGTGGTAGAGCCAGCGAACGGGCCGACTCGGAGGGACGGTGAACTCCAGGACGACCAGGCGTCCGCCGGGCCGGACCACACGTCCGAGCTCCGCAAGTCCGACCGGAAGCCGTGACAGATTGCGGACTCCGAACCCCACCATTGCACCGGCGAAGACGCCATCCGGAAAGGGGAGGAGCTCGGTGTCGGCGCAGAGCGGAGACACGCCCAGACCGTGAAGCTTGCCCTTCCCCCTGGCCAGCATCGGAAGCGCGAAGTCGGCACCGACGACGCGTCCTCGAAAGCCCCGCCTACCCGCCAGCTCGACCGCTAGGTCCAGCGTCCCGGCGCAGGCGTCCAGGTATAGTCCACCCGGATGGCGCTCCCACCCGAGCGCCTCGACCGCGCGACGGCGCCACCTTCGATCGATGTTCAGGCTGAGGAGGTGGTTGAGCAGGTCGTAGCGGTCGGCGATCTCTCCGAATAACGTCCTCACCACGGCGGCCCTCTCCGAATCGTCGGCTGGCGGGCTGAACTTCGAACGAGTCAAGGGCGAGAGCTCCGTATCGGCAGGGGCGACGGGCTGCCAGGGGACGGTCCCCGTATATTTGGCGGGGCGCGGTTCCTTCGCGCACCACGCACCCCGGCCCGACGCCGGGACCCAACCAGGGAAGCTACAGGCAACCGGTGACAGGCACCTCCCCCGACAGCGCACTGGCCCAAGAGGCGGCCGAGGGTCGGGAATCGGCGTTCAGGGAGCTTCTCGAGCGCTACGAGAGGCCGGTCTTCTCGCTCGTCTACCGGATGGTGAGGGAGCGCGACCTGGCGGAGGACCTGGCGCAGGACGCCTTCATCCGCGCCTTCCGGGGGATCGGCACCTACAAGCCGGAGTACAAGTTCTCGAGCTGGATCTTCAGAATCGCCCACAACGTCACGATCGACCACCTGCGCAGGAGGCGGCTGGACACGATCTCGATGGAGGGTTCGCGCTACGCCGGAACCGACGAGGAGCGGGAGCGCTCGCGGCCGGTCGTGGCCTCCGAAGACGAGAGTCCTGCAGAGCACGTCGAGAACCAGGAGCTCGGGGGCGAGATAGAGGAGGCGATCGGGAAGCTGCGCCCGCACTACCGGACGGCGATCCTGCTGCGCCACGTCGAGGGCCGGTCCTACAGGGAGATCGCGGAGATCACCGACATGCCGCTAGGCACCGTGAAGACGTACATCCACCGGGCGAGGGCGGAGCTGCGGGAGCTGCTGCAGGATGTCTGGGAGGACCGCTAGCGTGAAGGTGCGCCCGCCCGGAACTCACACCGCTGCGAAACCGTATTATTATCGGACAGGTAAGGGGTGCTGATTGCCTAGCCTAGGGGAGGAGACCAAGCCGATGGCCGAGACCACCGCCAGCCAGCGAGTGGATGCACGCACCGAGAGCGTCTTCTCCTACCTGGACGGCGAGCTGCGGGGGGACGAGCTGGCCGCCTTCGAGGATCGGGTGGCCCGCGACAGCGCTCTGCAGGCCGAGGTCGAGTCCTACCGTGCCGTCTTCCGTTCGGTCGAGGGCGTCGCAGCGCTGACGCCGGGCAGCGGCTTTCGGGACCGGGTGATGCAGTCCCTGGACGCGGGAGAGTCGCAGGGCCGCGTTATCTGGCTGCCAAAGTGGGTGACTATCGAAGACGAGGCACCAGGTCGGCCGACGGGCCGCGTTGGGCTTCGCATCGGGCCTATTGGAGGGGGTATGATTGGATCTCTGATGACGTTCCTTGGCGTCGCCATCGTGAGCATCGTAGTGCTGTGGATCGTGCTCTCGGTGGTCGGCCTCACCCTGGGGATTGCCGGCTTTCTCCTCTTCAAGGTGGCCCCGGTCATGCTCCTTGGGTGGATTGTCCTCAAGGTGGCGGCAAAGCTGAAGGCGCGGCGCAAGCTCTCGGCGAGCGACCGCCGCTGGCTGGAGCGGGAGTAGGCTACCCAGCCGGAAGCCCGCCCGGAAGGAAGGGCCGCTGGTAGCTGCCAACGGCTCGGGAAAGCTCTCGAGGGTAGGATAACACGCAGTTCAATCGACTGGGGGAACCAGAGCTAGTGGGGAACCAGAGCTAGTCCGCGGATCACGCGCTCCCCCGCCCCACTGGTGGACATTCCCCAGATGTGGGTCTCCGACGCGTCTTTGAATTGAAAGGACGAGGGTACGAGCACCCGGCGCGGCGTGGCCTCATCGTCGCCCCGCCGAATCGAGTACCAGACGGACAGCCCGTCTATCGTACATACATCTCCTGCGGAGCTGGCAACGACTCGGGCAACGACCGGCAAGTGGCTAGGCACGTGTACCACGCTGTCCACAACGCCTCGCAGCTCTGCATCGGAGAGCACATGCCCGCCACTGTCAGCGGCTCTCCGCAGAGTGGCCAAGACGCCCTCGATCGCCAGATCCACTTCCTCCTCCGACAGCTCCACAGAGGGCAAGTCAAGCCGACGATGCCATGCCGTGTCTCCCGTGGCAAGCACCTCGAACAACTCCACCACCCCCGGAGAACCACTCCTGCGCACGACGACGACGCTCCCCCTCACCGGGTCGAACCAAGTCAGATCATGATCGGCAAATGGCTGTCTGAGGTACACTTGGGTAGGATAGCGACTCCCTTCGCCGCGAATTCCCACCATCCAATCCAGGTGCCTAACGTCGAGAGCGAAGATTGTGTCCCGGTCTTCCTCCTCACCGATCACATTCACATTCACCACCGCTTGTTCTTCCAAAGCCTGGTGGAGACGCTTCCAGTCGAAGTCGGGTAGCTCCGCTTTGCCAATAAGACCCCCTTGAGGGACCGGCGTAAAGTGCTCCATTCCTGCCGGCAGCGAAAATGTGTCGATCGCCATCCCTCCCTCGTAGCGGTAGCCGGAAACTCGTCCGGCCAAATACTCGCGCGCCCAGAAGCCATCGGAACTCGTCCACACTCCGATCAATTCCCCGCTTGCCAGTTCATCTCGTCCGACCTCGCGGACGAGAGTTCCATCGCGCGAGAGCACACGAACGCGCCCTGATCGCAGGCCGTCGGTTGCTACAATGTGTCCCCCATCCGGGCTAGCCCGCATACGTGCGAACCGCTCAAACCCTTCCGCTCCTTCATCTGGATCCTCTATCCGGTAGTCAGTCCTGGTGGTCCAAGACCGCGACTCAGCCCCTGTGGCTCCGTCGTCGTCAGGCAAATCGGTCTCGACTGCCGACGCAGCGTCCTCGACTGGCGACGCCGCGTCGACCGCCGAAACCTCCTCGTCAACCCCGGTCAGGATCCGACGACCGGTCACATAGTTGACTCCCAGCTCGTCCTTCTCTACGCCCCAGACGTGTGTGTCCGTAGCATCGCTCAGGGCAAATCCCCGAGGCAGCAACACGGTGCGTACATCCGTCGAGTCTCCGCCCCTGCGAACAGCATACCACACGACAAACGTATCCATGGCCTCAAAACTGGCGAGCCATACCTCGCCCGAGGCAGTCCCACGGGCCTTTAGCGCCCCGGGTAAAGGATCGGGAATGTAGAGTGCATCCACAATCTGATCCCTCGTCCATCCCATCTGGACGTAAGCGTCGACGAAGCTCGCAGTCATTTCCGATGTGGGCGACACTGAAGGCATCAAGATGCGCTGTCGCCACAGCGTGTCGCCATCGGCATTGATCTCTGTCAACGCTACCCTACCGTCTCCTGCAGATCGCTCAACCACCACCACACTCCCCGAGGCGGGATCAAAGTACGTCAGGTCGTAGTCGCCAAGGGGTTGACCGGTCTGTATTCCGCCCCCGCCCTTCTCACTGATGAGATGCCGGTTTCGATAGTCCAGTGTCGCGACGGTGTCCATGCTCCATTGGTCGTCGTCTTTCGATAGACGAAGCAGGGGTAGGGTGGGAATCGGATCGTCGCCAAGATTCCCCAACATAATCTCGGCAGGAACGCTTGGAATGGCAAAAACGGTGCCATCTCCCAACAGCACTTCGGGCGCCAGATGAAATCCTCGAAAGCTCAGCGATGTTCGCGGGAATTGAACTGTCTCGATTAGAGCGCCATCATCGGAGAACAACGTAAATCTCTCAGTTCCCCTTGTCAAGAATCCGTTAGAAAAGCGATGAAGAAAGAAGATACCTCCAAACTCGCCGGGTCCTTCGCCGTGTCCGGCGATTTCCGCCACCAAATTCCCATCCGGCGTCCATATCGTGACTCTGGCCCCATGGCCCTCGGCAGCAACAATGCGATCGCCGTCTGCAAGGACAAGAACCCGACTGACCCGGGCGAATCTGGCCTTAGGGTCTCCGCCCATGGCTGCGCCAATACGAAACTCCGGAACGGTAGTCTGCAACTGACGGGAGAAACGGTCCAACGAAGAGGGTCGGCCACCATTGCAAGCAATCAACGCAGATGTGCAGAACACCAAAACTAGCGACCTCGGGGTCCTCATATCGTTCCTCCGGCGTCGGTATCGGCGCTGTGCGTCCCGGGTACCGCGTTTCACCATGTCGATAATAGAAAATGTACCCCCCCCCCCTGTCAACCGCCGCCGATCACACCCTGACCACTCGAAGGCCGGATCTACAAGGCTGCATCTCCCTAGTACACCGCTTCCGGGACTTCTGAACTGAATGGTTGCGTCCACCCGCCTCCGCGCATGCCCTACGCCACTGGGGGGCCGCCCGTCGCCTGCCCATACTGTAATGTACGCTTTACAATATGTAACGCATGGTTTACAATACCCGTACCCCTTGGCTTCGCGCTGCGTTGCTCTCGGTGCTCGCGCGAGACCGCCCACGGAGTGCTAGTGGCTGCGAGGAGACAGGGCATCCAATGCCGCGAGCAGACGCTCCGCAACCTTTGCCAGCGCGCGCCCCGCAGCCGAGCCCGGCGCGGAGTGCACCGTCGGCTCGCCGCTGTCGCCGGCCTCTCTGACGGCCATATCGAGCGGGATCCTCCCCAGGAAGGGAACGGAGAGCTCGGCGGCCAGCTCCTCGCCGCCGCCGCGCCCGAAGAGGTCGATTACCTCGTCGGTGCCGGGAAGGTGGAGGCCGCACATGTTCTCGACGACCCCTAGAACCCTCGTGTTGACCCGCTCGAACATCTTGATGCCGCGGCGCACGTCGCCGGTGGCGACCTTCTGGGGGGTTGTGACCATCACCGCGCCGTCGAGCTCCACCGTCTGGACGAGGGAGAGCTGCGCGTCGCCGGTGCCGGGGGGCATGTCCACGACCATCAGATCCAGCGGCCCCCAGTCGACCTGCTCCATGAACTGCTTCAGGATCCCGGCGATGAGCGGGCCTCGCATGATGGCGGGCTGCTCGCGCTCCAGGAGTAGCCCCAGGCTCATGATGCGGACGCCGCGAGACACCAGCGGGACGATCATCTCCGAGCCCTTCTCGCCTGACACAGCCGGACGGCGAGTCTCACCGAACATGGTCGGGATGTTCGGCCCGTAGATGTCCGCGTCGAGGAGGCCGACCTCCAGGCCAGTCTGGGCCGCGTACGCCGCCAGGTTCGAGGCCACCATCGACTTCCCCACCCCACCCTTGCCTGAGCTTACCGCCACAACCCGCTTCACCCCGGGGAGGATGCCGGGGTTTGGCGTGGGGGCTGGCACCGATCCGGGACGAAGCCCCGAAGGACGCGTCCGGGTCGCCGCGCCACCTGGGCCGGCAGTGGCGCCGGAGGCCGGGCGAGCCGTGCTGGCCTCTTCCGCTCCGGAGACGCTCTGAGGCAGCTCGACCTTCGCCTTGGCCGTCCTCACCCCAGCCACCGCCTGGGCGGCAGCCCGCGCCTCGCGGACCAACGCTCCCGGGTCTCCCCTTCCGAGCGAGAAGACGAAGCTGGCCTCCCCCGAATCGTCCACCGACACCCCGCGCACCTGCCCGCCCGCAACCACGTCCTCGCCGGTCCTGGGGTTCACCACGCCTGCCAGCGCCCGCTTCACCGCCTGGGCAAGCTCGCCGTTGCTCATGAGTCTCTCCGTCCGCTAGCTGCGGGGTCGTAGTCGGCCGTCGGTTGCGCACCTCCGGCTCCACCGTGAATATCCCTACGCTGGCCTGGCGCCGCTGCGCCCAGTCAGCCCGAATCCCCGTCGCCCGCAGGAGTCAGATGTCTGGAAGTTATCGCGTTCCCGAAGCAGTCAACGAACCCGTGCGCTCCTATGCCCCCGGCAGCGCAGAGCGCAGCGAGCTCAAGGATGCTTTCCGTCGGATGGCGGGCGAGGAGTCCGACATCCCCGTCATCATAGGTGGCGAGGAGATCCGCACCGGCGCCACGCAGCCCCTCCTGGCCCCGCACGACCGCCGGGAGCACCTCGGGGTGTGGCACGCGGCCGACGCCGATCTGGCCCGCCGCGCGATCGCCAATACGGTGGACGCGCACCGCGAGTGGGCGAGCTGGCCCTGGGAGGACCGCGCCGCCGTCTTCCTCAGGGCGGCCGAGCTGCTTGCGACTTCGTGGCGCCCCATCCTCAATGCCGCGACGATGCACGGACAGAGCAAGAACGCCTTTCAGGCCGAGATCGACGCGGCGTGCGAGGCGATCGACTTCCTCCGCTTCGGGGTCCACTTCGCCGAGCGCGTCTTCGCCGATCAGCCGCTCTCGGAGAGGGGCGTGTGGAACCGAATGGAGTACCGTCCCCTGGAGGGATTCGTATACGCCGTCAGCCCCTTCAACTTCACCGCGATCGGGATCAACCTGGCGGCCGCGCCCGCCATGGTCGGGTGCGGCGTCCTCTGGAAGCCGTCGATCCACTCCGTGCTCTCCAGCTACTACGCCTACAAGCTGCTGGAGGCGGCGGGGCTCCCCCCCGGGGTGATCAACTTCGTCCCCGGCGACCCCGTGGAGATCACCGGGGCGGCGATGGAGTCCCCCGACTTCGCAGGCCTTCACTTCACCGGCTCGACCGCCGTCTTCAGGTCGCTCTGGCAGCTCGCAGCCCGGAACCTCGACCGGTACCGGTCGTACCCGCGGCTCGTTGGCGAGACGGGAGGCAAGGACTTCATCGTCGCGCACCCGAGCGCCGACCGGGCGGCTCTGCGCACCGCGATCGCGAGGGGCGCCTTCGAGTACCAGGGACAGAAGTGCTCGGCGGCGTCGCGCGTCTACGTCGCGGCCTCCGTGTGGGAGGACATTCGCGATGACCTAGTAGATGAGGTCGAATCGCTCAGGATGGGCACCCCCAATGACTTTCGCAACTTCGTGAATGCAGTGATAGACCGTCGTGCCCACGACCGCATCGTCGGCTACATCGAGCGGGCCAGGGCGAGCGCGGAGGTGGAGATCGTCGCTGGGGGCGCCTACTCCGACGACGAGGGCTACTTCGTCCGCCCGACGGTCCTGCTAACGACCGATCCGTCGCACGAGGCGATATGCGACGAGATCTTCGGCCCCGTCGTGTCGGTATACGTCTACCCGGACGGGAGGTGGGAGGAGACGCTCGCACTCGTCGACTCGAGCTCTCCCTACGCCCTTACCGGCGCGGTCTTCGCTAACGACCGCCGCGCGGTGCGCGAGGCGCTGGAGGGGCTACGGGGCGCGGCCGGCAACTTCTACGTGAACGACAAGCCGACCGGCGCGGTGGTCGGGCAGCAGCCCTTCGGGGGCTCGCGCGCCTCCGGGACCAACGACAAGGCCGGCTCGGCGCTCAACGTGATCAGGTGGCTGTCGCCCCGGACGATCAAGGAGAACCTGGCCCCGCCGACCGCCGTGGGCTATCCGTTCATGGAGGCGGAGTAGCAGCCGCAGCGGCCGCAGCCGCGAAGTCGGCCTTCAGGTCGCGGAGATCCTCCAGGCCGACGGAGATTCTCACAAACCCAGGTTCGATGCCCGCCGCCTCCAGCTCCCCGGACGAGAGGTCGGCGTGCGAGGTGTGGCGCGGCTGTGAGACGAGGGTCTCTACCCCGCCCAGCGAGGGCGCCACGGAGGCGAGGCGCAGGCTGCGGCAGAAGGTGTCGGCGGCCTCGGCGCCGCCCTCGAGCACTATGGAGACCATCCCCCCGAAGCCGTCCATCAGGGCGCGGGCGAGCGCGTGGTCCGGGTGGTCCGGCAGCCCGGGGTGGAGGACGCGCCGGACGGTGGGGACGGTGCCAAACCAGCGCGCCAGCGCCATCGCAGAGACGTTGTGCCGCTCCACGCGCGTCGGCAGCGTGCGTAGCCCGCGCTCCAGCAGCCACGCGGCGTGCGGATCGATGGACGCGCCGTAGAGCTTCATCTTCGCCGCCACGCCGGCCACGAGCTCGGCGCTCCCGGCCACGACTCCGGCGATCAGGTCCGAGTGGCCGCCCAGATACTTCGTCGCCGAGTGCAGGACGGCGTCCACGCCGTGCTCCGCCGCGCGCAGGTTGACCGGCGTTGCGAAGGTCACGTCGGCGGCGAGGAGGGCACCGACGCTCCGCGCCGCCCGCCGAGGCGGACCCAGGTCGAAGACGCGTAGCGTCGGATTGGTGGGCAGCTCGAGCAGGACCACCCTGGTGCGAGGCGTCGTCGCAGCCGCCCACGCGTCGGCGTCGTGGGGGTCGACCAGGGTGGCCGATATGCCGCGCCTGGGCAGCTCCTCCTTCAGGAGCAGGTGGGTGGCTCCGTAGAGGCTGCGGCTCGCGACGACATGGTCGCCCCTGGACGCCGCCGAGAGGATCGTCATGGCGATGGCGGCCATCCCGCTGGCTAGCGCAAGGGCGTCCTCCGTGCCCTCGAGGGCCGCGACCTTGGCGGCGACCGAGCGCTGGTTGGGATTGTTGCCGAGACGCGTATAGATGGGCTCGGCTCCGTCGCCCGGATCGCTCCAGAAGTAGGTGGAGCTGTGCACCACGGGCCGTACGACCGGTGAGCCGGGGGCGCGCTCGGGTCCGCCAGCGTGAACCGCCTCGGTTGCGAGACCGCGCTCGGTGGGGTCGGAGTCGTCGTTCATGGGTCGCGGCAACTTTCACGCTAACGGGAGATACGACAAGGACCGACTGACCGGAGCCCGAGCCGGGCTAGGGAACCAGCCCTGCCACTACTGGCTCCCCTCGATGTTCTCCCGGGAGCGGCTGGAGGCCGCCCGGGCCACTCCGTGCATGGGCCACCCCCTCCAGAACGCCCATAGATAGATGGCCCATAACGGCATTTCCCGCCCCGGCACTGGGGTCCGGACTTCCCGGTGGCGGTGTTGCCGCACATTTGGTGGCCATGGGGGAGCTCTTGCCTCCCTTTGTGGCGCCTACTGCCAGCCGCCTCTACGGCTTGGCGGACGCCGATCTTCCCGCCAAGGGAGGGTCGGCGTCTCTTTTTCCGGCGCACGGTTGGGGTGAATCTAGAACGTCGTCGCTCCCCGCCCCCCCAGGGTGCTTGACACTGCCGATCCTCCGTGTAGGGCGCTGGAGACGCCTCGCCCCTTGCGGCGGCTATCCGCCTCCGCCGCCTCGCGCCGCCGCCCGCTGCCGCGCCAGCTCCCAGGACCAAGCATTCTCGCGCACCCGGTCCGAGATTCCGGGCTCACGCGCTCCCAACCGTGTGCTGGCTCTTGGGCTTGGCATCGGGGGTGCCGCCGTTCCCGACGGGGCACCGGTACCCCGAGGTGACCAGGGCCTTGATGCCGCAATGCGCCTCCATCTTGCGGACCAGGTTCTGCATCTGCCAGAACATGAGGCCCCACTCGCCGTGCACCTCCCCGTACTCGATGTCGCCATCCGGCACGATCCACTCCGGGCCGTGCAGCCAGAAGGCATAGCAGAGGAGCCTGCCCCAGACGCCGTACTCCGCCGCCAGCCTGCCGCGGGCTCCGCCGCAGCTGATGAGCTCCCATATGTCGTGCCACCAGCCGTCGTCGCCGCCTACTTCCCGTCCTCCACTTCCACTGCCGGTGCAGGACCCCTCCCAGCATTTGAAATTTGTCTTTGCCGCCATCGTCGAGCTTCTTGCAGCAGCATACGTCGAAGCTGTGCTCGTCGCACTTGTCGCCGCAGTCCTCGAGGTCCTCGCAGGTGAAGTCCGGCTCGCCTTCGTCGGCCAGGGGGGATGGCCCGTGCCCGGGCGGAGGAACATCGGGCCGGGGCGGGGGCCGTCGGGGATGATGGTGAGGAACGGGCCGTCGGCCTCCGAAGCCGCGGCCAGGATGAGCGGGCCGTCGGCCTCCGGAGCCGCTGCAGCGCCCCCGCCGGTCGGATCGGCCAGCGGCGGCCGGTCGCACGCGGCCGCCAGCGCGGCCAGGGACGTGAGGGCGCGCGTCAGGGTTCGGGTCGGCCGCATCGAGGAGGCTCCTCTCCGGTAGGGGTGTTCAGTCTCCGGTCCGCTACACGTGGTTAGCGGTCACGGAATGGCCTCCCGGTCGGCTTCGCGGGCCGGGGGCGCAACCGCCAGGAAGCCGTTTCCCGGCCCCTAACGGCATTTCCCGCCCCGGACGGCCGAACCCCCCGGGGTCGCCGGAGGGCGGGATCGCCAGGGACGCGCTACGGGGGCCAGCGTCTCGGGCCAATGCGGGCCGCCCGGGACGTCAGCGGGTCACTTGCAGCGCCGGTGCCAGTCCTCCACGTGCTCTGGAAGCCCGTCGGGAACGGGGTCCGGATCGCCAGCAACTACCATGGTGATGTCGCCGGGCCATGTCCGTTGCCGGGCCTCGGCGACGATGTCCCGGTACAGGAGGTCACCCGCCCGGCACCACGGCGTCTCGTGGAATGTGCTGTACCCATCCACGCATTCCGGCAGCAACTCCCCGCTGGAAGGGCACAGCGGCGGCCGCTCGATACGCTCGAACACATGCCGCACGTAGGCCGGGCCGCGCTCCGGATCGGCCCGGAAGATGGTAGTCAACACGTCGGCACCGTCCTCGTGCGCCCGCACCAGAAAGTCGAAGGCGCGGAGGTAGGGCGTGCCTACGCCTCCGTCGGAGGTCGCCCTCACTAGGACGCTCCCAGCATTGCTCCGGACATGCTTGGGAAGCGTGGTGTCGGCCATCATCCCGTCCAGCCTGTCGGCGAACGCGTCGAGCTCGGCCGCCGGGCGTGGGCCGAACACCTGGAGGAGGATGGCGTGCCCATGTTGGTTGGGGTGGGGCAAGCCACTATTGGCGTCCCACTCCCGCTCCAGGGCCTCCAGCCGCCGCCACCGTCGGTGGTCGTGTGGCATTGAGGCTCCCCCACATGGCAGGGAACTATCCAGGGAGCCATCTGCGGCGGAAGGCCGGGCGGGAGCCTGCACGGCCCCTCGCCCCATCCCCCCTTGCAGACCGGAAGCGTGGTGTCGACCATCGTATCCGGGTCCTGCGCGCTCGCCGGGATCGCCGGAAGCGTCCAGGCCAGCGCCGCAGCGGCCGCCGTCGTCATCAGGGTCCTCATCAGTTGCCTCCCTTTTTCCCCGTTGTCTCGGTAATTAGGGGTAGGGGCATCCCCATTTGCCGTTGTGGCCCTTGCCTTCCGCGGGCGTGCAGATACACGTCGCCGAACTTCGGTTGCGAGGAGACGTAGTAGCTGCCCTCCCACGGCAGGAGCGGCGATGCATCCAAGCTGGACCGCTTCGCTTGCCTGTCCATACTGTAAACTATGGTTTACAATGTGTAATCTACAGTGTACAATGCTCGTACCCGTGGCTTGCCCTGAAGGGGGGTGACCGGAGAAACTGGCCGAGCTCCTGGCCCGCATGGGGCTGTAGGATGCCTTCGAGGGCCCCTAGCGACCGCAGGCGTCCACGCGACGACGGCGAAAGCGCCGAATTCCACCCAACCCCCCACCCCTCCGGGGGGCGCGTTTCGCGCCCTCCAGGGCCGCTCAGGGGGCCGCCGCGCCCCGCTACGCCCCTTGAGCCGCGAGCGTCAGGGGCAGCGCCCCGCCGGAACGTCAGCAGGTCACTTGCAGCGCCGGTGCCAGTCCTCGACGTGCTCCGGCAGCCCGTCTGGGACGGGCGGCGGCTCCCCCCCTACAGACGGCGGGCCACCGTCGGGCCACGTCCGCGCTCGGGCCTCCCTCGCGATGTCCTCGAACAGGATGTCCCCCGCCCGGCACCACGGCGTCCTCCGAGGGGTGTCGAGCCGCCAGTCTTCGGGGCATCGCGGCGGGTCGCCTCGCTCCAGGCGCTCGACGATCCGGCCCTCCACGACATGCGGGTTCCGGAGGTGCCCGTAGAAGCAAAGCGCGGGCCGCTCGCTCCGCTCGAAGACGTCCTGCACATAGGCCCGCCCGCGCACGGAATCTGCGGACCAGATGCCGTACAGCGCATCGTGGTACCCGCCCTCGTACACCTGCACCAAAAGATCGAAGGCGCGGGGGTAGGGCGTGCCCTCAAGGCCGCGTTCATCCCTGGAGCTCGCCGCAATGTCCAGGGCGAGGTCGGCGTTGCGCCGGACGTGCTCCGGGAGCGTGGCGTCGGCCGCGATCGCGGCCACTTGGTCAGCGAACGCGTCGAGCTCGGCCAACGCGCGCGGGCGGGACGCCTGGCGGAGGATGGCGACGGCGGGGTGGTGGGGGCGGTTCCAGATCGAAACCCCGGTTTCCCACTCCCGCTTCAGCTCCTCGAGCGCGTCCGTCACCGTCGCCTCCCGCCAGCCTTCCGGCCGGATACGGTCGCGAGAGTAGGTCGTATCGCATCCATGCTCCCCCGCTTGGCAGGGAATCCACCCCGGCGGGGGCCAAGGCCGCAGCCTGCACGGCCCAGGGTTCGATCCCAGTTTGCAGAACGGAAGCGTGGTGTCGGCCATCATCTCCCCCATCGAGCGGTCCTGCGCGATCGCGCTCGCCGAGAACGCCTGAGGCAGCCAGGCCAGCGCCGCCAGGGCGGCAATCGTAGTCGTCAGGGTCTTCATCGGTTGTCTCCTCTCTCTAGCAGCCGTTTCGGCCGTTGTGCCCGCCGCCCACCGCAGGGCCGTCCCACCAGACGCCGACGGGCCTCCACTGCCAGAAGTCGTCGCTCACCTCGGTCTCCTGGTTGGTCCACCGGGCGTTCTCAAGGTCCTCGGCCGCGCCGCCGGGCCCGGTCCACAGCTCCCTTTTCTTGTCCTCCACACCTTCATAAGTGCCGGTGGCCTGCTCGACCTGCTGCAGGCGGCCGGTGAACGCTCTCCTCACGGACCGGATGCACTCGTTGAGGCTCGTCTCGTGCCTGAGCTCGTGCGCGAGGACGCGCTGGTGGAAGTCCACCAGCCTGCTCGCGGTGCCGCAGACCCCGTTCATGCTCGCGAGGTTGACCTCTGATCCGATCAAATCGGCGGCCAGGTCGCAGGTGGTGTCGGCGACCAGGTACCCCTTGCCAAGAGACATCAGATCCTTGTGCGCGAATATCTCCGGGCCGGAGATCTTCGGCGGGCGGCCGACGACCATGTAGCTGCCCTCCCACGGCCCGCTGCCCCCGAACGGCGTCCCGCTTATCGTATTCACATTGAAGAAGGCCAGCCTGTGCAGGCCCCACGCAGTCGCCCAACCCGGAATCGGGTCTTCGTACTGCACCCGCCCAGCATGCTGCTCTTCGATCCACCAGCTGCGCGGCATGACGTTGACGGTTTTCTCGAGGACTACCGACTCTCCTATCATCTCCATCGAGAGCGCCACCTTTATCATGGCGGTCGTAGTCGCTACTCCTCCCCAC
>JAGWBP010000018.1:30471-30942 GCA_021295835.1 Gemmatimonadota bacterium | reverse complement strand
CGTCACTTCGTCGACCATGTTGATCACGTAGGCCCCCTTCTCGCCGTCGCGGTCGCCGCTGTGCACGGTGTCGACCCGCGCGAAGCCCGGGCGGCCCTCCGGCCGGGGCCTGCGCCGCTGTCCGATCGGCGACGGCGTGCCCCGCGTCGCGCGGAACGTGGTGCGGGCGCTTCGGTACGCCCGGCGCCCCCGCAAGTTGTAGATGTGGCCGTTCGATATCTCCGCCAGGCGCTCGAAGCGCTTGTCGCCGAAGACATGGCACATGCGCCACAGCGCCCGCTTCGTCGCCGGTCCCGAGAGCTGGCCGAGCGCCTCGTCCACCTCGGCCAGCAGCAGAGCGTCCGCAGTCGTGTAGACCGTCGCGAACGGCCGGGCGGGAGGTCGGAGCCGGTGGTCGCGGATGTGGCCCGTCCGGCGTTGCTGCGCGATCAGGCGGGTCAGCTGGGCGTCCGAGTAGCCGGTGACCTTGGC
>JAGWBP010000018.1:0-30398 GCA_021295835.1 Gemmatimonadota bacterium | reverse complement strand
TAGGCGGCCGCGCGGTCGTGGGGGGTGATGTCCGCCGCCTCGCTCCCGCCGAGGAAGGCGCGGATGTCGTCGAGCGTCCAAATCCGTTCGGTGCAGAGTGTCACGATCATGCTCCCATGATCTGCTCGCACCCCCGCTCGTGCTCACTCCTCATTGGACAACGCTTGGGATTGCGCGGCGTAGGGATTGGAGTTAGATTCGTTCATGCTGAAGCTCTCGGACCACCAGTGGAGCCGGATCCGCCATCACTTTCTGGAGGAGAACCGGCCAAATGGTCGGCGGGGCCGTCCTCCGGTGCCCGCCCGGCAGGTTCTCGAAGCCGTGTTGTGGATCGTGAAGACCGAAGCCCAGCTGGCACATGCTGCCGCAGTGCTATCCGAACTACAAGACCGTGCACCGGCGGTTCCAGACTTCGTGTCGCGGCTGGGTGCTGGCCGACTTTATCCAGGATCTCGCTTCGGAGCTTCGGGAGGCCGCGATCGTGTACCGCTACGGCCTTCCGCTGTCCGTCGGCACCCACTCGGCCCAGCGGCACGAGGCCGAGCTCGTCCAGCTGAGTCTCAATCTGGCGCTCATCGACGAACTTCCCGACCTGGTCGGCGATAAGGCCTACGACAGCGATCCGCTGGACACGGAGGTCATAGGTGATAACCACCAGAAAGGGGGAAGAGTCCGTTATGTTGGTTGGTTATCGCATGTGGATGGTTGTCGAGACGTCGTCCCCAGCACACTGACAGCCAACGCATGCTCCAATGCACCGCGACGAGAGAAACCCATTTGTGAAACGCGACTTGCTCAGCTTGATTGCGTCGGTCTTGGCCTCTTCCGTGGCAGGCGTGGCGGTTAGTTCGCAACGCACACTCAAGCAGCAGATGTCGGAAGTGGAGGCATCCGCAGCTCGGGCAGTGATCCAGGATCGTCTCACGGGCGCAAGGATTGATCTCGAATCGTTGATTCCGCAGGAGTCCTTGCAGCCGACTTCGGAACGGACACCTGCGGTTGTATGGGTACTTGACATGGCGCGGTGTCCAGACTGCTTCGACAATCTCGGCCCGTGGAGTCGGCTTGAAACCCTAGTTGGTCACCGCTTTCTGCTGATATACACAGGGACACCTACCGGAGAGATCCAGGGAAGGCTTCGCTCCTTGACAACAACGAGGGTGCTTCCGACAACGCCGGAACAAGTCACGGAGACGTTCGGTTTGATTCTTCCCAATTCCTTCAGTGTCATCACTAATTTAGCCGTGACCGAGGACAGCCTTTTGGCCGTAACACACGGTAGCATACGGGTGGTAAGCGGGACGGGAAGAGTGGTCAAAGAGCATCACTCGGTAGACTTCTATCAGTTGCCGTCGGGCGTCAAGATTGCCGAGGACATTCGGCTTCCGCGCGGAACTCGTGTGATGATGGGGCGACGCGATGGTCTCTATGCCGTGTCCGATACTCCTCCGGACCCGTGGACGATATCCGTAATGCAGCTTGTCCGCGTAAGTCCGCAGTAACCGGATTTGGTTCTGACGCCATGCCGCGAGATTCGATGCGCATGGACCGTCGAAAGTTGTCAACGTGTCTCTTGGCCGGGATGCTGGCCGCAGGATGCAGTCAACCCGTAGAAGACGCCGGTTGGCTCGACTACTTCGATCCGGTGGATTCGCTCCACGTAGCCGACTCCGTGTTGGTTCGGCTGCTGCCAGCGCGGGACTCGTCGCCGAACGGTCTCTGGCGCGTGCCCGGTTTGGGATCCCAAGGTTGGCTGCGATCTCCTGCGGACGGAAGACGCACGGCCGAGGCCGTGATGGAGCGTCCGCCGGATGTCGACCGGGTGCCGTACTGGCCCAGTTGGGCTTTGGTTGTCGGGGCAAGGGCGGGAGGTACCGTCTACGGCGCGATGGATTTTGTCTACGTTATACGCGCCTACGGAGCCGACGGATCGTGGGCTGATTCGATCTTCACGGCCCCCCCTTCATGGAGGCAAGCCCGTCGCCCCGAGCCGGGCGAGTTCGCAAATGCGACTGACGCCGAGGTTCGCGCGTACTTCAACACATTTGACGTGATTACCGGTCTTGCCGCGGTCTCCGAACGAGTTCTGATCGTCGCGCACGGACGCTTCGTGTACGTTGCGGACCACCGGCCGAACGCCCTAGGGCGAGTTGTTGGATGGCGCACCGCAAGTCGGGCGACGTATGCGATAAGCGAGTACGTGAACGTATACGTCGGGGGAATAGGGGTGGTCACGGATGCGCCTGCGCCGGGAGAGATCTTCGGATACGGGCCCGGACGGGTGGTCTTTGGCAAGCGAGGCGGCGACCGGACCGGCTACATCCTGACCGAGTTCGCCTGGCAACGGCCATCCTGACACGGAGTCGGAGAAGGTTTGGCCTTCTTGGCGTGGTTTTCGGCACCTGCAACCTGCCAGCCCAGCGCTTCGCCGCTCTCCGGCCCGGGCGTCTTCGTCCACGGACGCCTAGCCCGCATTTCTCACACGGGCCAGCCGCAGGTCCTAGATGGTGGGGTTGAGGGCGTGACCGGGGTGGTCAACCGTGTCGGAGCGCGGGACGGAAGCCCCGGCGGGTGTTTTGGGGGCCGCATGTGAAGAGATTACCGGGCGGAAGAGGCCCTGATTGGTTCCAGGACGCAGTGGTCCCCGTGAAGGTGGGGTGGGGAAGGTGGTCGGGGAAGCGGCCGGGGAGCCTACCCCGGTAATCGAGCGTGGACCCGTGCGAAGGCTGCGGCGGAGGGGTGTGCGGAGTCCATGGCTACCTTGACCCGGCGGACCGAGACCGTGACGCGGGCCGCGGTCCGCTTCAGCGGGTCGCGGCGGACGCTCGTTTGGGGCCACAGAGGGGGGAGAAGGGGGAGAGCGGCCTACCGCTCGAAGCTGACCCCCCGGTCAAGCTCGGGAGTCCGGGTGGGCATCTGGACGGTCTCCGGCCGGTGCATAGCCTGGAAGGCGTCTTGAACCCATTGGCGCTCCGTCGCGGCGTCGCTCCGCGCCTCGCCCTTCACACCGGTCATCTGGTGCTCGTACTCCCGGGCCACGTCCTCCTCGACCGTCCCCGCTCCGACCGCCTGGCTCCGGCCGAGCTCGGCGCGTTGCAGTCGGTGCTCCTGCTCCAGCTGCTCCAGCGCGGACCGGGCGGTCCGCTCCGGATCCGACCGGGCGGCTCCGACCGCCCCCCGCAGCCCCATGGCCCGGGCCTCCTCCCAGGCTCCGCGCACCTTCCCGGCCAGCCCCCCCCGTCGCTTCTCCGCGTCCGTGTTCTCCAGCTTTCCCATTTCGATTGGTCCTTCCGCGTCAGATTGGGGTTGTTCCGGAGGTTGTCCCAATCGTAGATGGCGGCTGAGGTGGCTCCCGGGGATCTCATGCTACGACGCGACCTCCCTGTTCGCTACCGGGGTGGTGAGCTCGTCCAGGTGCGCCCTGAGGATCCAGAGATCCCGGTAGCCCATGATCCTGCGGGTAGTTCTGTTCGGCGTCCAGGAACGAGGCGGCGGCCCAGCGAACGACCATCGACCCATCTCGCCAGCGAGTGATCCGGCGCATCCGCTGGCGCATCCCGGAGCGGCAGTTGGACGCGCTGGCGGCCGAGCTATCCCTCGTCGACGGTGTCCCGCGAGACGGGATGCGAACTCAGGCCCGGGATAGAGTCCGTAGGGGAGTTCTGACACGAGAACAGCACCGGGTGCCACAGCATTGCGTGTCCCTGCGGAGCAACTTCGGGTGGCATGGGATGTCTCATCAGGCGTAGATTGAAGGGGATTCCACAGGCAGGTTGAGCCCGAGGCCCCAGCGGGGGGTGAGTTTCTTGAAGCGCAAACAGGGCCGAGTCCCCTTTGCCTGGCCGGCGTGCCCAACGAGGTCCGTAGCGGCTGAGGGTCTCTCTCGCGCGCAGCCGTGAGGTCATCGCTTCGCACCCTCGCGTCGGAAATCCGCGCAGATGCCGTCTCGGCGAACGCCATCCCGGCGTTGGCGACCGGCCTCACCTCCGGCCTCGCTCTGCTGGTTGCACAGGTCGCCTACGGAAGCGTGGTATTCTCCGGGCCATTGGCTCCATATTCGTTCCAGGGCGTCGGTCTGGTGCTGTTCGGGAACTTCGCCGCCTGTCTGGTCATCACTCTCATGAGTGGCTTTCGCGGGGCGATATCGGGGCTGTCGCCCGCCCTTGTCATCGTGATGGCGCAGGTCGGCGCCACGATGGGCGCTGAGGGCGACACCCTGTTCGTCACCACCGCAGTGGCGCTGATGATCGCTGCAACCGTCGTGGGCTCAGGCCTTCTCCTCATCTGGCGATTCCGACTCGCCATTGTCGCGCGGTTCGTTCCCTATTCGGTCACGGGCGGTTTCGTGGCCGGAATCGGGGCAGCCGTGTGCCTGGCCGCCATGTCGCTGATGGGAGCGGAAGTGGAGTGGCGATCGATTCCGACGCTCGTTGAACCATCGGAGCTTTGGACGTGGGGCCCCGGCGTGGCGTTCGGTGTCGCCATGTATGTCACGATGAGGCGGTGGGGCCGTCGGTTCATCCTGCCCGCTGGCGTTGCGGTGGCGGTCGGTGCGTATCACCTCGCGCTGGTCCTCCTCGGCATCTCCAGCGACGAAGCGAGGGAAGCAGGGCTGTTGCTTTCGAGCACCTCGGAAGCAGGCCTGTGGCCAGCCCTGGGACCTGCGGATCTGGCGTATGTAGACTGGACCGCGATGGCCCTGCAGTTGCCCACCATGCTTCTGCTGGTGCTGGTCGCGCTGCTCGTTGTGATCATGAATCTCGCTGGCCTGGAGATGGCCACGAACCGGGACCTGGACTGGAACCGCGAGTTTCGCGCGGCGGGGATCGCGAACGTGCTGGCAGGCATTGGCGGCGGAACGACCGCGAGCATGATCGTGCCTGCGTCGCTGCGCAGCAAGCTTTTCGGGGCAGGCGCCCGCCTCACCGGAATCGTCGCGGCCCTCGTCATTGCAGCCGCCCTGTTTCTGGGCGATGGGATGTTGGAACTGATCCCCGTACCGCTTGTCGGTGGCATTCTGGTCTTCGCCGGCCTCGGTATGCTCGACGAAGGACTCCTGAGAAGCCGAAAGCGTCTTCCGGGGCTGGAGTACGGCGTCATCGTGCTGATAGCGGGGGTCACCGTGGTGTTCGGGCTGTTCGAGGGCGTGGGCACCGGGATGCTGGCCGCTCTTGCGTTCTTTGCTGTGCGCCTGAGCCGCGTGGACCCGGTCGGCTCTCGCTTCACGGTCCGCGAGCGCCGGAGCACCAAGGCGCGTTCCGTCCCGGATCAGGTCATCCTGCGGCAGGAGGGCGACCGCGCGCCGGGTTGGCGGCTGCGCGGCTACATCTTCTTCGGAAGTGTCTACCCTCTCGCCGATCACCTCAAGGAATCGCTGAGCGGCGAACCGCCTCCCGCCTGCATGATGCTGGATTTCAAGAATGTGTCCGGCTTCGACTTCTCGGCGGTTAATGTCCTCGCGAAATTCCTGCAGTCGGCGAATGCCGTCGGGGTGAAGGTGGTCCTGGGCGCGCCGTCGGAACAGATCGGAATCGGTCTGGAGCGCAACCTTCCCCCCTCGGAGTTTGCGGCCTTGCGGGTGGAACCCGACCTGGACAGCGCCCTTGAACACTGTGAGGACATTGTCATTGAGGCGTGGAAGGCGAACGCGGGCATGGTTGACGAGCACCGCGCTGCCGTGTTGGCTCATTCCGTCGCTGATCTGGACAGCCAACTGGCCCGGCGAATCCGGTTCGAGGACCTGGTGGACGAGCTGCGAGGCTGGTTGAGTCCGCGCCAGTACGTCACAGGAGAGACTCTTGCCGGGCCGGGCAAGCCGGGCGAAGGCCTACAGTTGCTGACGTCCGGCCGCGCTTCCGCCCACGATGCCGTGGGCAAGCGGTTCCGTCAGTACGGCCCGGGCGATGCGATCTGGCCAGTCGACCCCTCGGACGAGGTGGCGCCAACGGTGAGCGCCGACACGTCCTGCAGCACGATGTTGCTGACACGCCCCGCCCGGCACCGGCTTGAGGAGTTCGAGGAGAGGCTCGCCTTCAAGCTATACCGATACCTTCTGGCTGGACGCTTCGAGGCCGGCGCGAAAAGCCCCCTGAAAGGCGACCTCGCGAAGTCAGGACCCGGTTCCCGATCGGAGTCCATTTGATGAAACGTCTTGTTGCCACAATCGCCCTGCTGTCGACCGTCACCGCGTGCGCCCCGCAACCGGACTCCAGGACCGGCTGGCCGTTTGTCGGCTCCGACCAGGCGCATACGAAGTACTCGGCGGCCGACGAAATCACGGCCGCCAACGTCGCCGAACTCGAGATCGTCTGGCAGTGGGAGCCGAACGAGGCGCCCCTCGAAGAGTACGGCACGCACCCGGGCTCGTTCCAGGCAACCCCCATCCTCGTCGGCAACGTGCTCTACCTGTCCACCATGTACACGCGGGTGGCGGCGCTCGACGCCGAGACGGGCGCGGAGCTCTGGACGTTCGATCCGAGGGCGTACGAGGGCGGACCGGTCGGCGCGGGGCCGCGCGGCTTCAAACACCGGGGCGTCGCCTGGTGGAGCGACGGGGACGACGCGCGCATCCTCCTCAACAGCCGCGACCGGCTGTATGCGATCGACGCGGCGACCGGTGAGCCGGACGCGGGCTTTGGCGAGGGCGGGAGCGTGCTGCTGACCGAAGGGCATGGCCGCGAGGTGACCCGCTTCGAGTTCGACCAGACCTCGCCTCCGGTGGTTTTCGAGGAGCTGGTGATCGTCGGGAGCCGGGTGCCCGACGGGGTGCAGCGCAAGTTCGACCCGCCCGGCACGGTGCAGGCCTTCGACGTCCGCACGGGAGAGCGGCGCTGGGTCTTCTTCACCATCCCGCAATCGAGCGACGACTTCGGCGCGGACACGTGGGAGGACGAGTCCTGGCGCTACACCGGCCACGCCAACGTGTGGGGACCGATGTCCCTCGATACCGAGCGCGGACTCCTCTACGTGCCGACGAGCACGCCGAGCAGCGACTACTGGGGCGGGCGCCGCGTGGGGGCGAATCTGTTCGCCGAGTCGCTGGTGTGCCTCGATGCGCGTCCGGGCGAACGCCGGTGGCACTTCCAGGCCGTGCACCATGGCGTGTGGGACTACGACCTGTCCGCAGCACCGAACCCGGTGACGATCAGGGTGGACGGGCGCGAGATCGACGCGGTGGCGCAGGTGTCGAAGCATGGCTTCACCTTCGTGTTCGACCGGGTGACGGGCGAGCCGGTGTGGCCGATCGAGGAGCGTGCGGTGGACACGGTGACGGACGTGCCGGGCGAGGTGTTGTATCCGACGCAGCCCTTCCCGACGCGGCCGCCTCCCTTCGCCGCGCAGGGCGTGTCGCTCGAGGACGCGAACGATCTGACGCCGGAGATCCACGCACTTGCGGTGGCGGAAATGCAGCGGTTCCGGCTGGGTCCGCTCTTCACACCACCGAGTCTTCAGGGAACGCTCCAGCGCCCGGGCACGATCGGTGGGGCGAACTGGGGCGGGGCGGCCTTCGACCCCGAGACCGGGATTCTGTACGTTCGGACATCAGAGGACATCGACCCGAACCAGCTCTGCGCGAATTCGGGCGCAGACCCGCGCGTCGACGTCGAGTACAGTAACAACTGCCCCTATGGCGCGACGCTCGTGATGTTCCGGGAAGCTGGCGGACCGGGCGCAGCACAGGCCCCGGAGAGCGAGCTGGGCACGATCCCGCTCACCAGGCCGCCCTGGGCGCATCTGGTGGCGGTCGACCTCAATGCGGGGGAGATCGCGTGGAAGGTGCCGTTCGGGGAGGGGAGTGAGGGAATCCGCAACCACCCGTTGCTTCGCGGGGTGAAGCTGCCGGAGCGGCTGGGCACGATGGGCAACTCGGTCCGCTGGTGACCAGGGGGGGACTCGTGTTCCTTGGCGGCGGCGAGCCGTACCTGTACGGATTCGACAAGGCGACCGGTGCTGAACTCTGGCGCGGCGCGACGCCGTACCCGACCAGCGCGAACCCGATGACCTACCGGACGCGGTCGGGGCGGCAGTTCGTCCTCATCGCCACGGGTGGAGGCACGGACGCAGCGCTCGTCGCTTTCGCGCGATCCGGGTCGTGACCCGGCGAGATGGCGCCGGCGTTCAGAACTCGCCTACGAACTCGAGCTCGGTATCGAGCTCGCGTCCCATCTCGCGGGCCACCGTCTCGCGGGACCGGTCGATCAGGATCCACACCTCTTCCGCAGTCGCGCCTCCGAGGTTGACGATCATGTTGGCGTGCTTGTGGAAGATCTGCGCCGCACCGAACACATGTCCCTTCAGTCCGCACTCGTCAATCAGCTGACCCGCATTGACGCCGGTGACGAAGCTGACTCACCCTCGACCACGACCGCCCTCACGTACTTCGGACGACGAGGCACCTGCGGTGAGCGCGGACGGCCTTGATACCCGCTACGTTCGCGTGAAGACATGACCTTCTTCGAGAAACACGGCGACCGCTTCGCGCGGGCCGAAACCCACTGCGGCCGTTTGGTGGCGGCGTTCGCGGTTGTGGGCGGTATCGCGTTGGTGGTGCTGCTCGCAATCACCGTGGCCGAAGTCTTCTGGCGCTACGTCCTGAACAATTCGCTGCTCTGGGCGGAGGATGTCTCCACGATGTCGCTCGCGGTGGTGGTGGCGGCGGCGATTGCGTACGGCGCCCGCGAAGGCTCCCACGTCTGCGTAAACCTGATCGCACGCGTCGCGGGGCGGCGCGTCACCAGAATCACGGACGCCGTGGCCCGGGTTCTGGGCGTGGCAGTGACCGCAACGGCTGCGTACGCCCTGTTCATCCACGGCAGCCGCGGTGCTTCCTACGGGGCCGCGACCCCCAGCGTATCGATCTCCCACACCCCGTTCTACTACGTGCTCGGCGCGTCGCTTGCCGCCTACGGGCTGCTGCTGGCGTCCCAACTGTTCCTGGGCTTCGCGACCTGGCGCGGCGAAGACCCCAACGAGCCCGCCGACTGATGGACGGAAGCAGCATCGCCCTGCTCGGGTTTCTCGCCCTACTGGTGTTGCTGGTGATCCGGGTGCCCGTGGGGCTGGCCATGCTGGTCGTGGGCGTTGCCGGAATCGCCGCGATCCGCCCGGGCGCGGTCGTCCCGGTGCTGGCGGGGGAGGTGTTCGGGGTGGCCGCGCGGTACTCCCTCACCATCCTTCCCCTCTTCATGATGATGGGGAACCTGGCGGTGATCTCCGGGATGAGCCAGGACCTCTACCAGGCGGCGCACAGCTGGCTCGGGCGGGTCAGGGGCAGCCTCGCATCCGCGTCGATCGTCGCATGTGCCGGATTCTCCGCGCTATCGGGCTCGTCGCTGGCCGCCGCCCTGACCATGGGACGCGTATCGCTGCCCGAGATGCGCCGGTACAGGTACGCCGACTCGCTGGCCACGGGGGCCATCGCCGCCGGGGGAACGCTCGGCATACTGATCCCGCCGTCGGCGGGCCTGGTCATCTACGGGATCATCACCGAAGAAAGCATCGGACGCCTCTTCGTGGCCGGGTTGATCCCCGGGATTCTGCTCACGCTTCTCTTCGTGCTCGCCGTCTGGATTGTCGTGCGGCGCGATCCAGACAAGGCTCCCCACGCCAGCGCACCGGTCCCGCGGCGGGACCGTCTCCGGGCTACGGCACGGGCGTCGTGGATCCTGGGCATCGTCGTCGTGACCATCGGCGGCATCTACGCCGGCGTCTTCTCCGCCGTCGAAGCGGCTGCGGTGGGAGCGTTGCTGGCACTGGTCGCGGCGGCTGTGCGGCGCGCGCTCAACCGGAGTGCCGTGAACGAGGTGGTCCGCGCCACGCTGAAGGCGAGCGGTACAGCCTTCCTGGTGCTTTTCGGGGCGTTCGTGTTCAAGGTCTTCCTGGGATTCACAGGAATCGCCTTCGTCGCGGCCGAGTGGGTCGGCGAACAGGGGTTTTCGGGGGCTCAGGTGGTGATGCTGGTGCTGGCCATGTTCATCGTGCTGGGCACCTTTCTCGACGGTTTCGCGATGCTCGTGCTGATCGTGCCCCTGGTCCAGCCGATTCTCGAGTCGCTCGGCGTCGACATGATCTGGTTCGGTGTGATGATCGTCATCACCCTCGAGATGGGCCTGATCTCGCCTCCGGTCGGGCTGAACATCTTCGTGGTGAAGGGCGTGGCTCCCGACGTGCCGGTCGGGACGATGTTCCGGGGCATCGTCCCCTTCTGGCTTGCGATGCTCGCGGCGCTGATATTGACTGCGCTGCTGCCCGGCCTCGCCACGCTTCTGCCCAACGCCATGTTCGGATGAGGGGAAACCACCCATGAAACACACACGCGGGTCCATCTGCGGACTGCTCGCGGCAGGATTGGCGAGCGCCCTCGGATGCGGGGGACGGGGGGAAGGCACGGAGCTGTCGCTCGCGCACTTCCTGCCGGCGGATCACGCTCTGAACGACGCCGTGTTCGCGCCGTTCTCGCAAAGGCTGGCCGAGCTGTCGGACGACCGGCTGACCGTCAGGCAATATCCGAGCGGCATCCTGAACTCGTCTCCCGCCGCCCAGTACGCGATGCTGCTCAACGGGGTGGCCGACATCGCCCTTGTCGTCCCCGCCTACACGCCCGACCTCTTCCCGAAAACGGACATCATCGGCTATCCGGGCGTCTGCGAGACCGCGCTGGAGTGCACCGAGGCGCTAGAGCGCGCCTGGTCCGTTCTGGAACAGGAGTACGATGCCACGGTTCTGGCAGTCTGGTCCAGCACCCCGCCCGTGCTCCTTACCCGCGAGACTCCGGTGCGAACGCTCGCGGACATCCGCGGCCTCAAGATCCGGGTGTCGTCGCGGAGCGACATCCCGTTCATCGAGGCGCTCGGCGCCAGCGCCTTGATGCAGCCGGTTACCGAACTGCACCAGAGCCTGACCACCGGCGTCATCGATGGGGTCGCCATCGGGCCGTCCGGAATCGTCGCATTCCGGCTTCACGAGCCGGCCGACTACCTGACCACCTGGCTGCCCATATCCGGATTGGCGTTTGCCCTGCTCATGAACCGGGACAGATACGAGGCCCTCTCACCGGAAGAACAGGCCTGGATCGACGAGGCGGCCGACAGCGCGCTATCCGTAGCCGGGGCCCTGGCCTTCGAGCGCATCGATACCGAGGCCCTGGAGCTCGCGCGCGACGCCGGGGTCGAGATCGTCGAGCTTGCGGAAAGCGAGAGGCTCCGCTTCGAACGGGCGATCGCCTCCGTTCATGAAGCGGGGCTGGCGCGCGATGTGGGCGGCATGACCGTTGGCGAGGTGGTCACGCTGCTGCGCGGCCATTGATCGCGCACGGGCAATCCGCCGGCGCGGGCCAACCCCCCGTGGCCGTACTCCGAAGCCTGCTCGAAACCTTGCTGTCCGAGGTCGCGTAGACGAAAGAGTAGGTGTGGATCTCCGGCAGCCACACCCCGCTTGCCGATACCGCTGGTTTTGACAAGAGGCCCCCTATGCACCGAATCCCGTCCCAATCGGTCTTCACGCTCACGGCGGTGCTCGCTACGGCCTGCTCCCAGGACGACGCGCCCGCCGCAGACTTCATGATCGGCTACGAGGGCGTCACCCCCGTCACCAACGCCGGCCCGGCCCCACCGGCGCGCCTCGACCTAGTCGTCTCGATCGGGCCGAAGACGCTGACCGACACGGGTTCCCCCGACGAGTTCGGACGCGTGTCCAGCGTGGCGCTCGGGCCTGACGAGGAGGTTTTCGTGGCCGACCGCCTCAACCGCGAGATAAGGGTCTTCGGGCTGGATGGCGTCCACCGCCGTACCTTCGGACGGATGGGCGAGGGACCGGGCGAGTTCCAGAGCCTCAATGCACTGGCTTGGGCGGGTGACCGGCTCCTGAGCTTCGATCCCGACCAGGGCCGCATCGGCGAGTGGTCGGCTGCGGGCGAGTGGCTCGGGCAGCGGACGAATCAGACCGGTGTGACCGGAACCCCTGAGAATCTCCGCCTGTACCCCGTCGGCCCGGACGAGGTGTTCCGGCGCGATCTCGAACTGCGGTACGTGGGTATGAACAGCCGCGGCGAGACGGGCGACACGCTGGCATCGTTGCGCGGGCCGTCGAGCGGCCCTCCGGCGTTCATCGAGTGTCGATATGAGCGCAGCCTCGCTCTCTTCGAGGTCCCCTTCGCTCCGCGGTTCCTGCAGCACCCGGGACCGGGCGGCGTTCTGTACTCGGCGCTCACCAGCGACTACCGCATCTTCGTCACGCGAAACGATGGTGCCGACGTCCTGATGGTGATCGAGCGCACGCTGCCGGGCGAATCGTTCAGCGACGACGAGTGGAGAGCCGCCAACGAGGAGTACTACGCGTGGCGAGAGTCCCGGCGGGGGGCCTCGTGCGATCCGCGGGAACCGACGCGGCCGGCCGCGAAACCGTTCATCGAGGATCTCTTTGTCGCCCCGGACGGAAAGCTCTGGGTCGAGGTCGTGCGCACGGCGGGCAACCGCTGGGAGGTCTTCGATACCGAGGGCAAGCTGCTCGGCAGCGTTCCCGCCCCACCGCGCGGCCCCTACGTCGTTCCCGCGTTCGGTGCCGACTATCTGCTAACTATCCGCCGGGACAGCCTCGATCTCGACCATGTCGATCTCTGGCGCCTCAGGCGGGGGAGCTGAGGACTGGGGCACTGTTGCATCCGCCTTCACGGGATCGCAACCTGTCTACGACTTCCGTGGCCGGGCGCGGCGTTCTGGGGGATTCAGATACACGGAGCGAAGGCCGACGGGTCAGTGGCCTACCGCAGGAAGCTGAGCCGCGGGAAGCTGCTGAGCTTTTTCGCCTTGCAACCGGCGTGTACGGTAGCGATGGAGGCCGCGCGCGGCGCTGGCACCACCCCTCCTATGGACCGGACCAGCGCATGTCGAGGATCGCCGCGCGGGGCGCGTCAATCCGTCGGCGTTGCCACTCAGGCCTCCTCGTTCCGTCGCTCGCGCCCGTCCTGCGCCGCAAAGGCCCTGTGAAACCTCAACGGCTGATCGGCACCCAGTCACAGCCGTCCACATCCACCTCGATCCGCCTCAAGACCGTTACTGCGTCTCCCCCCCGTATCACCGGCTCCAGCACCAGAACCTGATCCCCCTCGAATCCGATGGCAGCCCGCGAACCCGGCTCCAGTGGGACCGCCGCATCCACGCAAGCTGATTCCCGCGACCCGTCAATGACACTCACCCATAAGCCCACCGTGCTCACGGGTCCGACTTCGGTGCCCAGGTCGAAGTGGACCACCAATGTTGTGCCATCCGACCGGCGGTGGACGCCCTGGGTCACGGAGAAGAGACCGAAGACTTCGGAGTACGTGCGACCGCCTGCGAGAACTTCGTCGATTGCGGCGGCAGGGTCGGCCGTGCCACCCTTCCGGCGGGCCGCAGGGACCTCAAAGCGGTCCAACTCCCGACCGGTCGTGTCGGCGACGATCAGGTACGGAAGCGGCATGAACCCGACAAGCAGCGTGTCGGCCCACATCGCGAAAGGCATTTCGGGAAAGATCCCGCCGACAGGACCACCCGCCGTGTATTCGTCGGGGAGCCGAAGGACGGGACGGGCCTCGGATTCGCCGAGCCTCAAGCGGCGGATCGCGCTCGAGGTACCGTGGAGCGCACCGCTCAACCACAGTCCCTCCGAGCCGGGCACCACCGACTCGACCGGCGTGTTGAGGGGATGCCTCTCCACGAAACCTCCGTCGCTGCGTCGGAAGAGGTGGATGGCATACGGATTCCACGACAGCACCATGACTTGCTGGTCTCCCCAAGGCAGAGCCACATGGGCCTGCTTCCATTCCCCCGGGCCTTCGCCCTCCCGGCCGTAGCGTCGCAGCAGGCTCCCATCCCCCAAGTAGTGGAAGACACCGGACTGCCCATGGTCGGCAACTAGGTACCCGCCCGATCCATCGGGCGCGATGGGGCTCGGTGCCACGAGGTAGTCGTCGCCCGATTCCTGGAGCACGATCGAGTCGGATACGGTGATAGCAGGTTGGGCGGACAGATGAGAGGATGTAGCGATGAACGCGACAGTGGCCCAATGCAAGACGGGTAGTCGCGGCCTGCGAACCCCCTGCGGGTATGAAGCGAGATGGGCGTCCTTCAAGTCGGCGGCTCCCTGGTGCAGGTGTCTTGGTTCGATGCGCCGATGGTAGGCTGGGCGAACGCAGTGCGGATATCGTGTCCGCAGCGCGGTGGCGCGCGCCAGCCGGTCGACCCTCCGGGCCGCCGCATCGTCCCACCGCCAGGCATCATCGAACGCCCCAGCCTGCGCGCCCTTCCCGTCCCGCTTCGGCTGCCCGTTCCCGAACAGCAGCTTGTAGTTGGTGTTCGAGTTGAACGGCGGGTCCAGGTAGATCAGGCCCACGGACGACAATAGCGATTTTCGGGCGGTTTCGCAAGGAACCCCTGACAGAAGGGCTATGTTTCTCCGTGGCGAGACGCTGCGGGTTGCGGGGCGCTACCTCCTGAATATCCACAGCGGCATCGTCCCAGCCTACCGAAACGTCCACTCCGAATTCTGGGCCATCAGACGAAGCGATTTCGGAAACGTCGGAGTCAGCATCATCCATCTCGACGAAGGCATAGACAGCGGGCCGGTTGCGCTTCAGCGCCGGTTGACGGTTGGCCCAGGCGAGTCCATCTTCTCCGTTCGATACCGGAACTCGCTGCTGGCGGTGGAAGCCGCACTGGAGGCTCTCGATGCTGCGGCCAGCGGTCCGCTTCCAGCCACGCCACAGGATGCATCGAAGCGGGAGTTCCATCGGACCCCTACGCTTGCCGATCTGGCGAATGCCCTTGTCGACCGGTCCCCGGTGGCGGACTAGAAAGGAGAGAACGGAAATGACGACACCGCCCCGACACTTCCTGGAACTGCGCGATAAGATTCACGACAAGCTCCGAGCCCTACGGCCTCCATGTTGGGAAGAGCAGATCGAGCGGTATCCCTGGCTTTACGGAGCTCTCGGCAACCCCAGCGCCGACGTGATGTTCATCTGCGAGAACCCGTCTCTGACAGCACTCCGAAAGATCCGAGAGAGCCCTTGGGGCGGCCCGCCCGACATTGATACCCAATGGACGGGAGACCCAGCACGCCGACCCGACAAGCGCTTCCGGAATGTGCTGCGCGACCTAGGGTTGAAGGACGGCGAGATATGGCAGCCCGGTGGCTGGCACTGCTACATCACGAACGTCATCAAGCAGGCGGCTTTCGTGGGCGATTGGAAAAAGGCTCCCCAATCCGCGAAACAGCGAACGGCTCGTGAGTGGAGCGGAGTGCTCCAATGGGAACTAGACGAGGTAAAGCCTAGTGCCGTTTTCTGTGTCGGCAGGAGCGCAGAGGGAATGGTGAAGTGGCTTCAGAGCAACGCCGAACTGCGAATTCCGGGGCCGGCCCACTACATCCTGCACTACTCTGCCCGCAGAGGCGACGAAGAGGTGGAGCGGCGGATGCGCAACGGGATCAAGGCCGCGTGGATTGCACCTGGTTATAGGTCCAGATAGGTACGGATAGACTCGGCAGCAGTCCCGGGGACCTCATCAACGAGACCCGGCAACGAGTCTCTGGTACGGCTCGGGCACGCTTGGCTCGGTGATTCCGATCATCACCTCACCGGTGCTCTCACGACGTACGGAACATCAAGTTCATCCACGACCCAGGAGTAGACGTTGCCGTGTTGGATCCAGATTCTGCCCACCGCCGGTTCGAACGCGAGGCGTACGGAACCCAGATAGTCGCCCTCTGCGGAAAACCGGTCGTAGAAGGAGGGGGCGTCGCTCGGCACGACTCTCTGTACCCAGAGGACACCTTCATCGTCAACGAACATGCCCGCCAAAACGGGCTTGACGTCGGCCATGAGAGCCGCGACCGCTTCCAGGTCGCGGCGCGCCTCGGGCCGATACTCGACCCATTTCTCAACGTACGCGCGACGGTCTTCGTCCGTGACTCGTTGCACGGGCAGCCCGGCCTCGATCACGACCAGTGTGTCTCCTCCGCCGCCGGTTCGCACGATGCGGTATGAAGCGCTATTCGCCCGCCAGAAACCGCCGGGCGGATTGAACACGAAGATGTCGGATGGCTCGAAGGAAATCGGCAGATACTGCCACCCGTTCGGGTCCTCGTATGTGTACGACCGACCGCTGCTTTCGCCGAGGTAGACCGAGTCGATGGCCTCGCTCGACAGGTCGTAGGACACGAAATAGTTGTGGTAGGTGCTGGAGCTGAGTGCTGGCGGAGGCGGGTAGGTGAATCCGCCCTCCCGTTCGAAGATGTGCCTCCAGTGGCGTCCACGATGGTCGAAGACACCGTCCCAGATGTACCCATAGCTCCTGACGGGCTTGGCAAAGCGGTGCACCTCCTGCCCGGCCAGGTCGACCCCGATGACCATCCCCTTGTCGTGATCGTTCAGCCACAGCAGCGTGTCGCCCGCGAGGATGATCCCGTTTGCCGCAGTGATCTCGCCCGGCCCTTCACCCCCTCGCACGATCGTCCGCAGGTATCGACCACCGGGATCGTAGGCCCGCACCTCGGTGGCCTGGGCGTCTAGCACGTAGATGGTGCCGTCGCTGGCGGTCTGGATGCCCCGGATGTCCGCAAAGATGAGGTTGGGGTCGGCCCCGTCGACGCTGCCGAACTGCAGATCCACCTGCGCTTCGGTGACGTCGGGGCCGGCTGCGTCTATGGCGGGGAGGTCGGCGTAGCGCACAAGCACCGCCCCGTTCGGAAGCGTCTCGCGCGTCGAGTCGCCTGCCGGTGACTCCGCTTCGCAGGAGGAGAGGGCAGTGGTCAGCGTGAGAGCGAGAATGGCGGTGCGCATGGCCCTGCCTTTGGGGTGACTGGGTTGTGGTGGGGTGGTAGCAGCGCTACCGGCCCGAGGAGGAACGCAGAGCGAAGCCACGGGACAGGCATTGTAAACCAGGGATTACACCTTGTAAAGTAGACTTTACAGTACAGACAGGCGAGCGAGCGGTCCACCGGGGATGCAGCGCCGTTCCTGCCGTGGGAGGCTTGTCCACGGGCTGCCTAGCTCAGCGCTTCCTTCACCCTCGACCAGAATCCGCGCCGCTCGCGATCGTCGATCCGTTCGGGCGCTGGTTCCTCCGACTCGCGCAGCATGCGGACGAGCTTCTCCTGCTCGGCGCTCAGGCGCTGCGGAACCCAGACCGCCAGCCGCACCAGGAGGTCGCCCCGCCGGATCCCATTCAGCGATGGAAGCCCCTCTCCGCGCACGCGCACCACATCGCCGTTCTGCGCGCCGGGCGGGATCTCGACGCGGGCCGCGCCCTCCTCGACGGTCGGCACCTCCGCCACGCCGCCGAGCGCCGCCTGGCCGAAGGTAATGGGGAGCTCCAGGAGGAGATCGGTCCCGTCACGGGCGAAGCGCTCGTGCTCTCCGATCTCGAAGAGCGCCACGATGTCTCCTCGGGGGCCGCCCCTCGGACCCACGCTCCCCTCCCCGCGCAGAGTCAGGTAATTCTCGGAGGTCACGCCCGGGGGCACCTCGATGCGGACGCTCTTCTCGACTCGAACCCGACCCTCGCCACTGCACTCCGGGCAGTAGTCGTCCACCACCCTGCCCTCGCCTCGACAGCTGCGGCAGGGCGCAACGCTCACAAACTGCCCGAAGACCGAGCGCTCGACCCGGCGCTCCTCGCCGGAGCCCTGGCAGGCGGAGCAGGGGCGCGGAGAGCCCCCGCCCTTCACCCCCGTCGCACCGCACGGGTCGCACCTCTCGAGCACGGCGACGCGCACCGTCTTGGTCACGCCTGTGCAGACGTCCTGGAGCGTCAGAGGCAGACGGATGCGCATGGTCTTGCCGCGCCTCGGCCGGCGGTCGTCGCGACGGCCGCCGAAGAGGCTCCCCAGACCGCCGAAGCCCCCGAAGTCCCGCATGAAGACCTCGAGCGCGTCCGAGAAGTCCAGCCCGCCTCCCCGGGAGCCACCGTGCCCCCGGACACCCTCGCGCCCGTAGCGGTCGTAGCGCGCGCGCGCCTGCGGGTCCTTCAGGACCTCGTACGCCTCCGTCACCTCCTTGAAGCGCTCCTCGGCCTCCTTGGAGCCAGCGTTGCGGTCGGGATGGTACCGGAGCGCCACCTTGCGGTACGCTTTCTTTATCTCGTCCTGACCGGCGTCCCGGGAGACGCCGAGCAGCTCGTAGTAGTCGGCCATCTGCTAGCAGTCCGTGAGCGGCTCTGCGGTCACGGCTCCAGCATGCGGGTCACGAGGGACGAGGTGTAGTCCACGATCGCGATCACCTTCTCGTAGGGCATCCGCGTCGGTCCGATCACCCCCACGACGCCCCTGAGCCCCCCCATGCGGTAGCCCGAGGTGACGAGCGTGAAGTCGGCGAGCTCCGGAGCGTGTTCGGCGCCGATCGTCACGTACGGCCCTCCGCCCGAGGCGCGGCTCCCGAGGATGTTGCCGAGGAGGTCCTTGCGCTCGGTCAGCTCGATCAGCTCCATGAGGCGCTCGCTGTTGGCGAACTCCGGCTGGTTGGCCATCGCCGACGTCTGGCCGAGGACGACCTCGTCGGGCTCGACCGCCCCTCCGGGCCCAAATATCTCCTCGCTGGACTCTACGAATATGTTAAGAACGTCCCTGGTCGCCGGGTCCTCCACGGAGTCGCGCACGCGATCGCCGAAGGAGCGGCGAATCTCGGCGAAGGTGATGCCTCGGAGGCGTTCGTTAAGCACCACTCGCAGGTCCTCCAGGAGGTCGCCCGGTATCTCGCCGGGGAGGTCGATGTAGACCGTCCGCACCAGCCCGCCGCCCACGGTGACGACCATCAGCAGCTTGCTGCTCGAGACCCGGATCAACTCGATGGACTCCAGAAAGGCGTCCTCCATCTGCGGCACCGAACCGACGCCCAGCACGTTGACGAGGATGCCGAGCGCCCGCGTGGCGCTCCGGAGCGTCTGCTGCACAGTCGAGTCGCTGGCTGCGAGCTGCACCTCGATGAGCCCGGTCTCCTCCGGGGTGAGCGCTTCGGGCATGACCAGCCGGTCGACGAAGTAGCGGTAGGCCAGGTCGGCGGGGACGCGCCCGGCCGAGGCGTGCGGGTGGCTCAGGTACCCATCGGCCTCGAGGTCGGCCATGGTGTTGCGGATGGTGGCCGCCGAGACCCCGAGGTCGTAGCGCCTAGCGAGCGTGCGGCCCCCAACCGGCTCCGCCGTCTCGACGTACGTCCGGATCACGGCCTCGAGGACCGTGCGCTCCCGCTCGGAGAGCGGGCCGCCTTCGGTACGCCGCTTGAGTGCCATCTGATGCCCCTCCGCTCAGCTTGGGTCCAATGTAAGGAACGCCAGAAGGCCGGGGGCCGTCAAGCCAGCTCCAGCACCAGCTCGTCGAGGATCAGCCATCCTTGAGCTGTGAGGCGCACTCGGTAGGCCGAACGCTCGGCCCACCCGGCCGCCGCCCAGCGCTCTAGCGTCGCCTCGGCAGCCGGGCCGAGCCCTTCCGTCGCGAGCCCCTCCGCAGTGCGGAGCCCCAGCCAGAGCCGCTCCAGGCGGCGCTGTGTGGCGATCGGCACCTCCTCCCCCGCGACCGCCCGGCCCCGCTCCTCGACCTGGGCGGCGTAGGCAGCCCAGTCGCTGACGTTCCACCAGCGGCGACCGCCGTGGTAGCTGTGGGCACCGTTGCCGAGACCGAGGTACGGCGCCCCTCGCCAGCAGGCCAGATTGTGCCGGGACTCGAAGCCTGGCCGCGCAAAGTTGGAGACCTCGTAGTGGTCGTAGCTGGCCGCCACGAAGGCCTCGGCGGCGAATAGGTACTCCTCGCGGTAGCGGCTGCCGGTCGGCATCCTGGCCCTTCCGGTCTTCACCCACTTCCCGAGCGGGGTGCCCGCCTCGGCCGTCAGCCCGTAGAGGGATATGTGCGGGACATCTAACTCCAACACCCTCCTGACCTCGTCGCTCCACCTGTGGCGGACGCCGTCGGGGAGCCCGAACATGAGGTCCACGGAGAGGTTCGAGATGCCAGCGGCGCGGGCTTGTTCTACGGCGGCGCACGCATCCTCGCGAGAGTGCAGGCGTCCCATCCAGGCGAGCGCGTCGGGATCGAAGCCCTGCACTCCGAGCGAGATCCGGTTCACCCCGGCCGCCGCCCACTCGGAAGCGGTCTCGGCCGAGAGGGACTCTGGATTCGCCTCGGCGGTCCACTCCAGGTCGGCTCCGCCCATACGGCTGTCTCCGATGGTCGCCCGGAGCCCCCGCATCGCGTCGGGCCGAAGCAGCGAGGGCGTACCGCCCCCCACGTACACAGTGTCGTATGCCGAAGCCAGCGCGGCCTGGCCCGAGGCGCGAATCGTGTCGAGCTCGCGGCCGATCGCCGCTAGCCACCGCGCCGTGGGCGGGCTCCGGTCCACCTCTACGGCGAAGTCGCAGTAGCAGCAGCGGCGTGCGCAGAAGGGCGCGTGAACGTACAGGTTGGCGACATCCACCTCACCTCGCGCCAAGGGCCCTCCGACCGGGAGTTCTCATGATGCGGCCGTCGCGCGTCGGCGTCAGGTAGCCGCGTATCTCCAGGATCGAGAGCGAGGTGGCGACATCCTCAACTGGCCGATCGGTCTGAAGTGCGACCTCCTCGACGGTGACCGGAGCAGCGGGAATCGCCTCCAGGAGGTCGCGCAGCGAGGGATCCTCGATTGCGGGGAAGGCGCTCGGCAGCAGCTCGCTAAGACCGGTGTCGACGACTACGCCCGCGCCGTCGGCGATGAGCCGGTTGGTCCCCGCGCTGGTGGGCCGGTCGATCGGCCCTGGGACGGCATGCACCTCGCGGCCCAGGTCGAGCGCGATGCTGGCTGTGATCAGCGCTCCGCTCCTGAGCGATGCCTCGACGACCACGACGTCGCTCGCAAGCGCGGCGATGATGCGGTTGCGGGCCGGAAAGTGGTGCGGCTCGGCTCGCACTCCGGGTGCGTACTCGGAGGCGACCACGCCGTGTGCCAGGATGTCTCGGTAGAGGCGCTCGTGGCGGGGGGGCGACACCACATCCACCCCCGATCCGAGCACCGCCACCGTTGCGCCCGGGAGCGCCCCCCGGTGCGATGCCGCGTCGATCCCCATCGCCATCCCCGAGAGCACACACAGCGACTCGCGGGCCAGGCGCTCCCCCAGCTGCTCGGCGATCCGGCGCCCGTACGCGGTGGCGCGGCGCGAGCCGACGATCGCGACGCACGGTTCCAGCAGGAGGTCGGCACGGCCCATCATGTAGAGCACCGAGGGGGGGGCGGAAAGGTCGCCGAGACGGGGAGGAAATCCGGCGGAGCCGTACGCGACCGTCCTTATCCCCAGGGCGGCGCACCTCCGCACGGTGCTCCGCGCCAACCGGGTGTGCCGCCCCGATGCGCGCTGGGCGGCCGCACGACCACCGGCGATCGCGGCAAAGTCAGCTTCGCTGGCGGAGAGCGCTGCCTCGGCCCCGCCGAAGCAATCCACGAGCGCCCTGAAGCGCGTCGGTCCGACGCCTGGCAGCGACCTCAGCGCAACCGCCGCCTGCGCAGCCGACCCTTCGGAAGATACGAGAGATGTAAACTCCACTTTACATTATGTAATCTAATGTTTACGAGGTGCCCGGGATAGCTGCCGCCAGCATCCCTCCAGGAGCTCCGCGATTCCCTGGCCCGTCACCGCACTCACGCCGAACAGGCCCACGGCATCGGGCACCTCCAGACTCGGCATGGGCGAGCCGGGCGGGAGGAGGTCCGTCTTGGAGAGGGCGACGCCGTAGGGCAGCCGAGCCAGGTGGCGAGAGTACCTCTCCAGCTCCCTCCGCAGGATGGCGAGCGTCTGGCCCGGGTCCGGGCTGTCCACCGGCACCATGATGACCAGCACCCTGGTCCTCTCGATGTGGCGCAGAAAGCGGTGCCCCAGGCCCTTGCCCAGGTGCGCCCCCTCGATGATGCCGGGGATGTCGGCGACGACGAAGGAGCGGAAGTCCGGAAGCTCGACGACGCCAAGACAGGGGGAGAGCGTGGTGAAGGGGTAGTCGGCGACCCTGGGCCTGGCACCACTGATCCGCGAGAGGAGCGTCGACTTGCCAGCGTTCGGCTCGCCTACCAGACCGACATCGGCGAGTAGCTTCAGCTCGAGGCGCAGCGTGCGCCGGTCTCCCTCTCCACCCGGCTCCCAGCGACGCGGCGCCTGGTGCGTGGCCGAGGCGAAGCTGGCGTTCCCCCTACCGCGGCGCCCGCCGCGGGCGACGAGGAGCCGGTCGCCGACCGCGACCACCTCTCCCAGCACCTCGCCGTCTGCGTCGTCGATGACCACGGTCCCCGGAGGCACCCTGAGCTCGAGATCCCCACCGCTGCGGCCGGAGCGGTTTCCGCCCTCGCCGTGGCGGCCGCGCTCGGCCCGCCGCTCTCCCCCGTAGCGGTAGTCGCTGAGCGTCGTCAGATCGGTGTCGGCCACCAGGATCACATCGCCGCCGCTCCCGCCGTCGCCGCCGGACGGACCACCGCGCGGCACGCCCTTCTCGCGCCGAAAGGCGGTCGCGCCCGATCCTCCCCTGCCCCCTTCGACCACAACCGACACCGAATCGACGAAGGCGGGGCCCCGCGTCACGCGACCTCCTCGACGACCACCCTTCCGACCGCTTCCGAGAGGGTGTTCAGAAGCGTCGGGCCCACATCCTCGCGAAATGCGCGCTGGGCGGCTGCCGAGAGAAGTCCGGCGCCTGCCAGCACCCGGAGCAGGGCCGGATCGGCGGCCCTCACCGCACCATCCTCCACCTTGAGCGCCACGCCCACCCCCCGCGACACGTCGCCCGCCAGGTACACCGCCTCGGCCCCCTCCTTGACGAACAGCCGACGCTCCTCTGCTTCCATGAGCCGAGTGCAGAGCCTGTCGGCGCCTCCGATCATGTAGGGGTGGGCCATCATGGCATCTACGACCCGGCCGGGCGCATCCGCTCCGCCGCCACCTGCGGCCAGCCGCGCCACCGCCACCGCCAGATCTCGCAGCGGGGCCGCGAAGGTCGGCGCACCGCACCCGTCTATCGCCCACTCGAGCTCGCTGGAACGCCTCCCCAGCCAGGCGGCCAGTTCGCGCCCGATCCGCTCCTGCACCGGGTGGCCCAGCTTCTCGTACTCCGCCAGGGGCCACCCGTGGAAGGCCGCCAGCGCGAGCATCCCGGCGTGTTTCCCCGAGCAGTTGCTCATGACCGGGGTCGGCTTCCGGCCAGCGGCGACTAGCTCGTCGCGCCGCGCTTCGAGGAGCGACGGGTGGCCTCCGCAGGCGAGCCGTTCCTCGGCCACGCCGACCTTGGCCAGAATCGAGCGGGCGGCCTCGATGTGCACCTCTTCGGAGTTGTGCGACCCGCAGCATAGCGCGATCTCCTCGTCGGTCAGCCCGAAGTGGTCCGCCGCCCCGTCGGCAACCAGGGGCAGCGTCTGAAAGGGCTTGGCGGACGACCTGGCGACGCACGCAAGCGACTCGTCGCCCCAGACCCTTTGGACCTTCCCCGTCCCGTCCGCCACAACCGCGTGGACCCGATGCCGCGACTCGACGAGCTCGCGGCGAAGCCACCTGACCTCCAGCGGAGCTCGCGGTGTCGCTCTCCCCCTCACGGCGCCGTCCGCTCCGAGATGGCGCGGGTGCCGCCGGTCACTTCCGCGCGTAAAGGTGCGATCTGCCCCGGGGCGTCTCCATGGCCTGTTGGGACGCCCAGCCGAGCGCAGCTACCGCCCTGGGAAATCGTCGCCCCCGGAGTGCGCCACCAGGCCCCGCGCCCGCCTCTCGGCATCCTCGGCCAGTCGGAATAGGTCGGCCTGGCTCGGCGCCTCCAGCAGCAGCTCCACGGCCCGCTCGAGCTGGTTGTCGTGGGGGGCCAGACGCTCGAAGCGGACGCGCTCCCCCCATGCCTGCCGAAGGACCTCGCCCCCTAGGTGGTAGACGACCGGTGTGCGCGCCGTCGCCAGCTCGGCCAGCGTCACCTCGGCGCCACGCTCGACCAGGAGCGAGTGGAAGTCGGCGAGGTCGGCGTCGGTTACCGCGAAGTCAGGCCTCAGCTCCGGGTGTTCGTGCAGGTACTCGACCGCCCACTCCTGCAGCGCATGCACGTAGTCGCTTCCGAGGCTGCGGAGTTGCCGCATCGCGTGCGCCTCGGCCGTCGCAAGGGTGTCGGGCGGCACCCAGAGGTCGGGCACGATCCCGCCTCCGCCCAGGAGCTCGCGCCCTCCTACCGAGCTGTGCCGCGGCCGGTCTGGGTCGGCGGAGGGCCGCACCGCCTCTCCGACCATCGAGAGCGCCTCCCCCTCGCCATCGTCGATCTCGTCTGGGGCAGAGCGCTGAATGGACCTGCCGGAGGGAGTGTACCAGCGAGCAGTCGTCAGCTTCAGCATTCGTCCGCCCGCAATCGGAAAGAGGGATTGAACGGAGCCCTTCCCGAAGCTCGGCGTCCCCAGTACGAGAGCCCTGTCGTTGTCCTGAAGGGCACCCGCCACAATCTCCGCCGCCGAGGCGCTCGCGACGTCCACGAGCACGACGATCGGCAGCACCGGGCGATCCTGCGCGGCGTCGTCGAGGTACCGCTCCGGGTCCTCGTCGCGGCTCCGCACCTCGACTATCCTGGCACCCGCATCGAGAAAGAGATCCGATAGCGCCACCCCCTCGGTGAGCAGCCCTCCTCGGTTACCCCGGAGGTCGATCACAAGTGACTGCATTCCGACGGCCTCAAGCGAGTCAAGTCTTGACCGCACTTCCTCGGTGGTCGTGCCGTTGAAGCTCCTGACGGGCAGGTACCCGACTTCGCCCTCGAGAAGCACCGCGAATGGCACCGCCTTCAGATGAATCAGAGCACGGGTCAGCTCGAATACGATCGGCTGCTCGATCCCGGCCCGCCGCACCACCATCTCCACGTCGGTCCCCGGCTTGCCTCTGAGCACATCTGCAACCTCGTCCGTGCTCCAGCCCTCCACCGGCTCGCCATCCACCTCGACGATTCGGTCGCCTGCACGCACCCCCGCCCTCGATCCGGGAGTTCCCGAGATCGGGGCCACCACGGTGGCGTAGCCGTCCCGATCCCGGATCTCGAGTCCCACTCCTCCGTACTCGCCCTCGGTGCGGATGCGCATGTCCTCCCAGTCGGGGGCCTGCAGCAGAGCCGAGTTAGGGTCGCCCAGCTCCTCCACCACCCCGTCGAGCGCGGCGCTGTAGAGCCTGTCCGGGTCGACCTCGTCCACGAAGTGCCTCTCGATGCGCGAGACCACCTCGTCGAGGACCTTCGCCCTGGTGTAGAGGTTGGAGCCGATCCCCACGTCGCTCTGCAGGAACCACCCGCCGCAGACAACCGCCAGCACGACGATCAGAGCCGGTGCCACAAGTCGCCTACGCTTTGCCATTCGACATCCCTAACGCACCGGTGGAAACGCGCCCCGAATCGGAGTCACGAGGATCGGCAAGCTCCCTGGGGAAGGCAGCGCACATCTCGCGCCACACCCTATCGGCGATCAGATCGACGGTTCCGTCGGCCGGGATCAGCACCGCCTCCGCCCGCGACTTCGCTAGCTCAAGATACCCTAGTCGCACCCTCTCGAGAAAGTCGTCCGACTCCGACTCGAAGCGGTCGAGGCTCTTCCGTCCGCGCCGATGCCGCGCGATCCCCTCCCCCGCCGGAAGGTCGAGGACGATGCAGATGTCGGGGCTCAGCCCCCCGGTGGCGCTGCGATCGAGCAGCTTCACCTCCTCGAGCGGCAGCCCCCTGCCGTACCCCTGATAAGCCAGGGAGCTGAGCGACGAGCGGTCGGAGAGAACCCACCTGCCCGCCGCCAGCGCCGGCGCCACGACCTCGTCGATCAGCGCCGCCCGCGCCGCAAGGATGAGCATGAGCTCGGCCCTGGGCGTGATGCTCCCGCTCTGGCTTCGGGCCAGAATCCGCCGAACCTCCTCGCCGACCGGCGTGCCCCCCGGCTCGCGCACCGTGCACACCTCTAGCCCAGCGGCCTCGACGCGCCTCGAGAGGAGTCCAAGCTGGGTGGTCTTCCCCACCCCCTCTCCCCCCTCGATGGCGATCAGCCGGCCACGCCGTTTCGGATCGGCAGTTGTGGCCGCCGCCTCCCGGCCCGCCCGCGGGGAGGTCAGTAGTACTCCCTGCCCAGGTGCGTGATCTGCTCCTCGCCGGCGAGCCAGCGGAGAGTGTTCTTCAGCTTCTTGTGCTGGATGAAGAGGTCGTGCTCGGGGTAGAGCCCCTCGGGGGTGTGCGGACTCTTGAAGTAGAAGGAGAGCCACTCCTGGATGCCACTCAGCCCCGCCCGGGACGCCAGATCCAGGAAGAGCGCCAGATCGAGGACGATCGGTGCCGCCAGGATCGAGTCGCGGCAGAGGAAGTCCACCTTGATCTGCATCGGGTAGCCCAGCCACCCGAAGATGTCGAGGTTGTCCCACCCCTCCTTGTCGTCGCCCCGGGGAGGGTAGTAGTTGATGCGGACCTTGTGGTACAGATCGCCGTAGAGATCTGGGTACATGCTGGGCTGTAGGATATAGTCGAGGACGCCCAGCTTAGACTCCTCCTTCGTCCGGAAGGACTCGGGATCGTCGAGCACCTCGCCGTCGCGATTGCCGAGAATGTTGGTGCTGAACCAGCCCCGGACGCCCAGCATGCGCGCCTTGAGCCCTGGTGCCAGGATGGTCTTCATCAGCGTCTGGCCGGTCTTGAAGTCCTTCCCCGCGATCGGGACGAACCGCTCGCGGGCGAGCTCCTCCAGCGCGGGGACGTCGGCGGAGAGGTTGGGGGCGCCGTTGGCGTACGGCACGCCCTCCCTGATCGCGGCCCAGGCGTAGACCATCGACGGAGCGATGGCGGGGTCGCTGTCGCGCATCCCCTGCTCGAAGGCCTCGACCGTGGCGTGCACCGGCCCGGGGCGCTCGAAGACCTCGGTCGAGCCGCACCAGATCATCACGGCGCGTGCGCAGTCGTGGTCGCGCCTGAATGCCCGGATGTCCTCGCGGAGCGCCATCCCCATCTCCATCCAGTCGCTCCCCTCCTTCGTGTTCGGACCGTCGATCCGCTTGACGTACGCTGAGTCGAAGACGGCGGGCATCGGCTTGACCGAAGCGAGAAAGTCGCGGATGGGGTCGAGGTGGCTGGCGCGGTCGAGGACACCCGCCTTCGCCGCGCTCTCGTACGCGTCGTCCGGGATTGGATCCCAGGCACCGAAGACGAGCTGGTCGAGCGGAGCGAGGCCCACGAGCTCGCGGATGAGGGGCGCCCGGCCCTGAGTGCGCCGCCCGAGGCGAATCGTGTTCATCTGCGTGAGGCTGCCGAAGGGCTGGGCGATCCCGCGCCGCACCGCCTCGACGCCAGCGATGACGGTGGTGGCGACGGCGCCTAGACCTGGGAGCAGCACGCCCAGGCGGCCGTCGGGTTGTTCGATGGTAGGGGTAGGGTGCACGGACTGTCTCCTTGCAACTTGCACTGGAAGCTGGATCGGCGGGGCTTGGGCACCACGCCGGCGACGGCACCCCTACGCACTAGCCCGACGGAATGTTGCAGCCCCACCGCGCAAAAACATAGCGCCCCCTGCCGGTCAGGTCGCTCCGGGCGACCGGGGCACCGAGCGCGGGGCTGCTGCGAAGAAGCGCAACCACGGCCTCCACCTGCCCGCTTCCCACCTCCAGGGCGAACCATCCGCCAGGGCGAAGGACTCCCTCCACGCCTGCCGCTACCGACCGGACCACATCCAGTCCGTCCCCACCGCCGTGCATCGCCACCCTTGGCTCCCACTCACGCACTTCGGGCTGGGCGGTCAGCCACTCGGCGCGAGTCAGGTAGGGAGGGTTCGAGATGACCAGATCGAATTTCCTCCGGCTGACCGGTGCCAGCGAGTCGCCCGCCAGGAATTCGATCTCGCGAGCACCCGCGCGGCGGGCGTTACCGGCAGCCACGGCAAGGGCTTCGGGCGAGACGTCGGTCGCGGTCACCGATCTGGCTACTGCCTCTGTGGCCAGCGAGATGGCGATCGCGCCCGATCCGGTGCCGATCTCCAGCGCCGACTCGAAGGGCGCCGACTCGCCCTCTGGGTACCCGTCGCGGCGCACAAGCTCCATCAGGACGTCGAGCAGATACTCCGTCTCCGGGCGGGGGATGGCGACCCGAGAGTCCACGCGGAGGTCGAGGTTGCGAAAGGGTGCCAAACCCACGATGTACTGCAGCGGCTCGCGGGCACTCCTCCGCCTCAGCAGCTCCTGGTAGCGCTCCGCCTCACGGGGGCCGAGGGGTCGATCGAGGTCGAGGTAGAGCTGCAGGCGAGGCACTCCCAGGAGATGGGCCAGTAGGTGCTCGGCCTCCAGGCGGGCGTCTTCAACGCCCCGGCCCGCGAGGTAGGCGGCCCCGTCGACGAGCATCGTCTCCATGACCGCCGCAGCCGCACCGACCGTCATCGGTCATCCAGCTCCTCGCCAAGCCGCTCCTCCATGCGTGCGACGCGGAGCGCCGAGATGATCTCCTCCATGTCACCGTCCAGAATTTCGGCGAGTCGGTAGAGACTCAGCCGCACCCGGTGGTCGGTGACTCGGTTCTGGGGGAAGTTGTAGGTGCGGATCTTGGCGGAGCGGTCGCCGCTGCCGATCTGCGACCTGCGCACGGCGGCGCGTTCGGCCTCGCGCTCGGCGATCAGGCCGTCCAGGAGGCGGGAGCGCAGGACCTTCATCGCACGCGCCTTGTTCTTGTGCTGGGACTTCTCGTCCTGACAGGTGACGACGACTTCGGTCGGCAGATGCGTGATGCGCACCGCCGAGTCGGTCGTGTTGACCGACTGTCCCCCAGGCCCGGAAGACCGGAAGACGTCGATACGCAGGTCGGCCGGGTCGACCTCGATGTCCACCTCCTCGGCCTCCGGGAGGACTGCCACCGAGGCGGCAGAGGTGTGCACGCGCCCCTGGCTCTCGGTCTCGGGGACTCGTTGCACCCGGTGCACGCCGGACTCGTAGCGCAGGCGACCGTAGGCACCCCTTCCGCGCACCGTGAAGATCGCCTCCCTAATCGCCCCGGGTATGCCCTCCGAGACGCTGACCAGCTCGACCCGCCAGCCGCTCCGTTCGGCGAGACGGCGGTACATTCGCATCAGATCGGCAGCGAAGAGCCCGGCTTCGTCGCCTCCGGTGCCGGCGCGGATCTCGACCACGGCGGGGCGGTCCTCCATGGGGTCGGGGGGGATGAGGGCCGTTGCCAGCCTTGCGGAGGCCACCCTCAGAGGTTCGCCCAGAGACGCGATCTCCTCTTCGGCGAGGGCGGCCATCTCGGGGTCGGGCGACTCGTCGAGAATCTCCTGGGCCTCGGCCAGCTCCCGCTCGAGGGACTCGACCTCGCGGCCGGACGAGGTGATTTCGGCGAGGCCAACTCGCTCCACGCCGAGCTCGCGGAGGCGTCCGGGTGTGCGTGCCACCTCCGGGTCGGCGAGCTCCAGCTCAAGCGCCGCGAGCCGCTCCTTGGCCGCAGCTATGCGGCGGGCCATGCGGGGATCGATGGTCGCCTCCCGGAGGAGAGTGGGGTGACTGCCTGCCCAACCACAGATGCGGGCGGGAGGGTAACCTAATGGCGGGTGCGCCCGGATGGCAGGGCGGGGTAATCTGCGGTTGTCATAGTGTAAACTGGACATTACACTCGAGGTCCGGGAAGAACGCCGGGGCAGGCACCGCTGCGGCCGCGTGACCCGGATCGTGAAGCGGCCGTTCCCGCAGAGGCCTGTAACGGACCGGATCAGGAACGAGGAGGTCGAGCGTCGGCTGGAGTAGACGGGTCAGCCGCTCCTGGAGCGCTGGTCGGATTGCGCCACGCAGGCCGATGGCGCAAGGACGCTCGCGCGGGACGGTGCGAATCGAGGAAGGACGCACCCGGTACGGTGCCGGGTTCCATCCGACGGTCACTCGTACCGATAGTCGAACACGAACGACGAACAGTGACCATGTAGCGTTCTGATCGCAATAGCTTGGTCACTGATCAAGTGGACATGGTGTCGGGCTTCGGGACAACGCGACCTCGACGGTAAAGTCAATGCGACCAGGGCGCTGGCCGGGACGGTGCAGGACCTCCGAATGCTCGGCGAAGAGGGCTCTGGACATGATGTAGAGCAGTCGCCCGTCAAGCATCGCGTCGAGAATCCGAGCCGCAAATCAGGCCCCCCAGACCGTGATCCTCGCCCCCTCGCGCTCCCGCTCCTCGCGATACACCTTCTCCGCCCAGCTTCCCCCCGGACGCATGTCGAAGACCACGAGGTGGCCTGCGTCGGTGCCGCTTAGGTCCATGTAGCGCCGGGTCTGCTCCAGCCCCTCCTCGACGGTGCGCGAGAGCGAGCGACCCTCCCGTGCCAGCTTGCACTCGACCACGACCCGGTCCTCCCGTCCCCCCTCGCGCGGCCAGACGACCAGCAGGTCCACCCGGCGGCTCCCCAGCGCGTACTCCCGCTC
>JAGWBP010000017.1:44132-50152 GCA_021295835.1 Gemmatimonadota bacterium | reverse complement strand
CGTCGGAGTTCGTGACGAGCTCCACGATGGCGTCATAGACATCCCGGATGGCCAGCTTCGCGTCCTGAACGACGCGTCTGGACGCAACTTCCAGCTGTCTTCGCTTGACGGCGGCCATGGGTACAAGGTCTGACGGCCGTCCACCGTTTTCAAGCCGCGGAGGATTCGGGTGCCCGAACCCTGACCGGGAGACCACCGCCGACGCGTTGGGTTTCTCTGCATGACGACTCCCCCGGGCACCGGAGGAAGCCGCTTGAGCGAAGGAGGGCCCGCCGCCCTCGACCGCTTCCCGCTCGGGAAGACCGGTAGGTGCTGGGACGGGACGGCGGAGCTGCGGATTGCGCTGGATGACCCTGATCCAGCCAAGGTCGCGGCTTCCGATGCTCCCCTCCCATCACGATCGGTGAAGAGCCAACCCGATTAACATTTTGTAAACTGGTCCTTACCCACCGCAGTCGACAGAAAGCAGGAGACCGCATGCGAATCACCATCCACACCCCCATCTCCGCAATCGCCGTCGGAACGCTCCTCGCGACGGCGACGCTCCCGGCCGATGCCCAGGAGCGAAGCGACCGCGTGCGCGTTGACACCCTGGAAGGCGGGAGGATCGTCGTATCCAACCCGGATTCGCCCCAGGCGGGTCCGCAGGGAGCCCCGACGCTGGTCGAGGTGCTCAGAATCGGGTCCATGGGCGACGCATGCGACGCGCTCGACAGGGTGTTTTCCCTGGCGGTGGACGGTGATGGCCGGATCTACGCGGCCGACTGGCGGGCGGACGAGATTCAGGTGTTCTCGCCTCGGGGCGATTGTCTGGGAACCCTCGGACGATCCGGCGAGGGACCCGGGGAGTTCGGCATGCTGGCGGGAATTGCCTGGCAGCCCCCCGGCTATCTGTGGGCGATGGATGCGGGGGCGAATCGTCTTACGGTCTTCGACCCCCTCGGAACCGTCCTGGCGACGCATCCGTTGCAGATGGGCCCGGCAGCCAGCCTGCCGTGGCGAATGCGGATCGATGCCGAGGGTAGACTTCACTTCTGGCGGCCGGACCTGGACATGGTCCTGAAGTATGGGACCGGACCCGGACTGGACTCCCTGGGGAGCTTTCCAGTGCCGCAGGCTCCGGAGCGCGCGACGGACACGGAAGAGGAGGTCAGCGTGGGGGAAAGCAGGCTACTGGTGCAGCGCTCGATTCCGTATTCCTCGCCGGATGTCCGTTGGAACGTCAACCCGGCCGGGAACATCTTGCTGGCCAGCACCACCGACTTCGCCCTCCACGAGACGACGTACGGCGGCGACACCCTGCGCACCGTGCGGTTGGACCGTCCGCCCCCAAGACTGGAAGGGCGGGAACGGGACAGCATCGCGGCCGCTGCCGGGATCCCCGCGCGCAGGCTTCCGGCGCACAAGTATGTCCTCGAGAGCATCCGGACCAGCCCGGACGGATGGGTCTGGGTCGAGACAGAGAGGCGGGCCACCCAGGCGTGGGAGGTCTTCGACGAACGCGGCTACTACATTGGCCGCGTGGCCTCGCCCGTCCCGATCGAGAAGCAGCCCTTCCCGGTATTCGGAAACGGGATGGTGACCGGCGTCACGCTGGGCGAGCTTGACGTGCCCTACATCGTCCAGCTGCGGATCGTGCGGGCGGGGGGGTGATCGTGTCGACCAACTGGGATTCCTGTGGACGCTGCTGCGGCATGTCAACTCTGGTTGACATTATGTAAAGCGGCCTACTAGTTGAGCGGGCCGATTCGTGGCCCGGAGGGGGACGCGGTGTGCGGCCCGATTGCGCCCGTCATGGAATGCGCTGCGGGCGGCCCCCCCTACAACGGCTGGCGCTCCCTGGCTATGCTCCTCACCGCGTGATGGATGTCGGGGTCCAGCGTCAGCGTGGTTCTCATGGTGGAGACAATGTTGACATCATCGCATCATGATGTTAACGCATCACAGCTGGTCTATCGGACGGGATGCGGAGCCGGCCCGAATGTGGTCCGAGAGGATGCGTATCCTTGATTGCACTGCTATCACACGGTAGCTTCTCTGCATCTTCCGCACCATGAGGAGGTACGGCCAATGGCGAGCATCACGATCCGCAAGCTCGACGACGACGTAAAGACGCGCCTTCGCGTGCGTGCTGCCGAGCATCACCGTTCGATGGAGGAAGAAGCGCGTATCATCCTGCGCGACGCCGTGACCGGCCGTCGTGCAGCTCCTCGGAATCTCGCGGCGTTCACCCACCAGTGCTTCGCGTCTGTTGGCGGCGTCGAGCTCGAACTCCCCTCGCGTGGGCCGATGCGCGAGCGGTCCTGGTCACGCGCAACGTGCGGGATTTCGAGGGTACGGGACTCAATGTGATCGATCCCTGGTCGGTTGGCTGACGAAAGGACTTCGGCCCCGGCGCGCCGAGTGCGGCGGTGGTCACTGAAGGCGGAGCGTCGTTCGAGTGTCGAGTAGTCGATCTTCCCGTCCCACTGCGGGACGTGGCTGCGGATCAGGAGCTCGATCATCCGCAGGTGCAAGAACAGTTTCTTCAGGGCGGCTACGTCCATCGATGGATCCGGGGCGGATTGGAATGGATGGGCCGCCAAGAACCAGCAGCGGACGAGGGAGGGAGCGTCTCGCGCCCAGAACCTCTCGGTCAGCGGCTCGCACGCTCTCCGGTGCTGGCGGAATCTCCTGTTCTGTGCCGTACGTAGCTCTCGAGCACGCGGTTCATTCGCGTCTGGTACCCCTTCCCCGGAGCCTTGAAACCAGTATGGTGATCTGGTCGGTGCGATCGGGCTCGACGAACTCCGCCCGCTTCGGCGGTCCACGGTGGACTGGAACTCGAAGAGCACCAGCAGGTGAAGCCAGGTCTCGTCGAAGGTCCGGATCCTCCAGAGCATGTCGGCGTGTCGTCGGCCGAGGTGCTCGGTGACGAAGCTGGCTGGCATGCGTTCGAGCGCGGTCAGGTATTGCTCGTCGTCGGTCGAGAGCTCCTCGTGCTCGTCGATCACGAGCCGCGCCTGGGCGGAACCGGCGCCATGCTGTTGCGCCGTCGGGAACGGCGTGACGAACTCCGCAGGGCGGCGCCCGTCGAGGATCCGGTGAGTAGGCTGCCCACCGGCGTCGAGCTCCCAGTGCCGGCGGGGATACTCGTAGGGATTGTTGAGAATGGGCCGCTCGAAGAAGCGGCTGACCGACGAATTCCCCGTGGAGGATCCGTTGGAGTCGGCGGACACGGTGACTTGACTCCTTGGCGGTGGACAGTCGTGGGTTGCCGAAGCCCATACAATAACACTCTGACTGGTATGTCAAGCTGTCTCCAGGCACTGGAAACGGGCTCGGCCCAGCCGTGCGCGCGCACACCGCGAGCTTTACGAGACGTCCCTCAGACCCCTATGCTACACGCTTGACCCCGAAGGTTCATGAACAAGCTAATGCGACGGGGGGCGTGCCATGTCTGTGAATTATCGCCACCGAGATATTCATCGCCACCGAACGCGCGGCGCTCTTCGGCTCGCCTTCGGCGTCTCCGTCCCGGTCGCGGTCGTCGCCTGGGTGGTCGGGTGCGGCGAGCCCCGGTCGCCAGTTGCAGTCGGGAGTATGCCGGAGCTGACGGTCGAGGTCGCCAGCACCGAGTCGGTCGATCTCGCGGGGTACTTCAGCGACCCGGCCGGAGACGAGCTCAGCTATGCGGCCTCGTCCTCCGACGCCGAAGTGGCGACCGTCGCCATCTCGGGTGACGCTGTGGCGGTCACGGGGGTGGCGTTTGGGAGCGCGGAGATCACCGTGACGGCCTCCGACGGCAGTCTCTCGGCATCGCAGGACTTCACCGCATCCGTTTTCACCGCCGACCGGAGAGTGTTGAATATCCTGTACGACGACCTAGGCGGCGACGGCTGGACCGACAATACGAACTGGAAGACCGACGAGCCGCTTGACGAGTGGTACGGGGTGAGCATCAATGCGGACGGCCGGGTTGATACGCTGATTCTATGGGACAATTCTCTCACCGGCGAGATTCCGCCGGAGCTGGGGAGTCTGTCGGATCTCGAGGTGCTGATACTCGGCGTCAATTATCTCACCGGCGAGATTCCGCCGGAGCTAGGGAGTCTGCCGGATCTCGGAGGCCTGTCTCTCTACTACAATTGGCTGACGGGCGAGATTCCGCCCGAACTGGGTGACCTGTCGAAGCTCGAATACCTGGATCTCGGCAGCAATTCTCTCACCGGCGAGATTCCGTCCGAGCTGGGCGACCTGTCGAGTCTCGAGCAGCTGGATCTCTTTGCCAATTCGCTGACGGGCGAGATCCCGCCCGAACTGGGCGAACTGTCGAATCTCGATTGGCTGGATCTCGACGTCAATTCGCTTACCGGTGAGATTCCGTCCGAGCTGGGGAGTTTGTGGGATCTCCGAGGCCTGTTTCTCCAACAAAATTCGCTGACGGGCGAGATTCCGCCCGAACTGGGCGACCTGTCGAGTCTCGAGTGGCTGTATCTCGGCAGCAATTCGCTGACCGGCGAGATTCCGCCCGAGCTGGGGAGTCTGTCGAATCTCCGAGCCCTGTCTCTCTCCGAGAATTCGCTGACGGGCGAGATCCCGTCCGAGCTGGGTGACCTGTCGAATCTCGAAGGTCTACTTCTCTACGGCAATTCGCTGACGGGCGAGATTCCGTCTGAGCTAGGGAGTCTGTCGAGTCTCGAAACCCTGTGGCTCTACTCCAATTCGCTGACCGGCGAGATTCCGCTCGATTTCCTCGACCTATCGTCGCTAAAGTGGTTCTATTGGGACGACAACGAAGGCCTTTGTGCGCCGGACACAACCGAGTTCGATAATTGGCTTGACGGACTCGCGGGTTGGCGCGGCCCGAGGTGCGATTGAGTTCAGGATTGGCTAGGCACAGAAGGCGGCTAAGCGACGCTTATCGCTGTATCGCGGGTGTAGTATCATTCAGCTATGGACAATGATACCACATCTGGAAGGAGGCGGCGACCGACTTCCGGCCGCTTCCTGATCTGCATCGATCCAGGCCTGCACGCCGCGCTGCGCGCTCGGGCGGCGTCCCAGGGGATCTCGCTCGACCGGCATTGTGCGCGCAAGTTGGGATCGCCGGCGGTGATGTAGTCCTTCCCCTGGCGCGGCCGGTGGCGAGGATGGAGTTGACGGACCGGGCGCACTGGCGCGACCCCTGCACGGGCCCTCCGGATAGCGGGGCCGCACAGCCGCCGACTCCTTCCCCAGCCCCGGCGGCCGCAAGGACGGCGAGGTGTCTCCGGGCACCGGAGACGGGCCCGGCCCAGCCGTACGCGCGCGCGCACTACGGGTTTGTGAGAGGTCCCCTCAGACCCCTATACTACACACTTGACCCCGAAGGTCCATGAATAAGCTAGACGACGGGAGGCGCGGCATGCCCGCAATTTATCGCCACCGAAGGCGCGGCGCTCTTCGGCTCGCCCTGAGCGTCTCCGTCCTGGTCGCGGTCGTCGCTTGGGTGGTTGGGTGCGGCGAGCCCCGGTCGCCAGTTGCAGTCGGGAGTATGGCGGACCTGACGCTCGAGATCGGCAGCACCGAGTCGGTCGATCTCGCGGGGTACTTTAACGACCCGGACGGAGACGAACTCAGTTATTCGGCCTCGTCCTCCGACGAGGGAATGGCCACGGTTTCCGTGTCGGGTGCCTCCCTGACTGTGGCGGACCGCCACCGTGACGGTCACAGCCACCGACCCCGGCGGCCTCCCGGCCGAGCAGAGCTTCACGGTCACCGTGCCGAACCGGGCGCCCGAAGTCTCCGACCCGATCCCCGACGCAGATGTCCACGTCGGCGAGACGGTCGGTGTGGACCTCTCGGGGCACTTCAGCGATCCGGACGGAGAAGAGCTCAGCTATGCGGCCTCGTCCTCCGACGAGGGAATGGCCACGGTTTCCGTGTCGGGTGCCACCCTGACTGTGGCGGCCGTCGGCCAAGGGACCGCCACCGTGACGGTCACAGCCACCGACCCCGGCGGCCTCCCGGCCGAGCAGAGCTTCACGGTCACCGTGCCG
>JAGWBP010000017.1:42696-44024 GCA_021295835.1 Gemmatimonadota bacterium | reverse complement strand
CCTCCGACGCCGAAGTGGCGACCGTCGCCATCTCGGGTGACTCCGTGGCGGTCACGGGGGTGGCGAGTGGGAGCGCGGATATCACCGTGACGGCCTCCGACGGCAGTTTGTCGGCATCGCAGGACTTCACCGCATCCGTTTTCACCGCCGACCGGAGAGTGCTAGAGATCCTGTACGACGAACTGGGCGGCGACGGCTGGACCGACAAGACGAACTGGAAAACCGTCAAGCCGCTTGACGAGTGGCACGGGGTGAGCATCAATGCGGACGGCCGGGTTGATACGCTGTATCTCTACCGCAATTCTCTCACCGGCGAGATTCCGCCGGAGCTGGGGACTCTGCCGGATCTCGAGTTGCTGTTACTCGGCGACAATTCCCTCACCGGCGAGATTCCGCCCGAGCTGGGCGACCTGTCGAGTCTCGAGTGGCTGTTTCTCAGCGGCAATTTTCTCACCGGCGAGATTCCGCCGGAGCTGGGGAGTCTGCCGGATCTCGAAGGCCTGTCTCTCTACGCCAATTCGCTGACGGGCGAGATTCCGCCCGAACTCGGCGACCTGTCGAATCTCGAGTGGCTGTTTCTCGGCAGCAATTCTCTCACCGGCGAGATTCCGCCGGGGCTCGGGAGTCTGCCGGATCTCGAAGTCCTGTATCTCTACTACAATTCGCTGACCGGCGAGATTCCGCCCGAGCTGGGCGACCTGTCGAAACTCGTGCGGCTGGATCTCCGCGGCAATTCGCTGACGGGCGAGATTCCGCCCGAGCTAGGGAGTCTGTCGAGTCTCGAAAGCCTGGCTCTCGACGTCAATTCGCTGACCGGCGAGATTCCGGTCGATTTCCTCGACCTATCGTCGCTAGAGTGGTTCTTTTGGGACGACAACGAAGGCCTTTGTGCGCCGGACACAACCGAGTTCGATAATTGGCTTGACGGACTCGTGGGTTGGAGCGGTCCGAGGTGCGATTGAGTTCAGGATTGGCTGTGACGAATGGGACCCGGCGGAAGCGCCGGGTTGACGAATGCCGTGGGAGTCCCGACCACGGAGTGATTGGACGCCGTCCAGCTTGGTGGCACCTGCGAGCGCCGCCGCCCGTCGCAGTGGACGATGATACCACCTCTGGAAGGAAGCGGCGACCGGCTTCCGGCCGCTTCCCGCTGCCGTAGTTCGGACTCGAAGTCTCGCTCATACAGTTCTTCGGCGGCGGGGGAGAGCCGTCCTCCCGGCCCTCATGGGGCAGTCGTGGGCTGAGCGGATGCTACCCCATCAACCCCCCGGAATGCGCTCGACCGTCTCCAGCCAGCGGTACCCGATCAGCGGAACCACCGCGGACCC
>JAGWBP010000017.1:39084-42650 GCA_021295835.1 Gemmatimonadota bacterium | reverse complement strand
GGGTCGAAACCCACGATCTCGCCCCGGAAGGGAACGCCATCGACCAGCTTGCAGTACCCGGGATGGCCGTCGCCGCACTTCACCCGGCCGCGTCCGACCGCGATTATCTCCTCCCCGACGCCCGCCGCCACGGTTCTGGAGACGATTCCGCTCGACAGATAGCGGCCGTCCTCGTACAGACTCGCGTCGAGGACGTAATGATCGCCGGGCTCGTAGTCGAAGCCAGTGATGAGGTCCTCGTAGGGCTCGCCATTCACCACCGGGCAGAAGTCGTCGGTGCGCGCGCACGTCACCCGCGCTGGACCGACCTTCAGGGTCGCGGGGATGGAGGGGGCGGGAGTGCTGCCCAACCGCTCCAGCAAGCGGTAGGCATATCGGCCCGCGTCCTGCGGGGGGTCGCCGTCCCAAGGGTCGTACTTGCCGATGCGGAGTCGGTGATCGTAGCCGGCCTCGTACTCGAATCCCTCGATGCCGCCGTAGAAAAACTTGCCGTCAACCACCATGCACGACTGGACGCCCACGCCGTAGCACTTGGCCAGCGTCGGGCCGACGGTCACCTCGCGGACCTCGACGTACTCGTGCCCGAAGACGTCGCAGGCGGCCAGCGGGAGGACGGCCATCAGACAGAGGGCGGCCGGGCGTCGGGCGCCACGCGGCGCAAGGCGGTAGGAACGGTTCATGACACCAATATACCCGTTTTGCAGGCGCGAGGTTCCGCAGGTGCGAGTGGTTCCGGTCGACCCGGATCAGCAACCCCCCGCGTACGTCCGGACGATCGCGCGGCTCCGTTCCCCGTCTATCTCGATGAGGATGTACTCGCCACCTTCGTAGTAATCGCCCCAGAGGATGCCCATGGTGGTTCCCGTGGGGGTTGCCGCCGTCGGGGTCTCGGTCGCGCCAGCATTCGCCGCAACACCGTCGGCCGGATCTGTCCCCATATCGTCGTCAAAGCGGAAGATCCCCAGCCAGTGGAAGGACCGATCCCCCTTGCCCCAACCTGAGACATCGCCGAAGCCCAAGCGCCCGCGAATGTCCTCGAGACCCGGGATATCGTCTTCGGCAAGCACCTCGGCGGGTCGGCGGGTGAGAGCGATCCCGAGCGGGCGGTACATGTAGGGAGAGCGGACTTCCCCGGCGCGCGCGGTGTCGCGTGCGATCCCGAGCGCCCAGCGGTGGCTACAGTAGGCGCGCGTGATTACCAGTCCCGTGCTCGTGAGCGACAGTCCCCGCTCCTCCGGGGAGTAGTAGAACCATGAGCGGGGGACACCGTGGGCGACCACGTTGGGGTCCCGAATGGGGGTGTCGTGAATGGCGCCGGCCCAGGGTGGTATGTCCCACACGCCGTCGATGTAGCGCGCGATCACCGTCAGGGCTCCGCCCTCATTGATGAGCACGCCGATCCACAGTGGGGGCGGATCCGTTTGGGCTTCGACAACGGCACTACCGGACAGTGGTTGCAGCATACCGCCGGCACCGATCAGGGCGGCGAGCAAAAGGGTGATGGGGCGATGGTAGGGACATCGAACGGCCCACCGCGCACCGTTCGCGACGGTCCGGGCGAGGCGATCAGCCAGCACATGGGGGCTCTTCGCACGCCCTCCGGCAATGATCGCCTCGGTGGCTTCCCGGGCCAACCCGCATCTCGGCATTGGCTTGGCTCTAGCCATCCTGCATCATAGGGCGGGCTGGGAGGCTTTCGCAAGCGAGGCGGGATGATGGCGATGTGAGGGGCCCTCGGGGCTGCGGTCAAGGTGATGACGAGCGGGATCGAACAGAAAACACGTGGGCAAGTGCGCTTTCTGCGGCTGCCGGAGCTGCTGGCCCGCACGGGCCTGTCGCGGAGCACGATCTATGTGCGGCTGGAGCAGGGGCGCTTCCCCCGACCGGTCTCGCCGGGATCGCGCGCCGTGGGCTGGGTCGAGGCCGAGGTGGACGAATGGATGCGCGAGCGGATTGCAGCGAGCCGCAACAACGCTGGAGTGAGGACATCACGGGCATAGCGCTTGCTGACGGTCAGGGTTCACGATCGTCGCCGGTGCGTGGAGCCCGCTCCCGCAGGGGTGCAGGTCGTCGTCGAGCGGTCGGGGGTCGACGCCTTCGCGTGCAACCAGGTGCGCCTGCCGACCCCTGCACGGGCCCTCCGGATAGCGGGGCCGCACAGCCGCCGACTCCTTCCCCAGCCCCGGCGGCCGCAAGGACGCCAAGCTGTCTCCAGGCACCGGAGACGGGCTCGGCCCGGCCGTACGCGCGCGCACCGTGAGCTTGCGAGAGGTCCCTCAGACCCACTACTTATAGCGGGGGTCCCGACCACGGAGTGATTGGACGCCGTCCAGCTTTGTGGCACCTGCGAACGCCGCCGCCCGTCGGGATGGTATGGGGAATTGACGATCAGACGGCCGATGGTTGCGCTGGGCACTATCCCGACTCCGGCGGAACCAGTGGCTCCAATCGGGCGATCAGATCGGGTAGGTCGTGACGAACCGTTTGCCAGACGAGTTCCAGGTTGATCTCGAAATAGGCATGCACGAGACGATTTCGCATGGCGATGATATCACGCCACGGGATGTCCGGGTTCTCGCGCCTCGCGTCTTCGCTTACCTGCGCGGCGGCCTCGCCAACGATCTCCACCGCCTTGGTAGCCGAAAAAACGGTTCTTTCATCCTGCGCGAAGTCGGCGAACGACATGCCCTCCGTGAACGACACGGCCTTTCTGGCGGCGAGAACCATGTCCAACAGGTATTCGGATTCCTCACGTGGCATAGACCACCCTCGCGGACTCCAGAATCTTCTTCCGCCGAATGTAGTTCCGGCTCCTTTCGATCGTTGGGCGATGTACCAGATCGACCCGGCGGCGGCACATGTCGGCCAGTTCCCTTCTGATCTGGGCGGCTACGAACAACCCCGGTGTCCGTCCCGGCTTGAAACGAACGAGAAAGTCGATGTCGCTGTCCGGCCCGAAGTCGTCGCGCAGCACCGATCCGAACAGCGCCAGCTCCTCCACCCCCCAGCGGTCACAGAAGGCTGCGATTCCGCTCATGGGAACGCCCAAGCGGGCGGCCAGCCGCTCGCGGTCGAGCACTTCTACGGTTCCTGCTCGCACCGAGGCCTCCATTACGCCAACTCCAGGATCCTGAGGCTCTCGACGCCCCGGGCGTCCCACGGGCGGGTTGTTCACCCGTTCCTTGTCGGGATGCTCGTACGTGGCGATGTTCCGCCCCGCCTTGGCTTTTCGTCGCGCCATGATCGCCCTTGGGGTGCCGGGCACCCGGCTGGTTCTGCTGGGTGTCCCGCGTGATCGTAGGGCGAGCCGCTGTCCGTCCGCGCCCCGCTGAATGGCTCGAAGGCCACTACCAAGTTCGGTTGTATCGGGCGAGCCATCAAGCGGCGGCACTCGGCTCGCTACAGATTCACGATCACTGAGAAGCGGGGCTTGGCTGCCCCACCCAGCACGACGCGCAAGTTCGGGTGCGGATCGACCTCGAGTGGTTGCTACCCCATCAACCCCCCGGAATGCGCTCGACCGTCTCCAGCCAGCGGTACCCGATCAGCGGAACCACCGCGGACCC
>JAGWBP010000017.1:502-39045 GCA_021295835.1 Gemmatimonadota bacterium | reverse complement strand
GGGTCGAAACCCACGATCTCGCCCCGGAAGGGAACGCCATCGACCAGCTTGCAGTACCCGGGATGGCCGTCGCCGCACTCCACCCGGCCGCGCCCGAGCGCGATTATCTCCTCCCCGACGCCCGCCGCCACGGTTCGGGAGACGATCCCGCTCGACAGATAGCGGCCGTCCTCGTACAGACTCGCGTCGAGGACGTAATGATCGCCGGGCTCGTAGTCGAAGCCGGTGATGAGGTCCCCGTAGGGCTCGCCATTCACCACCGGGCAGAAGTCGTCGGTGAGCGCGCACGTCACCCGCGCTGGACCCACCCTCAGGGTCGCGGGGGTGGAGGGGGCGGGAGTGCTGCCCAACCGCTCCCAGGATGCGGCTTGCGCTCCAGGCGCCGTTCCCCTAGTCTGGTCGCCACATTATCGGAGTACGCTGCAGTCTGTGCTCGCCCGTTGCTTGCAATTCCAATCTCGAAGGGAGAGCCCACCATACCGACCACCCTACTACAACTGTCCGTCGCAACCGCAGTCCTGGTGGCCCTCTCATGCTCGTCCGGTAGGCCAACTCTCTGTGCCGGGAGTGAGACCATTCCCCAGCAGACCATCGACGTAGACGAAACATCCACCGTGGAGACATGCTTCGAGCACTCCGGCGGTGGCACACTGAGTTATTCGGCTTTCTCGGCCTACTCGTCGATTGTCGAGGCGTCTATTAGTAGTGGATCGGACGTGGCACTTCGAGGGGCATCGCCTGGTCAGACAACTGTCACAGTGACGGCCACCGACGACGGTGGAAACTCCGAGAGCGTCGAATTCCAGGTGCTCGTGACCAGCGAGCCGCCGATGTTCACCGGAGCAGTTACCGCAGACGCAGTCGGGGTCGGTAGGTTCGGGACATGGGACCTGTACCAGTTGTTCGAGCCAGCCGGGAAGGAGATGACCTTCGAAGCCACATCCGATTTTCCTGGGTTGATCGTTGGCCTGACCGATAGCCTTGCGTATTTCACTGGTACGTCGGAAGGGCAGGCTCAGGTGATGTTGACGGCAACGAATCGCCACGGCGGCCAGGGGAGCGGGACTATATCGGTTACCGTATGGGCACCGGAATTGGTGTTCGTTGATGAATTCGATAGCGATGCGAGTCTTGACGACTGGGAGACGCTCAACGAAGATACCGAGCTGACGATCGTAGATGAAGCACTCGTGGTGACGTTTCTCGGTAGCGGCGATTACGGTATTGCAGCGCGATCAGGTGAGAACGTTGATGAGTTTTATCTGGATATCACTACGAGAATTGAGACAGGAGGACTGACTGGCGTGATCTGGCTCCCCAGCGCAGATGAAAGGTACCGGCTCCTTCTAGGGGATTTCGATGACGACGCTAACTGGCGCGTCCATCGTTGGGATCAAGAATGGATGGAAGTTTTTGAGGGCAATTCGCCTCTCGTTTCACTCGACCAATACCGTACATACTCCATTATCTTGTACGATTGGGGTATGCATCTTCTGGTAGATGGTCAGGATGCCCTCCTGCTGATCTTTCGTAACCTCACCACGACAATGGCCGACCTATGGCTCATCGGAACGGAAGACGGGACTGAGTATGATCGCGTGCAGCTCAGTGGACGGCCCGGTAGCACCTCCGATCACGACACTGCGGAAAGAGCTCCCGGGCGGATGTTACCTCACGAGCTCATGATCACCGTGCCCCCCCTCTCGGAGCACCATTGAGTTGTTGCGCTTAGGCTGGAGCATGTAGCCGACCAATCAGCTAGGCTCCCAGGCGGTAGTATCATTCGGCCGTGGGCAATGATACCACTACTGGAAGAAGGCGGCGACCAGCTTCCGGCCGCTTCCCCCTGTCGGGATCGCGGGCGGCAGGCGCGAGGTTCCGCAGGCGCGAGTGGTTCCGGTCGCCCCAGATCGGCAACCCCCCGCGTAAGTCCGGACGATCGCCCGGCTCCCTTCCCCGCCTATCTCGATGAGGATGTACTCGCCACCTTCGTAGTAGAGGCCCCAGAGGATGCCCATGGTGGCGCCCGTGGGGGTTGCCGCCGTCGCGCTGCCCGATCCGGAGTCGACGCCCACCTTGGAGGTAGATCCCGATGACCCGGTCTGGAGCCAAGCTACGCACCGGTGAGTTCGTCGCTCTCGTCGCGCTGTTGATGTCGCTCGTTGCTCTATCCATCGACGCGATGCTCCCGGCGCTCCCCGATATCGGCCGCGACCTGGGCGTTGTGCGGCGCAACGACACGCAGCACGTCATCACGGCGATCTTCCTCGGGATCGCCCTCGGCCAGATCCTCTTTGGTCCGCTATCGGACCGTATCGGGCGCAGGCCGACGATCGCCGCAGGCCTGCTGGCCTACATGGCGGGATGCCTGGTGAGCATCTTGGCGTCCACCTTTCCAATGATGATCGCGGGCCGTGTCCTACAGGGCATAGGGGTCGCAGCGCCCAGGATCGTCACCATCGCCATGGTGCGCGACCAGTACGAAGGTCGGCAGATGGCGCGTCTGATGTCCTTTGCCATGTCGATCTTCATCCTCGTGCCCACCGTCGCGCCGGCGCTCGGCCAGGCGATCCTGTGGGTCGGGGATTGGCGCTCGATCTTTGCAGCCATCTTTTCCGTCGCCTCCCTTGCGCTGGTGTGGTTCTGGGTTCGACAGCCCGAGACGCTTCCCGCCGCCCGACGGCTACCCCTGTCCTTCCTCGTCGTCGGCCAGGCCGCGCTCGAGGTGATCCGGTCGCGCACGGCGCTCGGATACACGCTTGCGACCGGATTCGTCTTTGCCCCATTCCTGGCGTACCTGAGCTCGTCCGAGCAGATATTTCGGGATGCCTACAACACCGGATCGCTCTTTGCGCTCTGGTTCGGAGTCCTGTCGCTGGCCTTCGGGTGCGCCTCCCTGCTGAACGGACGCCTGGTGGTGGAGCACGGGATGCGGCGCCTCGCGAGGGCGGCTGCCCTGACGCTGACCGTGGTGTCGACGGCATTCCTGGCGCTGTCATTCGCCTTCGCAGGACTGCCAGCCTTCTGGCTCCTAATGGCATATCTGCTTGCCGTCTTCTTCTGCATCGGCCTCCTATTCGGGAATCTGAACGCGCTGGCCATGGAGCCACTGGGCCACATCGCAGGGGTGGGCGCGGCAGTCGTCGCCTCCCTCACGACCTTCATCGGACTGCCACTCGGAGCTCTCGTGGGTCAGAGCTTCGACGGGACGATGTACGCGCAGACCGCCGCCTTCGCCCTGGCGGGCGCGGGGGTGCTTTGGGCTGTGTGGTGGGCGGAGGAGTCGCGCCCGGTCCTGCGCCTACGCCTCCTGAAGCGCCGCGCCGGACGCTACGGCCAGAGCCACCCGAAGACGCCCCCGGTCAGCAGCGCGTAGATCAGGCCGTCGAGCATGTTGCGCGCGGTCGCGCCCCAGCTCTGCCCGAACCAGATCGAACGCACGGGAGCACCCAGGGCGTACCCCGCGAAGGCGGTCGTGCTCGCGAACCGGAAGACGCTCATGTAGTCGGCGCCGGGACCGTTCGCCAGAGCTGTCACGTAGGCGGCGAAGAGGCTGACGACGGCGCAGAGGACGAACCAGAGGACCATCTGCCTGGCCATTCCCGCGCCAGGCGGCATCACGGTCAGCATCACCGACGGGCCGCGCTCGTGCTTCGCGCGGAACTCCTCGCTGCCCATCTCCTTGACGCTGCCCGCCTTCGGGGCGACGTAGTCGCCGGGGGCGAGGTCAAAACCGCGCAGCGCCTCCATGAGGCCGTCCTCGTCGGGGGCCTTCCTGAAGTCGCGGGCGTGGTAGCCGAGCAGCATGTGGATGACCGTGCTAGCCGCGAAGGCGGCCGCCGCCGATAGCAGGACGGGAAGCCAGAGCGAAAGAGTGGGAACCATGACTTGCTCCTTGGGCCGAAAGAGGGAGGGCTGCGTGCGGGGCCAAGGTAGGGGCGGTGCGATCGCGCGGAAAGGGGCAGCAGGCGGGAGGTGCCCGGCGCCTCGCATGGCGCGATCTCTATCGGGTTCCCGGCATCTCCCGTAGATTGGTTTCCATGAACGAGCTGGCGAGCAGGAGCTGCGAGGCGTGTCGCGCGGGGTCGCCCCCGGCCACCGACGCCGAACGTGCGGAGTACGGCAGGCTGGTCCCGGATTGGGAGATCGTGGAGCGCTACGGCGTGCCCAGGCTCGAGCGGGTCTTCAACTTCGGCGACTTCGTCTCGGCGATAGCCTTCTCGAACCGGGTAGGCGAGATCGCCGAGGAGGAGGGACACCACCCGGCGATCCTCACCGAGTGGGGCCGAGTCACCGTCGCCTGGTGGACGCACAAGATCCGCAACCTGCATGTGAACGACTTCGTGATGGCGGCGAAGACCGACGGCCTCTACGCCTCCAGGTAGCGGTACCACCGCGCCGGGGGCGTCAGACCGCGCCGCCACCCCCGGTGCCGACCAACACCCGCCCCCTCCGCGTCACCTTCGGGCCTCCCCCTCTGCCGCCTCCGGGCTGCCGGCGACCATGCGCACGCCCTCGCCCGAGTCCGGGTCGCCCGCCGGGACCCAGTCGCCGCCAAGGGCACGGTGCACCGCGAGGCGGGCCAGCGCCAGGTCGCGGGTCGAGGCCGCGAAGGCCGCCTCCACGCCCAGGAGCGCCCGCCGCGAGTCGAGGTAGTCTCCGTAGCTGGCGATCCCGCCCAGGTAGCGCTGCCGGAGCAGCTCGGCGGACGCCAGCGCCTCCTCCCGGCGCGACCCCAGCAGGGAGTGGCGCCTACCCTCTTCGGTGAGGGCCGCAAGCGCCCCCTCGACCTCGTGCACCGCCGTCACCACGGTGCGACCGAACGCGGCGGCCGCCTCCCTGAATCTGGCCTCGGCGAGGGCGATGCTCTTTCGGATGCGGCCGCCCTGGAAGATCGGCGCCGTGAGGTTGCCGACCAGATTCCGAAACCACTGGTCGACATCGAGGAGGCCGTCGGTATCCGAGGACTGCAACCCGATCGTACCCGAGAGCGATAGGTTGGGGAGCCGCTCCGCCCGACGCGCCCCGATCGCGAAGCGGGCTGCGTCGAGGCGCTGCCCTGCGGCCCGGACGTCGGGGCGCTGGTAGAGGAGGGTGGCCGGCAGCCCCGCCGCCACCGGGTCCGCCGTCACGGTCGGGTGGGTCGCTGCGGGCAGGAGAGCGAGCAGATCGTCGCGGTAGCCGCCCAGCAGCACGGCGAGGCGACCCTCGGCCTGCACCAGCATGGTCCTGAGCTGCGGCAGCCCGGCCTGGACGCTCCGCACGTCGACGCGCAGAGCGCGCAGCTCGAGCGAGCTGGCCAGTCCGCTCTCGTACCGCTCCTCGGCCATCGCCTCGCGCTCCCCAAGCACCTCGACCAGCTCCTCGGCCAACGACACCTGGCGGCGCAGATCGGCGATCTCGAAGTAGGTGGCGATCGCAGTCGCAAGCACCCCGATGCGGGCGGCGTGGTAGTCCGACTCGGTGGCAAGGTACTGGGCGCCTGCCGCAGCGGCGGCGTTGCGTGCGCGACCCCAGAAGTCGATCTCGTAGGCGAAGTCGACGCCCAGCAAATAGGTCGTCACGCCGAGTCGCTCCGGGATCTCAAGGCCGTCGGGCAGGAACTCTCCGATCTGCTGGCCAAAGCCCGTGTTGCTCGGCGTGTCCTGGTCGGCGGCGGTTCCGGTCACCTGTAGGGCAGGCATCAGACGTGCCCGCGCGATCCCCGCCTGAGCCCTGGCCTGCTGCACCCGCGCGACCGCCATCCCCAGGTCGAAGTTGGAGGCAAGCACCGAATCGACCACCGCATTCAGCGCGGAGTCGCCAAAGCCCTCCCACCAGCGCCGCGCATCGTAGTCGTCGGCGAGCGCGCTCCCCGCAAAGGAGCTCGGCATCTCCACAACCGCCTCGGGAACCGAGGGAGCCGGGGTGAAGGAGCATGCTAGGAGCAGAGGGGCGAGAGCTGCGGTCGTTGCCGCAGGCGGTCCACGGAATGTTCTGGAGATGGCCATCCTCATGAGACTATCCACGGAGCGCACGCCCACGCAAGGACGAGGAAGCGGCGACCACCCCACCCAAGGCCCGCTCCAGCCGCTCGACCGTACGATCGACGTTCAGCAGCTTGTCGAGCCCGAAGAGGCCCAGCCGAAATGTCGCCATCCCCTCCGGCTCGCCGCACCTGAGCGGCACCCCCGCCGCGATCCGCACCCCGAACTCGGCGAAGAGGCTGCCATCGTGGATCGACGGGTCGTCGGTGTGGCAGACGACTACCGAGGCCGCCTCGAAGCCGGGTGCCGCCACGCTCCTGAAGCCGCTCTCGGATGTCAGTCCCCGCACCCGCCGCCCTAGCTCCAGTTGTCTCTCGGCGCACTCGCCAAGGCCCATTTCCTCGGTCTCGATCATCGATTCCGACAGAATCTTCAGGGAATCTGTCGGCATCGTGGCGTGGTAGGCGTGGGCACCGGCCTCGTACCTCTCCATGATCCAGAGCCACTGGCTCAGGCCGCAGCTAAACGCGGTGTCGGCCCTTGGGTCCACCCGCCTGGCCGCCCGCTGGGAGAGCATTACCAGCCCGGCGCACGGGGGGCTGCTCCAGCTCTTCTGCGGTGCGCTGATCAACACGTCGACGCCGAGCTCGCGCATCTCCACCCACGCCGCCCCGGAGGCGACGCAGTCGAGGACGAAGAGAGCGCCGACCGAGCGCGCGGCTGCGCCGACTTCGCGAATGTAGCCGTCGGGTAGGAGAATTCCCGATGCCGTCTCGACATGGGGAGCGAAGACAACTTCGATGTCGGCCTCGCGAATCGCCGTCGCCACCTCGCCCGCCGGCGGCGGGGCGAAGCTCGGAGGAGCGCTCCCGTCGACCGGACGGGCCTTCAGCACGGTCTCGCTGGCCGGGATCGAGCCCGCCTCGAAGATCTGCGTCCACCGGTAGCTGAACCAGCCATTTCGGATGACGAGACAGCGCCTGCCGGTGCCGAACTGCCGCGCCACGGCCTCCATGGCGTAGGTGCCCCCGCCTGGGACCACCGCGACCCGGTCGGCGCCGTACACCCTCTTCAGAGTCGCCGACAACCTCCGCATGACGCGGCGGAAGCTGCTCGACATGTGGTTCAGCGCCCTATCGTTGTAGACGACGGAGTACTCCAGCAACCTGGCGGCCTCCGCCGAAGACGAGCGGTCCGTCATGCGCACCTCCCCATGGAATCGCGTCCGCAGTACGTTAGCAGTCCGTGGATAATCTCGCGCGAGCACCGAGAGTGGCGCAGCGCCGGGCTGGCAAGGCGCGACGTACCGGCCCAAGGAGCAACGCAGAGCGAAGCGGTCCAGCGGGGATGCAGCGCTGCTCGAATGCCGTGGGAGGTTTGTCCACGGGCTGCCCGCCAGACGGAGAAACCAAATGAAGAAGACCATCTCGGCATCGGCGCTCGTCGCCCTGGTCGGGGTCTGGGCCCTCGTGGCGTCCTGCGACCGCTCCTCCACGGCGGAGCTGGAGTACGAGGTGATCCGGACGCTGCCGCACGACTCGACGGCCTACACCCAGGGCCTGCTGGTGCACGACGGCTCCCTCCTCGAGAGCACTGGCCAGTACGGCCGTTCGAGCCTGCGGAGGGTCGAGATCGCCACGGGGCGCGTCCTGGACCGCCACGACCTGGCGGACGACCACTTCGGCGAGGGGCTGGCCCAGGTAGGCGACCGCCTCGTCCAGTTGACCTGGAAGGCGGGGCTGGCCTTCGTCTACGAGCTCGAGACGCTGGCGCCCGTCGACACCTTCACCTACGAAGGCGAAGGGTGGGGGCTCTGCCACGACGGCGAGCGGCTGGTCATGTCCGACGGCAGCAGCTCCCTCGATATGCGCGACCCGGCGACCTTCGAGCTCACGGGCTCGCTCAGGGTCACTCGCGATGGGTACTCGGTGAGCGGCCTGAACGAGCTCGAGTGCGTGGACGGCCACGTCTTCGCCAACATCTACCAGTCGCACGAGATCGTGCGCATCGAGATGGCGACCGGCAGGGTGACGGGGGTGATCGATGCCTACTCGCTCGGGCTGCGGGCAGGCCGTCCCACGGACGCGGATGCGGTGCTGAACGGCATCGCCTACGACGGCGAGTCGGGTGCCTTCTACCTGACCGGCAAGCTCTGGCCGCATCTATTCGAGGTCGCGATCGAGGGCCACCCCCCGGTTCGCTGAGTCCGTACCCGTGGCTTCGCTCTGCGCTGCCGCTAGCAGTCCGTGGATAAAGCCGGCCGAGCACCGAGAGCGGCGAGGCGCCGGGCTGGCAAGGCGCGACGAAGGGCCAATAGCCACGGCGCCATTGGTCCGAGGAGCAACGGAGAGCGCGGCGGTCCAGCGCGGATGCTGTGCCGCTCGAATGCCGTGGGATGATCGTCCGCGGGCTGCCACGGGTAGCTCGACCGGTCCGCATGGCTTCGCGCTCATCGAGGCGCTGGTTGTGGGCACCGTAGGTCTACTCGTGGTACAGACCGCGTGGTCGGTTGCGGCAGCCCAGAGCGCGGTCGCCTCCAGGGTGGTGGCCGGTGCGGAGGAGCTCGACCAGACCCGCCTGATCCGCCACCTGCTATCGGTCGAGGTCGCCAGCGCGGCAGGACGCGGCGACCGGAGCATCGTTAGTGGCGAGCTCCACCTGAGGGCGTTTCGGGGTGCCGCCTTCGCCTGCTCGGAGCAGCCAGCCGCAGGCTGGGCTGTGGCGACGGATGGGTACCGGTCGCCGAACAGCGACAAGGACTCGGTACTCGTCCTCTCGGCCGACGGACGCTGGCGTGCATCCGCCCTCGAACACCGCTCCAGCGCTGGTTCCCGCAACTGTCAGCCACTGGAGGGGTTCGTCACGGAGGTCTGGCTCCTCGACCCGCCGCGGCCAGCGGCTCTCGCTGGCATCTACTTCGAGAGGGGGGGCTACCGGTTTTCCGGTAGTGCCCTCCGCTACCTGGCTGGCAGCCGCTGGCAGCCGCTGACGAGCACGAGAATTCAGACGGATTCCTCGACGATAGCAGCGTCTACGGGCGGCGCGGTCGAGACCAGCGTGGCGTGGGACGGCCGGGGCCTCGATCGATTGGCCTCCACCTGGAAGTCGTGGAGTCGACGATGACCCGGCAGAGTGCCCGGTGCGCCGACGAAAGGGGGGGATTCGCCCTCGCGATCGTGCTCATGGCGCTGCTCGTCCTCACGGCTGTGGCCAGCGGCGCGCTCGTTGCAGCGTCGGGGCAGCGCCGGGCCGCGCAGGTCGCGGGCCAGTCGGTGGCCGGTCGGACGCTGGCGCGGGGCACCGTGGAGCGAGCGCTGGTGGAGCTCGGCGGCTGGGCCTCGGCCAGCGTGGGTGACACCGCAGAGGTCGTTGCGGAGGGCACGGCGGGCGTTTCGTACCTCTGGCGGGTACGGTCGATGCGCATCTCGCCGGAGTACCACCTGATCGTGGCGGAGGCGGGGCCCAAGAGCGGCTTCCAGATGCGCGAAGCGCGCCTGGTATGGTGGCTGGACCCGCTGACGAGGGTCGCAGGCCACGCCGCTGTGGTCGAGGCCGACTCGGTCCATGTGGACGCGGGGGGCAGAGTGGAGGCGGATTCGCTGCTCGCGGCGCGAGGGGCACTCCTCGGGTGCGACAGCGCCCAGGGAGGGTCAGGGGTGCTCGGAGGGGTCGCGCCCGCTACCGGTGCGCTGCCTGCACCGCCCGAGTGGGGAGCCCACGACGCGGACGGTAACTTCGAGGGCCTGAGGCTGGGGTGGCTGGGTAGCTCCGAGCTCGCTGCCCTCGCCGCCCACGTGGTTGCCCCGGGTGGGGTTTGGAGTCCGTCCTGCTCCGACTGCTGGGCGGGTCTGGTCTTCGGATCGGGCGACTTGGAGCTGGCGGCGTCGGGAGCCGGGCTACTGCTGGTCGACGGCGACGTGGCCATTGTGTCCGGTGTGCGGTGGACCGGAGTGCTGGTGGTTTCGGGCGATGTAGAGCTGTCGACCGGAGCGGAGGTCGTGGGACTCCTGCGTGCGGGCGGCGTCGTCAGAGTGGCTGCGACCTCCGCCGTCCAAGGATCGGTTTGTGCGGCCATTGCCGCCGTCGAGACCGCCACCTCGCTGGCCCGTCCCATCCCAGCGCCCGAGCGCTCGTGGCTGGTGCCCCTCCCACCTGCCGCAGGGTAGGGCGATGGCGTTTCGTGCCTCACGGCGGAAGACGTCGGCTGGCCTCGATGTCGGGAGCGGCTTCGTCAAGCTTGTGGTGGTCGACCATGCGGGGGATCTCCCAGAGGTGGTGGGCGTCTCGGTCCGGCCGGTGCCGGAGGGCGCGATCGTCGACGGCGAGGTCGTCGATCGGAAGCCGGTAGCCGACACGGTGCGCGAGGCGATGCACGAGGTCGGCGCCAAGTCTCGCGATGTCGTCGCCGCGCTCGGGGGTCACGATGTCTTCGTCAAGAGGGTGAGCATGCCCAGGATGAAGGAATCGGATGCGCGAAGCGCGGTCCCGATCGAGGCGAAGCGCCATGTGCCCTTCGATCTCGCAGGCGTTCGTCTCGACTTCGAGATCCTGCCCCGGCCACATCGCGGGGACGGTACCGGCCTGGAAGGCGGACCGGCGGAGCCGGAGGAGGAGATGGACGTGCTCATCACCGCCGCCAAGCAAGATCGAATCGAGGAGAAGATGGCACTCCTGGCGGCCGCTGGAGTGCGGCCGACGGTGATGGATGTCGAGGCCTTTGCCCTCTACAACGCCCTGGCGCACAACCACCCCAACACCACCGAGGGAGTTGCCGCGCTAATCGACATTGGGCACTCGACGACCAACATCGGCGTGGTCGAGGACGGGGTGCTCACCCTCTCGAAGAACCTGCCGCTGGGATCGCGCACCGTCGCCGAGTCGCTACAGCTCGAGTGTGGCCTCTCCGCCCTGGAGGCCGAAAGCGTGCTACAGGGTCGCCGCCGCGTTCCGAGCGCGCACGGGGTGGTGACGGAAGGGGTGGCAACCGGCATCAAGCGGGCGTCCGCCTACCTCACGGGCCGAGAGTCCGGCCAGGGTATCGGCAGGATCTTCCTGAGCGGAGGCGGAGCGTGCATCCCCGGACTCGCGCGGGCGCTCGCCGAGAGCGTCAGGATCGAGACGAGGAGGGTCAACCCATTCGAGCGCTGCACGCTGCACGGAGATGCGGCGTCCCATCCGGTCCTCGACCGTGCCGCTCCGATGCTGCTCCTCTCCGTCGGTCTTGCGCTGCGGGCCGTCTGAGTGGCCATGCTGGAAGTAGATCTTCTCCCCGGGGGCGGATGGTCACGAGATCGCAGGTCGCCGCGGACCCGATCAGTTGGGAAGGGCCCCATGGCTCTGCTTGATCTGTGGGTGGGCGGGTCGGCTCTGGCCATTGTCGCATCCGTTGGCCTTGGCACCTACCTCATCCTTCCCCTTAGGACCGAGATGGCGGCCGTCGAGAGTGCGCTGAGGGTCGCGGTTGCCGACTCTGTGAGCGCCGCGGCCGTAGCTCTGACCGCCCGGACGGTCGAGGCGCGGCGCGACTCGATCGCGGCCAGGGTCGCCCTGATTCGGAGGATCGACGACGACCGCTACAGGTGGCCCAGGATCCTCAGCCAGGTCGCCAACGCCCTGCCCTCGGACGTCTGGCTCACGCACCTATCCCAGGTCGATGCATCCAAGCGCACCACCCGCTTCCAGATCGAGGGTGTGGCACCGGACAACCTCGCGCTGACGCGATTCTGGGACGCGCTGGAGTCGGCCACGGCTATCGGCGGCGTCTCGCTGCTCGGCACCGAGGTCGTTGAGACATCGTCCGGCCGGGGCCATCTCTTCGTCCTTCAGGCCGACTCGCAAAGCCCCGGTGGCCCGCCCCCGGCGGCGCGCACCCACGAGGAAGGCCGATGAGGGTTCTTTCGCTCGACCCCACGCGCAGAACCGCCGTCCTACTCGGCCTCCTGGCGGTGTCGTGCCTCTCCCTGGCGCTTCAGTACCTGCACCGCCCGGCCCGGAGCAAGCTGGACGCGGCCACGGCGCGGCTCGATCGCCTGCGAGAGGGCAGTCGCCATGCCGAGGTCGGTGCCGTCGTCGGGCAGCCCGAGCTGGAGGAGCGGCTCCGGGAGTACCGGCGACAGCTCGACGCCCTGGAGGATCTCATTCCGGTGGCCAGCGAGATCGGGGTTCTCCTTCGGGCGATTTCGGATGCGGAGGAGAGGACCGGAGTGGAGGTGACGGAGATGCGGCCGGAGACTCTCGACGAGGGCGACCACTACGACCGGCTGAGCTACGAGCTCGCGGTGCTGGGGAGCTACCATGCGATCGGCGCCTTCCTCGCCGAGATCGCCTCGCTCGAGCGGATAGTCACTCCGGGAGAGTTGACGATGACGGCCGCCGGTACGCACGCCACCGGCGACGACGGGAATGCCCGTGTCGTGGCCAGCTTCCGCATTCGCACCTATCTGGCTACGGGGATGCACTCGATGGGACTCGCCGAATTGCCCAACAACGCCGGAGCGCCCAGCCCGTGACGGTACAAGCAACGAGAATCGCCGTCGCCGCCTCTTTGCTCCTGGGCCTAGTCGCCGCCGACCAGCGCCGGGCTTTGGGGCAGGATGTGCCAGAGGTGCCGCCCGGAGCTTCGCTCGCCCATCAACGTGCGGTCATGCTCGGGCGCGACAGATTCGCCTACCCGACCGGGTGGCGCAGGGACCCCTTCCTGCCCCACTCTACCGCCTCGCTCTCCCTGCGGTCAGACGAGGCGAGGCTGGTCGGCGTCATCCACCACCCCGAAGCCGCCCGCCGTGTGGCTATCGTCGAGTCGGCCAGCACGGCCGAAGCCCCCCTCCCGGCGGCGACCGCTTCGGGCCGCCCGACCTTTCGCGTGAGCATCGGCGATACCCTGCAGTCGCTCGTGGTGGTTGGGATCAACGAGGACCACGTCATAGCCCGCGACCTTGCCGCACCCGACCGGGAGACAGTGTGGGCGCTGCCCCGATTCCAGGAGAGGAGTCCGGCAAAGTGATCTCCTGGCATACCCGCCCCCGCCCCGATCGCGTCGCATTCGGCCTCAAGGTGGGTGTCGGTGCGCTCCTTGCCCTCTCGGCACTGACCTCCACCGCCCGCGGGCAGCCCCCCTCCGGGAGAGCAGGCGAAGCGACCCCCGAGGCCGACTTGCCCATCACAGTCTCCTTTGCCGAGGCGCCGGTTCGCGATGTCCTCTTCGCCTTTGCCGACTTTGCCGACATCTCCATCGTCGCCGACGCGGAGGTCGAGGGCCTGGTCTCCGCAGAAATTCGAAACCAGCCTTGGCGCGAGGCGCTGCGCACAATTCTGGAGGCGCACGGCCTCCTTGCCAGCGAACACCGCGGCATCATTCGCGTTGCGGACGCCGCCTCGGCCCAGGCGCGCGAAGCGGTGGCTCCGCTCGACTCGCGCACCTACTCCGTGCGCTACGCAGAGGTGGCCGATATGGCCGAGGCCGTGCAGGCGCTGCTGACCGATCGGGGCCGGGTGTCCGTTGCGGCCGAGAGCAACACGCTCGTTGTGACCGACATCCCGAGGGCGCTCGACGCCGCTACCGAGCTGGTCAGGCGGATCGACCGGCAGGTGCCTCAGGTCGACATCGCTGCGAGGATCATCTTCGTGAACCGCGCCGAGCTCGAGGGTCTGGGGGTCAGCTACGACCTGAAGGACTCACGCGGCAACCAGCTCAACGTGCTCGCCCCGGGGGTCGCAGACCTCAATGGCGACGGCGAGATCACCCTCCCCGACGAGCAGGTGCCGCGCGGGACCGACGTTGTATCGCTTGGCGGGAGCTCGGTCGCCGCCCTCGGCAACGCGGCCAGCAGGGTGTTCAACCCCACACTGTCGATCCTCGCGTCGCTGGTCATGGGGCGGAGCACGCTGGTCTCCTTCATCGACGCCCTCGAGTCGCTCGAGCTGACCGAGATCGAGGCTCGGCCGTCGGTTCGGGTCATGAGCAACCGTACCGCCAGGATTGTGGTCGGCGAGGAGACCCCGGTACGGGTGATCGACGCCGGGGCCCATCTGCAGGGCGGTGGGCAGGGCACCAGCTCGGTGCCGGTGGCGACCGTCGACTACAAGGAGACCGGTGTAATCCTCGAGGTCACGCCCCGGGTCACGGATGCTGGCGAAGTCCTCATGGCGCTCTCTGCCGAGCGCTCCTCCGCCGACCTGGCCCCCTCCGACGTGGGAGTGGTCTTTCGGCGGCAGCAGGCCGAGTCGCAACTCCTGGTAGGGGACGGCGAAAGCGTGGTAATTGCCGGGCTAACCGTCACGGAGCGGGGCGAAATCGTGTCCGGGATCCCGCTATTGATGCGCCTGCCGCTGGTGGGAAGGCTCTTTCGGTCGCGCACGGAGTCGACGGTGCGCCGGGACTTGGTGATCATGGTGACGCCTACGATCGTGTCCCCAGCTCCGCCCTGAGATGGTGGGCGGAGAATGCCAACTCGCCGGCCTGGGCTACTCGCGCGCCCCAACATTCCCCATCTTCCCCGCCATGCCACTCGGAAACCTGTCCTTTCACACCGGCGGCGAGTCGCACGGCCGCGCCCTAGTGGCGGTCCTGGAGGGTGTCCCCGCCGGGCTGCCGCTAGATCCGGCCGCCGACATCGACCCGGAGCTGCGTCGTCGGCAGGGTGGCTACGGTCGGGGGCGGCGGATGCAAATCGAGTCCGACCGCGCCGAGCTGCTGTCGGGGGTGCGGCTGGGTGCTACGCTGGGCTCGCCGATCTCGCTCGTAATCTGGAACAGGGACTGGGAGAACTGGGGTACGGCGATGGCACAGGGTGCCCCCGGCCGGGAGGGCAATCCGAAGGCGCTCCGGCCGGTCTACCTGCCGAGGCCGGGCCACGCCGACCTAGTGGGGGTGCTGAAGTACGACCGTCGCGATGCGCGCGATGTGCTGGAGCGGGCCTCGGCTCGCGAGACGGCGGCGCGAGTGGCGGTGGGGGCGGTCGCCCGCACACTCCTGCGCGAGGTCGGGATTTTCGTTGGGAGCCACGTTACACGCATCGGAGGAGCGGAGGCGAGTCCCGCCGCCGAGCTCCCCGAAGCGCTCAACGCCGCCGCCGACAGCTCCCCGGTCCGCACCCTCGACCCCGAGGCCGAGAAGGCGATGATAGCCGAGATCGACGAAGCGCGCCGAGAGGGCGACACCGTAGGCGGGTGCTTCGAGGTGGTCGTGCGGGGTCTGCCCGTCGGCCTCGGCTCCTACGTATCGTGGGATAGGAAGCTTGACGGACGCCTCGCCCAGGCGGTGGTCTCGGTGCACGCGATCAAGGGAGTTGAGATCGGCCCCGCCTTCGGCGATTCGGGGCGCCGGGGGTCCGAGGTGCACGACGCTATCGTGCGCGATCCACAGGGGAGTTGCCGCGCGGGCGGGTTCGCCAGGACCGCGAATCGGGCGGGCGGTCTCGAGGGTGGGGTGACGACGGGATCGCCGCTGGTGGTTCGCGCGGCCATGAAGCCGCTATCCACGCTGGTGCGACACCGCCTGCCAAGCGTGGACCTGAGCGACGGGAGCGCTGGCCGAGCCACCGTCGAGCGAAGCGACATCTGTTCCGTGCCCGCAGCCGCGGTGGTCGTAGAGGCGATGGTGGCGCTGGTGGTGGCCGACGCCGTTATCGAGAAGTTCGGGGGGGATTCGATGAGGGAGCTGCGGCGCAATATGGACTCGTACATGGAGCACCTCGCAGCCCGCGGCTTCAAACCCCGCGAGCCGGGTGGCGGTTGAGGCGTGCTCGGCGCAGCGGAGCGAGCGACGGCCTCGCAGATCCCGTCCGCGGTGTCCCGCGTGGTGCTCATTGGCTTCATGGGCGCGGGCAAGTCGACAGTCGGGCGGCGGCTAGCCTCGGCGATGGGGTGGGAGTGCGTCGACCTTGACGACGAGATCGCAGACCAGGAGGGGATGGAGGTGCCGGAGATCATCTGTCGCCGGGGGATTGCGGTCTTCCGGGCAGTCGAGTCCCGCATGGGCCGCGAGGTGGTTCGCCGTCGCCGTACGGTGATCGCGGTGGGTGGTGGTTGGCCGAGCGAGCCCGGCAATATGGATCTCCTGGGGAAGGGGACGCTCTCGGTATGGCTCCAGGTCAGCCCCGAGACCGCGCTCCGGCGGCTGGCCCGCTCCGCAACACTGCGGCCCCTTCTCGAGTCGCCCGATCCGCTCGCGCGGGCCGAGTTGCTCCTGGCGGCCCGGACTGCGCACTACCGGCGCGCGGAGTTGGCGGTGGACACGGAGGGCCATTCGCCCCACGATGTAGCAGCCCGGATTCTGGAGCTTCTCCGATCCCGGGGGGCGAGGGCGCAGGCAGCCAAAGCGAGAGAATGAATGTTGGCAACAGGAGGGAGGGAAGCGGAACTGTGAAGCTGGTGATCGTCGAATCGCCCGCGAAGGCGAAGACCATCGAACGTTTTTTGGGCCCGGACTACCGGGTCGTCGCCTCGTACGGCCATGTCCGAGACCTGCCGCGGTCCGCACGGGACATCCCGGCCAAGTACCGGGATAAGCCGTGGGCGCGGTACGGGGTGGACACCGAGGACAGCTACAGGCCCATCTACATCGTGCCGGCCGAGAGCAGGGAGCACATCGCCGCGCTGCGCAGCGCGATCAGGGGCGCGGACGAGCTTCTGCTCGCCACCGACGAGGATCGCGAGGGCGAAGCGATCAGTTGGCATGTGGCCGAGGTGCTGAGGCCCAAGGTACCGGTGCGCCGGATCGCCTTCCACGAGATCACCAAGGCGGCCATCGAGGAGGCCCTCGCGAACCCGAGGCCGGTGAATGACCGGCTGGTGCGCGCGCAGGAGGCCCGTCGCGTCCTGGACCGCCTCTTCGGTTTCGAGCTGTCGCCGGTTCTCTGGAGGAAGGTCCGCGCCGGGCTCAGTGCCGGGCGCGTGCAGAGCGTGGCCCTTAGGCTGGTGGTGGAGCGCGAAGAGGAACGCCTCCGCTTCAGGTCGTCGGAGTACTGGAGGGCTATCGCCACGCTCGCGGCGAACGAAAGCGAGTTCGAGGCCGCCCTTGTCCGGGTGGGGGGCAGGCGGGTGGCCGAGGCCAGGGACTTCGATCCCTCCACCGGGGCGCTCTCCGGCAAGTCGAATGCGCTGGTGATCGGTGCGCAGGCTGCCAAGTCCATCGCGGCCCACGCCCCCGCATCCCTCCCGTGGCGGGTCTCGCGCGTCGAGGACAAATCGGTCCGGCAACGGCCCCGGCCGCCCTTCACCACCTCGACGCTGCAGCAGGCTGCGAGTGGTCGGCTGCGTATGTCGCCCGGAGTGACGATGCGCGTCGCGCAGACGCTCTACGACGGGATCGACCTGGGCGGAGGCGACCGCGAGGGAATCATCACCTATATGCGTACCGACTCGGTGACGTTGTCGGAGAAGGCGCTCAGCGACGTAGGCGCACACATCCGGAGTGTGTACGGTTCGGATGCGCGGGGCCGTAGCTACTACAGCGGCCCTCGTCGATACAGGACCAAGTCCAAGCTGGCGCAAGAGGCGCACGAGGCGATCCGACCCACCGCAGTCTCCCGAACGCCGGAGAGCCTTAGGTCCCGTCTCGGAGAGCGGGAGTTCAAGCTCTACGACCTGATCTGGCGCCGCACCGTCGCGTCGCAGATGGCGGATGCGGAGGTGGACCGCACGACCGTGCATCTGACTGCGGCGATCGGCGAGCCCGGCGCCGAGAACGAGCATGTCTTTCGCGCGAACGGGTCGGTGCTGCGCTTCCCCGGCTACCTCAAGGTCTGGTCCGAGAAGCGGAAGGATCAGCTTCTTCCGCCGATGGAGGAGGGAGACCTGATCCGCGCCGCCGATCATGCCGCCGCCGGTCGTGTCGACGGCGTCAAACTCCTCAAGGTCGAACCCGAACGCCGCGATACCAGGCCGCCTGCCCGCCACACCGAGGCTTCGCTGGTCAGGAAGCTGGAGGAGGAGGGGATAGGGCGCCCTTCGACCTACGCATCCACGCTCTCGACCCTGCAGGACCGGGACTACGTCCGCAAGGTCTCGGGGCTGGTTCCGACCTATGTCGGCATTGCGGTCAACCAGTTGCTGCGAGAGCACTTCGGCAAGTACGTCGATGTCGGCTTCACGGCGATAATGGAGAATCGTCTGGACGAGATCGCCATCGGACAGGGCGAGTACAGGAGATTCCTGGACTCCTTCTATCGGGGGAGCGGCAACGGAGGGGGCCTCGCCGACGAGGTCAGGGAGAAGCTGCCGGAGATCGAATACCCCGAGATCGAGATCGGCACCTGCGCCACGAAACGCCGCCCGGTTCGCGTGCGCATCGGGCGACGGACCCCGTTTCTCCAGCGGGGCCAACCCGAGGACGGCGATCGAGCGCAGATCCCCGACGACCTCTTCATCGAGGATCTCACGATCGACAGGGCCTGCGAGCTCCTCGACAGCGGCGACGATCAGGGGCCGATCGAGCTTGGACGTTGCTCCGACACAGCTCTCGCCGTGTACCTGAAGAGCGGCCCCTACGGCCACTACGTGCAACTGGGCGAGGATCAATCGAAGGGCAAGGGAAAGCCGAGGCCCCGCCGCACCAGCGTACCCAAGGATATGGATCCCGCCGACCTGACGCTGGAGTACGCGCTCGAGCTGCTCTCTCTGCCCAGGGTGCTCGGCAAGGACCCCAAGACCGGAGGGGAGGTGCGCGCCAACGACGGGCGCTACGGACCCTACGTGCAGCTTGCCAAGGAGTATCGGAGCCTGCGCTCGCTCGACCAGGCCCTCACCATCACCCTTGACGAGGCGCTGGCCCTCCTAGCCCAGCCGAAGCAGCGCAGGACCCGCACCCGCAAAGTCCTCAAGTCGCTCGGCCCGCACCCGGACACCGGGGCCGAGGTCGAGGTGCTCGAAGGGCGCTACGGACCGTATGTGACCGACGGGAAGGTCAACGGCAGGATCCCGAAGGACCGAGCGCCGGAGTCGGTGACGCTCGACGAGGCGGTGAGGCTGCTGGCCGAGGGTGCCGAGCGCCGCAAGCTGGGGCGCGGCCGGGCGCGTCGCCGCCGTGGTGCCTCGCGGCGCTGATCTCCCCGGGTGGCCCTGGTAGCGGTAGCGGGCGGCGGGCTTGCCGGGACGGAGGCGGCGCTGGCGCTGGCCCACTGCGGCCACGACGTCCGTCTCTACGAGATGCGCCCGCAGGTCGAGACGCCGGCCCACCGCACTGCGGTTGAGCCGCCACCGCTTCCCCCATCCGACACGATGCTCGGTGCCCTCTACCGGTACCTTCGCGAAGCTAATCCGGACGACTTCCAGCCGATGAACTCGAACTGGGGGCTCGTGGACCCGATGCCGGACGCGCCCCGCAGGAAGCTCGTCCGCCGTCGCGCCCTTGCCGCGAGGGCCGACGCGTCCTTTCGGAGCTGGGCCGCCGGAGTCGGGGTCGCGCCCTCCGGCGACCGGCACCTGGCACTGTAAGGTGTAGATTGCAGTATGGACAGGCGAGCAAAGCGATCCAGCGGAGATGCAGCGCTGCTCGAATGCCGTGGGAGGTTTGTCCACGGGCTGCTAGCGGCCGCCACGTCGGAATGACCGCCGAGGTCGCCCGCTTCCTCGCCCACATCGAGGGCGTGCGCGGCCTATCTGGGCACACTGTCGCCGCCTACCGACGCGACCTCCTGGAGCTGGAGGCGTTCGTGCACACATACCTGGGACAGGACGAGTTCGAGTGGAGGGAGGTTTCCCGCGAGGTGCTCCGAGCCTTCCTGGGCGAAGCGGTCCGCCGTGGTCTGGCGCCGCGCACGATCTCGCGCAAGCTTTCGTCGGCGCGTGCCCTGCTGCGCTACCTGCACAGCCGGGGCGAGATCGCCTCCGACCCGGCCCGCCAACTGCGCGGCCCCAAGGCCGACCGCACCCTGCCGAGCCACCTCCGCGCCGATGAGGTGGGCGAGCTCTTCGGGTGGGTGGAGGACCGTGCATCGAGCGAGGACACACTTTACGCAACTCGTCTCCTGGCGATCCTCGAGGTTCTGTACGGCAGCGGTCTGCGCCTCTCCGAGCTGACCTCTCTCGACCTGGCCTCCCTCGATCTCGAGGTTGGGCAGCTGCGAGTGGTCGGCAAAGGGCGCAAGGAGCGGATTGTCCCGCTGACGGCGTCGGCATCGCGCGCTCTGGGCCCCTACCTGGCCCACCGCCTGGAGGTCGTCCGGCCGGGATGCTCGGCGCTCCTCGTGAGCAGGCGCGGCGACCGTCTCTCCGGTCGTCAGATCCAGCGCGACGTTGGGGCGGCGATCGCCGACTTCGCCCGAAGTGGCAGCGTCTCCGTGCACTCGCTTCGACATACCTTCGCCACCCATCTCGTCGACGCCGGTGCCGACCTCATGGCAGTCAAGGAGCTCCTCGGCCACGCCTCGCTCAGGACCACCCAGATATACACGCACACCTCCAGGGAACGCTTGAAGAGGTCCTACCGGAGGTCGCACCCGCGGGCGTAGGAGATCCGCTCGGCAGACTGGTCGCGATCGCCCTCGTAGCCGCTCTGGCCACCGGCCCGCAATCCCCGCTACGCCGGGCTGCTAGATTCCGCAGGCGGCGCGGACCCGCCGGCCGCCACTTTGCCAACGATCACTTCGGCCCCGCTCAGCTTCAGCTCCGTACACATTGGTCAATACTCCGTACACATCCGCGTCGGTGCTTCCCGGTCAGCCGGTGCATGCAACCACCGTGATCGCGGTCGCGCGCGAGGGGTGCGTCGCGATGGCGGGCGACGGTCAGGTCACGATGGGGGAAACAGTCGTCAAGAGCGCAGCTCGCAAGGTCCGCCTGCTCAAGGACGATCGGGTCCTGGCTGGCTTCGCCGGGGCCGTGGCCGACGCCTTCACCCTCTTCGCCAAGCTGGAGGGCAAGCTGGAGCGGTGGCCCTCGAACTTGCCGCGTGCGTGCGTAGAGCTTGCCAAGGAGTGGCGGACCGACCGCTACCTACGCCGCCTGGAGGCCCTGCTGGCGGTCGCGGACCGGGAGCATATGTTCCTGGTGGGAGGCGACGGCAATGTAATCGAGCCGGACATGCCCGTGCTGGCAATCGGCTCCGGCGGTGGGTTCGCACTGGCCGCGGCTCGGGCGCTCTACGCCTCGTCCGAGCTGGACGCACCGACGATCGCCCGCAGAGCGCTGGAGATCGCCGCCGACATCTGCGTCTACACGAATCGCGAAATCACCGTACTGGAGTTGGCCTCGCAATGAGCTCCCGCGCCGTAGCGTCCGAGTCCGCCGATACGCACCAGGCAGCCACGCCGCCCGAGGCGCCCGGGTGGGCCGAGCCGCTCACACCGCGTCAGGTCGTGGCCGAGCTGGACAAGTACATCATCGGCCAGTCGGACGCGAAGAAGGCGGTCGCCATCGCGCTCCGCAACCGGTGGCGCAGACAGCAGGTCGAGGAGGATCTGCGCGAGGAGATTCTGCCGAACAACCTGATCCTGATTGGGCCGACTGGGGTAGGGAAGACCGAGATCGCGCGTCGCCTGGCCCGCCTTGGCGGATCGCCCTTCATCAAGGTCGAGGCGTCCAAGTTCACCGAGGTCGGCTACGTGGGCCGAGATGTCGAGTCGATGATCCGGGATCTGGTCGACACAGCAGTCGCGATGGTCCGATCGTCGCGCGAGGAGGAGGTGGAGGGCGAGGCCGAGCGGCAGGTCGAGGAGCGGCTGCTCGACCTCCTGCTCCCGGACTCGGCGGCCACCGCTTCCGGGGCCGGGGTCGGGCCGGGGGCGGTCGCGGGTAGGGGGCCCGGAGCGGCGGGATTGGGCGGCCAGGTCTTTGTGGCCGGACGCGCCGGGGAAGCCGACCGCACCCGATCGGCCGACCCGAACGGCGATGCGGAGCTCGCGGAGCGCCGCCACCGCACCCGCGAAAAGCTCCGGAGACTCCTCCGCGATGGCCGGCTAGAGGACCGGACGGTCGATGTGGATGTGGCGCAGGGAATGCCGGTCGGCGGGATGATGTTCCCCGTCGGGGGGATGGAGGGGATGGACGTGAACCTCACCGAGATGCTGCAGGAGATGCTCCCGAAGCGCACCAAGCGGCGCACCGTCACGGTGGCCGAGGCGCGCCGCATCCTCTTCCAGGAGGAGCTGGAGCGGCTGGTGGACATGGACGAGGTCGTCAACGAGGCGCTCGACCGGGCGGAGGAGACGGGGATCATCTTCCTCGACGAGATCGACAAGGTTGCCGGCGGCAAGGGCGGTGGGGCGGTGCCCGACGTGAGCCGAGAGGGAGTGCAGCGCGACCTGCTTCCGATTGTCGAGGGGTCGAATGTGCAGACCAAGTACGGCTTCATCCGCACCGACCACATCCTCTTCATCGCGGCTGGTGCCTTTCATGTGGCCAAGCCCTCCGACCTCATACCGGAGCTGCAGGGCCGCTTCCCGATTCGCGTGGAGCTGAAGAGTCTCGGGGCACAGGAGTTCGCCCGCATCCTGTGCGAGCCCCGGAACGCCCTGGTGCTGCAGTACGGAGCGCTTGTCCGTACCGAGGGTGCCGAGGTGGAGTTCACCGACGAGGGAATCCACGAGATCGCGACCATCGCGGCGGACCTGAACGACCGGATGGAGAATATCGGTGCTCGCAGGTTGCGCACGGTCCTGACCACGCTTCTCGAGGAGCTGCTCTTCGACCTGCCCGAGGAGGGGGGCGGCGATACGCTGGTGGTCACGGCCCCGTTCGTGCGCTCGCGCCTCGAGAGGATAGCAGCCGATGGCGACCTCAGCCGCTACATTCTGTAGAAGTGTAAACTGTAAATTACATAATGTAATCTCCACATTACATGTAGTTGACAGATTATGGGTATAATCTGTCAAACACAGCCTTGGGAGGACGCTCCGAGGTGACCGAGCCCCGTCACTTCATCGAGATCGCCGATTGGACGAGCGGCCGGCTGCGGCGCCTCCTCGACCTGGCTGGACGAGTCAGGGACGGTGCCTTCGCCGACCGGCCGCTGGAGGGCCGCACGGTGGCGATGATCTTCCAGAAGCCCTCCACCCGCACCCGGGTCAGCACCGAGGTGGGGGTCGCGCAGCTCGGCGGGCACGCCCTGATGATCTCGGAGCTCGACTCGCAGATGGGACGCGGCGAGAGCATCTCCGACACCGCGCGAGTGCTGAGCCGCTACGTCGACGCCATCCTGATCCGCAGCTCGGGCCACGAAAGAGCGGTCGAATTCGCCAGGCACGCCACCATCCCCGTCGTCAATGGCCTGACCGATCTCGTGCACCCCTGCCAGGTGATGGCCGATCTCCTGACCGTCGTCGAGGAGTTCGGCCCCGACCCTTCCCGCCTGCGCGTCGCGTGGGTCGGAGACGGCAACAACATGGCCAACTCGTGGCTCAACGCCGCCCTTCGCTTCGGGTTTTCCCTCCGCCTGGCCTGCCCTCCCGGCTACGAGCCGGATCCGCGGATCCTGGCCCGCGCCGCATCCTCCCAGGTGGAGCTCGTTCGCGATCCGGAGAGAGCTGCAGAGGATGCTCACGTCGTCACGACCGACGTCTGGGCCTCCATGGGAGACGAGGGCGAAGAGGAGAAGCGGGCGGCGGCCTTTGCGGGATACCGGGTCGACGAGTTGCTGATGGCGCGTGCGCACCCGGAGGCCATCTTCCTGCACTGCCTTCCGGCGCACCGGGGACAGGAGGTCGCGCCCGAGGTGATCGACGGCCCGCGTTCGCGCATATTTCGAGAGGCCGAGAACCGCCTGCACATCATCAAGGCCCTCCTCCTGGATCTGATTCGTTGAGGCGACGACCGTGAATTCCCCACTGGCCAGAACCCCGCTGTACGACCTGCACATTGCGCTGGGGGGCAAGATGGCACCCTTTGCCGGCTACTCCATGCCGGTCCACTACCCGACCGGCATCCGTGCCGAGCACGAGGCGGTGCGCACAGCCGCCGGCATCTTCGATGTCTCGCACATGGGCGAATTCGTCGTGCGCGGCCCCCAGGCCGAGGAGCTGGTCCAGCATTTGACGGCGAACGACGTCACTGGCGTTTCGGTCGGGCAGGCGCAGTACTCGGCGCTCTGCAACGAGCGCGGCACGGTCCTCGACGACCTGCTGGTGTACCGATTCGCCGACCGCTTCATGCTGGTGGTCAACGGCGCCAACCGCGACAAGGACTGGCGGTGGGTGCAGGAGCACAGCGCGGGCTACGACGCGGAGGTCGCCGACGAATCCGACCGGATCGCCCTCATCGCCCTACAGGGGCCTTCCAGCCAGGATATCCTGGCCCCGCTCGTCTCGATCGACCTCTCGGCGCTGGGGTACTACCGCTTCGGCGAGGCCGAGGCCTTTGGCGCCGATGTCGTGGTCAGCCGCACCGGCTACACCGGCGAGGATGGCTTCGAGATCTACCTGGACGCTGCGGCGGCGACTTCGGCGTGGCGGAGGCTCTCGGAGGCCGACGCTCCCACCCCGCCGCTACCCGCCGGTCTGGGCGCTCGAGACTCGCTCCGCCTCGAGATGGGGTACGCGCTCTACGGCAACGACCTGGACGAGAACCACAATCCCTTCGAGTCCGGGCTGGGCTGGATCGTGAAGCTCGACGCGGGGGACTTCGTGGGGCGGGACGCTCTTCTGGCGACCAGGGAGCGCGGTGTGGCCAGTCGCCTGACTGGTATCCGCCTCCTCGAACGGGGATTCCCGAGGCCCGGCTACGAGCTGGTACAGGGGGACGAGGTGGTCGGGGAGGTGACTTCCGGGGTGTACAGCCCGACGCTTGGGGCCGGGATAGCCATGGGGTACCTGCCCACCGCAGCGGCCGCTCCCGGCACCGAGGTCGGCGTCCTGATTCGCAACCGCGTGATTCCCGCGCGCACCGAGCGACCGCCCTTCTACAGCGGGGGCTCGATCCGGAGGTAGGTTGCGGCATGGCACGCTCCAAGATGGCCGGGACCGTACTCGTGACCACTCACGATCTACCGCTCGCGGGCGCACTCAGCGACGGATTTCGGCGGCAGGGGTACGGAGTCGAGCTTTTCACACCCACCGAGGTGGTGGCTGCCGTGGACGAACCGGTCCTGCTGGTGCAGACCGGCGGCGCCCGGACGCCTGCCTCCCGACGCCACGCCCGGCAGGCGGCCGAGCTCGGCGTGCCCGTCTTCGCGGTGACGGGTCCGGAGGACGAGGCGTCCTCCCCGCCCGGTGTGTCCGCGAGCTTCGGGACCCCGGCCGACGCCGAGGAGATCGTCCTGGTTGGCAGTCGCACGATCGAGCGCGACCGGCTGCGGCGCGCAACGGGGATAGTGGGCGATACCGACGCCATGCTCGAGGTGATAGAGCGGATTGTACACTTCGCCCCAGTCGACGCGACGGTGCTGATCACGGGGGAGTCGGGGACGGGCAAGGAGCTGGTCGCGCGCGGTATCCACGCCCTCTCGCGGCGTCGGCACCGCTCCTTCATCCCGGTCAATATGGCGGCGCTCTCCGAGTCGCTCGTGGAGAGCGAGCTCTTCGGGCACGAGAAGGGGGCCTTCACCGGTGCCATCGATTCCCGCAAGGGACTGTTCGAGCTGGCTGACAGCGGCACGATCTTCCTCGACGAGATCGGCGAGATGCCCCTCCAGACGCAGACGAAGCTGCTGCGCGTGCTGGAGCAGCAGGAGTTCCACCGGGTGGGCGGGGAGAGGCTGAAGCGGGTGGATGTGCGCATCCTCGCGGCCACCAACCAGGAGCTGGAGGATCTGGTGGCGGCGCGTACCTTCCGCCGCGACCTCTTCTACCGCCTCAACGTCCTAAAGGTTGAGCTGCCGCCGCTCCGCCGCCGACGGGGCGACATTCCGCGCCTTGTGGACGCCTTCATCCGCGAGGCGAGCGAGCGCCACGACCGTGGCCCCTTCCAGGGGATCGACAGCGAGGCGATGGAGATCCTGGCCAGACATCGGTGGCCGGGCAATGTGCGCGAGCTGCGCAACCTCGTGGAGAGCATGGTGATCCTCGCCCCAGGTCGGCGGATTCGTGCCGAGGACATCCCCGAGGACGTGCGCAGAGGCGGGGGGGCGCTGGCGCTGGTTCCGACGCCTGCGAGCGACCGAGTCGCGGCGGACGACGGCCTGCAGACGCTCCGCCCCCAGCTCGAGCTGCTCTTTCGCACGATGATGGAGATGAAGGTCGACATCGACGACCTGAGGAGGGACTTCGAGGAGTTCAAGTCCGAGGAGGAGCGAGGTCGCGTGCTGGTTGGCGGGCCTCGGGGCGAGGTGGCGTCGACGCAACCGGCAGGCGGCCAGGGCGAGACGGTGGCGGCGGGAGAGCTACCGCCTGCCGTCGACGTGGGCGACTCGGGTCCGGAGAGGCCTTCATCGGATCCGGGACCGTCGCGTGTGGATCCTCGGTCGGAGGGCGGTGGAGTCTCGATGCTGGTCGACGTGGAGCGTGACGCGATCGCGGCTGCGCTTCGGGCCACCGGGTGGAACCGCCGCCGGGCGGCCGAGATCCTCGGGATCAGTGAGCGCACCCTCTACCGCAAGATCAGGAAGTACGAGCTGGGAGAGGCGTAGTTGGAGCCTGTCTCCCCCGCGCGGGCGCAACGGACTGTCCGGGCGCGCTAACCCGGAGTTGTGCCCCGAATCGGCCTGATTTCGGGTTGTAACATGTTGGGGCAAAGAGACTTGGCTACTTTTTTGGGACGCGGAGCGTCGCTATTCCGCCCCTCGACCCGCCCTCGGGGAGTTGGACGGCGCTGAGTCAGGGAACCAGTCACCTCGGTCTTGCGGGCTTCACGGTGCCGTGGTACGCTCCTCGGGTGGGCAAGGGAACCAGCGGACGCCGACGAGCGGCTTCCCGTCCCACTCGCCCCGCCCTGAACAGGCCCCCCCCCGTTGACGATCCCCTCGGCGAGGCTTCCTTCAAAGTCCTGTTGAACTGGTGGTGGTGACGGTGCGACGGCTGTGAGAACGCTCCACCGAGCCCGGTTGGCAGCGCCTGCGGTTCCTGTGCTGGGTCTGCTCCTTGGCGCAGCCAGTAGTGGTCACGCCGTCGGCCAGGAGACTCGCGCAGCCGATTGGTCGCTCAGAATCGCGGCCAAGGAGACGGGTGCCCCGCTGGCCGGGGTGCCCGTCTCCTTCCCGGAACACGGCGTCGACCAGACGACGGACGAGACGGGGCTGGTCACCGGTCCGAACGTCAACGGAGTGGTTCGTGTAGTTGTAGCGCCTCTCGGGTATGTCGTGCTCGACACGATCGTGATGGCATCCGACGCCGGAGGAATCCTGGAGCTGACGCTCGCTCGCTCGCCCGTCGAATTGTCGGCGTTGGCGGTCGAAGCGGAGCGTGCCGAGACCGGTTCACGGCAGCTGAGCCGCCTGATCTTCGATCGGGAGGTCCGGGTCGGTGCCATCGGCGTCGCGCAGAAGGACATCGTCGCCGTGCCCGCGGTCGCCGAGGCCGATCTCTTCCGAAGTCTGCAGTCGTTTGTGGGCGTGACCAGCACTCACGATCTGGGGGCCGAGATCTACGTGAGGGGGGGGAATGCCGACCAGGTGGGAGTGCTCCTGGACGGCGCTCCGGTTTTCGCGCCACACCACATGTTCGGCCTGTTCGGCGCGTTCAACTCCGACGTCATCGAGTCCGTCGAGTTCTACAAGGGCTCGCTCCCCGCCCGGCATGGGGGATCGCTTTCGGGTGTGATATCGGCCCGGCAGCGGGCCGGGAAACGGGTGGTTGCGCGGATGAGCGGCGGCGTGAGCCTTCTCGGAGTCCGCGCAACCGCCGAGGGCTCCCTTCCGTGGGTCGACGGAAGCTGGCTCGTCGCGGGCCGACGAGCGTCGGTCGATGTGGCGAAGCTCTCGGCACCGTATTCGTTCCACGACCTGAATGTGGGGCTTCAGCTCTCTCCCGCGGAGGGCCATCGCATTCGATTCTCCGCATTCAGCTCCGATGACCTCTGGTGGGGGTACGAGACATCTCTCGACTCCGAGTGGGCGAACCTGGCCTCCTCGCTCTCGTGGTCCTGGGTCCGCGACAACGGGGTGACCGTCGACGCGACCGCATTCCACAGCGGATATCGCGCGGAAACGGCCGTCGGAGCCGGAGCTCCCGCCCCAGTGACCGGCAATCGGATCGCGCTCACCGGCGTGCGCGGCACCGTTGCGATCCCTGGCGACAGCGCCAGCGCCCGGGCCGGGTTCGTCCTAGAAGGCGGTCCGCTCACGCTGCACGGGTCGGGCAAGGGCGCCTACATGGAGGGCGAGGCCTCCGGCGAGTACCTGCACGCAGGCGTCCACGCAGAGTTCGAGCGGTGGCTGGGTCCGGTGCGACTGGCACCCGGCGTCCGTGCCGGAGTCGTGCGGGGCGCTTCCGGCGGATTCGTGGAGCCGCGGATCGCGGCCCGCTACCACGGTCGCGGTTTCGCCGTGAGCGTGAGCCTCGACCGCACATCCCAATTCCTCTCGGTGCTGCGCGATGATCGCTATGTCGTACCGGGGGCGCCGATGTGGTTTCTGCACGACCGGGGCGCGCCAGCCTCCGTCGCCGAAGGTGTCAGCGCGTCGATTGAAGGGTCATGGGGCGAGGAATGGACCGGGAATGTGACGGGCTGGGCCCGCCGGCTCGTCGACGTACCGAGTTGGCGGCCATCGTCGACGCGAGATCGCTCGGTGGTGGAGTTCGAGAACGGCCACGCGTACGGCTGGGAGGTCTCTCTGCAAAGGCACCTGGGAGCTGTCCGGGGATGGCTCTCGTACCAGTACGCCAGGGCGGATCTGACGGACACCGAGGATCACCGCTATCGCCCGAGGTGGGACCGCCGGCATGAGATCGACGCGACGCTCAGTGTTCGCCCGAAAGAGGGCCTGAATCTGTCGCTGCGCACGACCGTCGGGACGGGGACACCGCTCTGGCTCCCGGCCGGGGGTTTTAAGGGCTGGGGATACAGCGCGGGCAGGTGGACGGGCGGGGGCTTCGGCGCGGTGTATGAGGTCGGGTGGTACGATGTCTGGTCGAAACAACAGGTGAGATTTCCGCTGTACGCCCGGACGGATGTGTCGGTGCGCCGTCGCTACCGATGGGGAGGGGTCTCCGTCGAGCCCTACCTATCGGTAGTGAATCTCTTCAACCGGGACAACATCGGAGAAGAGAACCGGTGGAGGGCTCCCGACCATATTCCGTTCCTCCCATTCATCGGCTTCGACTTCGAGTTCTGATCCCATGGACGCCCCCCGCAACCACCTCGCCTGCGCCCTGGTAGGCCTCGGGTTGGCGACCATGGCAGGGTGCGACAGCATTCTGGAGCCGCCGTTGTGGAGCCACCAGACGGCTATGTATGCCCTGCTGAACGCAGACTTCACCGAGCATCCCATCCTGCTCGTGACCACCGACACGGCAAGCACGCTTTCCGAGGTCTCGGTCGCCATCCACCGGCGTGCCCCGGGGGCTGCGGGCGACGAGTGGGAGCTGATTGCGTGGTGGGACAGTGCCCGCGCGGCTGCCGCCGGACGACCGTTTCGGGACTACGAACCCTGCGTGAACCGGTTGGGCGATATGTCGTTGTACCACGAGCCTTGGGACCATGTCTGCGTCACTCCCGAAGCGGTGCTGGAGCCCGGCGGCGTCTACAGGGTGGAGGCTAGGGCCCGGGACCGGAACACGGCCACCGGAGTCACCCGTGTCGTGGGAGGATTCGAAATCGAGGATGCAGTATTGTCGGGCGCGGACGACGAGGCCACACTCTCCGCATCCTGGACGCCGAGCCTAGCCGCACACCGCTACATCGTTTCATTGCGCAGCGACTGCGACGGCAGCTCAGGGTGCGACCCCTGGCACGCGGAGATCGACACGGCCGCTGTCACCACCGGTGTGCCGAAAGCTGCAATCGACAAGGCCCGCAAGGACCCGATGACGTTGGATGTCGTGGCCTTCGACGAGCACCTGCACGCGTTTCTCACCACTGGCCATAGCGGGATCGCCTTCGATGTCCCGCCCGTCCAGAACGTCGCGGGCGGTTTCGGCGTCGTGGGGTCGCTGCGGTTTCGCGAGCGCTCGGTGACTAGGCACAGGTAGGTTGCGCCGCCTCCCAATCCGCCCGGTGGAGCCCCTGTCAATGGGCATCGAAAATGTCACACTTCTGGGCATTGAAAATGTCACACTCGAGAGGCTGCCCCGCAGAGGGAGCATGGCGACCGGAGCGGGGCAGGCAGGCCCGACGCACCCTCCTGGTGAGCGGACCCGTACTCCGAAGGTCTTCCGGAGCACGTGCTGGACTGGCACCTGCGGTGCCGGTAGCTCCTGACGCCTCGGGCGGGGCGCTGGCCCTGACGCTCGGGGCCAAGGGGGCGTAGCGGGGCGCGGCGGCCCGCTGAGCGGCCCTGGAGGGCGCGAAACGCGACCCCCCGAGGGGCATATTCGGCGCTCTCGCCGTCGCCGCATGGGGACCTGCGGCCACTAGCGGCCCTCGAAGGCCTCCTGCAGCCCCGTGCGGGCCAGGAACTCGGCCAGTTTCTCCGGTTACCCCCCTTCTGGGCAAGCCACAGGTACGGGAATTGTAAGCCATGAATTACACGGGCTGCTGGCGGAGGCGCATCGCCCGCCGGCTCAGCCGAACACCCCGGCCACGATCTCCACGATCGTCTCGAACACGCTCCCGGCGGCCTCGCCAACCGCATCCAGGGCACCCGGTGCCGCTTCCGCGGCTACGGCAACGCCAGTGTCCGGCCGCGTGCGCCCCCAGGAACACGAGATCCGGTGTCCAGAAGAGCGTCTCGAAGAGGACGCTCGTCCCTCCGTCATCCTCGCGGTTCGCGAGTCCGCCGCGCCTGTCCCGCTTCGCGACGAACCGACCCCGCTCCAGCTTCCAGATCTCATCCAGCTCGTGATGATCGAACCACACGCCCTTGCAGCGCTTGCACACGTCGAGGGTCAGCGCCTTTTCCCGCACCAGCAGCATCCCGGTGCCGCACGCCGGGCAATCGAGCCGCGTCTTCGCCCCGCAACCGGCGCACGCGGGCTCGTCGCGGTCCAGCAGCGCCCGGCACGAGTGACACTGCGCGCGGTGCGGCTCGTCGCGGACGGGGATCCTGGACCACAGCGACTCGGGCCGCTCGAAGCTCAGCTGCTGGACTTCTCCCAACTCGAACCACATGCCGCCGCAACGGGCGCAGTGATCCAGCGTCAGCGCCGCCGAACCGTCCGCGCGAGTCCCGACAGTCGTCTTCTCCATCTTCACCCCGAGGCAGACGGGGCACGGCCAGCGCGTCTCGGTCGTGGGTCCGGCGGCTTCCTTGCCGCGAGCCATCCCACTCACGGGTCGAGCAGCCCCCGCGCGGTGTCCTTCTCGGAGAGGTGTCGCACGTCGTGGAACGCGTACACCAGCAGACCGGAGTCCGTGACCTCGATCTCGGCCTGTTCCCGGGCCATGAGTCCGTGGAGAAGCTCCTCGGCCGTGGTGGTCGGCACCGCCAGCTCCGCCGCCACTTCGACCGCCGTGAGCCGGCCGTCACGGCGCCCCGCCATCTTCAGGATCTCGGCTTCGAGCGTGTCGCGGCGCAGCCCCTCCCTCCCGCGCCCGATACGGCGTCCGACGCCGAAGTATCGCGCCAGCAGCCAGCCGCCCCCGGCCGCAGGGAGTCCGGCCCCGATCAGAAGCGCGACCATCGTTCTCAGCGCGGCCGGATTCACCTCCGCCTGCAGGAACCCCACGACCATGAACAGCGCCACGGCCAGGAGGGAGAACCCCCCGAGCAGTCTGCTCACCGGTCAGCCCCCGGTCCCGATCCTCGTGCGCTCGGCCCCGATCGCCACCGCCCTTCGCGCCCACGACGAGTCCTCGACGATCGATGCCCCGATCCCCAGCAGCACAAGGGTCATCCCGCGCGAGTACCGAGAACGGCGAGGTATCGGGCCTGCAAGGCGCGACCAACCGATCCATCTCACGATTCCGCCTCCGTTTCCAGGAGCGCAGCCATGGCGCCTAGCAGCTCCTCCGTGCCCTCTCCGGTCCGCGCCGAGCTCGCCACTACCTGATCCTCCGAGACGCCGAGGTGCCTCGCCAGCCCAGCCCGGAGCCCCGCTTCCCGGTCCCGTGCTCTGAGCTTGTCCACCTTGGTCAGCACGATCAATGTCGGCACTCCTGTCTCCGCCAGGAACCCCACGAATTCCAGGTCCCCTGCGGTGGGCGCGTGCCGCGAGTCCACCAGATACACCACGCCCCTCAGCTCCTTGCTCCCCTCCAGGTAGCCCCGCACCAGCTCCCGCCACGCCTCCCGCACCGCCCTCGGCGCCTTCGCGTATCCCGACCCCGGCATGTCCACCAGGTAGAAGGAGCGGTTGACCTCGTAGAAGTTGAGCATCTGCGTCTTCCCCGGCGAAGCCGACACGCGCGCCACTCCCCGCCGGGTTCGCCCCAGGAGGCGGTTGATCAACGATGACTTGCCTACGTTGGAGCGCCCCGCAATTGCGATCTGGGGAAGCTCGCCCGGGAGCGGCTGGTCGCTGGCGACCACGGATCCGGCGAACTCCACGGTGCGAATGATCACGACCGCAGCTCCCCGTCAGGTGGCCCGCGTCCGGGACCACGCGCAACAATGTGTACCATACATGACAAAATGTAATGGTTGCTTTACATTAGGATGGATGCGCGCCAACCTCGCGAGCGTCAGCCTCCGGCCCCGGCGCCCGCATCAGAGCCTCCACCAGCACCTGGTCCATCGTCTCGGCCCCAACCAGCTCGACATTCGCCCGCACCTCGCGGGGGAGCCGCTCGATGTTGCGGGTGTTCGCCGCGGGGAGCACTACGCGCCTGATGCCGCCCCTCAGCGCTGCCACCGCCTTCTCCTTGATCCCACCGACGGGAAGCACGCGCCCGCGCAGCGTGATCTCGCCGGTCATCGCGACGTCGGCACGGGTGGGCGTCCCGGTGAGCGCCGAGATAAGCGCGACGGCCATCGTGATCCCCGCCGAGGGGCCGTCCTTGGGTGTGGCCCCCTCGGGAATGTGAATGTGGATGTCGAGATCCCTGTGGAAGTGCTCCGAGAGCCCCAGCCTCTGCGCCCGCGACCGGGCGTAGGTGACCGCCGCGAATGCCGACTCCCTCATGACGTCGCCCAGCGTGCCGGTGAGCTGCACCTTGCCGGAGCCGGGCACGACGGCCACCTCGACCTCCATCACCTCGCCGCCGGCCGCCGTCCACGCCAGTCCGCAGGCGATACCAGCCCGGTCGGCACCCTCCTCCCGGCCGGATGGCAGGTGCACCGGCGGGCCGAGGAGCTCGCGCAGGTGGACGGCCTCGACGCGGCTCTTCTCCACTCGGCGGCCGTCGACCACCCCGCGTGCCAGCTTGCGCGCCACCCGCGAGAGTCTGCGCTCGAGCTCGCGCACTCCCGCCTCGCGCGTGTACTCGGCGATGATCCTCTCGATCGCCTCGCCCGAGACTTCGGGAGAGAGAGGCTCGATCCCGGAGCGCGCGACCTGCCGCGGCCAGAGGAACTGCTCGGCGATCACCCTCTTCTCCGTGTCCAGGTACCCGGGCAGGCGAATCACCTCCATCCGGTCCCTGAGCGGGCTGGGGATATCGCCTAGCGTGTTGGCGGTGGCGATGAAGAGCACATTCGAGAGGTCGAACTCGAGCTCGAGGTAGTGGTCGACGAAGGAGTGGTTCTGCTCCGGGTCGAGCACCTCGAGCAGCGCGGCCCCGGGGTCCCCGTGGAAGTCCCGCGCCAGCTTGTCCACCTCGTCCAGGAGAAAGACGGGGTTGCGGGAGCCGCACTTGCGGATCCCCTGCAGGACACGCCCCGGCAGAGCCCCGACGTAGGTGCGCCGGTGACCCCGAATCTCGGCCTCGTCGCGAACGCCGCCGAGGCTGATCCGCGCGAACTCTCGCCGCAGGCAGTGGGCGATGCTCCGGCCCAGCGATGTCTTGCCCACCCCGGGCGGTCCGACCAGACAGAGGATCGGCCCCTGGAGCCTCCCCACCAGCGAGAGCACGGCGATGTGGTCCAGGATCCGCTCCTTGACCCCTGCCAGACCGTAGTGCGCACCCTCGAGCACCGCCGCTGCCCGCTCCAAGTCGACGCTGTCCTCCGTCTCCCGCTCCCACGGCAGCGAGACGATCCACTCCAGGTAGGAGCGGATGACAGCGGCTTCCGGTGCCACCGGATTCAGCTTGCGCAGCCTCGCGAACTCCCGCTCCGCCCGCTCGCGGGCCTCGTCGGTCAGTTGCGCATCTCGAATCTCGACCTCCAGATCGGCCCACTGCGGATCGTCGGTGCCCGAGAGAAGAGCGCCGAGCTCGTCCTCGAGCGGAAGCCTCGGCACCCCTTCCTCGGGATGAAGGCGGATGTGCTCGTCGAGCCTGGCTTCGATGCGGAGGATCTCGACCTCACGGACGAGCAGCTCGCGGAGAATTCCGAGGCGCGCCCGACCGTCGGTCTGCTCCAGCAGCTCTTGCTTCTCGGCGGTTCCGACCAGCAGGTGGCCCGCGATCAGGTGGGCGAGACGCACTCGATCTGAGACGTCGGCCGTGGCGGCGATCACCTCGTTCGGGATCTTGCGCGAGAGCCGCACGTAGTCGCGGAAGAGCGCCGCTACCTCGTCGGAGAGTCGATCCAGCTCCGGATCGTCCGGCGGGTCGGGCTCGAACTCCCACTCGGTCAGAAGCCCGACCCTGGCCCGGAGCGGACCGCTCGGAGCGAGGAAGGATTCGATGCGCGCCCTCCCCATCCCCTCCATCACGACGCGCGCAGTCCCGTCGGCGAGAATGGAGACCTGGACGACGCGGATCACCGTTCCGGCCGGGTAGAGGTCGTCCGGGCCGGGATTGTCGGTCTCGGCGTCGCGCTGCGCCACCAGAAGGGCCATCCCGCTCGCCCCCCGGGCCTCCTCGAGAGCCGCCACCGAGGCCGGCCGGCCGATCAGGAGCGGCACCACCATGTACGGAAAGAAGACGAGATCCCGAAGCGCGATGACGGGCAGCTCGTCGGGAATCTCGAGAGTGCCGTCAAGCCGGTGGAGCGTCGCCATGGGGTGTCAGCCCCGCGACCGCGCACAGCGCACGCTCGCCGAGCGGCCCCTGTCCACTGTGCTGCTAGGCCTCTTTTCTCTGCGTCTCGGGCCGCAGCACCAGGAGCGGCGGTACCGAGCCGGTTACACAGTCCGGCGTCACCACGACCTCCCGCACATCCTCGCGCGATGGCAGGTCGAACATCACGTCGCGCATTATCCGCTCCATTACCGCCCGCAGTCCCCTAGCGCCGGTTCCCCGCGAGAAGGTCTGCCGCGCGATCTCGGCGAGCGCGGCCGGATCGAAGGTCAGTCCGACCCCCTCCAGCTCGAACATCGTCTTGTATTGCCGCACCAGGGCGTTCTTCGGCTCCTGCAGGATGCGCACCAGCGCCTCCTCGTCGAGATCCTCGAGCGGCACCGTCACGGGCAGCCGGCCGACCAGCTCCGGGATAAGCCCGTAGCGCTGCAGGTCCTCCGGTTCCAGCCACTGCAGCGGATTGCCCCCGGTGCCGTACCGGGTATCGGCACCCTCTGCGTCGGCGTCGGCCTCTTCCCCGCCGAAGCCGATCTGGTGCTTGCCGAGACGGGCCTCGACGATCTTGTCCAGCCCCTCGAACGCCCCTCCGCAGACGAAGAGAATGTTGCGCGTGTCGATCTGGATGTACTCCTGCTGGGGGTGCTTGCGACCGCCCTGGGGGTGCACGCTCGCCACGGTCCCCTCCAGGATCTTCAGCAGCGCCTGCTGCACTCCTTCGCCGGAAACGTCGCGCGTGATCGAAGGGTTCTCGGACTTGCGCGCGATCTTGTCGAGCTCGTCGATGTAGACGATTCCCTTCTCGCAGTCCTCCAGGCTGAAATCGCTCGCCTGCAGCAGCCTAACCAGAATGTTCTCGACGTCCTCCCCCACGTATCCAGCCTCGGTCAGCGTGGTGGCGTCGGCGATGGTGAAGGGGATCTTCAGCACCCGCGCCAGCGTCTGCGCCAGCAGCGTCTTGCCCACGCCGGTCGGACCGACGAGGAGCACATTGGCCTTGTCGATCTCGACGTCTCCCAGTCGCCCCTGCCCGTGCACGCGCTTGTAGTGATTGTAGACGGCAACGGCGAGGGATCGCTTCGCCTGCTCCTGCCCGATGACGTAGTCGTCCAGGAACTCCTTGACCTCGCGCGGCGAGAGGGAGGTGGTGGCTGCGTCCCGACTCTCTCGCTCGTCCTCCTCGGCGAGGATCTCGTTGCAGAGCGAGATGCACTCGTTGCAGATGTAGACCGACGGCCCCGAGATGAACTTCTTGACGGACTCCTTCGACTTTCCGCAGAAGCTGCAACGCAGGTGCTTGTCGCTGGACATCTCTAGATCTCCCGGCTGAGCGCGCTCACCGGCGGCTGGGACCGTCGGCGTCGCTGCGGCCGTCTCCCTTCCAGAGCACCTGGTCGACCAGGCCGTACTCGACGGCCTCCTCGGCGCTCATCCAACGGTCGCGGTCCACATCGGCCGCGATCTTCTCGAGCGGTTGCCCCGTCCGTTCGGCCAGAATGCGGTTGAGGCGCTCGCGGCGACCTAGGATCTCCCTGGCCGCGATCTCAATGTCAGAGGCGGTGCCCTGGTACCCCGAGGAAGGCTGGTGAATCATGACGCGCGCGTTGGGTAGGGCGCTGCGGCTACCCTTGCGCCCCGAGGCCAGGAGGAGGGCGCCCATCGAGGCCGCCATCCCAACGCAGTAGGTGGCAACGGGCGCTCGGATGTGGTTGATCGTGTCGTAGATCGCGAGGCCCGCGTACACGCTGCCCCCCGGCGAGTTGACGTAGAGGTAGATGTCGCGGTCGCGGTCGTCGGCATCGAGGAAGAGGAGCTGCGCGACGACGATGTTCGCCACCTGGTCGTCGATCGCGCTCCCGATGAAGACGATGCGATCCATCAGAAGGCGGCTGAAGATGTCGTAGCTGCGCTCGCCGCGGCTCGTCCGCTCGATGACGTACGGTGGGTAGGTCGACATGGGCGGCTACCTCTTTGGGGAGCGGGTCACGACGCCTCCGAAACCTCGGAGGAGGAGCGCAGCAGGGCGAAGACCCGCCGCTGCATCAGCCGTCGGGCCAGGTCGGCGATGCGTTCAGACTCGGCGAGGCGTGCGCGAACCCGCCTGGGGTCCTCGTCGGTCCGCTCTGCCAGCGACTCGATCTCCCGGTCGATGTCGGCTTCGGCAGGGTGCAGACCGTGCTCGTCGGCGATCCTGTGGAGCATCAGGTCGCGCTTCACCGCGTACTCGGCCGTCGGGCGGAGCGACTCCCGCAGAGAGTCCGCCTCGTCCCCGTCGATGTCTGCCATCCCGCCGATCAGAGCATCGGTGTAGGTGTCGACCATCGACTCCGGCGCGTCGAAGGGGTTGGCGTCGATCACCATCGCGAGGAGCTCGTTGTCGAGCTCGCGCTCGGCCCGAATTCTGGCTTCGACCTCGAGGTCGTGCGCGATGCGGCCGCGCAGGTCGTCGATTCCGTCGACCGCGCCCAGCGATCGGGCGAAGGAGTCGTCGGCGGCGGGCAGCTCCGGCGTCCGGCGGGAGAGGAGCTCGATGCGCATCCGCTGCACCGTTCCGCGCCGACCTGAATCGGCGAAGTCGTCGGGAAAGGCCACCTCGAAGTCGCCCTCCTCGCCGACCCCGAGGGTGGCGATCGCCTCCTCCATCTCGGGGAGCGCGGACCCGTCGCCCAGCATCAGCTCGTAGTGGCGCGTCTCGGTCTCGCCATTGGGAGCCCCGTCGAGGGGCGTCACCGAGACCTCCACCTGATCGCCCGGCGCGGCCTTGCCCTCGGTCTCCGTGTGCCATGTCGCACGCTCGCGCCGCAGCCGTTCGACAACCCGGGCGACTGCCCCCTCCGCCGCCTCGATCCGGGACCGCGTCAGCCGGAATCCACCAATCCTGTCCAGCTTGATGACGGGCCGCACCTCGAACTGCGCGCTGAAGGTGAGGGGCCCGTTCGCGGGGAACTCCACATCAACGATGTCCACGTCCGAAATCGGCCTGAGATCCTCGGAATCGATCGCCTCGGCGCAGGCACTCCGCACCGAGCGGTCGACCGCTTCCTTTTCGATCGCGGCCCCGAAGCGACGGTCGATCACCGAGCGGGGTACGCGGCCCCTCCGGAAGCCCTTCAACCTGACTGTGGACGCGTACTCCAACGCCACCGCTGCCCGGCGGCGCTCGACCCGGCTGCGGGGCACGGTGACCTCCAGCGTCCTCCGGCATGCCCCGTCCTCGGTCAGCCTCGCCGCGAGCGCTCCAGAGCCGTTCCTCCCCGCCGCCACCCGGTCTCCGCGCCTCTGGCTCATGTCGCGCACATACGCAAGTGCGAAAGGGGGGACTCGAACCCCCACGGCCCGAGGCCACAAGATCCTAAGTCTTGCGCGTCTGCCAATTCCGCCACTTTCGCTCCCTTGCCCGGCTGGTCCGAGCCCGGCCACTCCGCAGATCTGCCGCCCGGCCTAGCTCGACAGCCACAAAGCTAAACAGAAACCTCCCAAGGGGGGGCAGCCGGTCAGGAAGGGCCAGGCAGCCGGTCGAGGTCCACGGGGAGCATCCTGGACCTGCGGCTGCGCGAGGGGCAGGTGCACACGGCGGACGGCGGGCTGGAGTTCGTCCTCGAGGTGCTGGAG
>JAGWBP010000017.1:0-393 GCA_021295835.1 Gemmatimonadota bacterium | reverse complement strand
CAACAACGCCGTGCTGAAGCGTCTGGCGCTGCCGGCGATGGACGCCGTGGTCTGGGATGCGCTGAACAACGGGGCGCCCGGCGGCGGCGAGCCCCGCGCCTGGGTCTGCGAGTCGTCATACCGGGCCGGGTCGTGGTCCCGTTCCCGCAGGGTCGTGCAGGTCGTCGTCGAGCGGCCGGGCGAACTCGTACCGCGCTGCTTCTGGCTGCTGACCTTGATGCCGTCGGAGGAGATGTCCGGCGAGGACCTCCTGGCTCTGTACCGCAAGCGCGCCCGTGGCGGAGGGCCATCTGGGCGAGCTGATGAGCGTCGTCTCCCCGGCCCTGTCGTCCACGTCGCGCCGCAAGAGCCACTACCGGGGCGAGGAGATCAGGACGCGCGAGCAGGGGGTCG